>NTHE01000099.1 GCA_002551355.1 Streptomyces sp. man185 | reverse complement strand
AGCGCGGTCAGCACGGCGTGGGCGAGCATGGCGAGGGTGATGTGCCGGTACCAGCCGGGGTAGCGGCGGACCTCGTACTCGTCCAGGCCGCATTCGTTCTTCGGCCTGGAAGCATTCCTCGATCGCCCACCGGCTGCCGGCGATCCGGGCGAGTTCGTCGATCTCGATGCCGACGGGCGCGTGAGCGAGGTAATAGGCGATCTCGCCGGGGTCGGAGAGACTGCGGCGGGCCAGCACCCAGCGGTGATGGGTTGGTGGATCCGGATCGAGGATGATGTTGGCGGGCAGTTTCGCCGCGGCCCAGTGATAGACGCGTGGGTCCTTCGCCCCATCGCCGCAGGACAGCCGCTGCCAGGCATCGGCGGGGGCTTCGGCGATGAGCTCGTCGATGCGCCAGATCCCGGCCAGGGACTTCGAGGAGCGGTGCGCCGGCGCCGATGACGAGCAGCGCGCCCTGTGCGGTGTGGAGCCACCAGAGTCCCCGCCGTCGGCGCGTCGGGAATGATGGAGGCGCTCGACCGCACCGAGAATTCGCCGGCGCCGTCGGCCGGGCGGATCCTGTAGCGGGACCGCGGTGCACCAGGCCGGTGGGGAACCGCGAACGACCGGCGCACGCCTCTTCGGATGATGCGTCGAGCCACCCCCCCCCATCCGGAACTCCCCATCCCCGCCCTGTGGCAAAGGGAGACCGAGACGGTGACGGCCCTCGTACGCTGGGAGCCATGCCCAGCCGTACCTGGGCGCCGCCCGCGCCCTACGAACTCACCCGCCCGCTCCGGGTGCTGCGGCGCGGCCGCGGGGACCCGGCCTGCCGGCAGGAGCCCGACGGGACCTGGTGGCGGTGCTCCCGCACGCGGCCCAGTCACCCTCCGGATCAGCGACCGCCCGGACACGACCGCCGGACGGCGCATCACCGGCACGGCATGGGGACCGGGCGCCGACTGGGCGCTGAAGCAGCTGCCGTCCCTGCTCGGCGCGGATGACAAGCCGGCCGAGTTCCGGCCCCGTCACCGGGTGGTGGCCGCAGCACCCCGTAAGCACGGCGGGCTGCGGCTCGCCCGCACCGAACTGGTGATGGAGGCTCTCGTCCCCAGCGTGCTGGAACAGCGGATCACCACCGGCAGCGCCCGCTACGCCTGGCGGTGCCTGCTGACCGGTACGGCGAAAAGCCCTCGGGCCCAGCACCGGAGGGGATGCGCATCGCGCCTTCGGCGGCCAAGTGGCGGATGGTGCCCAGCTGGGAGTGGCACCGGGCCGGAGCCGACCGGTCCCGCGCCGCCGCCATCCTCCGCGCCTGCTCACACGCCCCGCGTCTGGAAGAAGCCGCAAAGATGCGGCTGCCGGAGGCGATGGCCCGGGCATCGGCCCCTGGACCGCCGCCGAGACTCTGCAACGCGTCCTCGGAGCGCCCGACGCCCTGCCCCTGGGCGATCTCCACCTACCCGTCCAGATCGGCTACGCCCTCACCGGCGCCCGGGGCGGCACGGACGCACAGATGCTTCAGCTTCTGGAGCCGTACGCCGGGCAGCGCCACCGCGCGGCCCGGCTCATCCTGCTCAGCGGGCGGCTGCCCAACCGGCGGGCCCACCGCGCACCCCGCAGCCGCAGCACCCACCTGTAGCACCGCCGCCGCGACGTTCAGCCCCTCCTGACGAGTACACGCTTTCCCTTTCATTTCTTCACCGGGAAGTCACAGATCTCGATAGGCTCTTCGACGCTACATTCGCACCATTGAGGGGGGACTCCTCATGCATGTCCGTCATGCCCTGACCGCTGCCGCCACCGCCGCTTCGGTCCTCGCGCTTGGTCTTGCGGGCGCCGCTCCGGCCCAGGCAGCCGAGTACTCCTCGGCTCTGAAGATCAAGGGCGTTCAGTACGACGCCCCCGGGCGCGACTCCAACAAGTGCTCCGGCGGAAACACGAAGGACGAGTACCTGACGATCAAGAACTACTCGCGCACCGCGACCGTCAATCTCAGGGGCTACGTCGTCAAGGACGCCGTCGGCAACAAGTTCACCTTCCCGGCGACCCACAAGCTGCAGCCCGGCGACTACATCAAGCTGCGCGGCAACCGCGGCACCGATTCCGACGCCAAGAACGTCGTCTACCGGCAGAACTGCAACTTCATCTGGAACAACGACAAGGACACCATCTACCTGTACAAGCCCTCCGGCGCCCGCGCGGACGTTCACTCGTACACCAAGAAGTCCAACGACCGCGACGGCAACGGCTACATCACCTACCACGGATAGCGAATACGGGCGCCGACAGCTGACCAGCGGTCGGCGCCCGAACGTCGCCGGAGAGCCCAGAGCGTCAGACCGGTGTAGCCGGCCTGAGCCGTAGATCTATGCAGCACCCTGCCGCAGGGCCGCGGAGGCGGGTGGTGACAGGCTTCTCGCGGCGTAGCAGCGAGCCCCAGCGCCTGGCTCGTACCGGGCTTGTGATGCAGTCCCTCGTCCCCAGCGTGCTCGAGTTGCGGATCACCACCGGCAGCGCCCACTACGCCTGGCGGCAGCAGCCGCTAGGAGGCGGGCTCGTACTCGACGGTCGAGTCGGCACACGGTTCGGCGAGTTCGAGGAGGGCCGCCTGCTCGGTCTCGTCCGCGCTCAGGTTCCAGCGGAGTTTCGTCGCGGTCCAGTCGACCAGGTAGGTGCACGTGGCGGACTGGGCGGGCGGCATCCACCGGGCCGGATCCCTGTCGGCTTTCGACCGGTTGGTCTTCGCGGTGACCGCGACCAGGGAGCGTTCGGCGTCGAGGTCGTTGGCGTAGGCCTCGCGGCGTTCGGGCGTCCAGTCGTGGGCGCCGCTGTCCCAGGCTTCGGCGAGGGGGACCATGTGGTCGATGTCGAGCTTCTTCGCGTCGGTGACCTCGGCCTCGTCGTAGTAGGACAGCCAGCTGCCGCCGCTCAGCGTGCACCGGTCACCCTGTTCCGGCGCGGTGACCGCTTCGGCGATGAGGACTTCCTGGCGGGTCGGGCAGCCGTCGTCGTCCTCGTCGACCCAGTGCTTGAAGGAGTCGCGCTCGTACCCGGTGCGCTTCTCCTCGGCGACGGGGATCTTCCTGATGGCGTCCGCGAGGGACAGCGCGCCCTTGTCCGGAGCTCCACTGGGCGCGCCGGACGGGGCGGTGGAGCCGGTGGCGGAGGGCTTGGGGTCGTCGGCCTCCACCGGTTCGGCGGAGCAGGCGGTCAGGGCGGTGGCGGTGAGCAGGGCGGCGGACAGGAAGCCGAGGCGGCGCAGCGACACGAGAACACTCCAGCAGGTCGGGGCTGATCCGCGCTCATGGTCGCAGCTCAGCAGGCCTGCTGATGCCGCGTCACTCGTTCGGGAGGGGATTCCCGTCGCGTCCCCGAGTCGCACTTCGTTGCGTCGGCTGTCCTCGCTGCGGCGGCTTTCGGCACGGCTTGCGCCGGCCGGACGGCTAGGCGGGCGGTGCGGGGCTCGGAGCATCTCCGGGAGCGCGGCTGGGCGTGGTGGTGCCGCTCAGGCATCGACTGGTGGTGATGTGGGTCACTTCTGGTGTTCGCTGTCTTTACGCGAATTCACGCTTCGGCCCGCTTCGGTGGAGGGTGTGCTGGTGGTGAGGTTGGCGTTCGGGTGGCGTGGGGTGGTTGTCGTTGCTGGATAAGCAGTCGGGAACATCTGTATGTCACCGGGGTTTTGCTCTGGGTGACAGTCTTCGGGTTGCCACTGCACACCAGCGCGCTGTGGGTCGTCGTTGTGGTGGAAGCGCACTCCGGCGCACTCCCGGGCACTCCCAGCCGCTGCCCGGACCTTCCCAGGAGAGGGGCCAACGTCTGTGACGACCCAACTCGTAGGTGACCTGCTGATCCTCGCCTTGGCGGCCCGCGTCTTCGGCGCGGACGCCGTCGCCCTGCTCCGGCGCCTCGCCGCCGCCGGTGTGCGGGCCGGCGTCAGCGAGATGACCCGTCACCAGCGGGGAGACGGCCGGTGACCCGAAACCGACGCCGGAACAACCCGACCGCGCCTGCCGTGACCGCAGCCGACAGCCCGGACCTCTCCTTCACCGCGTTCCACCAGATGAACCGGGCCAGCTACGTCCGCTACGCCGATACCTATCTGCGCCACCGCCAGGACGCCGAGGAGGCCATCGACAGCACCTTCGAGCACCTTCTGCGCACCTGGGACGAGGTCCTCCTCACCGAGAACCCCNACCTATCTGCGCCACCGCCAGGACGCCGAGGAGGCCATCGACAGCACCTTCGAGCACCTTCTGCGCACCTGGGACGAGGTCCTCCTCACCGAGAACCCCGCCGCCTACGCCTGGACCGTCATGCGGAACAAGGTCATCGACCACGCCCGCGCGCGGACCCGCCGGCCCCCGCTGATCGACGAAGCCGCCTTCGACACCGTCGCGCTGCGCGACGCCGTCGACCCGATCGGCCAGATCACCGAATCCCTCGCCCTCTTCCGCGCCCTCGGCCAGCTCACCGACCGCCAGCAGGACGTCATGGTGATGACCTACCTCCAGGGCATGAACGCCCCCGAGGCCGCAGCCGTACTCGGAATGACCAGCGCCACCGTCCGCTCCACGGTCCGTCACTCCCTGCGCCGCCTGCGGGAGATCCTCGGACCCGACCGCACCAGGGAAGGACAGCGATGACCCCGCACATCGACGAATTCCTCTCCCGCGCCCGCCTCGTCTCCACCCCTTACACCCAGGCCGACATCGACGCCGCCGAAGCCCGCGTCCTCGCCCGCTTCCACGCCCCCGACCCGGCCCCCGCCCCGGCAGCCGCAGTCACCGCCGCGGAGGAGCCGACCGCCATCGAGGCCGCCCAGAACCTCAAGAACCTCTGCGCGGCCGTCGTCACCCACACCACCGCCCTGCGAACCCTGCGCACCTTCCTCACCCCCCAGCTTCCCGAACCCCCCGGCGCCCGGGTCCTGGGCTGCATCCTCCAGCTGGCCGAGTCCGAGGAGAACGCCCGCTTCTGGTGGCAGTACGCCGCCGGAGCCGGCGACCCCGCCGCCTCCTACTGCCTCTACCTCCACCACCGCGCCCTGGGCGAACACGCACCAGCCCGCTGGTGGCACGAACAGACCGAACTCCTCCAGAACACCCCCTCCACCGACCAACCCATCACCCGCAACGACCCCGACACCCAGACCGACGACGTCCCCCACGCGGTCACCACCGCACTCAACGACGTCTCCACCACCGACGCGAGCCTGCTGCCCACCGCCCTGCGCATCCTCGGCGCCCTCAGAACCGGCCCCGCCCCCGTCCCGGCCACCGTCGGAGCCGTCATCGACTACGCCCCGGCCGCCGTCGGCTACGTCGACGACTTCGATTTGCCCCTGACCGACACCGACTTCACCGACCACATCCGCACCCTCATCGCCACCGACACCACCCCCGCCCGCATCCGCAACCGACTCCAACCACGACCCAAGACCTCCAAGCCCCTGATCGCGACCTCCCGCCGCCACCGCACCTGGGCATGGGGATGAGCCAACAGACCCGCCCCGACGGCGGGCCCGTGCTAGCCCCGGCGCTCGCGCGCCTGAAAGAGGGCGGGGGAGCCGACCGCCGTGAGCGGCGCCGACCAAGACTGAATAGACCGCCCCCGCTCCCCGTGACGGTCAGGGCCTCTGGGGAGGTTGAGTCGGCGGCTCGCGCGGCTGTACGTCAACACCCGGGTCCGTGACTGCGCTGAGAGCGGGTCCGGCTGCCGCCCCCGAGGTCGCGGTCCATCACGGGCACCGCCGTAATGCGTAGGCCCGTGGGGTGGCGTGGGTGTAACCGAGCCTGACAGCGTGAAGTACGCCGCGACCATGGCTGGCGACCGCGCCCTGAAGTTCCGCGGCTACGAGGTGTTCCGGTTCGGCCGCGACGAACCCCGCGACCGCGCCCAACCTCTGCTTGCCGACTTCTTCGCAACGCTCCTTGACCGCCCACCCGGCTCGCGAGTGCCGCAGTCAGCCGGAGGCTGATCTGGGCTTCACTGTTCTGGTCAAGGTACCCCTCCGGTTTTCCAGGCCGCCCCAGTTCAACAGGCCCGGAATTTCTCAGCGCCTCCTCGTCGGGGGTTAGCGCGCCTTGGCTACAGGCTGGTCGTCTCCTCCTGCGCGGTGTCCTCGTCTTCGGCGGCATCGGTGGCGTCCTCGACGCTCTCCGCGGTGCGGCGGTAGTAGGGGTGGGTGGAGTCCATCCTGCGGGCGAGGTGGAGGGGGGTAGGGGTGTTTTGGCGGACGTCGGAGGTGATGCCCTGGTTGGTCAGGACGGCGGCGACGGCTCCGATGAGGTCGCAGTCAGCTTCGGGGCTCTGGGCGATGACGGTGAACCGGGTGGCGGTGTGGGCGTAGCCGTTCTTGCTTTGGCTGCTGCTGTCGAAGCGTGTCTCGTCCTTGCCGAAACGGCCGGCGGGGCCGGCGGCCCAGGTGCGGGGGACGTTGACGAGCAGGAGGTCGGGGTAGGTGATGGCGCCGTCGTCGGTGGCGAGTTGGAAGAGGCTGTTGGTGGTGTCGGTGGCGCGCCAGGTGCCGTCGCTGGTGCGCATGTGGGCTCCGGTGGGGCGGCCGATGCGTTCGAGGTCGCTGATGACGCGGACGGTGGCCAGGGGGCGTTGGGCGCGGGGGAGGCTGTGGCCGGGCAGCCAGGACGCCGGCCGTGGCAGGCCGGGTGGCGGGTCCTGGCCCAGGGCTTCGTCGGTGAGGCCCGCCCAGATGTACTCGGCTGAGTCGCCGTCGACGTAGAGCACTGCGGGTGCGGGTGCGGGGAGTTGTGTGCGGGTCGTGATGAGGGCTTGTTCGACGATGTCCGCGGCGGCGCGTGCGTGGAGTGTCTCGTCCGCGGCGGCGCGGTATCCGCTGACGTCCCAGGCGAGGTCGGCAGCGTGCAGCGCGGTGGTGGCCGGGCTGTGGGACTGCCACCGCCCGGCCTGGGGGCTGTAGGCCCAGACTTGCCAGGGGGAGTCCTTTCCGCCGGTGGGGCGCATGGCGGTGAGGGTTGCGGTGATCGGTGCCGGTTCGGTGGTGCGGCGCTTACCGGGCGTGCGGCGCTGAGCGTGGCGGCGGACGTGGATGCCGATGTGCCACCAGTTCTCGAGCGGCAGTTTGCCGAACGCGGCACCGAGCCGGTGGTCTGTGGCGCCGACGCCGCTGAGGATCTCGCGCAGCACGTTCGAGGTCGAGCTGTCGAGGCCGCTCTGGCGGGAGGCGACTTTCTTCGCACGGTACTTCTCGTTGTAGGGCTTGCCCTCCCGGGTATGGGTGGGGACCGGCGGCGGGGCCTGCTTGATGTACTGGGAGGTCGCTGCGAGACGCGCGAGAGCCTGCTTGGAGGGCCACTTGCCGTCCTCGTCCTCGGCGTTCCTGCGGGCTTCGATGCTCGGGTACCAGCGATCGGGGTCCCAGTCCGTCTCGCAGATCGCCGCGACGAGCGTGTCCTCGCGGGTGTAGGGGGCGAGCATCTGCGCCAGAGCCCGTTCGCGCTCGGCGCTGGTGCGCGGTCCGTGGCCGAGGGCACCGGCCTTGTCTTCGAGGAAGACGACCTCGATACGCCCGCCGGCGACGAGCTCGGCGCCGCCGTCGGCGGCCGCCCACCCTTCGTCGGGGCCCCATTGGGCGGCGATCGCGGCCTTCACCCGGGCGCGGACCTCGTCGGTGCTCCACAGCACGGGGACGAGGAGGGTGCCCACGCTGGCGGCGTCCAGGGCGGCGGGGATCCGTTCGAGGGGGATCGGTCCGCTGACGCGTGAGCCGCTCTCGGTGGGAGGCACCTTGATGCCGGGGACTTCGATGAACACGGGGCTGCGGTGGCTGTACTTCTCGCACCGGGTGTCGATGGCCTCCTCGATGCGGCGGAAGAACTCCATGCCGTGTCCGCGGCCCAGGCCGGGGGTGCGGACGCTGGCCGGGGCGACGGCCCACACCGGCCCTGGGGCGGTGTCGGCCAGGGTGTCGTCGGCGAGGTGCTCGGGGAAGGGCGGCACGTTCGCGCTCAGGCGGGGCAGGGCGGCCAGGCGGCGGCTGGCGGCTACCGCCGGGACGTTCAGGCGGCGCTTCCACTGCGGTCCGTCGGTCGCAGCGGAGACGATGAGCGGCTGGTCGGGGTTGGCCAGCAGGACGGTGGCGACGCCCTTCCAGGATGTGGCGAGGAGGGTGGTGGTGGCGTTCACGGTCAGCGCGTGGCGCCGGGAGTGCCCGCTGGCGGCGGTGCCGATGGTGATACGGGGCAGCAGGTGGCGCACGATGCCCTTGCGGTCGGGTTGAGCGGGCAGCTCGTGGCCGATCGCGGCCAGGCGGCCATCGGTGCACAGGGTGAAGCGGACGGGAGCGCCGTTGTTGCGGGGCCACTTGAGGGTGGCGAGTTCCTCGGCCAAGCGCCAGCGTGCGAGTTCGCCCGGCCACCAGCCGCGTGAGCGTTTTCCGGCGCTCGGCGGCGGGGGCAGGACGGCGGAGCGGGGCTCGGCTCGGGCGAGGAGTTCGGCCAGCTGTTCGCCGATGCGCTGGCCCTCGGGGCCGGGGACCACGGCTTCGGCCCAGTAGCGGAACACGTCGTGCCGGTCCTCGGCGCTGATCGGTGCCCCGCTCAGGAGTTCGTAGCAGCCATCGTTCCACTGCCAGCGCGCCCAGGTGCCGGCCGCCGCGCGCAGGACACATTCCAGCGCCCGGTAGGGGGGCTGCACGTCCAGGCTGTTGCTGACGTTGCGCTTGTACTCGCGTGAGAGCTCTGCGGCCAGGTCCATGGCGGGGGAGTCGGGCCGGTATGCGATTACCTCGCCCAGGTCGCTGGGAGCGGTGCGGAACTGCAGCAGGCGGGCCTGCTTGCGAGCAACGCTGTCGAGCGGGCGGCTCATGCGTACTCTCCCAGGTAGGAGTCAAAGCCCGCCCGCAGCGCGGGGAGCAGGTGCTGGGCGTGGGCGTACTCGGCGATTTCCTCGATGGTGTGGCCGTAGGAAGTGCCGAGCTGGGTGAGGTCGTCCTGCGGGGATTGTTCGAGCAGTCCACGGATCAGGGTGGGCAGGTCGGATCCCCAGGTGGGGTCGTGGAAGGCGCCGTCGATGAAGTGGAGCTCGACGTGGGTCTGCCCGCGGCGTCCGCGGCCTGCCAACTGGACGCTCTGTCCGAGGAGCGTTGCCACGAGTTCGTGCTTCAGCTCATCTGGCAGGGCGGAGAAGCGCTTGGGCGCGTTGAGGTTCAGGCGCAGGTGCGCGTCGGCTGCTGCGCGGGCCCGGGCCAGGACAGCGGCGGGGTCGTCGCCGGGCACGGTGTCGCGCCACGCCCGCGCGGCGACACTGGCCGCCAGCACCGCCGCGTCATCGGCTGGCATGACCGGCCGCACACCCATGGCGATCAGAGTAAAGGCCGAGACAGCGACGCCCTCGAACACGGTCAGCACGTTCAAGCCCCGCTCGGTGCGCGGCAGCGGCGAGATGAGCACCTCGCCGTCGAGGTCCGCCAGCTCCGCGAAACGGTCGCGGGTGAGCTGGCCGATCGCGTCGCAGACCGGTGGCAGAGAGAGATCTGGGGTGTCCGCGACGGCAATGAAGATCCGAAGCCGCCGCCCGAGGGCGAGCGCGGTGTCGTACAGGGCCTGGGCGAACAGGCGTGTATGCCGGTAGGAGTTGACGGTGATCAGCGCCCGCGCGCGATGCTGCGTGCGCGCGTCGGCGGCCAGCCGGTCCAGGTCGCGCACCAGGCCCGGTGCGTAGCCGGCGGCCAGTGAGGTGACCCGCTGGTCGCGTTCGCGGTACGGGGTGCTGCCGACGGCCAAGAGCTTTCCGTCAGCGACAGGGGTGCTGTTGAAGATGGTCAGGCCACCGCGGAGGGTGTCGGGCATTGCCCAGTCGGGGCGGGCGAGCAGGTGGGTGCGTGCCGCGCCCGGCATGAAGCCGGTGGCGGACATGCCTAGGACAGTGCGCTGGCGGCCGCTCAGAGCGAGGGAGACGATGCTGCCGAGGAACTGCGTCTCGGTGTGGGGGTCGGCGCGCAGCACCTCCATCTTCAAACTTGCGTGGCCACCCGGATCGTCCAGTCCCTCGAAGCGGAACCCGCCCAGTTGACGGCCCAGTGGTCCGAACGGGACGACGGTGCCGGCGCCTTGGTGGCCGATCGCGTCGGCAAGTTCGGAGGCCGCGTCGATTCCGTGCCCGGCGAGTTCGCCCGCCCGGTCCGTCAGGCTGAACATCGTGTGGGCGATGGCCGTCAGCCACGTCTTCATGATCAGCGCGTGCAGGACGCCTGCGGTGGCCTCGGTGCGCGTGAGCGCCCGCACCGGCTCCGGTTGGTCGAGCCCGCGCTGCGCCGGCACCGTGGACTCGGTAGGTGCTCCGTCGGCTTCGCCCTCGGCGGCGCAGAAGGCGGGCAGCGCGGCGGAGACGATCTCCCGCAGTTCGTCCTTGAGGGAGGCCAGCTGCCACTCCCCGCCCTCGTCGATTGTGAGCATCCGCTCCAGCACGTCCGGGACGGGCAGCAGACGATCCGGCAGGACGGCGGAAGAAGGACGATCGCCCGGCCGTGTGGCCACGCGCGGGAGCAAGGCTTGCAGACGTTCGGCCTGCTCGGCGGTGGCCGCAGCGTCAGGGGCCACCCCGATCAGGTTCTCCAGCAGATGCCGGTCCCACTGATGGGACTGATACCACCGCTTGCGGTCCTGCAGGACGTCCCGCGTCCGGCGCGGATCCTGCCCACGGGCCAGGGCCCGCGCCTGGGCAACCTCGGTACAGACCTCCTCCCCTGCCACCAGGTCGAGCAGCTGCTCGGCCAGGAACACCGCCCGCGTCAGGGGCCGGCGCACGGCCACCGCCAGCCGAGGCGGCGCCTGGTGCAGGCTGTCGCGGATGCGCCGCAACACCGTGGTCGGACGGGAGCGGGACGCGAGCTCCAGCACGCCGCACTCGCCGAACCCCCGCGACTGGTAGGCATCGACTTCGTCGATGACCACATAGGACGCCAGGCGTAGGAGGAACTCCCGCACGCTGATGCTGTTGCGGACCTCTCCGTCGACCTCAACCGGAACCTTGATCATCCCGGACTGGAAACAGGCATGGGTGGTCACGATGATCCTGGCCGTCGTAGCGGCCTCGACATGGGAGAACTTCCCACAGGAAGACACATAGGGGCACAGAGCCCGCTCCGGCTGGCCAAAAGCATCCGACGCCTTCACCGTGCACGGCTCCCTGCCGCCCTCAAAGGCATCACGCCCTTCCAACTGCGCCTGCACGGCGCACCCGTAGGCCGCGTTGTTGACGAGGAAAGCAATGCTCGCCGAGGCCTGCGCCAGCGGCACGCCGGTGCCCTCGAGCTTCGCGGCCGAGCGCAGCGCGAAGTCGTACCGGCTGTTGGGGGCGATGAACGGCGTGGCCGTCCCCTTGACGCCCGCCACCTGCAGCTCATTCTGCAAGGTGGAGGCCTCGCCGTAGACGTCGCCGTTGTCGCTGACCACCAGCACGGTGGTGCGATCCAGGCCCGCCTGCTGGATCGCCAGCCCCCGGCCGAAGACGTTCTTTCCCACACCCGGGGGCGCACTCAGCAGATGCGTCCGGCCCGGCGGCAGGACGACGGGATCCAAGGGGCGCTGCCCGCCACCGATGGTCCCGCGCAGAAGCAGCGCGATCTGCTTCTCGCGGAAAGCAGTCCCCTTCATGCCTTGGTCGGTGTCCCGACTCTGCCAGCCGAGTTCATCAGCGTCCACCACCAACTCCACCGACGGCGCGGTCACGACCCGAGAGGGTCTGAAAACCCCCTGCTCGTCGGGGAAGGCCAGCTGGACCCGCCCTCGCGATGTCGGCGCCGACCAACCCGAACCGCGCGCGACCTGCAGCAGCCGTCCCCGCCTGGCAGGCACGAGCAAGCGTCCGGCGACGTCCGAAGGGTCCTGCCCGTGAACCGGCAGCACGTCAAGCGCCCGCCCCCGCTCGCTGAACCCGAGCGCGTAGAGAGCAAGCAGTGGGTCGTCGGCGCCCGGGGTGTGGAAGACGTCGTAGACGGTCCGCTCGACGTGGCGCAGTAGCGCCTCCCCTCGATGGCGGGTGCCCAACAGCGCACCGAGGCGCTGCTTGTCCACCTCCGACCACTGCTCCCAGCCCGCCACGACACGCGGCGCGTGCCCACTCAGCAGGACATGAGCGTCCGCCACGCGCACGACCTGGCGCCCGTCGCGGAACCGAGCGGGAAGAAGATACTCGGCCAAGGCCAAAGCCCCAGCAATAGTCCTGCTCACGCCCTCTTCACCTCCGCCACCAGGTCGCCATCGGTCAGCACCCGGGCTTCGCCGCCTCGAACCACCCGGCGCAACAGCGGCAGATACCCCCGCAGGTGCTCAGGCACCACGAAACACAGCTCGCCTGGCCCCTCGGGATCCTCGCGCAGCTTCTCGGCCAGCCCATACGGATCGGCCCAGGTCTTCACGTCGACGCGCCACGCCCTGGACCGGCCCGCACGAGTAACATGCAGGTCATAGGCGTCGCCGAACGGCCACAGCCTCACCTCCGCGCCCAAGGCGACCAAACGGTCGCGCAGCTCGACCTCCAGCAGGCCCGGAAGCGTCACCCACAACCACAGCGCATACGGCAACGCCACGTAGCCCTCCACGGGCAGCATCTCCGGCACGGCGCGCAGTTCACCGCACGGGGCCAGGTCCCAGCCCTCCGCCGCAGTCGGCTCGGCCCGGTACCGGGCGCCCAACCGGCTGTGGCGCTCGTCCTCACACTCGACATCCACCACCCCGTTGGGGCGGAAGGTGGCCCGCATCGTCCATCTGCACATAGGGCACGCAGCCCACAGGCCGCCGAACTGCCGCGTCGGGGAGATACCGATGTACGCGCTCAGCTCGACCAACGCGGTGCTTCGCGACAGAGCACGCCGTGTCAGGACGGGCGTGCGGACCATCGCCTCCCGGCCCCGGGTGTACGCCTCGAAGCCGGCGGACCTCAGCGCGCGGAAAATAGCGTGCTGGACGGTCTCGCCAGAGATCCGCGACAGCCCGCTATTCACCGGCAACATCCCCACCGCCCGCAGCAAACTGTGCAGATGGCGGATGTCGGCACCGATCCCCGGGGCCTGGTGGCCGTGCTCAGAGGCCTCCACCGCCAGCCGGTGCAGAGCCGAACTGGGCATGCCCTCGTCATCGAGCAGCCACAGCTTCCCGAGGACTGATTCCTTCGGCCGTCCCGGCAGAAGTTCGGCTACCCGGCTTCCGCGTAGCCGACGGGCGAACACCTCGTACGACGGTGCTTGCTCAAGGACCCCGAACGATCGTACGTAGCGACCGTGGCACTCCATCAGCAGCCGCATCCGGCCCTGTGCCTCGCCCTCACTGCTGCTCAAGACCAGTGCCGCGACCACGCAGGCGTCGAGTGCTGCGCGCTGGTCCCCGTCGAGTTCTTGAACGGCCACTGCCGTCCCGGCTACCGCCGACACCCCGGTCCTCCCCGTACTGCATCGAGCCCATGCCACGACCTCAACCCCGTCGCCTTGCAGGAGGGCACGGGAGTTCGGAGACCTTCCCCCGAACCGGTGATCTCGCTCTGACAGCGCGGTGCGGTGGGGCGTGACCACATACGGGCCTGGCGCCGACGTATTGCTCGCCGTCAGGTAAGGTCGCCGGCCGCGAAATCGTGGACGCGGAGATCGTGCCCGAGTCGATCGTCGCTCTGAAGGACGCCATCACCACCCTGAATGTCCTGAACCGGGCCGTCACGAAGGACACCTTCGTTCAGGCCGCAAGGAAGCGCACGCCCACGAGTACGCGGAGCTGCGCGCCAAACTGCTGACCAAGGCCACCAGCTTCGAGAAGAAGGCCCTGCACGCTCCTCTCGTCTACGGCGACGCCCCCGTATGCGGAACCTGCGCGACGGCGGCTGTGCCCCGCCCGGCGGAAGCGAAGGTTGGGAAGCCCGGGGCGTACTGGTGGTGCGAGACCTGCCAGACCACGCAGGGAACACGCAGCCCCCTGTAGAGCGGCCCGGCGTCGGACAGGCCAGTGGCCCACCACCCTCGCGGCGGTGGGCCACTGGCGCGTAAGCGCCTGGCATGAGCTTCATCCGAAGCGTTCCGTTCGACTCAACCCGAACGCTCGCGTGCGAATGCGCACGCCGCGCCAGCCGGATCAGGGGCCGGTGAGGATGTCGTGGGTGCCGATGCGGCGCCAGATGACGTGCGGTGTGCCGGGACGCACCTCGGTCCCGTACTTGAACGTGGCGCGTCCTGCGGGGCCGGTGCCCATGGACCAGGTGATCTCGTAGACGCCGGTGAACCGCTGTACACGCTTGACTCGTAGACCGGGCGGAAGTGGCGGCCGGTGCGCAGGTCGGGCACGAAGGCGTCCAGGACGACGCGGCGGAAGCGCCGGCGCTGGGCGGGGGTGAGGTGCTGGAGGTCGGTGGTGAAGCGGGGGAGGGTCTCGAAGGTGGGCACGGTGGTCTCCTCCGGGCAACACGACGAAGCCCCCGCGGTCGCCAGGGGCTGATGGACGGTGCGCGTTGGTGGTGCTCGTGCTCAGGCACCGAGGTGGTGCTCAGTGGTGTTCGCTGGTGCCGCTCGGGCGGTGAAGTGAGGACTGCCGGAGAGCGATGACATGCGCATCCGGCACAGGACCGCTTCCCGCCTGACGGGCACCGGTGAAGAGAAGTTCGGCCCCTGCTCCCGCCCGGCGGGATACCACGCTGACCGGTCTTTCCTTGCAGATCAGAGCCGTGTGGCGTGGTGTGTATGACAGTCGATATCAGGGTGATCCGGGCCGGTCAGATGTACCGCTACTACCTGCGCGAGACCGTCGTCGGCGACGGCCGCCGCCCGGCGCGCACGCCGCTGAGCGCCGCCCAGGAGCAGGCCGGTGTCCCGGCCGGGCGCTGGATGGGCCGCGGCCTGGCCGCGCTCGGACTCGCGCCGGGCGAGGAAGTCACCGAGAGCCAGCTGCGAAACCTGTTCGGCGAGCGGGGCCGGCATCCGTACGCGGACCGCATCGAGGCCGACCGGCTCGCCGCGGGCGACTGCCCGGAGAGGGCGTTCAAGGCCGGCGCCCTTGGACGCCGGGTGACGGTGACCGGGGTCGACTTCGTGTTCCGGCCGCAGCCGAGCATCTACCTGTTGTGGGCGCTGGGGGATGAGGAGACCCGTCTGGTGATCGAGGCCGGACACGAGCGGGCGATCGTGCGGGTGTTGGAGTGGATCGAGGACGAGGTGGCGGTGATCCGGTACGGCACGGACGGCATCTACCGGGTGAGGCCGCCCGGCGGTCTGGTCGCCGCCCGGTTCCGCCACTACGAGGCCCGCTCCGGGATGCCGCTGCTCCATGACCACCTGCTGCTGTCCGTGAAAGGTCAGCGCCTGGACGGCACATGGGGCTCGATCCACACCACAGCCCTCCACGAGAACACCGTCGCCGCCTCCGCGCTCTACAACGAGCTCGTGGCCGCCGAGGTCTGCGAGGAGCTGGGGCTGGCGACCGAGCCGCGCACCGTCACCCCGGGGCGCCGGCCGGTGATGGAGATCGCCGGGGTGCCGCACGAGCTGATCCACTGGACCGCCCGGCGCAGCAACCAGATCGCCATCTGCCTGGCCGAGCTGGAGCACGAGTACGTCACCGCCGTCCACGACCACGGCGACCCGAAGTACCTGCCCGTGGTCTCCGAGCGGGCCCGCGCCAAGCTGGAGCGGATCGCGGCGAAGAAGACCCGGCCGCCCAAGAAGGAAAAGGCCCGGTCGCTCGCGCAGCTGCGCGCCGACTGGAAGCAGAGCGCGATCCTCACCTCCGGAGTGGCCGCGTCGGTCATCAACTTTCTCCTCGAGCAGGCCCGTGCCGCAGCCGCGGCGATCCGGGCCCGGGTCGCCGCCGTGGTCGATATCGCGCTGGCCGCCGTCGATGTCGCCGCGACGGTGTTCGTGATGAACGAGGGCGGCCGCTTCCACCGCCGTCACCTGCTCGCCGAGGCCCGCCGTCACCTCGCCCTGATCCTGCGCGGCCGCCGCTGCGAGCCGGGCCTGGACGACCAGGTCGTGGCCGCCGCCATCTCCGCCCACTGCCTGGACATCAGCGAGCCGAAGACGATCCGCGGCCTGGAAGCCGGCTACCGCCTCTACACCGCCCGGTGGAACCTGCCCGACCTCCCCGCCCGCCACCGCCCACCCACCCTCGCACTCGACCCGGACCGGCAACCCCTGGCCGATCCCGGCGAGCCGCCTGCACCCCGGCCCCCGGGCCAGGGCGCGGGGGAGTGGGAGATCCCCCGCACCCCGCTCCAGTACGAACGAGCCGTCCTCGCCGGCGCAGCGGTGCGCGAGCAGCTGCGCACCACCACGACCGTCGTCGTGCGGGGCCGGGCGTACGACGTGGCCCGGCATCAGCAGGCGGCGATGCCCGAGCAGCTGCTCGCACCCGAGCCGGCCGACCCCGAGAACGACGACCAGGAGCAGAAGCCCGGCCGCCCCGAAGCACTGGACCTGACCGCGCTACGAGCCCTGAGGCAATCGCGCACGGACCTGGAAGCCCTGGAACTCACCGCTGAGCAGCTGCGCCACCTGGCGGCCGTCTTGACGAAGGCCGGTGAGGGGGCCCGGGCCAGGAAGAAGAAGTACACAGGCCGGGAGACCGCACCTCCGGTGCACCCGGAGCGCCAGGAGGAACAGCACCGCCCCCAGCAGCCAGGCCCGCACGGACCGGAAGCCGGCCGCTGAGCACACGCCTCGAACCGGGGCGAGTTTTTGAAACCGGCCCCGGTCCGGGCAACAGGTGGAACTGGTGACGCTCCGGCCGGACTCACGGCGGCGCAGCCTTTTCCAACATCGTGTGCCCGTTGGAACGACTGGAAGCGAGTTGGGATTCGCCGCCGGTACAGGGGCGGTGAGACCGGCCGCAGTTCGCCGAGGGAGCGCCGGATACCGGCGAGGAGTGTTCGCCGGTCCGGCAGCGTCCGATCATGCCGCAGGCTCCGTCTCCAGGAGCGCGGGAGGGCATCGGACCTGCAGCGTCGTTCGTAGCCTGCGTGACGGTTCGCGCTCCTACGATGATCTCCGTGACCATTCGCCGCGCCCTTGGCGCAGGCCCTGAAGCTTCTGGGCCCAGCAGTATCCGCGCCGAAGCCGACATCATCGACGCACTGCCCGGCATGCGCCTGCCGAACCTTGACGACCTACGAGCGCGCGGGTTGGTGGGATCCCACACCCCTGCCACGGCAAGCACCCGCCGGACCCTTGGAACCGGGCCGTAGGCAGAGAAGACCGCTGTCCAGGACGGCCCCGCCCCGGCTACACCTGTGCGCCCTTGCCCAGCTTCATTGCAGTACCGACCCCTGGAGAAGGACATGCCCAACGAACCTGCATTTCCCTTGGTCATCCGGAAGAACTCCGTGTGGTCCTGGGAGCCTCTCAGTCCTACCGAGCGGTGCCAGGTCGAAGTGATCGCAGCCGAGTGGACCGGGGAGGAGTGGTACGTCGAAATTCGGGCGCTGGAGGATGCCGGTCACATGTGGATCGGGAGGCGCATGTCATATGAACTTAACTGGTTCGTGGAGGCGGCCGTACTCGTGAGTGAGCCGAGAGGAGCCAGTCACGACATCAGGCGAGCGAAGGCGACGATCGAATTGCGGAGCAGCCAGGGCTGAGCGCGTGGGTGCGGAGGTCCGGCTGGCGGTGTACGTGAGTTGTCCTCGGGATGAGTGAGGAGCGGGCCCGGCCGGATCGGTGGCGGGCTTGCCGACGCGCCAGCCATGGGGGAGCACTGGGCAGGCGACGAGTCGTACATCGGCCTCGACACCGGGCTGGTGGTCGAGGTGCTGGCCAGGTCGGCCCGCCACGGCACGGTGACCGTCGTACGTTCCTGGCCCGTCTCACGGAGGAGTTCCTCGCCGACCCGCCCGACTGAGCTGGGAGCGTTGCGCTCCTCCCTGTCAACCACCCGCTGCAGTGTCAGTGGGCAGAGCCACAATGGCAGGGTGCGATGTGAACAGAGGGAACTAGGGGGAGAACGCCCGTGACAGAAGCTCATCAGTTCGTGGTTGCTGGCCGAGACCTCAGTGCGTACGTAGAGGAGTGGATCGCCGACCTTGAGGACCCGAACGATCCATTGCTGATCGAGGCCCGTCGGGACCCTAGCCCGCGAGAGCGCGTGAGCTATGGGGCCTCTTATGTCATGAAGACAATCGCTCCGAAGGTGTGGGGCGATCAAGGCGGGGTGCAGGAGCTCTTGCTCTTCGCGGTTCTTGCCACCTTTCCAGCGACAGAACTTCCGGACTGGGAGGATTGCGCGACGTACGTCGAGCGGGCATTCGATCACATGCACCGCATCGGGGAAGTCGAAGCAGCTCGCAGGCTTCGAGCAGAGGTCGAGGCGAAAGCCAGTGAGGAGTATGCGCGCGAGCGGAGCGATATGTACCGCGCGCTCGGACGGCCGCTTGAAGCTGATCCCGCCCGAACTGCCTACTGGGAACGCGAGCTGGCCAAGGGCAATGAACGGAGTCTCCGTGCAGCCGCGGTACTAGACCCAGAGGGAAATAGAGCCCCCTGGGAACAGTGAGCTTCTTCGAGTTGGCCACCGATCGGGTGATGGGCCGTGGGGCGCAACGGACGAGGCCCCCGGGCTGTTGATCGAGATGTCTGACGTCTCG
>NTHE01000098.1 GCA_002551355.1 Streptomyces sp. man185 | reverse complement strand
TCCTGCCGCTTCCCCGGCGGGGTCGACTCGCCCGAGGCGCTGTGGCGCCTGGTGCGCGACGGCGTCGACGCGATGGGCGACTTCCCCGCCGACCGCGGCTGGGACCTCGACTCCCTGCTCGCCCACGACGGCCCCTCGCGCACCCGCTCGGGCGGCTTCCTCGACGACATCGCCGCTTTCGACGCGGGCCTGTTCGGCATCTCGCCGCGCGAGGCGCTCGCCATGGACCCGCAGCAGCGGCTGCTGCTGGAGAGCGCCTGGGAGGCGTTCGAACGCGCGGGCATCGACCCCACCTCGGTGCGCCGCAGCGAAACCGGAGTGTTCGCGGGCACCAACGGCCAGGACTACCTGGCGCTGCTGCTCGGCTCCGAGGCCGCCACCGAGGGACACCTGGGCACCGGCAATTCCGCCAGCGTCCTCTCCGGCCGGGTCTCCTACACGTTCGGTCTGCGCGGGCCCGCCCTCAGCGTGGACACCGCCTGCTCCTCGTCGCTGGTGGCGCTGCACCTCGCCGCCCGGTCCCTCCGGGCGGGGGAGTGCTCGATGGCCCTGGCCGGCGGCGTCACCACGATGCCGTTGCCCGGCACCTTCATCGAGTTCAGCACCCAGGGGGCGCTCTCCTCCGACGGCCGCTGCAAGGCCTTCTCCGACGACGCCGACGGCACCGGCTGGGGAGAGGGCGCCGGGCTGCTCCTGCTGGAGCGGCTCTCGGACGCGGAGCGCAACGGGCACCGCGTGCTGGCGGTCGTCCGGGGGTCGGCCGTCAACCAGGACGGCGCGTCCAACGGTCTGACCGCGCCGAACGGCCCGTCACAGGAACGGGTGATCCGGGCGGCGCTGGCCGACGCGCGGCTGACCGCCGCCGAGGTGGACGCCGTGGAGGCCCACGGTACGGGCACGAAGCTCGGCGACCCCATCGAGGCGCAGGCACTGCTGGCCGCCTATGGGCAGGACCGCGAAGAGCCCCTGTACCTGGGGTCGTTGAAGTCGAACATCGGGCATACCCAGGCGGCCGCGGGTGTCGCGGGCGTCATCAAGATGGTGGAGGCGCTGCGGCACGGGGTGCTGCCCGCCACCCTCCACGTGCGGGAACCGTCCTCGCAGGTGGACTGGTCGGCAGGGGCTGTGGAGCTGCTGACCGGTGCGCGGCGGTGGCCGGAGACGGACCGGCCGCGCCGGGCGGGTGTGTCCTCGTTCGGGATGAGCGGCACCAACGCACACGTGATTCTGGAGGCCGCGCCCCAGGCCGCCGTCGCGCCCGCCGTCGCCACGGAGGAACCGGAGGAACCGTCCGGCGTCGGCGAAGTGGTGCCGTGGCTGCTGTCGGGGCGGACCGAGGACGCACTGCGGGGGCAGGCGGAGCGTCTGCTGTCCCTCGACGGCGCCGATCCCGTGGACGTGGGCTGGTCGCTGGCCACCGGGCGCGCGGTGATGGACCAGCGTGCGGTGCTGCTGGGACCCGATCACGCCGCTCAGCTGCGGGCGCTGGCGGCCGCGGAGGAGACCGCCGGTGTGCTGCGGGGCGGTGTGGTGCGCGGCAGCACGGTGTTCGTGTTCCCGGGACAGGGTTCCCAGTGGGTCGGGATGGCGGCTGAACTGCTCAACGCGGAGCCGGTGTTCGCCGCCCGGATGGACCAGTGCCACCGGGCGCTGGAGCCGTTCACCGACTTCTCGCTGCTGGAGGTGGTGCGGGGCGAGGGCGCTGACCTGGAGCGGGTCGAGGTCGTGCAACCGGTGTTGTGGGCGGTGATGGTGTCGCTGGCCGGGCTGTGGGCCTCGGCGGGTGTTCTCCCGTCCGCGGTGGTGGGCCATTCGCAGGGAGAGATCGCGGCCGCGGTGGTGGCGGGGGCGTTGTCGCTGGAGGACGGGGCGCGGGTCGTGGCGCTGCGGGCACGTGCCATCGCCGACGAGCTGGCCGGGTTCGGAGGAATGGTGTCGCTGGCCGTGTCCCGCGACACGGCGCAGGAACTGGCCGGCCGTTGGGAAGGGCTATCGGTCGCGGCGGTCAACGGTCCCGGCTCGACGGTCGTCTCGGGGAACGTGGCAGGGGTGGAGGAACTGGTCGCCCACTGCGCGGCGGCCGGGATCCGGGCACGCCGCCTGCCGGTGGACTACGCGTCGCACTCGGTGCACGTGGAGCGGCTGAGGACACGTCTCCTGGCCGACCTCGGGGACGTGGCCCCGGTGCCCTCCGCCGTGCCGTTCTACTCGGCGCTCACCGGCGGACGGATCGACACCACCACCCTGGGCGCCGCGTACTGGTACGACAACCTGCGCGCCACCGTCCGCTTCGAGGACGCCACCCGCGCCCTGCTGGACGACGGGCACCGGCTGCTGATCGAGGTCAGCCCCCACCCTGTGCTCACCGTCGGCCTGCGGGAGACCCTGGAGGACGCGGACCTCCCCGGCGCCGTCCTGTGCACCCTGCGGCGCGGCGAGGGCGGACGCGAACGCTGGCTCACCGCGCTCGCGGAGGCCCACGTACGCGGCGTCGGGGTCGACTGGGAAGGCATCCTCCTCGGGGGCCGCTCGGTCGATCTGCCCACCTACGCCTTCGACCGCGACCGCTACTGGCCCGACTCCGCCGAGCGCTCCGCCGCCGCACCCGCCGCCGGTCCCGGAGGAACCGGCCAGGCTGAGCAGACGCTCTGGAACGACATCGAACGCGGCGACACCGCCGCTGTCGCCGCGACCCTGGGGATCGACACACCGGGCCTGGACCAGGTGCTGCCCGCCCTCGCCACCTGGCGGCGGGCACGCCACCAGGAGTCCACCGTGGACTCCTGGCGCTACGAGGTGACCTGGCGCCCCCTGGTCGGCCTGCCGTCCACCGCACCCACGGGACGATGGATGCTCGTCCTCCCGCAGACCGGCGCGGAGGAAGAGACACGGACCGCACGCACCGCACTGGCCGGCGCCGACATCACCGAGATCCTCCTGCCCGCCGGGACCGGACGGGACGAACTGGAAGCCACACTCGGGCAGCTGACCGGGACGGGCGAGTTCACGGGCGTCGTCTCCCTGCTGGCGTTCGCCCAGCGGCCGGACCCCGCCGACGAGGCCCTCGCCGCCGGGACCGGCGACACCGTCACCCTGCTGCAGGCGCTCGGCGACGCCGGGATCGGCGCACCCCTGTGGTGCCTCACCCGCGGCGCGGTCACCGTGGGCCGCTTCGACACAGCGGTGAACGGCGACCGGGCCATGCTGTGGGGCCTGGGCCGGGTGGCCGCGCTGGAGCACCCCGACCGCTGGGGCGGACTGATCGACCTGTCCGAGACCGCGGACACCCGATCCGACGCCCGGCTCGGCGCGCTCCTGGCCGGCGCCGCCGAGGACGAGGACCAGCTGGCCGTACGACCCTCCGGAGTGTTCGCCCGCCGGCTGCGGCGCGCCGCCCCGGACCCCTCCACGGCCCCATGGACCCCCGACGGCCCGGTTCTCGTCACCGGCGGGACCGGCGCGCTCGGCCGCGAGGTCGCCCGCTGGCTCGCCCGGCGCGGCGTCACCGACCTGCTCCTCGTCAGCCGGTCGGGCCCCAGGGCCCACGGCGTCGGCGAACTGGTCGCCGAACTGGCCGAGACCGGAGCCACCGCGTCCGTCGCCGCCTGCGACGTCACCGACCGCGAGGCACTCGCCGCCCTGCTGGAACGCCACCCGGTGACCGGCGTCGTCCACACCGCGGGCGTCTCGACCACCGCGCCGCTGGCCACCACCTCACCGGCCGAGATCGCCGAGGACGCCCGCGCCAAGGTGCTCGGCGCGGTCCACCTGGACGCCCTGCTGGGCGACCGGGCCGACCTCTTCGTGCTGTTCTCCTCGATCGCCGGCGTCTGGGGCGGGGGAGGGCAGGCCGCGTACGCCGCCGCCAACGCCCACCTCGACGCCCTCGCCGAACGCCGCCGGGCACACGGCCGGGCCGCCACCGCCGTGGCCTGGGGAGCCTGGGACGGTGGCGGCATGGTCACCGACCGGGACGCCGGTGACTACCTGCGCGACCGGGGCATCGCCCCCATGCCACCGGAGCTGTGCCTGGCCGCCCTGGCCTCCGCCGTCGACTCCGGCCGCGCCACCTGCGTGTTCGCCGATGTCGACTGGGACCGCTTCGTCCCCACGTTCACCGCCCGCCGGCCCAGCCCCCTGGTGGGCGACCTGCCGCAGACGACCACCGAGCAGTCCGACGCACCCGGGACCACGGCCGACACCGGCACCGCGGGCCACGAGCTGCGCGCCAGGCTCGAAGCGGCCGACGCCGCCGACCGCAACCGCCTCCTGCTCGACCTGGTGCGCACCGTGGTCGCCACCGTGCTCGGCCACCCCGGACCCCGGGCCGTCGACCCCGACCGCGTCTTCACCGACCTCGGCATCGACTCGCTGACCGCGCTCCGGGTCCGCGACGGCCTGGCCGGGGCCACCGGCCTCCGGCTCCCGGGCACCCTGGTCTTCGACCACCCCACCGCCCGCGTGGCCGCCGCCGAACTCCTCGGTCTGCTCGGCGTCGCGGAACCGGCCGCCACGGCGGAGCCCGCACACCCCGCCGCGCGGGCCGAGGCGGACGACCCGGTCGCCATCGTCTCCATGAGCTGCCGCTACCCCGGCGGCGCCGACTCCCCAGAAAACCTCTGGGAGGTGGTCGCGGCCGGGACCGACGCCATGTCGCCGTTCCCCGTGGACCGCGGCTGGGACCTGTCCGACACGGGCGGTATCACCGCCGAGGGCGGATTCCTGCACGACGCCACGGAGTTCGACGCCGACCTGTTCGGCATCTCGCCCCGCGAGGCCGTCGCCATGGACCCCCACCAGCGACTGCTGCTGGAGAGCGCCTGGGAACTCCTGGAGCGCGCAGGCATCGCCCCGACCGCCGTACGGGGCACACACACCGGCGTCTTCGTCGGTGCCTCCGCCGGCGGCTACGCCATGGCCGGCATCCTGCCCGAGGGCTCCGAGAGCCATGTCATGACCGGCTCCTCCAACAGCGTGCTGTCCGGCCGCATCTCCTACATCTTCGGCCTGGAGGGCCCGGCGGTCACCGTGGACACGGCGTGCTCGTCGTCCCTGGTGGCCCTGCACCTGGCGGCGCAGTCGCTGCGCAACGGCGAGTGCTCCATGGCCCTGGCGGGCGGCGTCACCGTGATGCACTCGCCCGTCGTGTTCGCCGAGTTCGGCCGCCAGGGCGGCCTCGCCTCCGACGGCCGCTGCCGCTCCTTCGCCGCCTCCGCCGACGGCACCGGCTGGGGCGAGGGCGTGGGCCTGGTGCTGCTGGAGCGGCTCTCGGACGCACGCCGCAACGGGCACCGGGTGCTCGGGGTACTGCGCGGCTCGGCCGTCAACCAGGACGGCGCGTCCAACGGCCTCACCGCCCCGAACGGCCCAGCCCAACAACGGGTGATCCGCGCCGCACTGGCCGCCGCCGGCCTGCAAGCGGGCGAGGTGGACGCCGTGGAGGCGCACGGCACGGGAACGAAGCTCGGCGACCCCATCGAGGCGCAGGCACTCCTGGCCACCTACGGCCAGGACCGCACCGAACCCCTCTACCTGGGTTCGGTGAAGTCCAACATCGGGCACACCCAGGCCGCTTCGGGCATCGCGGGTGTCATCAAGACCGTCGAGGCGATCCGCCGCGGCGTGCTGCCCAGGACCCTGCACGTGGACGAGCCGACCCCGGAGGTGGACTGGTCGGCCGGCGCCGTCGAACTCCTCACCGACGACCGGCCCTGGCCCCGGACGGGCCGTGCCCGCAGAGCCGGCGTGTCCTCGTTCGGGATCAGCGGCACCAACGCCCACGTCCTCATCGAGGAAGCTCCGCAGGAACCCGGGACCGCACCGCTGCCCACCGACGGGCCGGCCCCTGCCGCCCCCCTCCTGATCTGGCCGGTCTCCGGCCGGTCCGAGGCCACTTTGCGGGCCCAGGCCGACCGGCTCCGCTCCCACGTCGACCGCACCGGCACCACGCTCGACCTGCGCGCCGCCGCCCGCCAACTGGCCACCGCCCGGGCCGCCCTGGAACACCGCGCCGTCGTGCTGGCACCCGACGCCGAAGGACTCCGCCGAGGCCTCGCCGGCCTCGCCGGGGCGACGGGCACCGGAGCCGAGATCGTCCGGGGCGTCGCCGGGCGCGGCGACCTCGCCCTCCTCTTCTCCGGCCAGGGCGCCCAGCGCCCCGGCATGGGCAGCGAACTGTACGAGACCTACCCGGTGTTCGCCGACGCCTTCGACGCGGTCTGCGCCCACCTCGACCCGAACCTGGACCGCCCGCTGCGCGAGGTCGTCCTCCACGACGCCGAAGCCCTGGGCCGCACCGCCTGGACCCAGCTCGGCCTCTTCGCCTTCGAGGTCGCGCTCTTCCGGCTGCTGGAATCCTGGAGCGTGGCCCCCGACCGGCTGGCCGGGCACTCCGTGGGCGAACTCGCCGCCGCACACGTCGCCGGCGTCCTCTCGCTCGCCGACGCCTGCACCCTGGTGGCCGCCCGGGGACGGCTCATGGGGGCGCTGCCCGAAGGCGGCGCGATGATGTCCGTGCGGATGACCGAGGCCGAGGCTGTCGCCGCGCTGAGCGGTTACGAGACCCGCGTAGCGGTCGCCGCCGTCAACAGCCGGGAGGACGTCGTCCTCTCCGGCGACGCCGACGCCCTGGCGGAACTGGCCGAGGAAGGCAGGCTGACCGGCCGGACGATCCGCGACCTGGACGTCTCGCACGCCTTCCACTCCCCGCGCATGGACCCCGTGCTGGACGAATTCGCCGCCGTGGCCGCGTCCCTGGAGTACCACCCCGCCCGCATCCCGCTCGTGTCCACGGTCACCGGGCTCCCCGACGACGGCACCATGTCCACCCCGCAGTACTGGGTCCGCCAGATACGCGCCACCGTTCGCTTCGCCGACGCCGTCCACACCCTGCTCGACCAGGGCGTGACCCGCTTCGCCGAGATCGGGCCCGGCGCCGCGCTCACCGTCCCGCTGGAGCGGACCCTGGAACGCGCCCGCTCCCTCGACGACACCACCGGCACTCTCTGCGTGGCACTCCAACGCTCCGGCAGGCAGGAGCCCGTCGCGCTGCTCACCGCCGTCGCCCGGCTGCACACGGCCGGTGTTCCCATCGGCTGGGACGCGCTTCTGGGGCCCGTCACCGGCCCCCGCCCCGACCTGCCGACGTACGCCTTCCAGCGGCGCCGCTACTGGCCCGAGCCGCACCCCGCCGCGGCACCGGACGGCGCGCCCATCGGCCGCTACCAGGTGACCTGGCGCCCCATGCTCGAACCGGAGCAGGTGGTGCCGCACGGAACCTGGCTCGCGGTGACCGCCGGGGACGGGAACGCCGCCGGCCTGCTCGCGCTGCTGCGCGAGCAGGGTATGCGCGTGACCGAAGTCCCCGACGCCCTCGGCAGCAGAAAGGACTGCGCCGATGTGCTGCGGCGCGCGTACGACGACGGGCCGACGGTCACCGGATTGCTCTGCCTGGCAGCGGAGCCCGGTGACGTCCTCACCCTCGCCCAGGCACTCGGCGACATCGCGGCGGACGCGCCCCTGTGGTGCCTGACCACGGGCGCGGTCGCCACCGGCCCCGCCGACCCGCCCGCCGTCCCGGCCCACGCCGCCGTCTGGGGACTGGGCCGCACCCTGGGGCTGGAGACCCCGCACCGCTGGGGCGGCCTGGTGGACCTGCCCGCGCGCCCCGACCCGAGGACCGCGGCGCGGCTGGCCGCGCTGCTCGCCGCCGGCGGCGCGGGCGAGGACCAGATCGCCCTGCGCGCCACTCCCATGGCCCGCAGGATCGTCACCGCCCCGCCGTCCGGCGCCGCACCCTGGCAGCCCTCGGGCACCGTACTGGTCACCGGCGGAACCGGCCGCCGGGGCCGGGCGCTCGCCACGGCGCTCGCCTCGGACGGAGCCGAACACCTGGTACTGCTCGGCCGCCGGGGCGCCGAAGCCCCCGGTGCCCGCGCGTTCGCCGAGAGCCTGCCCGTCGACGTCACCTTCGCCGCCGCGGACGTCACCGACCGGGCCGCCGTCACCCGGGTGCTGGCGGCGATCCCCGCCGACCGTCCCCTCACCGCCGTGTTCCACACGGTGGGCGCGGGCGAAGACCTCCCCTGGACGGAGCTGAGCCCCGGCGACCTGCGCGCGGTGGCCGCGGCCGACGGCGCCCGGGTGCTGCACGAGGTGACCCACGAACTGGCCACCGGCCCGCAGGCGTTCGTCCTGGTCTCCTCGGTGACCGGCGTCTGGGGCGGCACCGGAGCAGCCGCACGTGCCACCGCGAGCGCCCGCATGGACGCCCTCGCCGCACACCGGCACTCCCTCGGCCTGCCCGCGACCTCCATCTCCTTCGGGCCGTGGGCGACGGCAGGGGAGAACACGGCCGCGCAGCGGCACGGTCTGCGCCCCGTGGACCCCGGCACGGTCTGGTCCGCCGTGCGCGAGGCCGTGGCCGGTCCGACACCCTGCACAGTCGTCGCCGACGTGGACTGGGAACGCTTCCACCGCGCCTACACCCTGGCCCGGCACCGCCCCCTCTTCGACGAACTCCCCTCGGTCCGTGCCCTGTCCGCCCCTGCGCACGACCCGGCACCGGAACCGGGCAGGACCCCCCGTCTCACCGGTCCGGACCGGCACAGGGCGGCACTCGAACTCGTCCGCAGCACCGCCGCGACGGTGCTCGGGCACACCGACGCCGCGTCCGTCGCCCCCGACCGGCCGTTCCTGGAACTCGGCGTCGACTCGCTCGCCGCGCTGGAGATCCGCAGCACCCTGGAACGGGCGACGGGCCTGTCACTGCCGGGCACCCTCGTCTTCGACCACCCCACGCCCGCCGCCCTCGCCCGCCACCTCGCCGCCACGGCCGCCGCCGACGGCGGGTCCCCGGGCAGCACGGCCCCTGCCGTCACGCTCGGCATCTCGCCCACCGACCGCAACCCGGTCGGCCTGCTGGACTCCCTCTACCGGGAGGCCGTGGCCACCGGGAGGATCAAGGAATTCCTCGAACTGGTCGGCGAAACCGCGAAGTTCCGGCCGATGGCCGACGATGTCACCGAGGCGGGCGGACCGGCGGCGCTCACCACCCTGGCCGACGGCCCCGCGACCGATCTGCTGGTCTGCGTCAGCGGCCTGACAGCCGGCGGCGGCCCCCAGGAGTTCGTCCGGCTGGCCGCACCGCTGCGCGGCGCGCGGCGCGTGGCCGCGGTGCCCGTCCTCGGCTACGGCCGGGGCGAGCTGCTGCCCGCGACCCCCGAAGTCGCCCTGGACTGGCAGGCCCAGGGCATCATCGCCCACGCCCGGGACACCCCGGTCGTCCTCTTTGGGCACTCCGGCGGCGCGATCCTCGCCCACCGCCTGGCGGTGCGCCTGGCCGAACTCGGCTCACCACCGGCCGGGTTGGTACTGGCGGACGTCTACCGGCTGGACGACCCCCTGATGGCAGACTGGAGCGCCGAACTCTCCGAAGGGATCTTCGACCGGGCTGAGCAGTTCGTGGCCATGGACGACAGCCGTCTCACCGCGATGACCTGGTACGGCAACCTGTTCTGGGAGAAGCCGCGCCCCGACACCCGCATTCCCACACTCCTGCTGCGCGCTTCACAACCGCTGCGCGCGCCCGCCGACGGCCGCGACTGGCGCAGCTCCTGGAAGGCGGCCCGCGACATCGTCGACGTGCCGGGCAACCACTTCACGATGATGGCCGATTACGCCGGAACCACCGCCCGCGCGGTCCACCGGTGGATCGAGGAACTGCCCCGATGACCGCGGCGAAACCCACCCCGCCGACACATTCCCCACCCGAGGAAGGCCCCATGGCCCCTGACCAGACCCCCGAGGCTCCCCTCGCGGCGGTACGCGGCTGCCGTCTCGTCACGCTCCCGGACAACACCGACCCGCGCGGCTCGCTCACCGTGATCGAGCAGGGACAGCAGATCGGCTTCCCGATCGAACGGGTCTTCTTCGTCCACGGAGTGCCGCAGCACTCCGTCAGAGGGCTGCACATGCACCGGGAACTGCACGAGCTCATCGTGGCCGCCACCGGATCCTTCGAGGTGGTCGTGGACGACGGCTTCTCGCGCGCCCGGGTGCGCCTGGACCGCCCGGGCCAGGCGCTCCACGTGGAGCCCGGCGTGTGGACCGAGTTCGCCGACTTCTCGCCCGACGCGGTCTGCCTGGTACTCGCCTCGGCCCCCTACGAACTGGACGACTACCTCTACGACTACGACGAGTTCGTGCGGACCGCACGCCGTCATCCACAGACGACCGGACGACCACAAGGAGCAGACGCGTGAGCACCGACGGGCACGGCAGCATCTACGACCGCGGCGAGATGTACGAGGCCTTCTATCGGGGCCGGGGCAAGGACTACACGGGTGAGGCCGCACTGGTGACGTCCCTGGTACGGGAGCGGTTGCCGGAGGCCGACTCGCTGCTGGACGTCGCCTGCGGATCCGGGGACCACCTCTCGCGCTTCGCCGACTCGTTCGGGCACGTCGAGGGCCTCGATCTGTCCGAGGACATGGTGCAGCTGGCCCGGAAGAACACCGGGGTCCC
Organism: Streptomyces sp. man185; assembly: GCA_002551355.1. Taxonomy (GTDB): domain Bacteria; phylum Actinomycetota; class Actinomycetes; order Streptomycetales; family Streptomycetaceae; genus Streptomyces. Next base: position 9,720 of record NTHE01000098.1, on the reverse strand, counting down.
CATCCACCGGGGCGACATGCGCGATTTCACCCTCGACCGCACCTTCGGCGCGGTGGTGAGCCTGTTCAGCGGAGTGGCCTACTGCGCCGACGTTGACGAACTCAGCGAGACGCTCCGCAGTTTCGCCCGGCACCTCTCGCCGGGCGGCGTCATCGTCGTCGAACCCTTCTGGCTTCCCGAGGACTTCCTGGAGGGCTACGTGGGCACCGACACGGTCGAGTCGGGCGGGCGTACCTACGTCCGCGTCTCCCACTCCGTCCGGGACGGCGGCGTCAGCCACATGGAGGTGCACTATCTGGTGGCCTCGGCGCAGAGCGGTGTCACGCACTTCTCCGACGTGCACCGCACCACGCTGTTCACCCGCGAAGAGTACGAGAGCGCCTTCGCCCGCGCGGGGTGCCGGGTCGAGTACGTGAAGGACCCGCTCGCACCGCGTGGCCTGTTCGTCGGGACCACCGCCCCCGCCGCCTGACGCACCTCACGGGGAAATCTCAGGGTGAAGTCAGGGTCGTAGGGGTCACGCGGTAGGGGGGACCTAAGGGGGATCAACCGATCGGTTGATCCCCCTGCGAGCGTGATGGGCGATGTACCCGCCCGGCCCGGCCCGGCACTGTAGGAACATGACTCTCATTGAAGTGAGCGACCTGCGCAAGAGCTACGGCGGACGCCCCGTCGTGGACGGCGTCTCCCTCGCGGTGGAGGAGGGCGAGATCTTCGGGGTCCTCGGCCCCAACGGCGCCGGCAAGACCACCACCGTCGAGTCCATCCTCGGTCTGCGCACTCCGGACAGCGGCACGATCCGCGTGTGCGGGCTGGACCCGACCGCCGACCGCGCGAAGACGACACTCATCGTGGGCGCTCAGCTGCAGGAGAGCGAACTGCAGGGCAAGCTCACCGTCGCCGAGTCGCTCCAGCTGTTCGCCGCCTGCTACCCCCGCCCCGCCGACTGGCGCGCCCTGGCCGGGCGCCTCGGCCTGGAGGAGAAGCTCAACACCCGTTTCGCACAGCTCTCCGGCGGCCAGCAGCAGCGGCTGGCCATCGCGCTCGCACTGGTCGGCAACCCCCGGGTCGTCGTCCTGGACGAGCTGACGACCGGCCTGGACCCCGCCGCGCGGCGCGAGGTGTGGTCGCTGATCGAGGAAGTCCGGGCGAGCGGCGTCACCATCCTCCTCGTCACGCACTTCATGGAAGAAGCACAGCGGCTGTGCGACCGGGTCGCGATCTTCGACCGGGGGCGGGTCGTCGCACTGGACACCCCGTCCGGCCTGGTGGCGCAGACCGCGAGCGGCACCGTCATCTCCTTCACCCCCTCCCGCCCGCTGGAGGAAGACGTCCTCGCCGCCCTGCCGGGCCTCGCCTCCGTCACACACCGCGACGGACGGGTGACCCTCGCCGGTACCGACGAGACCGTCAACGCCGTGATCACTCTGCTCGCCCGCAACCGGGTGAGCGCCCACCAGCTGCGTGTCACCGACTCCACTCTCGATGACGCCTTCCTCGACCTGACGGGAGCCGACGCATGAGCGCCGCCACCGCAACCCCCGCAACTTCCACCACCCGGCCTCGTCCCGGGCGGGCCGTGCTGCGCGCCGAGCTGATCCTGTTCTTCCGCGAGCCCGGCTCGGTGTTCTGGGTCATGGCCTTCCCCACACTGCTGCTGCTGGTGCTCGGCTTCATCCCGTCCATGACGGAGCCCAAGGAAGAGATCGGCGGCCTTTCCACCGTCGAGGCCTATGTGCCCGTCGCCGTTCTCCTCTCGATGATCATGGCCGGTCTGATGGCCATGCCTCCGGTGATCACCGGCTACCGCGAGCGCGGCATCCTGCGCCGGATGTCCACCACACCCGTGCGCCCCACCGCCGTTCTCGGCGCCCAGGTGGGACTGCACGCCGCCGCCTCGCTGATCTCCGCCGTGCTCACCATCGCGGTCGGACGCATCTTCTCCGACGTCGCCCTGCCGGGCCAGATCGTCGGCTACCTGCTGACCCTCCTGCTGGCGGTGATCTGCGTGCTGGCGCTCGGCTCGCTGATCTCCGCGCTGTCCCCCAACACGAAGATGGCCCAGGCCATCAGCATCTCCGTGTTCTTCCCCGCGATGTTCGCGGCCGGCGTCTACATGCCCATCCAGCAGATGCCCGACCTCATGGCCAACATCGTGGAGACGCTGCCCTTCGGCGCCGCCGCCCAGGCCCTGAACCAGGCCACCGCCGGCGACTGGCCGGACCTGATCCACCTCGGTGTACTGGCCCTGTGGACACTGGTGCTGTCCGCGGCCGCCACACGCTGGTTCCGCTGGGAGTGACGACGTGTCACACGCGCCGGGTGCCATGACCGATACTGAGAGCGTGGCACCCGACGCAACCTCCCCGGTCACCGAGCCGCAGGCCGCGCGCGAAGCGCAGCCGCGCCTGCTTCTCCGCTTCAGCCCACCCGTCCTCCTCGGCCTCGGCCTGGTGCTCGCCGCGGCGACCTCGTCCCTGGTCGGCATGGACGGCGCCGAGTGGGTGGCGGGGGGCGTACTCGCCGCCGCGGCACTCGTCCTGCAGCTGTGGTGGGACCGGGTGGCACGCAGTCGGCCCGGCCCCGGCGCCGTCGGCGCCGCGTACTACTCGCTCCGCTCGGTCCTCGCGTTCGGCCTGGCCTGGATCAACCCGTTCTGCGCCTTCTACGCCGCGGTCGGCTGCTTCGACATCGAGCGGCTGGTGCCCCGCCGCTGGATCCCCCTCGGCCTGCTGGCCACCGCGACGACCATCGCCGGAGCGCAGATCGGAGGTCTGCCGCCCGACGACACGGCGAGCTGGGTGTTCTACGGCATGCTGGTCGTGGCCAACATGGGCATCTTCCTGACCGTCCAGCAGGACGCCGGGAAGGAGGAGGACCGGGCCCGGAAGCGGGTGGCGACCATCCGCGAACTGGAGCACGCCAACCTCGCACTGGAGCGGGCCCTGGTGGAGAACGCCGCCCTGCACGACCAACTCCTCCTCCAGGCGAGGGAAGCCGGGATCGCCGACGAACGCCGCCGGCTGGCGGCGGAGATCCACGACACCGTCGCCCAGGACCTGACCGGCGTCATCACCCAGCTCCAGGTCGTCACCGACACCCAGGAACAGGACATGGCCCGCGTCCACGCCGAACGAGCCCTGCAGCTGGCCCGCCACAGCCTCGGCGAGGCACGCCGGGCCGTCGCCAACCTCGCACCCGTCGCGCTGACCGAGGACGACCTGCCCGGCGCATTGAAGAAGACCGTCGTCCGCTGGTCCGAACGCACCGGTCTGCACGCCGAGTTCACCCTCACCGGCACCGACGAACCGCTGCACGACGAGGTGGAGGCGACGCTGTTGCGCATCGCGGCCGAAGCACTGTCCAACACGGCACGCCACGCGAAGGCCACCCGGGTCGGCGTGACCCTGTCCTACATGGGCGAGGAGGTCGTGCTCGACGTGCGCGACGACGGCCACGGCTTCGACCCCTCCGCCCTGCCCGAGCGCGACACCGCGTCCGGATTCGGCCTCAAAGGCATGCGCGCCCGCGCGGAACGGCTGGCGGGGGAACTGACCGTGGAATCCGAACCGGGCCAGGGCACCGCCGTGTCCGCACGCGTACCGTCGGTGCCCTGTGAACGCTGAGAACAACGGGACGATCACCCTGCTGATCGTCGACGACCACCCGGTGGTACGCGACGGCCTGCGCGGCATACTGGAGCCCGCGGACGGCTTCACCGTGCTCGGAGAGGCGTCCGGCGGCACGGAGGCCGTGGAGATGACGCTCCGCGTGGACCCGGACGTCGTCCTGATGGACCTGCGCATGTCGGCCGGCAGCGGCGTGGAGGCCATCGCCGAACTCACCCGGCGCGGCGCACGGGCCCGCGTACTGGTGCTCACCACCTTCGACTCCGACTCCGACACCCTTCCCGCGATCGAGGCCGGCGCGACGGGATACCTGCTCAAGGACGCGCTGCGCGACGAACTGTTCGCCGCCATCCGGGCGGCGGCGGAGGGCCGCACCGTGCTGTCCCCGGCAGTCGCCTCACGCCTGGTCACGGCAGTGCGCAGCCCCGCCGCACCGCCCGTCGACGACACGCTCTCCGCGCGGGAGGTGCAGGTGCTGGAACAAGTGGCAGCCGGCACGTCGAACCGGGAGATCGCTCGCCGGCTCTTCATCAGCGAGGCGACGGTCAAAACCCATCTCACCCACATCTACGGCAAGTTGGACGTGAGAGACCGGGCCGCGGCAGTGGCGGTCGCCTACCAGCGGGGCATCCTCGGCTGACCGCCGGCACCGCCGGCCCCGGAGGGAGAACACCAGGAACACCGACCGCCTCCTACCCCCCTGAGCCGGACCGCGCCACCGCCCCCTAGTCGCCTGGTCAGGGGCGGCGGCGCGAAGGCTAGGGGTTGGCCGCCCGTCGGGCCCCTCGCTAGCGTCTGAGTGCTTCAGTCGAGGAAAAAGCGGCCGGAACACGGTGGGCGCGTAACCACCTGCCCCGGCAGCCGGCCGGACTCACGTCCGGCGAACTCGCGCCGTCAAGTGATTTCGGGGCATTCATGTCGGATACGTACACCGGTGGTTCCGAGGCCTTCGCGATCATCGGGTACGCGTGCAGGCTGCCCGGCGCGCCCGGACCGGCACCCCTGTGGGACCTGCTCACCACAGGCACCGACGCGATCACCGAGACCCCTTTTGACCGCGTGCGCGTCCCCGGAGCCACCCGCGGTGGATTCATCGACCACCCCGCCGACTTCGACGCAGGCTTCTTCGGCATCTCCCCGCGCGAGGCCGCCGCCACCGACCCCCAGCAGCGCCTGGCTCTCGAACTCGCCTGGGAGGCGCTGGAGGACGCCCGGCACATCCCCGCCGACCTCAGCGGCAGCCGCACCGGCGTCTTCCTCGGAGCGATCTGGGACGACTACGCCGCCCTCCTGCACCGCGAGGGCGACACCGGCATCGACCGGCACTCCATGCCGGGACTGCAGCGCGGCCTCATCGCCAACCGCCTGTCCTACACCCTCAAACTGCACGGCCCCAGCCTCACCGTGGACGCCGGCCAGTCCTCCTCCCTGGTCTCCGTCCACCTCGCCTGCGAGAGCCTGGCGCGCGGCGAGTCCGAGCTGGCGCTCGCCGGCGGCGTCAACCTCATCCTCGCCCCCGACAGCACCGTCTCCGCGCTGCGCTTCGGCGGACTCTCCCCGGACGGCCGCTGCTTCACCTTCGACGAACGCGCCAACGGATTCGTCCGCGGTGAGGGCGGCGCCGTCGTCGTCCTCAAACCGCTGGCCCGGGCCCTCGCCGACGCCGACCGGATCCACGCGGTCATCCACGGAAGCGCCATCAACAACGACGGCGGCGGCCCCAGCCTCACCACCCCCAGCGCCGCCGCCCAAGAGGCCGTCCTCCGCGCCGCCCACGCCCGCGCCGGAGTCGCCCCCGACGCCGTCGGCTACGTCGAACTGCACGGCACCGGCACCCCCGTCGGCGACCCCGTCGAGGCCGCGGCCCTCGGCGCCGCCCTCGGCGCCGCACGCACCACGCCGCTGCCCGTCGGCTCGGTGAAGACCAACATCGGGCACCTCGAAGGCGCCGCCGGCATCGCAGGCCTGCTGAAGGCCACGCTCGCCGTCGAACGGAACACCGTGCCGCCGAGCCTCAACTTCCGCTCCGCACCCGCCGGTATCCCGCTGGAACAGCTGAACCTGCGGATCCAGACCGAGGCGACCCCCCTGGGCGGCAAAGGATTCGTCGGAGTCAGCTCGTTCGGCATGGGAGGGACCAACTGCCACCTGGTGCTGGGCCCCGCACCCGACCCGGCGCCCCGCCCGGCCACGAAGCCCCCCGTCGCCGGCGGGAGCACCCTCCCCGTGCCCGTGCTGATCTCCGGCCACACCGCGCAGGCGCTGCGCGCCCAGGCCGCCCGGCTGAAGGACACGGTCGAGAGCGCCGACCTGGCCGTGGCGGACGTTGCGCACTCCCTGGCCACCACCCGCACCCGCTTCGCCCGACGCGCCGTGCTCCTCGCCGAGAACCAGAAGCAGCTGCTCACCCAGCTCGACGCGGTGGCCGCCGGACTGCCGGCGCCCGGCACCAGCGAGGGCACCGCACGCACCGGGCGGCTGGCCATGATCTTCTCCGGGCAGGGTTCGCAATGGCCCGCCATGGCCGCCGAACTCCTCGACACCGACGAAGTGTTCACCCGTACGATCCACGCCTGCGCGGAAGCACTCGCCCCCCACACCGACTTCTCACTGACGGACGTCCTGCACGGCGCCGAGGGCGCGCCCACGCTGGAGCGCGTCGACGTGGTGCAGCCCGCACTCTTCGCCGTGATGGTGGCACTGGCAGAGACCTGGCGGTCGCTGGGCGTGGTGCCCGACGCCGTCACCGGACACTCCCAGGGCGAGATCGCCGCAGCCTGCGTGGCGGGCGCGCTGTCGCTGGAGGACGCGGCCAAGGTGGTCGCCCTCCGCAGCCGCGCCATCGGCGCCCTCGCCGGGCAGGGCGGCATGCTGTCCGTACAGGCCGGGGCCGCACAGGTGCGCCCGTGGCTCGACGACACGCCCACGCTCTCGATCGCCGCCGACAACGGGCCCACCGCGGTCGTGGTCTCGGGGCCGGACGACGCACTCGACGACTTCGCGGCACGGTGCGCGTCCTACGGCGCCGACACCAAGCGCATTCCGGTGGACTACGCCTCGCACTCGGCGCACGTCGAACAGATCCACGACGAACTGCTGACCGCGCTCGCGGACATCGAACCCCGTACGTCCGAGCTGCCGTTCCTGTCCACCGTCACCGGGGAATGGACGGACACCGCCGGCCTCGACGCCGCCTACTGGTACCGGAACCTGCGCTCCACCGTCGAGTTCTCCACCGCGATCCGGCGGCTGGCCGACGAGGACTTCCGCTTCATCGTCGAAGCCACCCCCCACCCGGTGCTGGTGGCCGCCGTACGCGACACCCTGGCCGAACTGGACGTCCCCGAAACCACGGTGGTCGGCTCCCTGCGGCGCGGCGAAGGAGGACGCGCGCGGCTCCTCGGCTCCGCTGCCGAACTGCTCGCCCACGGCCGCGACGTCCGCCTGCCCGCCCCACCGGGCACGGTCGTGGACCTCCCCACCTACGCCTTCCAGCGAGAGCGCCACTGGAGGCCCGGCGCCGCCGCCGCACAGTGGAACGGCTCCGCCGGGCCCGCCCCGGACACCGGCGCCGAACCTGACACCACCGCTGCTCCGGACAACTCCCTGCGCGACCGGCTGCGCGCCCTCTCCCTCCAGACCGCCCGCGGCACGGTGGGGGAGCTGGTCCGGTCCCACGCCGCCGTGGTCGGCGGGTTCGCCGCAGCCGGGGACGTGGACCCCGAGCTGCCCTTCAAGGCCCTCGGGATCGCCTCCCTGACCCTGGTCGAGCTGCGGGACCGGCTCGCCTCCGCCACCGGACTCGCCCTGCCGCCCACCTTCCTCTTCGACCACCCCACCCCGGCCGCGGCCGCCCGCCGTCTGTGCGACGCGCTGCGCGGTGACGACACCGCCACCCCCTCCCGCACCACAGCCTCCCCGCCCCGCGCCGACGCCGACGACCCTGTCGTCATCACCGCCATGGCCTGCCGCTTCCCCGGCGGCATCGACTCGCCCGCGGCGCTGTGGGAAGCGCTCAGCGAGGGCCGCGAGGTACTGACCGGCCTTCCCCGGGACCGGGGCTGGCAGCCGTCCCTGGCCGCCCTGGACACCCCACTTCCCACGGCCGGCGGATTCCTCGACGACATCGCGGGCTTCGACGCCGCACTCTTCGGAATCTCGCCGCGTGAGGCCGCCGCCATGGACCCGCAGCAGCGGCTGCTCCTCGAGGTCACGTGGGAGGCCCTGGAGCGGCTCGGCACCGAACCGGCCGACCTGCGCGGCAGCCGCACCGGTGTCTTCGTCGGCGCCACCGCGCAGGACTACGGCCCCCGCATGTACGAGCCCGCCGAGAGCTCCGAGGGCTATCTGCTGACCGGCACGACCGCCAGCGTCGCCTCCGGCCGCATCGCCTACGCCTTCGAGTTCGACGGCCCGGCGGTGACCGTGGACACGGCGTGCTCGTCGTCCCTGGTGGCCCTGCACCTGGCCGCGCAGTCACTGCGCGCGGGAGAGTGCTCCATGGCCCTGGCGGGCGGCGTCACCCTGATGGCCACACCCGGCGTCCTCGTCGAGTTCGCACGGCAGGACGGCCTCTCCCCGGACGGCCGCTGCAAGGCATTCGGAGCACAGGCCGACGGCACCGGGTGGTCCGAGGGCGTGGGCGTGCTGGTCCTGCGCCGCCTGTCCGACGCCCTGGCCGACGGGCAGCACGTCCTGGCCGTCCTGCGAGGATCCGCCGTCAACTCCGACGGCGCCTCCAACGGACTGACCGCACCCAACGGCCTGGCACAACAGCGGGTCATCCGGGCGGCCCTCGAAGCGGCCGGTCTGGAACCCTCCGACGTCGACGTGGTGGAGGCGCACGGCACGGGCACGAAGCTGGGCGACCCGATCGAGGCACAGGCGCTGCTGGCCACGTACGGGCAGGACCGGGACGCGGACCGCCCGCTGTGGCTGGGGTCGCTGAAGTCCAACATNGGCGCTGCTGGCCACGTACGGGCAGGACCGGGACGCGGACCGCCCGCTGTGGCTGGGGTCGCTGAAGTCCAACATCGGCCACACCCAGGCGGCGGCCGGCGTCGCCGGCGTCATCAAGACGGTCATGGCACTGCGGCACGGCGTGCTGCCCCGCACCCTGCACGCCAACGAGCCGACGCCGCACGTGGACTGGTCGGCGGGCGCCGTGCAACTGCTCACCGAGAACGTGACCCTGCCCCCCACGGAGCGGCCCTACCGGGCGGGTGTGTCCTCGTTCGGCATCAGCGGCACCAACGCCCACGCGGTCATCGAGGCGGCACCCGAACCGGCCGCCCCCGACGAGGAGAGCACCCAGCCCGGCCTCACGCTTCCCGTGCTCCTCTCCGGGCACGGCGCTGCCGCCCTGCGCGACCAGGCGGCCCGGCTGCGATCCTTCCTGGACGCCGAACCATCCGTACCGCTGACCGCGATCGCACGGTCGTCGGCGATCACCCGCTTCCCCCTGAACCACCGCACAGCCGTCTTCGCCACCGACCGCGAGGAACTGGCGGCCCGCCTGGACGCGGTGACAGCGGGCCACGACGCGCCAGGCGTGCTGCACGGTGTCGTAGCACCCGGGCGTACGGGGTTCCTGTTCCCGGGTCAGGGGTCGCAGCGGCCGGGGATGGGCCGTGAGTTGTACGAGGCGTTCGGAGTCTTCGCGGATGCTTTCGATGCGGTGTGTGCGCGGGTGGATGTGGGCCGTCCGTTGCGTGGGGTGGTGTTCGGGGAGGATGCCGGTCTGCTGGAGCGGACGGTGTTCGCGCAGGCGGGTTTGTTCGCTGTGGAGGTGGCGCTGTTCCGGCTGGTGGAGTCGTGGGGGGTTGCCCCGGATGTGCTGGTGGGTCACTCGGTCGGTGAGCTGGCCGCCGCGCATTGTGCGGGGGTGCTGTCCCTGGACGACGCGTGCGCCCTGGTCTCGGCGCGCGGCAGGCTGATGGACGCGTTGCCCGCCGGTGGTGCGATGCTGGCCGTGGGGCTGGCCGAGGACGCACTCGTCCTGCCGGGCGGGGTGGATCTCGCGGCGGTCAACGGGCCCGTCTCGGTGACGGTGTCGGGTGACGCGGAAGCGGTCACCGGCCTGGAGGAGCGG
>NTHE01000097.1 GCA_002551355.1 Streptomyces sp. man185 | reverse complement strand
CCGGCGCGCTGGGCGGCGCGGCGGTCCTCGTCGGCGGCCCGGGCGAGGTCGAGGCAGACGGCGGCGCGGGCCTCGGACTCGGCGGCCTCGTCGACCAGTTCACGCAGGCGCGCCTGCCAGCCGGAGCGCTCACGGAGCCGGTGGGCGAGGCCTGCGAGGGCGTCGGCGACGCGGCGGGCCCGCTGGGCGGCTTCCTGGCGTTCGTCGCGGACCCGGGCGGTGTCGGCGGCCGCCTCGTCGGCCTCGGCGCGGGCGGTGCGGGCCTCGGCGAGGACGGCTTCGGCGCTCTCGGCGGCCGTACGGGCAGCGGCGGCGGCCTCGGCCAGTTCGGCGAGCATGCCGGGCGGGCAGTCGGCGCGCCACGAGCCGATCCGGGAGGCGAGGGCGCGGTCCCCGGAGAGGCGGGCGGCGAGCGTCCTGATGTCCTCGTCCCGGGCGCCGGCGCGGCTGCGCAGCGCGTGGCGTTCCTCGTCGGCGGCGTGTTCGTCGTGCATGGCCGGGTTCGGCGGGACGAGGAAGACCCCGTCGCTCCGGGTCTCGGAGCCGGTGCCGGGGGCCGGGACGGGGGCGAGGAGCGCGGCGGCGGTGCCGACGGCCACGGCCGAGCGCGGCAGCAGGGCCGCGCCGCCGAGGACCTCGCGGGCGCGGGTGTGGGCGTCGGGGTCGGTGATGACGACACCGTCGACGAGCTCGGGGCGGGCGGCGAGGACGGCGGCGTGGTCGGCCGGGTCGACGGCCTGGGCGAGGTAGCGCCAGCCGGGCAGGGCGGGGATGCCGTGCTCGCCGAGATATTCGACGGTGGCGAGGACGTCGGGGCCGGGCGGCAGCAGTCCGCCCTCGCCGAGCGCGCCGAGGATGCGGGCGTCGTCGGCGGCGGCGGTGCGCAGGTCGAAGAGGCGGCGCTCGGCGGCGGCGACGGACTGGTCGAGGAGGTCGCGCAGCTCGTCGGCGCTGCGGTCGAACTCCTCGGAGGTCAGGGGCTGCTGAGCGGTGGTGGGCTGGTCGGCGAGGGCCACGGCGCGGTCGGCGGACGGTCCGGCGGCGGTGACCGGGTCGGTGGCCGTGGTCGTGCCGTCGTCGCCCGGTCGGCCGGGTGCCCCAGGGGCGCCGTGCGCGGGCCCTGACGCCTCGTCGCCGGATTCCCGGCGGGGGTGCGGAACTCCGGTGGTGGAGGGCAGGCCCAGCAGGTCGCCGAGGCGGGGGTCGGCTGCGATGGACGCGGCGGCGCGGAGCTCGTCCTCGTAACTCTGCTCGGCGGCCTTGGCCCCGTCGGCGGCGCGGGCGGCGGCCAGCTCGGCGCGGCTCTCGGCGGCGGCGGCCTCGCGGGCGGTGTCGGCGGCGATGCGCGCGGCCTCGCGGGCGGTGTCCCAGGAGGCGACGGCGGACTGTTCGGCGTCGCTGGCGGCGAGGGCCGCGCGGGCGGGGTCGGCGTCGGGCGCGGTGTCGTCGAGCCAGCCGGCCCGGACGGCTTCGGCGGTCTCCTGGCCGACCTCGGCGAGGCGCTGGCGCAGGTGTCCGGCCTCGCTGCGGGCGCGCTGGGCCTCGGTGGCCGCGACTGTGGCGTCGCGGTGGGCTCGTTCTCCGGTGGCCTGGAGGACGTCGGAGCGCTCCTCCTCCTCGTTGGCGACGCGCTCGCCTTCCTCGGCTGCCTTGTGCAGGGCGCGGACGAGGTCGGTGGCGGCGGCGCTGCGGGCGGCGAGGGCGGGGGCGGCGTCGCGTTCGGCCTCGCGGATGGCGACCGCGACCCTGGCGGAGCGGTCGGCGGCGGCGCGGTGGCGCAGGACGGCTTCGGCGGCCTGCCAGGCGGCGTGCAGGGTGCGGGCCTCGACCAGCTCCTTGCGTCCGGCGGCGGCGCTCTTCTCGGCGGCGGTCAGGGCCAGCGAGGCGTGCCGGTAGGCGAGTTCGGCGGCGATGAGGGAGCGGCTGCCCCGGGTGGACTCGGCCTCGGTGACGGTGTGGGCGGCGGCGGTGACCCGTTCGGCCAGCTCGGCGGTGCGGCCGCGCTCCTCGGCGGCGCGGGCGGCCAGGCGGCGGGCGAGGCTGCGGGTGCGGCGTTCGGCGCCGGCGTGGATATCGCGGGCGCGGGCACGGGTGTCGGTGGCCTCGACGATCCGGCCCAGGAGGTCCACGGAGCCTGCGGTGAAGTCGCGTTCGGCGGTCAGCTCGGCGCGGCGGCCCAGCTTGTTACCGAAGCCGCTGACCAGGTCGGCGAGTCCGTCGGTGTCGCGGGTGTCGGTGACGGCGCGGAGCAGCAGGTCGGTGAAGTCGGAGTCCTTCTTCACCGCGAAGAGTCCGGCGGCCTCGCCCTCGTCGGCGTTCATCTCGCGCTGGTAGCGGAAGAGTTCGGGGTCGAGGCCGAGGTCGCCGAGGTGTTCGTTCCAGCGGTCGTGGATCTCTTCCCAGTGCACGTCAAGGTGCGCGTAGAACTTGCCCGCGTCCATCAGCGCGTCGCGGAAGCCCTTCATGGTGCGCCGCCTGCCGCGTGCGCCGGAGACGCCCTCGGCGGGGCGGCCCACGGCGGAGGATTCGGCGACGGGCAGGCTGTCCAGGCTGAGGCCGGGGCCGGGCCGGAACGAGTACCACGCTTCGGCGAACTTGCGCGGGTCGTTGGAGACCTGACGGCCGCGCCACTCGCTGACCTTGCCGACGACGACGCACTCGCCGGTGAGGGTGTGCTGCCACTCCAGGGCGACGTGTCCGCAGTCGTCGGCGAGGAGGAACTTGCGCAGCACGCCGGAGCTGGCGCCGCCGAGGGTGTTGCGGTGACCCGGGAGCATCACCGAGAAGATCAGCTTCAGCAGGACGGACTTGCCGCCGCCGTTCTCCAGGAAAAGGACGCCGGCGGGGGCGGGGCGACGGGGTGGGCCGACCGGCTCGTCCTCGAAGAACTCCGCCTGGGCGGGCGCGGGGTGGGGGACGGGTGCGCCGACGCCGCGCAGGTCGAGGACGGTGTCGGCGTAGCGCGCACCGGCAGGCCCGATGGAGTAGAGACGGACCCGGGACAACTCGTACATGGCGGCGGACTCTCGTCGTTCGGTGAGCGGGGGTGGAGCGGGATGCGGGCGGGGCGGGGTCAGGAGTGGAAGGGCAGGCCCGCGTCGGCGGCCAGCTCCATGCTGTCGGGGTCGGGCGGCGGCAGGAGGGTGGCGGAGCCGTCGGTGACGGGGACGACGCCGAGCTCCAGCAGTTCGGCCATGGCGGCGCTGCCCGCCAGGTCACGGACCTGGAGTTGGTAGCGGGCGGTGGTGCGGTAGGCGCCGCCCGCGTCGTCGCCGGTGCGCTGGAGGAAGCCGGAGTCGGTGAGGAAGGCGACGGCCTTGCCGATGATGCCGGTGGTGGATCCGGCGAGGCGGCGGGCGTCCTTGGTCGCGCCGGTGGCGCTGCGGCGGGCGTAGATCCGCCAGCCGGCTTCGAGTCCCGGGGCGTCGCTGGTCGGGTCGGTGTTGTCGCCCTGCTCCTCGGCGCGCTCCTCCAGCCGCCGGCAGGCCTGGCGTACGAAGGCGTCGACGCCGTTGACCGTGATGCGGCCGATGTACGCGTCGTCGGCGAGGTCCTCGGGGCGCGGGAAGGCGAGGGCGGCGACGGCGAGGTGGGCGAGGCCGTGCAGGAAGCGGTCGGCGGCGTCGGAGGAGGCGCGGCGGGCGTAGTCGCCCATGCGGACGGCGAAGACGGAGTCCTCACCTGCCGTGACGGCCATCCCGGCGCGCGGGGAGACCTCCAGGACGATGAGGCCGAGGCCGGTGGCGACGGCGTCGGCGAGCCGGGCGAAGGCGCTCTCCTCTCGGTAGCGCCGCAGCAGGTCGGCGTATTCGGCGTCGCGGGCGGGCAGCAGCTTGGGCTGGAGTCCGAAGGAGACCAGCCGGGCGGCGTCGGCCGCGTCGGCCGGGGTGACGGGCGTCTGCCCGGCCGGCTCGGCGGCGTGCGCAGGGGCGTGCGGACGGTTGTGCGCGGAGTCGGCCGCGTACGTCGTGGAGGGAGACCCGTGCGTCGTGGTGGGGCCCGCGTGCACGGCGGGCTCGGTCCACGCGTCGGGGTGCTCGGCGTCGTGGTCGCTCACGGCTGGGACTCCTCGGTACGGATGCGGTGCGGGTGCGGAGGGCTGGCGGGGTCGACCGCGATGGGAGAGGCGGCGAGGGGCGCGGGGCCGGTCACGAGGCCTCCTTGCGGTCGGCGGCCATCCCGGCGGCGTCCAGCAGGGCGGTGCCCACGACGAGGTCGGCGCCGCCGAACTCGGGGTCGTCCAGCTCCGCCCCGTCGTCCACGGCGAACAGCAGGCGCCGCTCGCCCTGGCGGTAGGCGGTGCCGACGGGCGGGCTGGCGGCGTGCACGGCGAGCAGCGCGACCAGGTACGGCAGGTCGTTGTCGCCGGTGCGGCGGGCCTCCGCGAGCAGCCCGGAAAGGCGGCGCGGGGCGTCGTGCTCCAGGTCGAGCAGGGTCATGGCGCGGGCGAGCTGCTCCTCGCTGAACCGGCTGTCGTCCGGGGTGGCGATCAGGTCGGGCTCGGGCATCTCCGCGCCCAGGTGTTCGCGTTCCAGGGGCGGGGTGAGCAGCAGGTCGACCAGGTCCCCGACCCGCACGGCGGTGGGGGTGCGCAGTCCGGTGCCGTGGGCGAAGAAGGCGTCGGTGGCCCGGGTGGACTGCTCGACGGGGAGCGGGAGGAGAGGGGCGAGGAGCTGCCCGTACAGATCGAGTCCCGCGTGGGCGGCGGGCGGGGCGAAGGCCTGCCGGTCCTGTTCCGCGCGGAAGAGGGGCCCCGCTTCCAGGAGCCGGGACTGGAGCTGGGTGTGGCGGCGGATGCAGTCCTTGACGATGTCGACGAGCTCGGCGGCCCGGCGCTTGTGCTCGGGGTCCTCGGCCTCGTCGCGGGCCTTGCGGATGTTGGTGAGGATCGCGTTCTCGTGGCGGTAGCGGTCGGCCACGTGGTCGAGGGCCTCGGCGATCATGTCCGGGACGGTGTGGAGCCAGTCGACGGCGCGGACGTTGCGCCGGGTGGCCTCCAGGGTGCGGCGCAGGGTCTCGGCGTACTGCACGGTGCGGTAGCGGGCCTGTTCGGCGGCGAGCTGGGCGTCCGCGAGGCGGCCCCGGCTGATCAGGACCTCCAGCTTCACCTCGGCGGCGATCTGGGCGCTGGTGACATCGGTGTCCAGCGCTCCGACGAGGACGTTGACCGCTTCGTCGGTGGCGCGGAGGTAGACCGTGCCGCCGTAGCCGGGGACCTCCTCGATCAGCTTGAAGTCGTAGTCCCGGCGGACGTAGACACCGTCGGGGCCGTAGGTGCCGTAGACCGCGCGGAAGCCCCGGTCGACGCTGCCGACGTTGATCAGGTTCTCCAGGACCCAGCGGGCGACCCGTTCGTGCTCGGCGACGGGGCGGTCGGGGGCCTGGGCGCCGACCCGGGGCAGCAGTCTGGCCACTATCTGGTCGTGGTCGGCCCCGGTGTCGAAGTCCATGTTGAGCGTGACGTGGTCGATCGCGGCGAGGGCGACCTCCGCCATGGCGTACACCGTGTACTCGCCGGCCAGATTCGCCTTGCGGACGTCCAGGTCGTGCAGCGGCGCCGTGCAGGCGAGCGCGCGCAGCCGACGCGAGAGCCCCTCGTCGGCGGCGGGGCCCGGGGCAGGCCGCGGCCCCGCGCTGAGCTGCGGCGAGGCGGTGTCCGGATAGGCAGGCGAAGTCACGTGGGACAGATTAGGTCCTCGCACTGACAACGGTCGAAACGGCGTTTATGCGACCGGTCCCGACGGCGTACGCGCGACCGGTCCCGTACGCGGGGCTACGACCCCGCGCGGCCGTATCCCCCGCCACCCGGTGTGCGGACCACGAGCACGTCTCCGGCGTCCAGTTCGGCGGTGTCGCACCCCTTCAGCAGGACCGTCCCGCCGTCCGCCCGCTCGATGTGCTGGCCGCCGAGCGCCCCGGGCTCCCCGCCGTCCGCTCCGTACGGCGGGACGCGGCGGTGTCCGGAGAGCAGGGCGATCGTGACGGGTTCCAGGAAGCGGATGCGGCGCTCGACGCCGTCGCCGCCGCGCCACTGCCCCGCTCCCCCGCTGTCCTCCCGTACGGCGAAGGACTCCAGGCGGACCGGCAGCCGCCACTCCAGGATCTCGGGGTCGGTGAGCCGGGAGTTGGTCATATGGGTCTGCACGGCGTCGGCGCCGGCGAAGCCGTCGCCCGCTCCGGAGCCGCTGGCGACCGTCTCGTAGTACTGGACGTGCTCGTTGCCGAAGGTGAGGTTGTTCATCGTGCCGGAGCCCTCGGCCTGCCCGCCGATCGCTCCGTACAGGGCTCCGGTGACCGCCTGGGAGGTCTCCACGTTGCCGGCGACGGTCGCGGCCGGGTAGGCGGGGTCGAGCATGGAACCGGGCGGAATGGTCACGTCCAAGGGTTTGAGGCAGCCGCTGTTGAGCGGGATGTCCTCCCCCACAAGGGTGCGGAAGACGTAGAGGACGGCGGCCATCACGACGGACCTGGGCGTGTTGGCGTTGCCGGGCTGCTGGGGCGAGGTGCCGGTGAAGTCGAGGCGGGCGCTGCGGGCGTCCCGGTTCACGGTCAGCCGGACCTGGATGACGGCGCCGCTGTCGGTCTCGTACCGGCAGTGGCCGTCGTGCAGTCCGGCGACGATGCGGCGTACGGACTCCTCGGCGTTGTCCTGGACGTGGCCCATGTAGGCGTCCACGACGTCGGCCCCGAACTGGTCCACCATGCGCCGCAGTTCGGCGATGCCCTTCTCGTTGGCGGCGATCTGGGCACGCAGGTCGGCGAGGTTGGTGTCCGGGTTGCGGGAGGGGTACGGGGCGGAGGCGAGCAGGTCGCGGGTCGCCTCCTCGCGCAGCCGGCCGTCGCGGACGAGCAGCCAGTTGTCGAAGAGCACGCCCTCCTCGTGGATCGTCCGGCTGAATGCGGGCATGGAGCCGGGGGTGATGCCGCCGATCTCCGCGTGGTGCCCGCGCGAGGCGACCAGGAAGCGCAGCCGTGGCGTACCGTGCCCCTCGTTCTCGCCCTCCCCCTCGTCCTCGTCCTCGTCGAACACGGGGGTCACCACGGTGACATCGGGCAGGTGGGTGCCACCGTGGTACGGGTCGTTGACGGCGTAGACGTCGCCGGGGCGCAGGGCGCCCTCGTTGCGCCGCAGGACCTCCTTGATCGACTCGCCCATCGAGCCGAGGTGCACCGGGATGTGCGGGGCGTTGGCGATCAGGTTGCCCTCGGCGTCGAACAGCGCGCAGGAGAAGTCGAGGCGCTCCTTGATGTTGACCGAGTGGGCGGTGTTCTCCAGGCGCACGCCCATCTGCTCGGCGATCGACATGAAGAGGTTGTTGAAGACCTCCAGCATCACCGGGTCCACCCGGGTGCCGACGGCGGTGCGTTCGGGGCGGGGGCTGCTGCGGGTGAGAACGAGATGTCCGGTGGGGACCGCTTCGGCCCGCCAGCCCGGGTCGACGACGGTGGTGGCGTCGTCCTCGGCGACGACGGCGGGCCCGGTGACGGTGTCGGCGGGGCGCAGGTCCGCCCGGCGGTACAGCGGGGCCCGTCGCCACCGCCCCTCGGCGTGAAGGTCCACGGTGTCGGCCGGGCGCGGCGGGGTGTCACGGGGCCCCGGCCGGGCGGCGGTCGGGGCATCGCCGGTCGGGCCGGTGGCCCCGGTCTCCCCGGTGGCTTCGACCGAGACCGTCTCGACGACGACGGGCTTGTCCATCGTGAAGCCGAACCGGGTTCGGTGGGCGGCGGCGAACGCCTCGGCCATTGCGGTCTCCGTGTCCAGGTCCACCGGCAGCGCCGCGTCCGTCCCGGCGTACCGCAGCAGGACGCGGGCCCGGGTGGTGATCGCGGAGTCCGGCACCCCGTCGGCGCGCAGGGCTTCGCGGGTACGGTCGCCCAGCTCCGCGCAGAGTTCCTCCACGCGCTCCCGGGCGGGCGTGTCGAGCTCCTCCTCCACCGACTGCTCGCGCATCGCGGTGGCGTCGGCCAGGCCGATGCCGTACGCGGAGAGCACCCCGGCGAGCGGGGGGACGAGGACGGTGTCGATGCCCAGGGCGTCGGCGACCGCGCAGACGTGCTGGCCGCCCGCGCCGCCGAACCCGGTCAGCGCGTAGCGGGTGACGTCGTGCCCGCGCTGCACGGAGATCTTCTTGACGGCGTTGGCCATGTTGAGCACGGCGATCTCCAGGAAGCCCGCCGCCACCGCGGCCTCGTCCGGCCGCCGTCCGGTGGCGTGCCCCACCTCGTCGGCGAGCTCCGTGAACCGCTCGCGTACGAGGCCGGCGTCGAGCGGGAGGTCGCCGTCCTCGCCGAAGACGGCCGGAAAGTGGCCGGGCTGGACGCGGCCGAGCATGACGTTGGCGTCGGTGACGGTGAGGGGGCCGCCCCGGCGGTAGCAGGAGGGGCCGGGGTCGGCGCCGGCCGAGTCGGGTCCGACGCGGTAGCGGCTGCCGTCGAAGTGCAGGACGGAGCCGCCGCCGGCCGCGACGGTGTGGATGCTCATCATCGGGGCCCGCATCCGGACCCCGGCGACCTCCGTGCCCAGCTCACGTTCGAACGCTCCGGCGTAGTGGGAGACGTCGGTGGAGGTGCCGCCCATGTCGAACCCGATGACGCGGTCGTGTCCGGCCTGCTGCGAGGTGCGGACCATGCCGACGACGCCGCCGGCCGGTCCGGAGAGGACGGCGTCCTTGCCTCGGAAGCGGGCGGCTTCGCGCAGGCCGCCGTTGGACTGCAGGAACATCAGCCGGATCCCGTCGAGGCGGGCGGCGACCTCGTCGACGTACCGGCCGAGGACCGGGGAGAGGTAGGCGTCGACGACCGTGGTGTCGCCGCGCGGGACGAGCCTGATCAGCGGGCTGACCTCGTGGGAGCTGCTGACCTGGCTGAAGCCCGCCTCCCGGGCCGCGTCGGCGACGGCCCGTTCGTGGGCGGGGTGGCGGTAGCCGTGCATCAGGACGACGGCGGCGCTGCGCAGCCCGTCGGCGTGGGCGGCGCGCAGTTGTTCGCGTACGGGGCCGAGTTCCAGGGGCCGTACGGTGCGGCCTTCGGCGTCGATCCGTTCGGGGACCTCGATCACGCGCTCGTGGACGGTTTCGGGAAGGACGATGCGGCGGTCGAAGAGGCGGGGCCGGTTCTGGTAGGCGATCCGCAGCGCGTCCCGGAAGCCCTCGGTGATCAGCAGGACCGTCGGCTCGCCCCGTCGCTCCAGCAGGGCGTTGGTGGCGACGGTGGTGCCCATCCGGACGGCGGCGACCCGGTCGGCGGGCACCGGTTCGTCCGCCTCCAGGCCGAGGAGCAGGCGGATTCCGGCGACGGCCGCGTCGTCGTAGCGATCGGGGTCGTGGGAGAGGAGCTTGCGGGTGATCAGCCTGCCGTCGGGGCGACGGCCCACGACATCGGTGAAGGTGCCGCCCCGGTCGATCCAGAACTCCCAGCGTCCGGTCATGACGCCATTCTGTGCCCGGGGGCGGGAGGCCGCAGGAAGAGAGAGTCCGCGGCCTCCCGGGCGCGACTGGGGCCTGTCCGGGTCGGGCCGGCTCAGAGGGCCGGTGCGTCCGGCCCGATCCGGCTCCGTACCGCCGTCTGGACCTCGGCCTCCTCGGCCGGGTCGGCGGCGAGGCGGCGCAGGCGTTCGGCGACGCGGATGTCTCCGGTCTCGGCGTGCAGGGCGGCCACCTCGCGGGTGGTCTCCTCGCAGTCCCAGAGGCACTCCACCGCGAACCCGGTCGCGAAGGTCGGGTCGGTCGCGGCCAGTGCGCGGGCGGCCCTGCCCCGCAGGTGCGAGGAGGACGTCTCGCGGTAGACGTGGCGCAGTACGGGGGCGGCGCAGGCGATGCCTAGCCGGCCGGCTCCGTCGACCAGGGTCCACAGCCGGGGGGCGTCGGGCCCGTCGCCGCGTACGGCCTCCCGCAGCGCGCCGAGGACTTGGGGAGCGTCCTGGGCGGTGCCTCGGCAGGCGAGCACTCCGGCGGCCGAGGCACCGAGGGCGTCGGGGCGGTGGGCCCAGCGCCTGGCCCGCTCCACGGCGTCGGGACAGGTCATCCGCTCGAAGGCGGCGATGGCCGTGTCGGCGACGGAGCGGGAGGGGCTGTCGGCGGCGGCCTCGATGAGGTCGAGGACGACGGAGTCACCGGCCTCCGCGAGGTAGTGCAGGGCGGCGCAGCGTGCGCCTTCGGGGCCGCTGCGGGCGGCGTCGACGATCCGGGGCAGATCGTCGGGTCCGGCGACGGCGGTGAGGCAGCGGGCCGCGGGGACGTGCAGTTCGCTACCGCGTTCCAGGGCCTGCTGGGCCCAGTCGAAGACGGCCTGGACGCTCCAGCCGGGGCGGGGGCCCCCGGGGCGCATCTGGCGCTGCCATCGGTCGAACGAGCCCTGTTCGCCGGCGGCCCTGACCCGGGCGCCGACCGCTTCGCGCGGGTCGTCGGCCCACAGCCGCCAGGGGCGTGGCTCGAAGGAGTCGCGTACGGCGGCGGCGAGGTCGGCCGCGCCCTGTTCGGTGGCCGGGAAGCGGGCGAGGACGGGCAGCGCGAGGGAGCGCAGGCCGGCGTCGTCGTCGCGCAGGGCGAGCTCGTCCAGGGCCCAGGCCCAGTTGGCGCCGGTCGCCGCGTAGCGGCGGAGCAGGGCCAGGGCGTCGTCGCGTCCGTAGGAGGCGAGGTGGCCGAGGACGGACAGCGCAAGGCCGGTGCGGGAGTCATCAGTATCCATGTGGTCGTCGGGATCGGCGAGGTGCCGCTCGATCTCCTCGATACCGCCGTCGAGGTCGAGATAGAGGCGCGCGTAGTAGAGGGAGCGGTTCTCCACCTGCCAGTCGTGACGAGGGTCGCTCACGACGCAGTGGTTGAGGGCCGCGAGGGCCTCGGGGCGCGGAGCGGCGAGCGCGTGGAGCGTGCCGTCGCCGCGACCCCTCTGCAGAAGGCCGAGCAGGGTGCCGCTCGGCGCTATGAACGGATCGAACATGGGAGAGAGCCTCACATCAAGCTGTCGACGCAACCGGGACTGTGCAGTGCCCCGTGCCTCTCGGCACGTGGGGGTGTCCGGGGGACACCGCTACGCCGCGCAGTGACATGATCGGCCGACCGCCGTCTTTCGCCTGGTGTAGAGCATCTTCCTCTGCCTCTCGTCGGTGGCCCTGAGCGGGCCCGCGACGTCATGATGACCCAGCCATTTCGCCACCGCGACCACATTTACGACGGACCGGTCAGCGGAGCCCACGGCGGACGCGCCGAGGGGCGCCCCCGCCGGCGTCTCACCGCGCACCGAAGCGTTCCAGCAGGTCGGACTTGCCGAACATCCGGGCCGTGTCCAGCGCGGACGGGGTTCCCGCGGCCGGGTCGGCGCCCGCGGCGAGCAGGGCGTCGATGACGGCGTCCTCCCCTTTGAAGACGGCTCCGGCGAGCGGGGTCTGCCCGCGGTCGTTGGCCCGGTCCGGGTCGGCCTCGCGGGCGACGAGGGCGGCGACCGTGGCGGCGTGCCCGTGGTAGGCGGCGAGCATCAGCAGCGTGTCGCCCCGGTCGTTGGTGAGGTTGGCGGGGACTCCGGCCTCGACGTACGCGGTGAGGGCCTCGGTGTCGCCCGTGCGCGCCAGGTCGAAGACCTTGGTCGCCAGCTCGACCACCTCGGGATCGGGGGTTTCGCTCATCGGACGGACCGCCTTCCTTGACTGCTGCCGCGGCTGTTCACCGCCGCGGTCGACCTCGTGGGGAGTACGGCACGGGGGCCGTACGAGTGAATCGACAGGGTACTGCTACCGGCCCGACATGACCCGGCCCGGGAGCGGCAAGGGATCACCGCGGCTGATCCTGCCCGGCACGGACCGGGTGATGCCGCTCCCTGGAAGCGGACTTCTGTGGGCCGGTCAAGTGAAAGCGCGGGATATTCACTCGATTGCACCTTTTGTCGTATAGATACTTCCCGTGATCCTGGAAGGACTCATGGTGACTGTCCCCTTCAACCAGGAGAGAACCGCTCATGATCCTTTCCATCTCGGGCGTGGTACTGCTCGCCATCATCGTCTTCCTGTTCTTCAAGAAGGACGGGCTCAAGGCCTCCCACGCCATCGTCTGTGCCCTGTTCGGCTTCTACCTGGCCGGCACCGCCATCGCCCCGAGCATCACGGCGGGCGGGGCGAGCCTCGCCGGCCTGCTGGGCGGGATCAAGTTCTGACGCTCCGCAACCGCTCCCACCCCTTCAGGAGACCGACGTGGCCCGGCGACCACTCCCCCGCATTCTGAGCAGCGGCAGCGCTTCGATCACTCGCAGCAGAGAGATCGCGCGCACGGCCGCCGACAGTGCCACCGATGTCCTCCATCCGCTGATCACGGTGGTCCGCGGTCTGCGGCTGCTGGCCGTGTCCGGCCGACAGAAGTGGGTCGCGACTCCCAAGGAACGGCGTGGTCCCAAGCTGTTCCTCGCCGCGGCCTGCGTGCTCGTGGTGGCGCTCGTCCCGTACGGACCGATCCTGGCCCTGATCACGGTGATGGGCGCTGCCGCCTGGAAGGGGCGGGAGCGGACCCCGGTGAGAACCGGGCCCGACGAGACGGAGACCGCACGCCTGCGGTCGCTGTACGAGGCGCTCGTGCCGTACTTCTCGACGGCCGACGACCCCGATCCGCTGTTCGCCCACGGCGGCGACTGGGCGAAGGCCTTCGAGGGTTACGCCTTCGACCAGGACGGGCGGCTCACCCGCCTCCACATCTCCTACCCCGCGTACTTCACGGACGGCGAGGCCGCGGCCCGCTCCCGCATCGAGCAGCTGCTCCACACCAAGTCCGGCCGGGGCCGCGAGTACCACTTCGGCTGGGACGAGGAGGCCAACCGCCTCGTCATGACCGTGCTGGACGCGCTCCCCACGACGATCGCCGCCCAGCGCTTCGTCACCGCCCCCGGCGAGAGCGTCCTCGGCTTCACCGACCCGGACGCCGTCTCGCGCACCGTCCCCGTGCGCGTCGGCGACACCACGGTGGACGCCCCGCCGGTGGTCTGGCGGACCGGCGGCCGCTCCACCGAACCGCACCTGCTGGCCGTCGGGCAGCCGGGCGGCGGCACCACGACCCTGATCCGCTCGATCGCCCTCCAGGCCCTCCAGAACGGCGACGTGATCATCGTCGACGGCGGCGGGGCCGGTGAGTACGGCTCTCTGTCCGGCCGCCCCGGTGTCCTCGCGGTGGAGTCCGGCCTCGGCGGGGCGCTGGCCACTCTGGAATGGGCGGCGCACGAGACGGAGCGCCGCCTGATCACCGCCAACCTGGCCCGCCAGAGCGGCCGTCCGGCGCCGGACGACATCCGCCGCCCGCTGTGGATCCTGCTGGACCGCCCCGGCGTGCTGGGCCATCTCGCGGCGGCCGACGGCAGGCCCGACCCGCAGGAACTGCTCCGGATCCCGCTGCGGCACGGCCGGGCGGCCCAGGTCACCGTCGTGCTGGCCGAGCAGTTCGACGCGCTGGACACCCTCACGGAGGCCGTGCGGACCCACACCCGCGCCCGCGCCGTCCTCGGGCCGGCCTCCCGCGAGCAGATCGAAGCAGTCCTCGGCGCCGCACCGCACACGACTCCGCCGCCCGAGGTCCCCGCCGGACGGGGTTACGTCCGCCTGGGCGCGGGCCCGGTCCTGCGGCTCCAGGTGCCCGCCACCCCGGACCCGTACGACGACGCCACGAGCGACGCGCACCGGCGGGCGGTGCTCGACCTGCTGCCCGGCCGGGGCGACCCGATGGAGGCGGCCTCCTCGCGGGAGCCCGCCGACGGGGGCCCGGCGACGGAGCAGGTGCCCGTCGCTGTGGCCGAGGACGCGGAGACCGGTCCGGTCGAGGCCCTTCCGGTGGAGGCGATGGTCGCCGAGGCCCGGCCGTCCGAGCCGCTGGCGAAGGCGCAGCCGGCCGGCGCCGAGAGCTGATCCGGCGCACGCGAACAGCACGGCGGGCGGGGAGCGGACCTGATGGTCCGCTCCCCGCCCGCCGCTGTCGCGTAAGACCTCAGGCCACGAAGGAGCGCGGGGTGTCGGCTCCCGCACCCGCCCCGGAGCGCACCAGGTCCACCGCCGCGGCCAGGCGTACGGCCGCCTCGTCGGCGACCGGACCGCTCACCGTGAACGGCAGCCGCACGTATCCCTCGAAGGCCCCGTCGACCCCGAAGCGGGGGCCCGACGGCACGCGGACTCCGACGCGTTCACCCGCCACCGCCAGCCGGGATCCGGAGATGCCGCCGGTGCGTACCCACAGCGTCAGTCCGCCGCGCGGCACGGCGAACTCCCAGTCCGGCAGCTCCCGGCGCACCGCCGCGACCAGGGCGTCCCGGTTCTCCCGCGCCTGGCTCCGCCGGATCTCGACGGCCTGTTCCCAGCCGCCCGTGCCCATGAGCCAGTTGATGGCGAGCTGTTCCAGGACGGGGGTGCCCATGTCGGCGTAGGCGCGGGCGGCGACCAGGCTGCGGATGACGTCCGGGGCCGCGCGCACCCAGCCGATCCGCATGCCGGCCCAGAAGGCCTTGCTGGCCGAGCCGACGGTCAGGACCGTGCTGCCGGCCGGGTCGAAGGCGCAGACCCGGCGCGGCATGTCGATGTCGGCGTCCAGGCGGAGTTCGTTCATGGTCTCGTCGACGACCAGGACCGTTCCGGCGGACCGCGCCGCCTCCACCAGTTCGCGGCGGCGCTGTTCGTCGGCGAGCGCGCCGGTGGGGTTGTGGAAGTCGGCCACCACATAGGCGAGCCGGGGCGCGGCGTCCCGCAGCACCTGGCGCCAGCGGTTCATGTCCCAGCCGCCGAGTCCTTCCTCCATCGCGACCGGGACGAGCCGGGCGCCCGTCTCGCGCATCAGCTGGAGGATGTTGGCGTAACTGGGGGACTCGACCGCGATGCGTTCGCCTCGGCCCGCGAAGAGGTGGCAGATCGCGTCGATGGCGCCCATCGCGCCGGTGGTGACCATGATCTGTTCGGGCATGGTCGGGACGCCGAGCACGGTGTAGCGGTCGGCGATCATCTGGCGCAGGGCGGGCAGTCCGGCCGGGTAGTCGCCGTGCGTGTGGGCGTACGGCGGCAGCTCCTCCAGCGCCCCCTGGACGGCACGGGTCAGCCAGGGCTCGGGGGCGGGCAGGGCCGCGCAGCCCAGGTCGATCATCGAGCCGAGCGACTCCGGCGGCAGCGGTTCGAGGCCGCGGGCGGGCAGCGGGTTGCCGGCCGGGACGGCGGTCCAGCTGCCCGCGCCGCGCCGGGACTCCAGGAACCCTTCGGCGCGCAGTGCCTCGTAGGCGGCGGCGACGGTCGTCCGGCTCACCGACAGGGCGAGGGCCAGTTCGCGTTCGGCAGGGAGCCGGGCGGCGACCGGGACCCGGCCTTCCAGGACGAGCAGCCGTACGCCGTCGGCGAGCGCGCGGTAGGCGGGCGGCTTGCGGCCGCCGGGTCCGGCGGGCCGGGCCTGCTGCGACCGGAGCTGCCGGGCGAGCTGGGCCGCTCCGACCGTCGATGTCCACTGCGCCATCGAAATCAGTCCACCTTCCTCGAATTGGCCATAGTTGGTGGCCGATCCCCTGCCACAGAGTGACATGAAGCAGTCCACTACTACTACCTCAGGGGGCACAACGTGGCCAGGACCACCGACCGGAGCACCACTCACCTCCCTCGGCGGCTGGTCCAGCTGTACGTCGGTCTGGCGCTGTACGGGGCGAGCTCCGCGCTCCTGGTGCGCGCGGGTCTGGGCCTGGAGCCGTGGGGTGTGCTGCACCAGGGCCTCGCGGAGCGGACCGGGATCTCGATCGGCGTCGTGTCGATCATCGTCGGCGCGGTGGTGCTGCTGCTGTGGATCCCGCTGCGCCAACGGCCGGGGCTCGGCACGGTCTCGAACGTCTTCGTGGTGGGGCTGGCGATGGACGGGACGCTCGCCGTGGTCGGTGATCCGGACGCACTCGGCGTCCGCATCCCGGTGATGCTGCTCGGCATCGTCCTCAACGGCATGGCGACCGGGCTGTACATCGCGGCCCGGTTCGGGCCGGGGCCGCGGGACGGGCTGATGACCGGGCTGAACCACATCACCGGCCGCTCGATCCGACTGGTCCGCACGGCGATCGAGGTGGCGGTCGTGGTGACCGGCTTCGTCCTGGGCGGCTCGCTGGGGGCGGGCACGGTGCTGTACGCGCTGGCCATCGGCCCGCTGGCCCAGCTCTTCCTGCGGATGTTCGCGCTGCCCTCGCCCGTCGCCACGAAGGTCAACGTCGCCTCGGGCGAGCCGTCCACCCCCGCGCCGGCCGCCGGTTCCGGGCCCGTTGCCGCTCCGACGTCCGGGCAGGCCATACTGCCGCAGTGAAGTCGAGCCACCCCTATCTGGACCATCCGACGCCGATCCCCTTCGCCCATCGCGGCGGGGCGGCGGACGGCGCGGAGAACACCGTGACCGCCTTCCGCAGGGCGTCGGAGGCGGGCTACCGCTACTTCGAGACCGACGTGCACACCACGGCGGACGGCCGGCTGGTCGCCTTCCACGACGCGACGCTGGACCGGGTGACCGACGCCCGGGGCCGGATCGCCGAGCTGCCCTGGAGCGAGGTGAGCCGGGCCCGGGTCGGGGGCGGCGAACCGCTCCCGCTCTTCGAGGAGCTGCTGGAGGAGTTCCCCGGGGCCCGCTGGAACGTGGACCTGAAGGCCGAGTCGGCGCTGGAACCGCTGCTCGCCCTGGTCCGCCGCACCGACGCCTGGGACCGGATCTGCGTCGGCTCGTTCTCGGAGGCCCGGGTGGCCCGCGCGCATCGCCTGGCGGGGCCCCGGCTCGCCACCTCGTACGGGGTGCGCGGCGTCCTGGGCTTGCGTCTGCGGTCGTACGGCATCCCGGCGCCGCTGCGCCCGGGCGCGGTCTGCGCCCAGGTGCCGGAGCGGCAGGGCGGCGTCCCCGTGGTGGACGCCCGCTTCGTCCGCACGGCGCACGCGCTCGGGCTCCAGGTGCACGTCTGGACGGTGAACGAGCCGGAGAGGATGGCGGCGCTCCTGGACCTCGGTGTGGATGGCATCATGACCGATCACATCGAGACGCTGCGTACGGTGCTGAGCGAGCGGGGGGCATGGTCCTGACGCCCGGTCCGTCCGCGTCCACAGGGGACGAGCGAGGGGACGCGGCGTGAGCACCGGGACCGCAGGAACGGCCGATCCGTCCGGACGGCCGCCGGTCGACGAAACGGCGGCCGCCCGCAAGCGGGAGCAGCACGGCTGGTATTTCTACGACTTCGCGTGCTCCGTCTACTCCACCAGTGTGCTGACCGTCTTCCTCGGTCCGTATCTGACGTCGATCGCGAAGGCGGCGGCGGACCCCGACGGGTTCGTGCACCCGCTGGGCATACCCGTGCGCGCGGGCTCGCTGTTCGCGTACTCCGTCTCGGCCTCCATCGTGGTGGCCGTGATCCTGATGCCGATCGTGGGCGCGGCGGCGGACCGTACGGGGCGCAAGAAGCCACTGCTGGCGGCGGCCGCCTACACCGGGGCGGCGGCGACGGCGGCAATGTTCTTCCTGGACGGTCACCGCTATCTGCTGGGCGCGTTCCTGCTGATCGTGGCGAACGCGTCGATCTCCGTGTCGATGGTCCTGTACAACGCCTACCTGCCGCAGATCTCCGAGCCGAAGGAGCGCGACGCGGTCTCCTCGCGCGGCTGGGCCTTCGGCTACACCTCGGGCGCCCTCGTCCTGGTCCTCAACCTGATCCTGTACACCGGCCACGAGTCCTTCGGGCTCGCGGAGTCCGACGCGGTGCGGATCTGTCTCGCCTCGGCCGGTGTGTGGTGGGGCGCGTTCACCCTCGTACCGCTGCGCCGGCTGCGCGACCGCCGGGTGAGGCCGGACGGCGAGGGAGCGGTCGGCTCCGGCTGGAAACAGCTGCGGGCCACCCTGCGCGACATGCGCCGCCACCCGCTGACGCTCTCCTTCCTGCTGGCCTATCTCGTCTACAACGACGGGATCCAGACGGTGATCTCGCAGGCCTCGCTGTACGGCTCCGAGGAGCTGGGCCTGGATCAGACGACGCTGATCGTCGCGGTGCTGCTGGTGCAGATCCTGGCGGTGGCGGGGGCGCTCGGCATGGGACGGCTCGCCCGGACGTACGGCGCGAAGCGCACGATTCTGGGGTCGCTGGTCATCTGGACCCTGATCCTGCTCTCCGCCTATCTGCTGCCCGCCGACGCGCCGGTGTTCTTCTTCGTTCTGGCGGCGGCGATCGGACTGGTGCTGGGCGGGAGCCAGGCCCTGTCCCGGTCCTTGTTCTCGCATCTGGTGCCGCGCGGCAAGGAGGCGGAGTACTTCTCCGCGTACGAGATGAGCGACCGCGGACTGAGCTGGCTGGGGCCCCTGGTGTTCGGTCTGGCGTACCAGCTGACCGGCAGCTATCGGGACGCGATCATCTCGCTGGTCGCGTTCTTCGCCCTCGGCGCGGTGCTGCTCGCGCGGGTCCCGGTGAGGCGTGCGGTGGAGGCCGCGGGCAATCCCGTACCGGAACGGATTTAGACGTTGAAGTCAAAGGCCGGTAGTATACGTCTTTGGCCTGCCCGGAGGACCGTTACTGCCAGTGGAAACGGCTCAACCGTTGGGTGACAACATCCACCAGAGGTGACAAACCGGGCATGGGCGGGTACTCAACCCAGATAAAGCAGCGGCACGACGGGCGACGCATGACCCGCAACGGGAATCTTTACCGCCGACCGGACGTTGACCGGATGACGACGACAGCGACATTTTGTCCTGTGGGCGACAAGCCCGGGAGGCACGATTCATGAGTGAGCGAGCTCTCCGCGGCACGCGACTTGTGGTTACCAGCTACGAGACGGACCGCGGCATCGATCTGGCCCCGCGCCAGGCGGTGGAGTACGCATGCCAGAACGGACATCGATTCGAGATGCCGTTCTCGGTAGAGGCAGAGATTCCGCCGGAGTGGGAGTGCAAGGCGTGCGGCGCCCAGGCACTCCTGGTGGACGGGGATGGCCCCGAGGAGAAGAAGGGCAAGCCGGCGCGCACGCACTGGGACATGCTCATGGAGCGGCGCACCCGCGAGGAGCTGGAGGAGGTGCTGGCCGAGAGGCTGGCGGTTCTGCGCTCCGGAGCCATGAACATCGCCGTGCACCCGCGGGACAGCAGAAAGTCTGCCTGACCGCGTAACACCGCACAGCAGCACCAAGAGCCGCGGGCCGTGACACAGAACGTGTGTCACGGCCCGCGGC
>NTHE01000096.1 GCA_002551355.1 Streptomyces sp. man185 | reverse complement strand
GCCTCGCCGTGCTGGCGCTCGCGGTCGTGGCGGGGGCGGCGCTCCTCGTGGGCCGCCCCTGGCAGTCCGGGGGCGGCCCGGCCGACGCGGCCCCGGCCCCGTCCCGTACGGCTCCGGCGGGCGGGCGGGACAACGCGTCGGAGCCGCTGGAGGACGCCCCCGCGCCCACTCCCCCGCCGACCCCGTCCACCAGCCCTTCGGCCGAGGCCGGGGCGGACGCGGACGACGACCCCCGGGCCGAGGACATCCCCGCCTCGGGGCCCGGCACGTTCACCGTGGCCCGGGCGGGCGTCACGGCGAAGGGCAGGGGCAGCGCCTACCGGGTCGAGGTGGAGAACGGCATCGGCGTCGACCCCGACCGGGCCGCCGCCGACATCGCCGACGTCCTCGCCGACCCGCGCGGCTGGAGTCACGGCGGCGAGCGCTCGTTCCGCCAGGTCGCCGACGGATCGGCCGGACTGGTGATCCGGATCGCCACTCCGGCGACCACGGACCGGATGTGCGGCGAGTACGGCCTGAACACGCGCGGCGAGGTCAACTGCCGGGGCGGCGAGAAGGTGATGGTCAACCTGAAGCGCTGGCAGCTCGGTTCACCGCAGTTCGACGGGCCGGTCTCCGAGTACCGGGCGCTGATCGTGAACCACGAGGTCGGCCACTGGCTGGGGCGCGGCCACGAGACCTGCCCGGGGAAGGGCCGCCCCGCGCCCGCGATGATGCAGCAGATCGACGGGCTGAGGGGCTGCGTCGCCAACGCCTGGCCGTACGACGCGAAGGGACGCTATCTGGGCGGCCCGAAGGTGCCGTGACGACTGCGGGGGAGGCGGCCTCAGCGGGCGCGGTGCACGAGCCGCCCCGCCAGCACGGTCGCCACGCAGGGCCGGGGCCCTCCCCCGTACAGCGCCGCCTCGTCGGCCACGTCGAAGGCGGCGAGGTCGGCCCGGCCGCCCACCCTCAGCGGTCCGTGCGCCGTACGGGCCAGATCGCCGCCCGCCTCGAAGGGATCCAGGTCCGGCAGACCGTCCCGTACGGGCGGGGGCTCGCCGGACCGCTCGCTCACGGGCGGGGCCGGGACCTGGACAAGCCCCGACCTCGCGACGGCGGTGCGCAGCGCCGGGTCGTCCGCACCGAAGGGGCCCGCCACGTGCGTGGTGCCGTGCCGCAGCATCCGCTGGAGCCCGCGCCGGACGCTGCCGGCCCGCCGGGCCGTGTCCATCGTCGCCGCCAGCCGCTCGAACTCCTCGCCCCGGAGCGGGAGTTCGCCCAGCTCGTCGGCCTCGCGGGGGTCCGGGTGGTAGCAGCGGGTGAGCAGTTCGGCGGCCCGGTCCTGGCGCAGCCCGGGCGTGAGGAGGCCGGGCCAGCGGCGGACCCGGGCGGCCGGGTGGGCGGCGGCGACCTCCGCGTACGGCCCGAAGGCGGCGATCCGGTCGCCGTCCACCGCCACCGCCCCGTCGACGACGGCCGCCGCACCGAGCGGAAGGAGCAGCGGCGCGGCGTGAATCGTCAGCACGGGCGCGTCAGTTGGCGCTGAGGAGCTTGAGCTCCGGGTGGGCCGTGCCGCCCTCGATCGCGGTGGACGAGATGTGCGAGACGACGCGCTCGTCGACCGGGTCCATCGCCGGGTCGTCGTGCACGACGAGGTGCTCGTACGTCGTGGCGCGCTGCGCGGGGACCCGGTCCGCCTTGCGGATCAGGTCGATGATCTCCAGCCGGTTGGAGCGGTGCTTGGCCCCGGCCGAGGAGACGACGTTCTCCTCCAGCATGATCGAGCCGAGGTCGTCCGCGCCGTAGTGCAGCGACAGCTGGCCGACCTCCTTGCCGGTGGTCAGCCAGGAGCCCTGGATGTGGGCGACGTTGTCGAGGAAGAGCCGGGCGATGGCGATCATCCGCAGGTACTCGAAGAGCGTGGCCTGCGTCTGGCCCTTCAGCTTGTTGTTCTCCGGCTGGTAGGTGTACGGGATGAAGGCGCGGAACCCGCCGGTGCGGTCCTGCACGTCCCGGATCATCTTCAGGTGCTCGATGCGCTCGGCGTTGGTCTCACCGGTGCCCATCAGCATGGTGGAGGTCGACTCCACACCGAGGCCGTGGGCGATCTCCATGATCTCCAGCCACCGCTCGCCGGACTCCTTGAGCGGGGCGATCGCGGTGCGCGGCCGGGCGGGCAGCAGCTCGGCGCCCGCGCCGGCGAAGGAGTCGAGCCCGGCGGCGTGGATGCGGCTGATGGCCTCCTCGGCGGAGACCTTCGAGATCCGGGCCATGTGCTCGATCTCGGAGGCGCCCAGCGAGTGGATGACCAGCTGGGGGAACGCCTTCTTGATCGCGGAGAAGTGCTCTTCGTAGTACTCCACGCCGAAGTCCGGGTGGTGGCCGCCCTGGAACATGATCTGGGTGCCGCCCAGCTCCACGGTCTCCGCGCAACGGCGCAGGATGTCGTCGAGGTCGCGGGTCCAGCCCTTGTCGGTGGCCTTGGGCGGGGCGTAGAAGGCGCAGAACTTGCAGGCCGTCACGCACACGTTGGTGTAGTTGATGTTGCGCTCGATGATGTACGTCGCGATGTGTTCCGTACCGGCGTAGCGTCGGCGGCGTACGGCGTCGGCGGCGGCGCCCAGCGCGTGCAGAGGCGCGGACCGGTAGAGGTCGAGCGCCTCCTCCGGGGTGATCCGACCGCCCTCGGCGGCTCGGTCGAGGACGGGCTGAAGGTCGGCCTTCTCGGTCACCGGGCTGTCACCTTTCGGCGGTTTTTTGAGGATCCACGGACCGATCCAGCGTACGCCAGCCCCTTGCGCGATCAGCCGCCGGACCGGGTGAGCTTCCCGTACGGGAGACCGGCGGCGCGTTCCTTCGAGCGGTAGTCCAGGGTGCCGTCGTCGGCGAGACGGAAGACCAGGTCGGCCTCGGTGCCGGTGCACAGGCCGGGAGTGCTGGGGCGGTCCGGGTCGGTGGCCTCGCGGATGTTCAGCTCCTTCGCGGTGCCGGAGGCGAGGGTGCCGACGCTGTTGCAGGTGACGGTGATGCCGAGCTGGGAGACGGTCGTGCTCATCCGGACGACCCTCTCGCCCCGCTTCCCCGCGGTGAAGACGGCGGTGAGGGTGCCATGGGGCTGGCCGGTCGTCTTCTCGGTGACGGGCCCCTCCCAGGTGCCGACGTACGCCTTCGGCAGCTCGCCGGCCGGGACCCCGCTCGCGTCGTCGGACTCGGCGGGCGTCGGCTTCCCGGAGTCGGGCGGGGAGGCGGACCTCGACGGGGTCGCGGCGGCGTCGTTGCCCCGGTCCCGCTCGGCGTCGCCGCCCGGGAAGAAGCCGTCGAGCAGGCCCGTGCCGAGGGTGACGACGGCGAGCGCGCCCGCCACGGCCAGGGCGACGGTGCAGCTGACGCGGCGGCCGCGCCGCTCGCCGGAGGTCCGCCGGTTCTCGGCGCTCACGGAGAGGGAGAGGCGGGGATCGCCGCCGCGCTGCTCCGGCAGCCCGCTCGTGCCGCGCGTGCCGTCGCCGCCCTGCCGGTAGGTCCCGGCATGCGCCGGGGCCGGGGGCCCGGTGGGGGTGGACTTGGCACGCGGAGGGATCGGTGGCGGAGGAGGGGGCGGCGGCCCGTAATCGTCCTGCGGATGCGGTGTCCCGTACGCGTCGTCCTGCGGATGCGGTGTCCGGAACGGCACATCGTCCTGCGGCACTCGACGCGGCGCTTCCGATGCCGCTTCATCCCGCGCCTCCTGCGGACGCGGTGTCCCGTACGACGCTTCCCGCGGGTTCGGGGCGGGCGGGCCGGATGCGCCGGGCCGGCCCTGTGCGGCCTCCCCCGGCCAGGGGCGAGGCCCGGCCCCCGCTCCCAGCGACGCGCTGCTGAAGGGCACCGGCCCCGACTGCACCGGCGCGTCCTGCGGTTCCAGGTCCAGCAGCGCCACCGCTGACCGGCTCACCTCGCGCACCAGGCCGCCCGGCAGCCAGCCGCCCGCCACCATCGCCGCCGCCCCGCCGGGAGCCAGCACCCGGGCGAGGTCGGCCGGGGCGGGGCGGGCCGCCGGGTCCTTGGCGAGGCAGCCCTCGACCACCTCGCGCAGCTCGCCCTCCAGGTCGCCCAGTTCGGGTTCCTCGTGGACCACCTTGTAGAGGAGTACGGCGGAGGAGTCGCCCGGGAAGGGGGCCGCACCCGTCGCCGCGTACGCGAGCACCGCGCCCAGCGAGAAGACGTCGGCCGCGCCGGAGACGTCCCGGCCCCGGATCTGCTCGGGCGCCATGTAACCGGGCGAGCCGACGGAGACGCCGGTGGAGGTCAGCGAGACGGTCGCGCCGAGGGCCCGCGCGATGCCGAAGTCGATGAGGCGGGGGCCGTCGAGGGCGAGCAGCACGTTGGACGGCTTCACGTCGCGGTGGACGATGCCCTGGTCGTGGACGGCTGCGAGGGCCTCGGCGAGACCCGCGCCCAGGGTGCGTACCGCGTGCTCGGGCAGCGGACCGTGCTCGGTGACCGCCTGGGAGAGCGGCGGCCCGGCGACGTAACCGGTGGCCACCCACGGCACCGGGGCGTCCGGGTCGGCGTCCAGCACGGGCGCCGTCCACTGGGCGCCGATGCGCCGGGCGGACTCCACCTCGCGCCGGAACCGGGCGCGGAACTGCTCGTCGAGGGCGAAGTGGGGGTGGACCACCTTGACCGCGACCGTGCGCCCACCCGCGCTGCGGCCGAGATAGACCCGGCCCATACCGCCCGCGCCGAGCCTGCCGAGCAGCCGGTAGGCACCGATGGTGTGCGGTTCGCCCGCTTCCAGCGGCTGCATATTGGACTCCCCCTGTGACCCCTGCGGACGGTGAACTGCCGACGGTCAACCGTGTGGACGGCCCGGACCCGGACCGAAGCCTAGGGCGCGCCACCGGCACGGTCACCGGGAAACGGCCGGACCATTCCCCCTTCTCCGGTCAGGAGGGGATCATTTCGCCCCGGGGAAAGGCGCGAATGTGTTGTTGCGCAGCCCGTCATTCCGTAGCCGGCAGGCCTATCGGGATTGCCTGCCCGGGAACGGGAAAGGGAATTCCTCCTTTCCCGGGTGGGCGGCCGCCGAGATCCCCGGTTCAGCCGCCGAGCAGCTCCACGTGGACGTCGGCCGGGTAACCCGTGTCCCGGCCCGTACGGCGGGCGAACTCGCGGACGCCGGCCAGTTGGTCCGGACCGAAGCGGAAGTCGAGCGTCGTGAAGTACTGCTCCAGCACCTTCGCGTC
Organism: Streptomyces sp. man185; assembly: GCA_002551355.1. Taxonomy (GTDB): domain Bacteria; phylum Actinomycetota; class Actinomycetes; order Streptomycetales; family Streptomycetaceae; genus Streptomyces. The sequence continues at coordinate 15,002 of NTHE01000096.1, read as the reverse complement.
GAAGGCCTCCCAGCGGGCCGCCTGCTCCGCGACCTTGGCGACCTCCTCCAGGGAGAGGTCCCGGGAGGCCAGGAACGCCTCGTGGACCTGGGCCGTCTGTTCGGGGTGCGCAGCGAGGAAGTCCTTGCGGGCCGCCCAGACCGCGAAGACGAACGGCAGCCCCGTCCACTCCTTCCACATCCGGCCCAGGTCGTGGACCTGGAGCCCGAGCCGGGGGGCGTCGTGCAGGTTGGCGCGCAGCGCGGCGTCGCCGATCAGCACGGCGGCGTCCGCCTCCTGCATCATCAGGCCCAGGTCGGGCGGGCAGGTGTAGTAGTCGGGCCGGACGCCGTAGCGCTCGGACAGCAGCAGCTGGGCCAGCCGCACCGAGGTGCGGGAGGTCGAGCCGAGCGCCACCCGGGCGCGGTCGAGCTGCTCCAGCGGGAGCTGGGAGACGATCACGCAGGACATCACGGGCCCGTCGCAGCCGACCGCGATGTCGGGGAAGGCCACCAGGTCGTCGGCGTTGCGCAGGTACTCCACGAGGGTGACCGGGCCGATGTCCAGGTCCCCCCTGATCAGCTGCTCGCTGAGCCGCTCCGGGGTGTCCTTGGAGAGCTCCAGGTCGAGCAGGGTTCCGGTCCGCGCCAGGCCCCAGTAGAGGGGGAGGCAGTTCAGGAACTGGATGTGGCCGACGCGGGGCCGGCTGCGACGGTCGTCGTCGCCTTCGCGGGGGGAGACGGTTGAATTGTCCACATCGCGAGGCTAGACCCGCATCCGGCCGCGGGCACCACCGGGGCCCGTGCGCCCCGTCCCGCGCCCCGCCCTTACTCCACTCCGCGCCCCCTTCCGGAGGCCCCCGCGCAGCCCTCCCGCCGGACGTCCGACGGGGGCCGTCAAACCTTCGGGTGAAGTGATCTTTCCCTCTACCGCTCTCCGGAGACTGCGTGCTAGGCTCGCCCGCAAGTTGCAGTTTGGTTTCCCTTGCAGTACAGAGCCTGCGGAGCATGTAACCCGCAGGCTTTTGTAGTTTTCAGACTTGTTTGCAGGTTCTGGAGCAGGGCAACCCTTTGGCCCAAGGAGGGCTTATGGCTACCGGAACCGTCAAGTGGTTCAACGCTGAAAAGGGCTTCGGCTTCATCGCCCAGGACGGCGGCGGCCCGGATGTCTTCGTTCACTACTCCGCGATCAACGCGTCCGGGTTCCGCTCCCTCGAGGAGAACCAGGTCGTGAACTTCGACGTCACTCAGGGACCCAAGGGTCCGCAGGCTGAGAACGTCACCCCGGCCTAGTTGCCCGGGTCGGTCGATCGCGGCCGTACACAGCAGTAACCAAGGAGCCCCGCTCCCCCGCTTCGGCGGAGGAACGGGGCTCCTGCCTGTGTACGGCGGCCCGGGTCCGGCCGGTGCTTGACCTTGACACCGTGTGAGGCGGTGCAGTGGGAGCCATCATGTTCACCATCGGAGATTTCGCCAGGTACGGACGGGTGTCGCCCCGGATGCTGCGTCATTACGACGCCATCGGGCTGCTGCGCCCGGTCCGCATCGACCCCGCCACCGGCTACCGCCTCTACGGTGCGGCCCAGCTCGCCCGGCTCAACCGGATCATCGCGCTCAAGGACCTCGGCTTCACGCTCCAGCAGGTGGGAGCGGTCCTGGACGAGCAGCTGGGTCCTCAGGAGCTGCGCGGCATGCTGCGGCTGCGGCGGGCGGAGCTGGCGGAGGCCGCGGCAGCCGCGACGGCGCGGCTGGCCCGGGTCGAGGCGAGGCTCCGGTCGATCGAGAGCGAGGGGCGCATGCCTGCCGACGACGTTGTGATCAAGACCGTTCCTGCGGTCCGGGTGGCCGAGCTGACCGGGACGGCCGCGAGCTACCAGCCGCAGGACATCGGGCCGGTGATCGGCCCGCTGTACGAGCGGCTCTTCCCCCTCCTGGAGGGCGCGGGCGTGCGGCCCGCCGGCCCCGGGATCGCGCGGTACGAGGACGCGCCAGGGGGCGGCGGCGCGATCGTCGTGCACGCCGGGGTGACGGTGTCGGCCCCGGTGGGCGCGGTCGGGGACACGGGGGTGCGGGTGGTGGAGCTGCCGGCGTTCGAGGCGGCGACGATCGTGCACCGCGGCGCGATGGACGACGTACTGCCCACGACCCACACCCTGGCCCGCTGGCTGGACGCCAACGGTTACCGCTCCACGGGCTACAGCCGCGAGGTCAACCTGGAGTGCCCGCCGGACCGGACGCAGTGGGTGACGGAGCTCCAGGAGCCGGTGGCGAAGATCTGACGCGGTGCGTACGGGGAGGCGCGGGCCGCCTCCCCGTACGCACGCCCTGGGCACCGAGGCTCACGGCCCCGCCCAGAGCCCGTCCTCCGTGAGCCCCAGCAGCTCGATCGCGTTGCCGCGCACGATCCGGTCGACGACGTCCGGGGCGAGGTGGCCCATCTGTTCCTCGCCGACCTCGCGGGAGCGGGGCCAGGTGGAGTCGGAGTGCGGGTAGTCCGTCTCGTACAGGACGTTGCCGACGCCGATCGCGTCGAGGTTCTTCAGCCCGAAGGCATCGTCGAAGAAGCAGCCGTGGACGTGCTCGGCGAACAGCTCGGACGGCGGCCGGTGGACCTTCTCGGCGACGCCGCCCCAGGCCCGGTTCTCCTCCCAGACCACGTCGGCGCGTTCCAGGATGTACGGGATCCAGCCGATCTGCCCCTCCGCGTACATGATCTTCAGGTTGGGGAAGCGTTCGAACTTGCCGCTCATCAGCCAGTCGACCATCGAGAAGCAGCAGTTGGCGAAGGTGATGGTGGAGCCGACGGCGGGCGGGGCGTCGGCGGAGGTGGACGGCATCCTCGACGAGGAGCCGATGTGCATGGCGATGACGGTGCCCGTCTCATCGCAGGCCGCGAGGAACGGATCCCAGTCGTCCGCATGTATGGACGGGAGCCCGAGATGGGGAGGTATCTCGGAGAATGCGACCGCGCGCACGCCCCGTGCCGCGTTGCGCCGTACCTCGGCGGCGGCCAGTTCCGCGTCCCACAGCGGGACCAGGGTGAGCGGGATGAGGCGGCCGTGCGCCTCGGGGCCGCACCACTCCTCCACCATCCAGTCGTTGTACGCGCGCACGCCGAGGAGCCCCAGCTCGCGGTCCTTCGCTTCGGTGAACGTCTGCCCGCAGAAGCGCGGGAAGGTCGGGAAGCAGAGCGCGGACTGGACGTGGTTGACGTCCATGTCGGCGAGCCGGTCCGGGACCGAGAAGGAGCCCGGACGCATCTGCTCGTAGGTGATGATCTCCAGCTTGATCTCGTCCCTGTCGTAGCCGACAGCCGTGTCCAGGCGGGTGAGCGGGCGGTGCAGGTCCTCGTACACCCACCAGTCGCCGACCGGCCCGTCGTCGCCCTTCGCGCCCATCACGGGCGCGAACTTGCCGCCCATGAAGGTCATTTCCTTCAGCGGTGCGCGGACGACGCGGGGCCCGGAGTCCGCGTATCTGGACGGGAGCCGGTCCCGCCAGACATGAGCGGGCTCCACCGTGTGGTCGTCCACCGAGATGATCTTCGGGAAGGTCTCCATGCGTTCCACGGTAGCGCCGATCTGACGAACCGTCAGCTATGGTGCGCGCATTGACGTGGGACCCGGCGGAGAGCACGGCACGGTGCGTGGTTCCCGAATCGTTGTCGAGGGCTTGTGCAGAGCGTCACCCACTGCTGACGAGTCAGCCCGGGACAAGGCAGACTGTTGAGCGCGATACCAGCGGTACCGCGCCATCCGGATGCACACCGCACTTCGGCGCACGGCGGACTTTCGGGCGCGGGCACCACCGGCAGGATCCGCAGACGAGCGGGACCGGCAGGCGAGCAGGACAGGGGGGCATCAATGGACCGTGACAACGGGCCACGCGTGCGCGTACCGGAGCAGCGCGCTCCGGAGAAACCGGGTACGCCGGACGCCCTCAGGTTCACCGTGCTCGGCCCCGTGCGGGCCTGGCGGGGCCCGGAGCTGCTCTCCTCCGGCTCGCCCCAGCAGCGCGCCCTGCTCACCGCGCTGCTGCTGCGCGAGGGCCGGACGGCCACCGCGGGCGAGCTGATCGACGCGTTCTGGGGCGAGGACCCGCCCTCGCAGGCTCTGGCCACGATCCGGACGTACGCCTCCCGGCTCCGCAAGACCCTGGGCCAGGACACCCTGGTGAGCGAGTCGGGCGGGTACGCGATCCGGATCGACCGGAACGCGCTCGACCTCACCCTGGCGGAGGACGTGGCGGCCGAGGCGGAGAAGGCCCGCGCGGCCGGGGACCGCTGCCAGGCGCGCAACCTGATCAACAAGGTGCTGGGGCTGTGGGACGGCGAGGCGCTGGCCTCGGTGCCGGGACCGTACGCGGACAACCAGCGGACCCGGCTGGAGGAGTGGCGGCTCCAGCTCACCGAGACCCGGCTCGACCTGGACCTGGAGGTCGGCTGCCATGCGGAGGCAGTCTCCGAGCTGACCGCGCTCACCGCCGCGCACCCGCTGCGCGAGCGGCTGCGCGAGCTGCTGATGGTGGCGCTGTACCGCAGCGGCCGGCAGGCCGAGGCCCTCGCGGTGTACGCGGACACCCGCCGGCTCCTCGCGGAGGAGCTGGGCGTGGACCCGCGCCCCGAACTGGCCCAGCTCCAGCAGCGGATCCTGCGCGCCGACGAGGAGCTGGCCCGCCCGGCGGACGAACCGGCCCCCGCGCCCGCGCCGCTGCGTCCCGCGCAGCTCCCCGCCACGGTGCCGGACTTCACGGGCCGGTCCGCGTTCGTAGCGGAGCTGGGCAGCCGGCTCGCCACCGCCGAGGGCTCGGTGATGGCGGTCTCCGCGGTGGCCGGGATCGGCGGCGTCGGCAAGACGACGCTGGCCGTGCACGTCGCCCACCAGGCCCGCCGGCACTTCCCGGACGGGCAGCTCTACGTCGACCTCCAGGGCGCGGGGGCCAGGGCCGCCGAGCCGGAGACGGTCCTCGGCTCGTTCCTGCGCGCCCTCGGCACGGCGGACTCGGCGATCCCGGACACGCTGGACGAGCGGGCCGCGCTGTACCGCTCGACGCTGGACGGCCGCCGCATCCTGATCCTCCTCGACAACGCCCACGACGCCGCCCAGATCCGCCCGCTGCTGCCCGGTACGCCGGGGTGCGCGGCGCTGGTGACGAGCCGGGTGCGGATGGTGGACCTGGCCGGGGCGCATCTGGTGGACCTGGACGTGATGTCGCCCGAGGAGGCGCTCCAGCTCTTCACCCGGATCGTCGGCGCGGAGCGGGTGGGCGCGGAGCGCGAGGCGGCGCTCGACGTGGTGGCCGCGTGCGGCTTCCTGCCCCTGGCGATCCGTATCGCGGCCTCCCGTCTGGCGGCCCGCCGCACCTGGACGGTGTCGGTCCTGGCCGCGAAGCTCGCGGACGAGCGCCGCCGCCTGGACGAGCTGCAGGCGGGCGACCTCGCGGTGAAGGCCACGTTCGAACTCGGCTACGGCCAGCTGGAACCGGCCCAGGCCCGCGCCTTCCGCCTCCTGGGCCTCGCGGACGGCCCGGACATCTCCCTCGCGGCGGCCGCCGCCCTGCTGGACCTGGACCAGCACGCGGCGGAGGACCTCCTGGAGGCCCTGGTCGACACGAGCCTGGTGGAGTCCGCCGCCCCGGGCCGCTACCGCTACCACGACCTGGTGCGGCTCTACGCGCGTGCATGCGCGGAGCGGGACGAACAGCCGCCGGTGGAGAGGGAGCTGGCGCTGTCGCGGCTGCTGGACTTCTATCTGGCGACGGCTGCGGGGGTGTACGCGCTGGAGCGGCCGGGGGACCGGCTGGTGGACCACCTGGCGCGCGTCGACCAGCCGGGCCTGGTGTTCGAGCAGCGGGGCCCCGCGCTGGACTGGATCCACGCGGAGGCCGAGTGCATGCTGGCCTGCGCCCACCAGTGCACCGACTCGGCCTCCTTGCGCCGGGCGGCCGATCTCCTGCTCGCCGCGAAGGATCTGCCGGAGTCCGGGGCCAACTCACGGCGGTACGAGCTGGCCGCTCAGGCCGTGCTCGCCGCCGCCGTCCGTACGGGCGATGTGCACTCCGAGGGCCGGGCTCGTACCGCTCTCACGAACGTCTTCCACTTCGCGGGCCGGTTCGACGAAGCCGAGCAGGAGGCCGAGAAGGCCATGGCCCTCTCCGAGGCCGGCGAGGACCCGATCCCCGGCGGGTACGCGGCGAACACCCGGGGCTTCATCGCGGTCTATCAGGGCCGCTACGCGGAGGCGGAGAAGTATCTCCAGGTGGCGATCGCCAGTTTCCGGAGCGACGACAACTGGCCGAGCGAGGCGAGCGCCCTCTGCAACCTGTCGCGGGCGCAGCTGGCCATGGGCCGGACGGACAGCGCGGTGACCCTTGCCCGGCAGGGGGTCGACATATATGACCGCCAGGGGCTGAGTCTGCGTCTGGCGAACGGGCGCTACGCCCTGGGTATCGCCCTCACCCAGGCGGGAGACCTGGCTGACGCACTCACCCAGCTCACCGATGCCCTGGACATCTTCCATGAGAGTCGTCAGCCGCTCTGGGAAGGGATGACGCACTTCCGGCTGGCCGAACTCCACCTTCTCGCCGGCCGTTCGACTCAGGCTGCCGCCCATGCCGAACAGGCCATCGCTCTGCGGGGTATCGGTGGGGAGTGGCGGCGCGCAACCGTACTGACCGTTCTGGGGAAGGCCCTGAAGCTGCTGGGCCAAGTGGACCGGGGGCATGCCTGCTGGGTCGAAGCGCTGACGATCTTCGAGAACCACGGCTCGCAGGAAGCGGCGGAGGTTCGCACCCTTCTGTCCCCCCTGACCGTGAACCAAAGGCGTCCCTGACAGGACGTTCATCGTTCGTTTATCCCCCCACGGCACTCTCATCAGTAGAGATCCGTCGCGTCGGGGGGCAGACGGGTCTCCCGACGGCCGCGGCGTTAGATTAGGCGGCCCCTGCCCGTCCGGCGACCTCCGGGGGAGTCGCCGGACGGGCTTTCGATCTTGTCCGCTGATCCACGTTGGAGCGAACCATGAGCGACATCAACAAGCCCACGATCAGTCCGAAGCCGCTGGACGACCACATGTCCGGGGGAGACAAGGGCGTCGTCGGGCCCCAGGACGACCACATGTCCGGTGCGGACAAGAATGTCGCGAAGCCGCAGGACGACCACATGTCCGGAGAGAAGCCCTAGCCGACCGGCATGACACGGAACTGCCGCGGCGACGCCGAGGGGGAGCCGCCGCGGTCGCGGTACGGGGGAATGTGTGGGGGGCCCGAGACGGGGGAAACGCTCGGGCCCCTCCCGCGTTCCCATGCGACCGCCTTATAGCATAGAAAATGCTAAAGTGGATTCATGGCTGAAACCCCCGATTTCCCCCCTGGAGATGGCCCCAGCAGCGGCATCTCCGTCTCTCTGACCGCCGGCACCCTGCAAGCGATCCGTGAGCGGGTCGGTAAGCGCGGCGTCTCCGCCTACCTCGAAATGGCCGCGCAGCGACAGATCGAGCGGGACGGCCTGGATGAGCTCCTCGCCGACTTCGAAGCAGCCAACGGGCCCGCAGACCCCGCCGCCGTGGCCGCCAAGCGCGCCAAGCTGACCAGCAACTCGCCCGAAACCGGGGCGGCCGCGTGAGCGGTGCGCTGGTCCTCGACAGCGAAGGGCTCGCGCAGGCTGTCCACAGGAACCGGGAGGTCCAGGAATGGCTGGAGGCAGCCCGCGACGCCGACATCCCGGTCATCACCTCGGCAGTCGTTCTGGTCGAGGTGATCCACCCACGGATCAATGCCGCCGCGCTCTCCTGGACGCTGTCACGCCTCCGCGTCGAACCGGTCAGTCAGGCCGTCGCGCACACCGCCGCGTCCCTGCTTCGGAACGCGGGACTGCACGGTCACAAGTACGCGATCGACGCGATGCTCTGCGCAACCGCCCTGACCCACCCGGGCCGGGTGACCATCCTGTCGTCCGACGTGGAGGACATCGGACTCCTTACGGCGGACTGCCCCCGCGTGAAAGTGGAGAAGGTCTGAGGCTCCGGCCCTCCGGCCGCCCACTCCTTTCATCCCATCCAGTGACTCCGGCCGCAAAAGCCCCCTAACCCCGCCCCCGCAGCTCCCCCTTCACCACCTTGCCGCTCGCGTTGCGCGGGAGCTCCGGGAGGAACTCCACCGCCCTCGGGACCTTGAAGTTCGCCATCTCGCGGCGGGACCAGGCGATCAGGTCGTCCGCCGTGAGCGTCGCGCCCCGGCGACGGACCGCGTACGCCTTCCCGACCTCGCCGAGCCTCGGGTCCGGGACGCCGATGACCGCGACGTCGGCCACGTCCGGGTGGAGGCCGAGGAGCTGCTCTATCTCGGCCGGGTAGGCGTTGAAGCCGCCCACGATGAACATGTCCTTGATCCGGTCCGTGATCCGCAGGTTGCCCGCCGCGTCCAGGACGCCCACGTCGCCGGTGCGCAGCCAGCCGTCCTCGGTCATCGTGGCGGCCGTCGTGTCCGGGTCCTCGAAGTAGCCGGTCATCACGGTGAAGCCGCGGACCTGAACCTCGCCCGGAGCTCCCGGTTCCGCCAGGACGCGGATCTCGGTGCCGGGGATCGCGCGGCCCGAGGTGGTGGCCACGGTCTCCGGCGCGTCGCCCCGGCGGCACATGGTGACGATGCCGCTCGCCTCGGAGAGGCCGTACGCCGTGAGGACCGTGGCGATGTGGAGTTCGTTGCGGAGGCGTTCCACGAGCTGGAGCGGGACCACCGCCGCCCCGGTGACCACCAGACGGAGGGCCGAGAGATCGTGTGCGTCCCGCGCCGGGTGGTCCAGCAGGGACTGGTGGAGTGTGGGCGGGCCGGGCAGGACGGAGATACGTTCCGCCGCGATGTTCGCCAGCACCGTGTCCACGTTGAACACCGGCTGCGGCACCATCGTGGCCCCCCGCGTCAGACAGGCGATGATGCCGGCCTTGTAGCCGAAGGTGTGGAAGAAGGGGTTCACGATCAGATAGCGGTCACCCTCGCGCAGACCCGCCAGCTCACTCCAGATCTCGTACGCGCGCAGCGTCTGGGCGTGCGTGATAACTGCGCCTTTGGGGGCTCCCGTGGTACCCGAGGTGTAGATGATGTCGGAGGGGTCCGACGGGGCGATGGCCGCCGCCCTCCCCCGAACGGCGGAGGACGGTACGCCCGCCCCGCCCGCCAGGAAGTCCGGCCAGCTCGTGTAGTCCTCCGGGGCCGTGTCCGCCAGCACCACCACCCGCTCCAGGTCCGGCAGTCTCACCTCCGCCCGCCGCAGCGACGCCACGTACGAGGTGCCCAGGAAGGTGCCCGTGACGAACAGCAGCCGCGCCCGGCTGCGCCGCAGGATGTACGCCGCCTCCGTGCCCTTGAAACGGGTGTTGAGGGGGACCAGCACCGCGCCCGCACTCACCGCCCCGAGCGCCGAGACGATCCACTCCGTCGTGTTCGGCGCCCAGATCGCGACCCGGTCCCCCGGCTCGACCCCGGCGGCGATGCACGCGGCGGCGGCGCGCTCCACGCGGTCGCCGAGTTCGGCGTACGAGAGCCGGGTCCGGCCGTCGGCCACCGCCTCGGCCGGGCCGTACCGCTCGGCCGCCGCCCGTACCAGCCCCGGGATGCTGCCCCATTCCTCGTCGCCCCGCATGACGTGCCCGCCTTCCCGCCGCCGCACTAGCTGACTATCCGTCAGATTAGCGGTAGCCTCTGCCGCTGTCAGCAGGCGCGACAGTGCGGGAGGTCAGCGGATGGCGACGCTCAAGGACGCGACGGCGATAGCCGGGATAGGACAGACGGCGTTCGCGAAACGACTCCCGGAGTCCGAGAAGACGCTCGCCTGCCGGGCGATCCTGGCAGCCCTCGACGACGCCGGGATCGCCCCGTCGGAGGTCGACGGCTTCGCCTCGTACACGATGGAGGAGACCGACGAGGTCGAGGTCGCCAAGGCGATCGGGGCCGGGGACGTCACCTTCTTCTCCAAGGTCGGTTACGGGGGCGGCGGTTCCTGTGCCACCCTCGCCCATCTCGCCGCCGCCGTCGCCACCGGACAGGCGAGCGTCGGCGTCGCCTGGCGGTCGCGCAAGCGCGGTTCCGGGCCCCGCCCGTGGAAGAACACCGCCGTCCAACTCCCCACGCCCGCCCAGTGGACCCGCCCCTACGGACTGCTGCGGCCCGCCGACGAGATCGGCATGCTCGCCCGGCGCTACATGCACGAGTACGGGGCCACCCGCGACCACCTCTTCAACGTGGCGCTCGCCTGCCGCAACCGGGCCAACCAGAACCCCGCCGCGATCATGTACGACCGCCCGCTGACCCGCGAGATGTACATGACCTCCCGCTGGATCAGCGAACCCCTCTGCCTCTTCGACAACTGCCTGGAGACCGACGGCGCGCTGGCCTGTGTCATCGTCTCCGCCGAACGCGCCCGCGACTGCCGGCAGAAGCCCGTCTACCTCCACTCCGTCGCCCAGGGGCTACCCGCCCAGCACCACGGAATGGTCAACTACTGGAACGACGACCCGCTCACCGGCCCCGCCTGGACCGCCGCCCGGCAGCTCTGGAAACAGGCCGACTTCGGGCCGGGCGATGTCCATGTGGCCCAGATCTACGACGCCTTCACCCCCCTCGTCCCGCTGTCCCTGGAGGGCTACGGCTTCTGCGGGCGCGGCGAGGGCGGGGCGTTCACCGAGGGCGGGGCGCTGGAGAGCGGCGGGCGGCTGCCGATCAACACCGGCGGCGGCGGGCTGAGCGAGGCGTACGTCCACGGCTTCAACCTCATCACCGAGGGCGTGAAGCAACTGCGCGGCACCTCGACCGCCCAGGTGCCGGACGCCGCCACCTGCCTGGTCACCGCCGGTGAGGGCGTGCCGACGTCGGCCGTTCTGCTGAGGAGTTGAGGAGATGGACGTGAACGATTCCCTGCTGCTTCCCGTCGTCGACGAGGACGGCGCGCCCTTCTGGGAGTACGCCGCCCGGGGCGAACTGCGCGTCCAGGCCTGCACCTCCCCCGCCTGCGGCGAACTGCGCTTCCCGCCCCGGCCCTGCTGTCCGCACTGCGGGTCCTTCGCGAGTGACTGGCGGGAGATGAGCGGGCGCGGCCGGCTCTGGTCGTACGTCCTGCCGCACCCGCCACTACTCCCCGCCTATGCCGAACAGGCTCCCTACAACGCGGTGTTGGTGGAGCTGGCCGAAGCTCCGCACATCCGGCTGGCCGGGAACGTCGTCGCCTCCCCCGACGCGCCGCTGAACTCCGTCGACCCGGCGCGGCTGCGGATCGGGGCTCCGGTGCGGGCGCTCTTCTGTCCGGTCGCCGCCGACGGCGCACCCGGCGTCACGCTCGTCCGCTGGCTCCTGGAGCGGTGAGCGATGGCCCTGCGCAGCGAGCGGGACGAGGAGACCGGGGTCGCGCTCGTCACCCTGGACCGGCCGGCGAAGCTCAACGCGATCGACCTGGAGACCGCCGAGGAACTGTCGCTTCTGTGGCGGGAGTTGCGGTTCGACGAGTCGGTGCGGGCCGTGGTCCTCACCGGGGCCGGGACACGTGCCTTCTGCACGGGGATCGACCGGGGAGTCACCGTCCCGCAGCCCCCGTCCCCGTACGCCGTCGACGATCCCCTCCTGCGGATCGGGCCCAAGGCGAACGACCTGTGGAAGCCGGTGGTCGCGGCTGTGGAGGGGATGGCCTGCGGCGGGGCGTTCTACCTGCTGGGCGAGGCGGAGTTCGTCGTCGCGTCCCGGGAGGCGACGTTCTTCGACCCGCACACGACGTACGGGATGGTCTCGGCGTACGAGGCGATCGCGATGGCCCAGCGGATGCCGTACGGGGAGGTCGCCCGGATGTCCCTGATGGGCGCCGCGGAACGGGTGAGCGCCGAGCGGGCGTACGCGGTCGGGCTGGTCAGCGAGGTGACGGAGCCGGGCGGCGCGGTGGCGGCGGCGCTGCGGGCGGCGGCGGTGATCGCCGGCCACCCGACGGAGGCGGTCCAGGGCACGGTCCGGGCGGTGTGGTCCGCGAAGGAGGCGGCCAGGGTCCAGGCGATGGCCCAGGCCCCGGCGCTGATCGCCCTGGGCAACCTGGCCCCGGAGCGGCAGGCGGAGCTGTTCGAGGCTCGGGGCGGGGGCGGGCAGCCCCGGGTGCGGTGATCCGCGTCTGCCCGCCCCGCGCGGGCAGGTCGCGTCGGCTCAGAGGGCCACGGCGGTCACTTCGCAGCGCTTGACCCGGGACACCTTGCCGGGGCTCTCCATCCGCACGGTGAGGGTGCGGACCTCGCCGCCGTCGAGATTCGTGGTGGTCTCGGCGGTGTCCACGGTGTTGCCCAGGGCGTCGACGAACCGCACGTCGATCTCGTACGCCTGCGAGCCCGGCTCGTTCGCCCGCAGCTCGACCAGCGAGGAGGTGACCGCCTTGCGCTTGCCCTTGCGCGGCGCGGCGCAGCGGATCACCCGGACTGCGGGGGCGTCGGACGCGGTGGGCGTCGGGGTTCCGTAGGAGGAGCCGGACGAGCCGGAGGACGAGGAGTCGTCGTAGTCGTCGTCGTAGTCCGTGTCGCGGTAGCCGTTGTTGCTCTTCTTCGAGCTGGAGCAGCCGCCGCCCGAGCTGCTGCTCTTGCCGCCCTTGCTCTTGCCGCCGCTGGTGGAGGTGGCGAATCCGGTGAGCGCGAGCACCACCACGACCAGGACCGCCGCGAGCTTCATCTGTCGCCGCATCATGGATGCAGCCCCCCTTGAGTCTTGTTGCCGGATGTCGTGCCGATGGCGTGCGTTGTCAGACTCAGCATGCCGTGCCCGACCCATGTTCACGTCATGACCCTGTCACGGTCCGGTCATGGTCTGCGTGGCGGGGGTGATCGTCCCGGCGTAGCGTCGGCTGCGGGGGATGCCCGCGTACGCGCCGGGCCGGCGCCCCTGGAGGCTGACGATGATCCGCAACGTCCTCGGCTCGCTCGTCGCCCTGGCCGGGGCGGCCTCGGCCGTGCTGAGCCCGTTCCGCGACTGGTACGACGGGCGGGTCGGGCGCGACTACCGGGTGCGGGACCTGTTCGAGGGGATCACCGCCACGGAGTCGGGGGTGCTGGTCTCGATCCTGCTGCCGTTCCTGGCGGCGGCGCTGCTGGTGATCCTGGGCGTGGTGCTCCGGTCGCGGCTCGTGGTCGCCCTCGCGGGCCTGGTGGTGCTGGGCTTCACGATCCTGTGGATGGTCCGCCAGGGGCAGGCTGCGGGGTCGCTGGTGGTGGGCGGGGACGGGGCGGGGTTGCAGGTGGGGGTCGCGAACGCGGTGGCGGGCGGGTTGCTGATGTTGATCGGGGCGTTGCTGATGAGTGGCCGGCGGAGCCGGCGGGAGCGGTCGCGGGGGCCGGGGCGGGAGCGGGAGCCGGTGGAGCCGTTCGCCGTGCCGTCGGCGGATCAGGTGGATACGTGGCCGCCCACGCAGGAGCCGGGGATGTCCGTGCAGACGTCGCCGTGGCCGGAGCCGGAGGTGGACCCGTACACGGGGCCCGATCCCCGTGACCCCCGTACGCGGTCCTATCCGCAGGCACCGCATCCGGAGGACGATCCCCGGGATCCGGTGCATCCGCCGCATCGGCCGCCACCGGGGGGTTGACGGCCACCCCGTCGAGGGTTCCGTCCTCAAACGCCGGACGGGCTGGGTGGTGCCGTGCGGGCGGGGAAATCAAGCCCGTCCGGCGCTTGAGGACACCTCACCAGCCCGTCCGGCGCTTGAGGTCACAAGGATCGGGCTCAGGTCCTCGCCCTGTTTCCCGTGCCCGTGCCCTTCAGCGCGTCCAGCGCGTACACGCAGCGGTCCTTGCTGCACGCGTACACCACGCCCGCCCGGGCCACGGGCGAGCCCGTGATCTCGCCGCCCGTCGCCAGCTTCCAGCGCAGCTGGCCCCCCGCCGCGTCCAGCGTGTACAGCACGTGGTCCGCCGAGCCGAAGTGGACCCGGCCGTCGGCCACCACCGGGGAGCCCACCACGTCGCCGCCCGCCGCGAAGCGCCACTTCGGGGTGCCGCAGACCGCGTCCAGGGTGTACAGCGCCCTGCCGCTGCCGACGTGCACGTTGCCCACCGCGACCAGCACCGGTTCGATGGAGGACCGGGCCTCCGTGGCGATCCGCCAGCGGTCCTTGCCGGTCGCCGCGTCCAGCGCGTACACCGTGCCGAGGTAGTCCGCGAGGTACACCCCGCCGCCGGTCACCGCCGGGCCCGGTGCGAAGGCGGGCGGGGAGAGGAAGACCGCGGGCGATTCGAAGTGCCAGCGCACCCGCCCGGAGCCGGTCTCCACCGCCAGCACCCGGGTGCCCGCCGCGATGTAGACGTAGCCGTCGGGGGCCGGGGTGACCCGGACCGGGACGCCGCCGCAGGAGGCAGCGTCGCCGATCGGGTACGACCAGCGCTCCCGGCCCGTACGGGCGTCCAGCGCGCGCAGCCGGGCGTCCTGCCAGACGTACACCGTGCCGTCGTGGATGACCGGACCGGTCTCCGCCGTCTCGAAGTCGCTCTGCGCACCGGTGACCTCCCACAGCTTCTCGCCGCTGGACGCCTCCCAGCCCTGCACGCCGCCGCCCCGGGTCGCGGTCAGGACCGTGCCCCGGTCGGCCTTGAGCGCGTACACCCAGGCGTCGGTCGAAAGACGCCACTGCTCGGCGCCGGTCGTGGCGTCCAGCGCGTACAGCGAGGGGCCGTCCGAGGCGTGGATCCTGCCGCCCTCGACGGCCATCGCCCAGGCCACGTCCCGGGTCTTGAACTGGCGTCGGCCGTTGCCCACGTCCAGCGCGTGGACCTCGAAGGACGTCACGTACAGCAGATCGCCGGAGACGACAGGCGTGCCCCACACGTCGTTGGACATGCGGAACCGCCAGGGCCGCCAGCGGTCGGGGGCCGGGGCCGCGCCGTCCGGGGCGGGGCCCGGGGCCGGGACGGCGGCGGTGGGCGCCGTGGCCGGCGCCGACGACGAACCGTTGACCCCGGCGGGCGGGCGGACCCAGCCGGTCGCGGCGGCCGGGTGCGCGGCGGCGGCCCCGCGCCCCTCCCC
>NTHE01000095.1 GCA_002551355.1 Streptomyces sp. man185 | reverse complement strand
CCAGCCCGCTCAGAGATGTGTATAAGAGGCAGGTGCCCGAGTCCGGGCCGGGGGCGGGCGCGGGTCCGGTGGCCGGGCCGGCGGCCGCGTCGGGGCCGTAGCCGCCCGCCTTGCCGGAGCGGGCGTAGCCGGAGCCGGGCAGCTTGTCGCCGTACGCCTCCTTCACCCGGGTCCGGTAGGCGTCGAGGGTGGTGCCCTTCGCTCCGACGGCGGTCTTCGCGTCCTGGTCGAGCGGGAGCACCCGGAAGCCGTCGTGGACGTACCAGGCGTCGATCTGCGGTTCGCGGAAGACGGTGCCGCCGGGAAGCGCACGGGCGCCTCGGGCGACGTAGCGGGCCTCGTCGTCGCCGGTGGCGATGTTCACCACCTGCCAGTCGCCGCCGCCCGCCCCGGGAAGGGTCCACAAGGACGCCTTCTGGCCGTCGGAGGAGACGGCGGTGCTGGCGAGGTAGTCCAGAGTGCTCGGGGCGGCCCCGGGCTTTCCGGCGACGAAGGCGGCCGAGAGCGTGCGCACGGGCACGGCCTTCCCCTCGATCCTCGGTGCGCTCGTCTTTCTGCTCACCGCACCTTCCCGGGCGAAGAACCGGGAGAGGGTGTCCAGGGTCGCGGGCTCGGTGGCGGCTTCGTGGGCCGCTTCGAGGGTCGTGGCGGTCAGCTTCGGCCCGGCCGCCCGGCCGTCGTCGGCGAGGGCGGGGGCGGCGGCGGTGAACAGGGCCGCGCCGGTGAGGGCGGTGGCCACGGCGATGCGCCGGGTGGTCGCGGTCATGTCCTCACGCCCCGATCCGGTAGAGCGAGTGCGTCCAGGAGAACTCGTTGTTGTTCACGTACCAGGCGTGCGAGGCCCAGTTGTAGCGGTCGCTGGAGGGCCAGGGGTCGCCCCAGTAGACCCAGCTGTTGGCGTCGTCGTACCCGTAGATGACATGCATGTGGCCGCCGCCGGACGACCACTGGATCCGGGTCTCGATGGGGCGCTGGGCTGATATCTCGGCCTGCACGGTCGGGTAGCGCAGCCAGCCGGTGACGTAACTTCCGGGCCTGACCCCGGCCCAGGACAGGCCGGTCTGGACGTTGCCGAGGGTGGCCTGCGAGTTGGGGCACTGGGAGTTCTGGCTGCGGTTGAAGGCGGCGTTGCAGAACTGGTTCTGGGAGTAGCCGCGGCCGAACCAGGCCGCGATGGTGTTGCCGCCGGCCGCCCAGCACCAGTTGCTCTGCTGCTGCGCCTGCATGGTGATGTCGAGCCGCTGGGCGGCGGCGACGGTGGAGCCGACGGGGGCGGAGCCGGCCGGGGACTGGGCGGCGGTGGCGGTGCCCGCGGGGACGGCGAGCAGGACGGCGGCCAGGAGGGCGGTGAACGAGAACCTTCCGGGCCTTCGGGGGCTGACTCTTCGGTTGCGCATGGCGTTCCTCCCGAAGCGGGGGTGGGGATCGGAGGAGCGCGTCCGGACGCTGACGATGAGCATCCGGCGTTGTCCGGAGCAGGTCAACACGCTTCAATGCGAGGTGACATCACGGTGTGAACGGCACGGCGTCCCTGTGAACGGCTCCGCCCCGGTCACCTGCTCCCCCGCATCCCCCGGGGGCGGTGTCGCCACTCCCCACGTGAACGTTCACCGGAGGCCCGCCGATGCGGCAGACCGAGACCGAACTGGCGCAGGTACTGCGGACCGGACCGTTCCATCTGGCGTTGCGCACCGCTCTGTCGGTCCGCGGGCTGCCGCTCCAGCGGGTGCAGCACCACCTGGCGCACCGGGGCGTCAAGCTCGGGGTGACCAGCCTCAGTTACTGGCAGCAGGGCGTGCGCCGCCCCCGGCGGGCCGAGTCGCTGCGGGCCGTGCGGGCCCTGGAGGAGGTGCTCGCCCTGCCGGACGACTCGCTGCTGCGGCTGCTGCGCGACGGCGGTGCCGCGACGGAGGGGGACCGTCCGGCGGGGCGTTCGTACCGCTCGCTGATGGAGGCGTCCGGCTCGGTGGAGCGGCTCCTCGCGGCGATGGAGTCACCCGTGGACGGCGGGCTGCACACCGTGGGGCATCAGGAGCGGGTGCGGATCGGGTCGCGGCGGGAGCTGGCGGGGCGCACCTCCCGGCACGTGGTGCGCGCGCACCGGGACGGCGTGGACCGCTATCTCGCGGTGCACCGGGGCGACCCCGGCTGCGACCCGTCGCGGATCGCGGTGCGGGCCCTGGAGAACTGCCGCGCGGGCCGGGTCCGCTGGGACGGGGACGCGGGGGTGCTGGTGGCGGAGCTGCTGTTCGACACCCGGCTGCGGTCCGGTGAGACGTACCTCTTCGGTTACGGCTTCGAGGACGGTACGGGCGGGGCGAGCGACGAGTACGTGCGCGGCTTCACCTTCGGGGGCGGCCAGTACGTGCTCCAGGTCGGCTTCGACGAGGCCGCGCTCCCGGTGCGGTGCCGCCGGTTCACCCAGGCGTCGGCGGGGGCGGCGCGCGGGGCCCGCGGGGACCTCACGCTGACCGGCCGGCACCGGACCGTGCACCTGGTGGAGGAAGGCGTACGGCCGGGCCTGGTCGGAATCGACTGGGACTGGGAGTGAGGGGCCCGGGTGCGGCTTTCCGGGGCCTCGCGCGCCCTGGGCCGGGGAGCCTCAGGCGTCGGGACCCGCGACGAGCTTTCCGCCCTCGGCGGTGACCGGGACGGCGGGCAGCGGCACGGTGGCCGGGCCCTTCACCGGCTGCCCGGTGGTCATGTCGAAGCGGCTGCCGTGGCAGGGGCAGTGGCCCTCGGTGCCCTCGACCTTGTCCAGGACACAGCCGCCGTGGGTGCACTGGGCGCTGAACGCCTTGTACTCGCCCTTCGCCGGGCAGACCACGACCACGCGCTGCTCGCGGTAGAGCTTGGCTCCGCCGACGGGCACCTCGGAGGCGGCCCCGAGGTCGACGGGCGCGGTGGGTGTGGGGTTCTTGGCGTGGCCGAGCTTGGAGTCGGTGGAGCAGGCGGCCGCTCCCAACCCCGCGGCACCGGCGAGCGCGGCGCCCTTCAGCACGGTACGGCGGGCGGCGGGCAGGCCGGGCATGCGGACTCCACGGGGTGTCGTTCGAGACGGATCACAAGGGGCCCGGGGTCGCCGGGCAGGCACAGGGCGACGACGGCGGCCGCGTGTGCCGGTGACAGAACCGACGATACCGGTGAGGAACGGGAGCCTTGCGGGCGGGCTGGTCGAGACGGGACGGCCGTGGGCGGACCGGCCACCGGGGCCGGGACCGAGCGTGGCCCGGCGCTGTCCGGACGGCACCGTCCGGTCCGGCCGGCCCGGACGGTGCGTCGGCGGACAGGCTGCGGACCGCCTGCTCCGATGGCTGCGGCCCCCGTCGTCCCACGGGGGCCGCGGCCATCCGGTGAGCCCGGGACTCAGGCCTTGCGGGCCCGGGCCGTCTTCTTTGCCGCAGCGGCCTTGGTGGCGGTGGCCTTCTTGGCGGCTGCCGTCTTCTTCGTGGCCGCCGTCTTCTTCGCCGGGGCGGCCTTGCGGGCGGCTGTCTTGCGGGCCGTCCCCCGCCCGGAGGGCACCGCGGCCTCGCTGATGCGGTCCGCGTCCAGGATTCCCTGGAGGAACTTCCCGGTGTGGCTGGCGGGCACCGAGGCGACCTCCTCCGGTGTTCCTTCGGCGACGACCAGTCCGCCGCCGTTACCGCCCTCGGGGCCCATGTCGACGACCCAGTCGGCGGTCTTGATGACGTCGAGGTTGTGCTCGATGACGATCACCGAGTTGCCCTTGTCCACCAGGCCGGAGAGCACGGTGATCAGCTTGCTGATGTCTTCGAAGTGCAGACCGGTGGTCGGCTCGTCCAGGACGTAGACCGTGCGGCCGGTGGAGCGCTTCTGGAGCTCGCTCGCCAGCTTGACGCGCTGCGCCTCACCGCCGGAGAGGGTCGGCGCGGACTGGCCGAGCCGGACATAGCCGAGGCCGACGTCGTTGAGCGTACGGAGGTGGCGGGCGATCGCCGGGACGGCCTCGAAGAAGTCCAGGCCCTCCTCGATCGGCATGTCCAGCACCTCGGCGATGGACTTGCCCTTGTAGTGGACCTCCAGGGTCTCCCGGTTGTAGCGCGCTCCGTGGCAGACCTCGCACGGGACGTACACGTCGGGCAGGAAGTTCATCTCGATCTTGATGGTGCCGTCGCCGGAGCAGTTCTCGCAGCGGCCGCCCTTGACGTTGAAGGAGAAGCGGCCCGGCAGATAGCCGCGCACCTTCGCCTCCATCGTCTCGGCGAACAGCCTGCGGACGTGGTCGAAGACTCCGGTGTACGTCGCCGGGTTGGACCGGGGGGTCCGGCCGATCGGCGACTGGTCGACGTGCACCACCTTGTCGACGAGGTCGTCCCCGTCGACCCGGGTGTGCCGGCCGGGGACCGACTTGGCGCCGTTCAGCTCGCGGGCCAGGTGGGTGTAGAGGATGTCGTTGACCAGGGTCGACTTCCCGGACCCGGAGACGCCCGTGACGGCGGTGAGGACGCCGAGCGGGAAGGAGACGTCGATGTCCTGGAGGTTGTTCTCCCGGGCGCCGTGGACGGTGAGGCTGCGGGCCGGGTCGACCGGGCGGCGGATGTCCGGGGTCGGGATCGACCGCTTGCCGGACAGATACTGGCCGGTGATCGAGGCCTTGTTGCCCAGCAGTTCCTTGAGCGAGCCGGAGTGGACGACCTTGCCGCCGTGCTCACCGGCGCCGGGGCCGATGTCGACGACCCAGTCGGCGACCTTGATGGTGTCCTCGTCGTGCTCGACGACGATGAGCGTGTTGCCCATGTCGCGGAGCCGGACCAGGGTCTCGATGAGCCGGTGGTTGTCGCGCTGGTGCAGACCGATGGACGGCTCGTCCAGGACGTACAGCACGCCGACCAGGCCGGAGCCGATCTGGGTGGCCAGCCGGATGCGCTGGGCCTCGCCGCCGGACAGGGTGCCGGCCGCGCGGTTCAGCGACAGGTAGTCCAGGCCGACGTCGACGAGGAACTTCAGCCGCTCGTTGACCTCCTTGAGCACCCGCTCGGCGATCTTCTTGTCGCGGGCGTTCAGCTTGAGGCGGCCGAGGAACTCGGCGCACTCGCTGATCGACATCGCGGCGACCTCGGCGATGGACTTCTCCATCACCGTCACCGCGAGCACGATCGGCTTGAGGCGGGTGCCTTCACAGGTCGGGCAGGGCACCTCGCGCATGTAGCCCTCGAAGCGCTCCCGGCTGGAGTCGCTCTCGGCCTCGGTGTGCCGCCGCTTGACGAACTGCACCGCGCCCTCGAAAGCGGGGGTGGTGTAGGCGCGCTCGCGCCCGTACCGGTTGCGGTAGCGGACCTCGGTCTGGATCTTGTGGCCGAAGAGCAAAGCCTTCTTGGCCCGCTGCGGCAGTCCGGCCCAGGGGATGTCCGTACGGAAGCCGAGGGCTTCGGAGAGCGCGCCGATCAGGCGGCCGAAGTACTCCTTGGTGTGGCCGTGGGACCAGGGGTGGATGGCGCCCTCGTCGAGGGACTTCTCCTCGTCCGGGACGATCAGCTCGGGGTCGACCTCCATGCGGGTGCCGATGCCGGTGCAGTCGGGGCAGGCGCCGAAGGGCGAGTTGAAGGAGAAGGAGCGCGGCTCCAGCTCCTCGAAGGAGAGGTCGTCGTACGGGCAGTAGAGGTGCTCCGAATACATCCGCTCGCGCTCGGGGTCGTCCTCGGGGAGATCGACGAAGTCGAGCACGACCATGCCGCCGGAGAGGCCGAGCGCGGTCTCGACCGAGTCGGTCAGCCGGCGCTTGGCGCTTTCCTTGACGGTGAGGCGGTCGACGACCACCTCGATGGTGTGCTTCTCCTGCTTCTTGAGCGTGGGCGGCTCGGCGAGCTGGATGGTGGCGCCGTCGACCCTGGCCCGGCTGTAGCCCTTGGTCTGGAGGTCGGCGAAGAGGTCGACGAACTCGCCCTTGCGCTCACGCACCAGCGGCGAGAGGACCTGGAAGCGGCTCCCCTCGGGGAGACCGAGGACCTTGTCCACGATGGCCTGCGGCGACTGGCGGGAGATGGGGCGGTGGCACTCCGGGCAGTGCGGCTTGCCGATCCGGGCGAACAACAGCCGGAGGTAGTCGTAGACCTCCGTGATGGTGCCGACCGTCGAGCGCGGGTTGCGCGAGGTCGACTTCTGGTCGATGGAGACGGCCGGGGACAGACCTTCGATGAAGTCCACGTCCGGCTTGTCCATCTGGCCGAGGAACTGCCGGGCGTACGAGGAGAGCGACTCGACGTAGCGGCGCTGCCCCTCGGCGAAGATCGTGTCGAACGCGAGGGACGACTTGCCCGACCCGGAGAGCCCGGTGAAGACGATGAGGGAGTCACGGGGCAGGTCGAGCGAGACGTTCTTCAGGTTGTGCTCGCGCGCGCCACGGACGATGAGACGGTCGGCCACGCCGGTCCGCACCTTTCTAGAGAGAAGCGGGGAGAACTGAGCCCCTCTCCCAGGGTATGGGGGGCGCCACAGCGGTGTCAGAGGCTTTCGACCCCGAGCGTATAGCACGCACATTCGATTTACGGCCGCCCTCCGACTCCTTCACCCGAATGAGTGGCGGAGCTAGGCTCGTGTGCATGATTGATCATGCGCACGACCTGGGAGCAGTACGCGAAGCGACCGATCGGCTGCTCGGCGCAGT
This sequence comes from Streptomyces sp. man185, assembly GCA_002551355.1. Classification (GTDB taxonomy): domain Bacteria; phylum Actinomycetota; class Actinomycetes; order Streptomycetales; family Streptomycetaceae; genus Streptomyces. Next base: position 14,233 of record NTHE01000095.1, on the reverse strand, counting down.
CGGCAAACTGGACAACGCCGCTGTCGCCGAGCCGTCACGGTTGCCCGGATGGAGTCGGGGCCATGTCCTGACCCACCTGTCACGTAACGCCGACGCGATCGGAAATGTTCTCCGGGGACTCCCGATGTACGCGAGCGGCGAAACCCGCGACGCCGACATCGCCGACGGCGCCCCCCGCCCGATCGCCGAGCAGCTGGCCGACCTGCGGGAGACCGCGGACGCCCTCCAGGCGGTCAGCGCCGAACCGGCCGACTGGTCCCGTACGGTCGCCCTGCGCAACGGGGTGACGGACTCGGCGGCCCGGGTCCCCTTCCGGCGCTGGGTCGAGGTGGAGCTGCACCACGTCGACCTCGACATCGGCTACGAGCTGGAGGACCTGCCCGCGGAATTCGTGGAGCGGGAGATCGCCTTCCTCGCCGATCGCTTCCTGGGCAACGAGGCCGTGCCCGCCACCGGGCTGACCGACCTGGACGGCCGCACCTGGAGCACCGGCGGCGGCCCGCCGGGCGACCTGGTGACGGTGCAGGGGCCCGCCGTGGAGCTGCTGGGCTGGCTCTGCGGCCGCCGTGACGGCTCCGCCCTGACTGTGGCCGGAGGCCCGTTGCCCACGCTGCCCCCGCTATAGGCTGAGCCGCATGACGTACAGCGGAGCGGTGAAGGTCGGCGGACCGGCGAGCGTGCACGAACTGACGGATCTGATGATCTCCAAGGTCGCCGTCGGCGCGATGAACAACAACGCCTATCTGCTGCGCTGCCGGGCCACCGGCGAGCAGCTGCTGATCGACGCGGCCGCCGAGCCGGAGACCCTGCTCGCGCTGATCGGTGACGACTCGGTCGCCTCCGTCGTCACCACGCACCAGCACGGGGACCACTGGCAGGCGCTGGCCCAGGTGGTCGGGGCGACCGGGGCCCGGACGTACGCGGGCCGCTACGACGCCGAGGGCATCCCCGTGCCGACCGACGTCCTGGTCGAGGACGGGGAGACGATCACCGTCGGCCGGGTCGAGCTGACCGCCCGCCATCTGGTCGGCCACACCCCGGGCTCCATCGCCCTGGTCTACGACGACCCGCACGGCGCCCCGCACCTGTTCACCGGGGACTGCCTCTTCCCCGGCGGGGTCGGGAACACGCATCAGGATCCCGAGGCGTTCGCGTGCCTTCTGCACGACGTCGAGACGAAGCTGTTCGACCGGCTTCCCGACGAGACGTGGGTCTACCCGGGCCACGGGCACGACACGACGCTCGGCGCCGAGCGGCCCCAGCTGCCCGAGTGGCGCGCCCGCGGCTGGTAGGCCGCAGAGGCACAGCTCCTGGATCACGCGAAAGCGGCCGGGGTGGACGGCGTTCGCCGTTGCCACCCCGGCCGCTGCCGGTGTGCCTCTGTGCCGCTCGGGGCGGCCCGGGGTCAGCTGAGGGTCTTGCTCTCCTCGTCGGCCGGGCCGGCGGTCTCGGCCTTCGCGGCCTCCTCCGCCTCGGCCGCCGCCTGCTTCTTGCTGGCGATGAGGCTGGTGATCGTGGTGATCACCAGGACACCGCAGATGACCGAGAGCGAGAACGGGATGGAGATCTCGGGCGTGTGCACGCCGTTCTCGTGCAGGGCGTGCAGCACCAGCTTGACGCCGATGAAGCCGAGGATCACGGACAGGCCGTAGCTGAGGTGGACCAGCTTCTTCAGCAGACCGCCGATGAGGAAGTACAGCTGCCGCAGGCCCATCAGCGCGAACGCGTTGGCCGTGAAGACGATGTACGGGTCCTGGGTCAGGCCGAAGATCGCCGGGATGGAGTCCAGCGCGAACAGCACGTCCGTCATACCGATGGCGAGCATGACCACCATCAGCGGGGTCATGATGCGCTTGCCGTTCTTCCGGATGAAGAGCTTCGTGCCGTGGTACTGGTCGGCGACACCGAAGCGGTGCTCGATCTTCTTGAGGAGGCGGTTCTCCTCGAACTCCCCTTCCTCCTCGCCGGCCCGGGCCTCCTGGATGAGCTTCCAGGCCGTGTAGATCAGGAACGCGCCGAAGATGTAGAACACCCACGAGAAGTTCGCGATCACGGCGGCGCCGGCGGCGATGAAGATCGCCCGGAGCACCAGGGCGATGAGCACACCGATCAGCAGCACGCGCTGCTGCAGGTGCGAGGGCACGGAGAACTTCGCCATGATCAGGACGAAGACGAAGAGGTTGTCGACGCTCAGCGACTTCTCGGTGATGAATCCCGCGAAGAACTCGCCGGAGGCCTGGCTCTCGCCAACGACCATGAGGCCGACTCCGAAGAGGACGGCCAGTGCGATCCAGACGATCGTCCAGATTCCGGCTTCCTTGGTCGACACGTCATGGGGCTTGCGCCCGATGAAGAAGTCGACGGCGATGAGGGCTGACAGACCAAGGATGGTCAGGGCCCAAACGGTCCATGAAACGTCCACTGCGCCTCCGGCAGTTCGCTACGGCTACTAGATCAGCGTCGTCGCTGCCGGAGGTCTCTTCCATCCCTGCGCACCGTGCGCGCCTGGACCGGCGCCCCGGGACCGAAAACGGTCCGTATTGACGGGACGTCGCGTAAGGAGTACTCCCCTCCGTTCCCCGAACAGTACAGGCATCACCAAGGAAAGGTAAAGGAATGAGTAAAGAGGTCGTCAAAACCGCAGGTCAGTCCTGACTGCTGGGTCAGCGGCCAGCGGCCCTGCGGGCCGCTGCCACCGCCGCGAGGACCTGCTCCAGGACGCGGCTGCCCGGCGGGATCGTCAGCGGCTCGTACGTCCAGGCGTGCCCCACCCACGGGTCGGCGAGGTGACTGTCGGCGACCGGAGTGATCCGCAGCAGCGAACGCCACAGGGGGTCGAGGATCGGCCCGTAGGCACTCGCCTCCGCCCGGTCCGCGACCATCAGGAGGTGCACCCCGACCGCGGGGCCCTCGTCGGCGAGATAGCGGAGCTGGGTGACGGCCCGGTCGTCGAAGCCGTGCGGGAAGTCGTTGACCACCAGGAGCTGCTCGCCGGTGTCCAGGTCGGGCGGGAGCGAGTCGGCGGCCCCGGCCCGCACCGCCATCTGCACCAGGTCCACCCGCCGGGTGAGGTGGGCCAGGACGGAGGCGACTCCCCCGGGTCCGGCGGCGGGCGGTCCGGCGAGAACGCCCGCCCCGACCAGCGGTGCGAGCGGACCGGCCGCGGCGCCCGCCGGGTCGATGACGTGCACCGCGAACTCACCGGGCGGGTACACCGCGAGCAGCCGGGCCGCGTGGGCGACCGCGGTCTCCATGGCCAGCCTGCGCAGCTGGTCCGTGTCCATCAGGGCGGCGGCCTCGGACGCCGTCCGCCCGCTGTCCACCCAGATCCCGCGCTCCAGCGGCAGCCGGACGAGGAGCGGGATGCGCAGGTCGGTGCGCTCGGGCAGATGGAGGTCGCCGATGCGCAGGGCCATCGGTATCTCCATGGGGACCCGGTGGGCGTGCCAGACGGGGTTGCCCCAGCCGGCGTACGCGGCCGGGAGCGCGGGCTCGGCGACGGCCGTCTCGGCGGCCAGCTGGGCCAGGTCGCGGTCGAGGGCCTCCCGGGCCCGGGAGGTCAGCTCGTCCCGCTTGGCGCGGGCCTGATCGCGGGCGCGGTCGCCCGCACCGCCGATCCGGTTGCGCGGGTCGGACAGGGCCCGGTCGAGCTCCTGGTCCATCCGGGACTCGGCGAAGTCCACGGCGCTGCGGTAGGCGGCGACGGCGCGGGCCAGGTCCTCGAACATGCCCCAGATCTGGTTGTAGAGGCGCTCGTCCATCGACCAGCCGGTGGCGTCGCCCGCGACGGGCTGAGCGGCCTGCCCGGGCTGGGCCGGGGGCGCGGCGGGCGGGGGCGAGGGAGGTGCGGCGTGCTGCCGTCGCGGGTGCGCGTAGTTGATGGGGCCGTCGGAGGGGGTCCCGGGGGGCTGCCCCTGGGCGGTGTGCGCCGGGCCGGTGGCGGCCGGGTCGGTCAGCGGCTCGGGGGGCTCCGGGGCCGGGGGCGGCATGGTCGGGCGGTGGTCCGCGGAGCCGGTCGTCTGCCGTACGCGGTCGCCTCCGGAGGTCCGGGGCGGCGGTGGGGCCACCGAGCGGGCCAGGCCCCGGGTGACGGCCTCCTGGATGGACCCGGCCAGTGCGGCGGCCTCGGTCACGCCCTGGTCGGCGAGCATCTCGGCGAGCCCGCCCGCGTACCCCTGGCCGACGGCGCGGACCTTCCAGGCGTCCTGGCGGCGGTAGAGCTCCAGGGCGCTGACCGCGGACTCGGCGTCCAGGCCGGTGAGCGTGAAGGTGGCGATCTCGGCGCCGTCGAGCCCGGTGACGGCGACGAAGGGGGCGGGGACGGCGCCGAACCTCGTCGGGCCGCCGACCTCGACGGGCAGCGCGAGCAGCACGGTGACCCGGTGGGCGCCGGTGGGCAGGGCCTCCAGGTCGACGGCGAGCCGGTGGTCGGCCGCCGCCTGCTGGGAGACTTCCAGCCCGGGGAGCTGGGGCGCGCCGGGGTGGGCGATCCACTCGACGCCGCGCACCGTGCCCTGTTCGTCGCCGAGGGTGGCCCCGGCCACGACGGGCGTGCCCGCCGACACCCGGATCTCCAGACGGGTCTGGGGCAAGGTGTGGTTCTGCCCCCGGACCAGTTCGGCCGTCATTGCCCTGTCCCCCTCGACGAAGGCGCGCGCCGGTGGGCGCGGTGCCGTGTGATGCCGTTTGCGGTGTCGCGTGATGCCGGATTGATGCCGTGCCGTGCGTGGGGCAGCTCCCGGCGGGTGCCGCCGGGAGCTGTCCCTGCCCGTTTCGCTGCCGGACCTGCCGGACTGCCGGTCCGGGTCCTACAGGTGCGGGAGGATCGACGGCATCAGGTCCTGGAAGGTGCGGCCGTTGGCCGGGTTCCCGAGGGCCGTCATCTGCCATCCGCTGCCCGCGCGGTGCACCTTCGCCATGATCTGGGCGGTGTACTGGCCGCCGCCGTCGAGCGTGTACCGGGCCAGCTCCTGGCCGTTGGTCTCGTCGACGATGCGGCAGAAGGCGTTCTGCACCTCCTGGAACGTCTGCCCGGTGAAGGAGTTCACCGTGAAGACGATCTGGTCGATGTGGACCGGCACACGCTGGAGGTCGACGAGGATCGCCTCGTCGTCGCCGCCGGATCCCGCGCCGCCGACCAGGTTGTCACCGGTGTGCTTGACCGAGCCGTCATCGCTGACGAGGTGGCGGAAGAAGACGACGTCGACCGGCTGCTTGTCGGCGAAGAGCACCGCCGAGGCGTCCAGGTCGACCTCGCGGGTGCGCGAACCGAACAGGCCGCGGCGCGGAGCCGCCTGCCAGCCGAGCCCCATCCGTACCGCGGTCAGGGCCCCCCCGTCGCTCTTCTGCAGGCTGATGGCCTGACCCTTGGTCATATTGACCGTCACGCGCTGTCCCCTCTCGGCATTGCCCCGCAACCATCCGTGTGCGGTTTCCCCGCACCCTACGCATTCCACCCCGGGCGGCAGCAGGTTCGGTCCGTTTTCGTGTCGGTCTTGCAACACACCCGGCGCGGCCCGCACGGTGCGGTGGAAACGGCACCGATCGCCTGCGCCGGGACCGACCCGGCACCGGCGATCGCACCGGCGATCGGTGCCGGGATCAGGCGAGGCCCGCTTCCTTCATCTGACGCAGTTCCTTCTTCAGTTCGCCGACCTCGTCGCGCAGCCGGGCGGCGACCTCGAACTGCAGATCCGCGGCGGCGGCCCGCATCCGCTCGGTCATCTCCTCGATGATCCCGGCCAGTTCGGTCGCCGGCCGGTCGCTGAGCACCGCGCCGGGCTTGGCGGCCTTGCCCTTCGCCCCGCCCTTGGCGGCCTTGCCGCCGAGCGCGGGGACCGGGGCCTTGGTCTCCTTGCCCTGCCGGTAGCCGGTGCCGAGGAGGTGCTCGGTGTCGATCTCCTCGCGGGCGATGGTCGCGACGATGTCGTTGATCTTCTTGCGCAGCGGCTGCGGGTCGAGGCCGCGCTCGGTGTTGTAGGCGATCTGCTTCTCACGGCGGCGGTTGGTCTCGTCGATGGCCTGCGCCATCGCCGGGGTCACCTTGTCCGCGTACATATGGACCTGGCCGGAGACGTTTCGGGCGGCGCGGCCGATGGTCTGGATGAGCGAGGTGCCCGAACGCAGGAAGCCCTGCTTGTCGGCGTCGAGGATGGCCACGAGGGAGACCTCGGGGAGGTCCAGGCCCTCACGGAGCAGGTTGATGCCGACCAGGACGTCGTACTCGCCGGAGCGCAGCTCGCGCAGCAGCTCGATGCGGCGCAGGGTGTCGACGTCGCTGTGCAGATACCTGACCTGGATGCCCAGCTCCAGGAAGTAGTCGGTGAGGTCCTCCGACATCTTCTTGGTGAGGGTGGTGACCAGGACCCGCTCGTCGCGCTCGGTGCGCTTGCGGATCTCGTGGACCAGGTCGTCGATCTGGCCCTCGGTGGGCTTGACCACGACCTCGGGGTCGACGAGACCGGTGGGGCGGATGATCTGCTCGACGAACCCGTCGCCGCGCGAGAGCTCGTACTTCCCCGGGGTGGCGGAGAGGTACACCGTCTGGTCGATCCGCTTCAGGAACTCCTCCCACTTCAGCGGCCGGTTGTCCATCGCGGACGGCAGCCGGAAGCCGTGGTCGACGAGGGTCCGCTTGCGGGAGGCGTCGCCCTCGTACATCGCGCCGATCTGCGGGACCGTGACGTGGGACTCGTCCAGGACGAGCAGGAAGTCGTCCGGGAAGTAGTCGAGGAGGGTGTTGGGGGCGGTGCCGGGGGCGCGGTCGTCGAAGTGCATCGAGTAGTTCTCGACACCGGAGCAGGTGCCGATCTGGCGGAGCATCTCGATGTCGTACGTGGTGCGCATCCGCAGCCGCTGGGCCTCCAGCATCTTGCCCTGCTTCTCCAGCTCGGCCAGGCGCTGCTCCAGCTCCTGCTCGATGCCGCCGACGGCTTTCTCCATGCGCTCGGGCCCGGCGACATAGTGGCTGGCGGGAAAGACGTGGACCGTGGGGTCCTCGCTGATGATCTCGCCGGTCAGCGGGTGGAGCGTGGACAGGGCCTCGATCTCGTCGCCGAACATCTCGATGCGGACGGCGAGCTCCTCGTAGACCGGGAAGATCTCGATGGTGTCGCCCCGGACCCGGAAGGTGCCGCGGGTGAAGGCCAGGTCGTTGCGGCTGTACTGCATCTCGACGAAGCGGCGCAGCAGCTGGTCGCGGTCGATCTCCTCGCCGACCTTGAGCTGGACCATGCGGTCCACGTACTCCTGGGGCGTGCCGAGGCCGTAGATGCAGGAGACGGAGGCGACCACGACGACGTCGCGCCGGGTGAGCAGCGAATTCGTCGCCGAGTGGCGCAGCCGCTCGACCTCCTCGTTGATGGAGGAGTCCTTCTCGATGTAGGTGTCCGACTGGGGGACGTACGCCTCGGGCTGGTAGTAGTCGTAGTACGAGACGAAATACTCCACCGCGTTGTTCGGGAGGAGCTCACGGAACTCGTTGGCCAGCTGGGCGGCGAGCGTCTTGTTCGGCGCCATCACCAGGGTGGGGCGCTGCAGCTTCTCGATCATCCAGGCGGTGGTCGCCGACTTGCCGGTGCCGGTCGCGCCGAGCAGGACGACGTCCTTCTCGTCGGCGCGGATACGCCGCTCCAGCTCGGCGATGGCCGCCGGCTGGTCGCCGCTGGGCTGGTAGGGACTGACGACCTCGAAAGGCCGCACCGAACGTTCGATCTTGGAAACGGGCCGCATGCAACCACCGTACGGCGCGCCACTGACAACGGCCTCGGATCAGCGGTACCGGGCCCTGCCCGCGCCCTCTCGGGCGGTGCTCCGCAGGCGCCGTCCGGGGCGCGGGAGCGGGTCGTTCGGCGGGCGCCGCGGCGCCCCCGGGATCGGGAGGTCACCCGGTCGGCGCCCGAGGCGTGGGTCCGGGTCGGGTTCGCCCGTCACGGCCCTGGGGTCGAACATGAGCACCACGGCGGCGAGGAGCAGGAAGCAGCCGGGGCCCACCAGCATCGGGCCGATCATCTCGGCGGGCCGGTCGCCGGGCAGGACGGCGGACAGGTCGGACGGCAGGGTGGGGGGCAGATGCAGGTGCACGTCGAGCGCCGCCATGCCGGTGTAGTGCATCCCGGTCACCGCGACGGCCATCAGGATGCTCGCGCCCAGGCCGGAGAGGGCCCCCCGGAGGGTGACGGCCGCCCACAGCGCGCCCGTGGCGGCGGCCCCGGCGATCAGCACCGAGAGGACGACGAGGGGCGTGTCGTACGCGAACCGCGCGTCCATGCGCATGCCCGCCATGCCGAGATAGTGCATCGAGGCGATGCCGAGGCCGGTGATGGTGCCGCCCGTGATCAACGCCATGCGGGTCGCGCCCCGGTACCCGACAATGAAGATGCCGATGCCGATCATCACGACGGCCACGGCCAGGCCGGCGAAGGTCAGGGGCCTGTCGTAGGAGATCGGCGCCTCCTGGACCGTGAAGCCCGTCATCGCGACGAAGTGCATGGTCCACACCCCGGAGCCGATCGACAGCGAGCCGAGCGCCAGCCAGCCGGCCCGGTGGGAGCGTGCGGTGTGAAGGGACCGGGTGGTGCAGCGGAGCCCGAGGGCGGCTCCCAGTGCGGCCATGAGGAACGCCGCGACCGGAGTGACCAGGCCGTAGCTGAATCCGTCGACTGTTCCTTGCATGTGCGTACGCCCTTCGAGAGTGCCCGGGTTCGAGGAGGGTCCCCAAGGGGCAAGTCCCGGCAGACAGACAAAAGAAGACGCATTTTATCGGCACGGCCGTGTGCCGTGCCGAAGCGGTGGTCCCCGGGACCGAAGGTTCCGTTCATGTCACGGCCATCGCCGCCCCGCCGGGTGTTGGCGGGCCGCTGTCACTCTCTGCGTGTCCGCACACTCCCGACGTGAGGAGTCCCCGTGTTCGTCCGCACCGCAACCGCTTCCACCACGGCCGCCGCCCTGCTGAGCGCCGGCGCCCTGCTGCTGCCCGCCGACCGGCCCGAGGCTCCGGACCAGGCCTCCGCGCAGCGGGCGAACCCGGTCGTCGTGGCCCACCGGGGGGCGTCGGGCTACGCCCCGGAGAACACCCTCGCCGCCGTCGACGCCGCGGACGCGCTCGGCATCGACTGGGTCGAGAACGACGTCCACCGCAGCCGCGACGGGGTGCTCGTCGTGCTGCACGACACCGACCTGAAGCGCACGACGGACGTCGAGGAGGTCTTCCCCGACCGGGCGCCGTGGGCGGTCAAGGACTTCACCGCGGCGGAGCTGGCGAAGCTCGACGCGGGCAGTTGGTTCGGCAGCCAGTTCACCGGGGCCCGGATCCCGACGCTCACCCAGTTCCTGCACCGCATGGAGCGCAACCGGCAGAAGCTGCTCCTGGAGATCAAGAGCCCGGCGACCTACCCGGGCATCGAGCGGGACATCATCCGGACGCTGGGCCGGTCGGGGTGGCTGGACCGCTCCCACGTACGGGACCGGCTGGTCATCCAGAGCTTCGGCGCCGACAGCGTGAAGAAGGTGCACACCCTGCGCCCCGACATCACGACCGGCTTCCTGGGCACCCCGGCGGTGGCCGACCTGCCCTCGTACGCGGCTTTCACGGATCAGATCAACCCCTCGTTCGCGACGATCGGCGCCGACTACGTGGCTGCCGTCCAGCGGCTCAAGGGCCCGCACGGCAAGCGTCTGCGGGTGAACACGTGGACGGTCAACAAGGCGGCGGACGCGGTGAAGGCCCGGGACTACGGTGTCGACGGCATCATCACCAACTTCCCCGACGTGGTGCGCGACGCGACGAGCTGAGGCGGCAGGGGCGGGCCCGTCGGATTCCGCGACGGGCCCGCCTTCCGGCCTTCCCGCCTTTCCGCCTTCCCACCGACGGGCCCGCCGCTGTCAGTGGCGGGTCGTACGGTGGCCGACATGAACAGTGACCGCGTCGGTGGCGAGCCGACTGTCGAGTGGGCCGTCGTGGAGAGCGGCATCGGCCCGCTGCTGCTCGCGGCGACCGGGGCCGGCCTGGTGAACGTGGCCTTCCACGCCGGACCCGCCGTGCGGGACGCGGCCCTCGACCGGCTGCGGACCCGGTTCGGCACGGAGCCGGTGGCGGCGCCCGGCTCCGCACGGCTGGTCGATCCCCTACGTGAGCTCGCGGCGTACTTCGCGGGCGAGCGGCAGGATTTCACCCTCGATCTGGACTGGTCGCTGACCTCCGGCTTCCACCGTGAGGTGCTCCGCGAGCTGGCGTCCGGGGTGCCCTACGGGACGGTCGTCGGATACGGGGAGCTGGCCGCGCGGGTCGGCCGGCCGGAGGGGGCGCAGGCGGTGGGCGCGGCCATGGGGGCCAACCCGCTGCCGGTGGTGGTGCCGTGTCACCGGGTGGTGGAGAGCGACGGGGGCCTGGGCGGGTTCGGCGGCGGACTGGAGACCAAGCGGCAACTGCTGGCGCTGGAGGGGGTGCTGCCGCAGCCGCTGTTCTAGGGATCGCCGCAAGGGGCCGTTCACCCGTTCGGGTGCACGGCGGCGGCCTAGCGGTGGCAGACTGCGCCGGTGACGCGACCCCTCTCCCTCCCCCGGACATCGGCCGCCGGCCTGCCCGCTCTCCAGCGCCGGACGTCGGCCGTGCTCGTCGTCAGCCAGATACTCGGCGGCCTCGGCGTGGCCATCGGCATCGCCCTGGCCCCGATGCTGGCCGCCGAGGTGAGCGGTTCGGAGGCACTGTCCGGACTGGCGCCGACCGCGTCCGTCGTCGGCACGGCACTGCTGTCGCTGCCGCTGGCCGCTCTGATGACTGCCCGGGGCCGCCGGTCCGGCCTGGTGCTGGCCTATCTGATCGGTGCGCTGGGCGGCGGCCTGGTGGTCCTGGCCACGATGCTGCCGAGCTTCCCCCTGCTGCTGCTCGGCATGGCCGGATTCGGCGCGGGGTCGCTGGCCGGTCTCCAGGCGCGGTTCGCGGCGGCCGACCTGGTGGGGCCGGAACGGCGGGGGCGGGCGATCTCCACCGTCGTCTGGGCCACCACGATCGGCTCGGTCCTGGGCCCCAACATCTCGGCCCCGGCGAGCCGGGTGTTCCGCGGTACACCGGTGCCCGAGGCGGCCGGACCCTTTCTGTGGTCGGCCGTCGTGTTCCTGCTCGCCGGGCTCGTCGTGGCGCTCGCGCTGCGCCCGGATCCGCTCCTCACCGCCCGCGCCCTGGCCCCGGAGAGCTCGGCGGGACCGCCGAAGCGCTCCCTGCGCGCCGGGATCGATGCCGTACGCGCGTCGCCGATGGCGCGGCTGGCCCTGGTGACGGTCACCGTGTCGCACACGGCCATGGTGTCGATCATGGTCATGACGCCGGTCGACCTGAGCCGGCACGGCGCCGATCTCCAGTTGATCGGGCTCGTCATCAGCGGACACATCGCGGGCATGTACGCGTTCTCGCCGGTGATGGGGTGGCTGGCCGACCGGCTCGGGCGACTGGCGGTGATCGGGCTGGCCGTCGGGCTGCTGAGCTTCGCCGCGCTGCTCGCGGGCACCGCCGGGCCCCGGCACGGGCAGACCGCCGCGGGCCTCTTCGTGCTGGGGCTCGGCTGGTCGGCGGGGATGATCGCCGGTTCGGCGCTGCTCACCGACGCGGTGCCGCAGTCCGCCCAGGCGGCGGTGCAGGGTCTGTCGGACCTGACCATGAGCGCGGCGGCGGGCGTCGGCGGGGCGGCGGCCGGGGTGATCGTCGCCCAGTGGGGGTACGGCCCCCTCAACGCGGTCGGCGCCGCGCTGCTGCTGCCGGTCGCCGCGCTCGCCCTGCGCCGGAGCCTGCGGCGGCGGCCGGGAGCGGTCGGCGGCTGAGGCGTCGCCGGACTCCAGCCGCCCCGACCACTCCGGCCGCCCCGTCCGCGCCGGCCACCGCCACCGCCGCAGCCGCAGCCGCAGCCGTCAGAGGCTGATGTGGTACGCCTTGCGGAGCGTCTCGTGAACGGTCCAGGTCGTCCGGTCGCCCTCGCGCAGGACGCAGGCGTCCCCCGGGCCGATCTCCAGCGTCGCCCCGCCCTCGACCGCGACCGTCGCCCGGCCGCTGACGACGACGAACAGCTCGTTCGCCTCGGTGTCGGTGACCACGCCGGGCGTGATCTGCCAGATGCCCCGGATCTGCTTTTCGTCAGCTGACTCCCACAGCACCTTGCCCGTCACCACGGGGTCGCCCGAGACGATCTGCGCCGGATCGAGGGGTTCCGGGACAAGCTCGGCGTCCGGGATGTGCACGGCGAAGGAGGCGGGGGCCTGGTCATGTGTCGTCATGGCCGGTCACCTTAGCGACCGCTTCCGGCCACCCGACGACCAGGACCCGCCGCAGGACGTCCGCCCGTGGTTTGCGCCCCTCCCGCCCGCGACAGGGATGGGGGCATGCCTCAGAACTCACCAGGACCCTACGAGCCGGCGCTCTCGGCGGAGGTGCGCGCGGCTCTGAGCGCCGGTCTGCCCGTCGTGGCGCTGGAGTCGACGATCATCGCGCACGGCCTGCCGCGCCCCCGCAATCTGTCCGTGGCCCGGGAGCTGGAGGGGCTCGTCCGGGCGGCCGGGGCGGTCCCGGCCACCGTCGCCGTTCTGGACGGCCGGGCTCATGTAGGCCTCGGCGAAGACCAGTTGGAGCGGGTCGCCGGCGACCCGGCGGTACGCAAGCTGGGGCACCGCGACCTCGCCCCGGCGCTCGCCTCGGGGGCGAGCGGGGCGACGACGGTGTCCGCGACGGCGTTCCTGGCGGCGCGGGCGGGCGTCGACGTGTTCGCGACCGGCGGGCTCGGCGGCGTACACCGGGAATGGGCCGACGACCAGGACGAGTCGGCCGATCTGCGGTTGCTCGCCCGCACCGGGATCGCCGTGGTCTGCGCGGGGGTGAAGTCGATCCTCGACGTCCCGGCGACCCTCCAGCGGCTGGAGACGCTCGGGGTCTCCGTCGTCGGCTACGGCACCGGGCACTTCCCCGGCTTCTATCTGAGCAGCTCCGGCGAACCCGTCGACTGGACGGTGCACAGCCCCGAGGAGGTGGTGGAGGTGATCCGGGCGAAGGAGGCGCTGGGTGGCCCGGCGGCCGCGCTGATCGTCGCCAACCCCGTACCGGAAAGCGACCAGTTGGATCCGGCCCTGCACGACCGGGTGCTGGCGGAGGCGCTGGACGCGTGCCGGGAGCGGGGGATCTCGGGGCAGGGCGTCACGCCGTTCCTGCTGGACCAGCTGATGCGGCGGACCGGGGGCGCGTCGCTGGAGGCGAACCTCGCGGCCGTCCGCGGAAACGTGGCGCTCGCGGCGCGGATCGCCGTCGCGGCGGCGGACGTCCGGCGAGGAACCGCGGCGGCGGACTCCCGGTGAGCCGTCCGGCGTCGGGCGGTGGGCTGCTGGTGGTGGGGGACGTGGTCACGGACGTGGTGGCGCGGCATGGGTCGGCGCTCGCGCACGGTACGGACACGAAGGCCCGGATCCGTACCCTGCCGGGCGGTGCGGGAGCCAACGTCGCCTGTTGGGCGGTGCGTTCGGGGTGTGCGGACGTACGGCTGCTGGCCCGGGCGGGGGCGGAGTCGGCCGGGTGGCACCGGGAGGCGCTGGAGCGGGCGGGGGTGCGGGCGTTCCTGGCGGTGGACGACGAGGTGCCGACGGCGACCGTCATCGCCCTGGTCGACGCGGCGGCGGAGCGTACGTTCCTGACCGACGGCGGGGCCGTACTGCGGCTCGCCGTCGAGGACTTCGCGCCCACCATGCTCGACGGCGTCGGGCGGCTGCACCTCTCGGGCTATCTCCTGTTCGCGCCGGTGAGCCGAGCCGCCGCCCTCCTCGCCCTGCGCACCGCCGCGGAGCGGGGGATTCCGGTGAGCGTGGACCCGGCGTCGGCCGGGTTCCTCGGGGAGCTGGGGCCGAAGCGGTTCCTGGAGTTCGCGGAGGGGGCGGAGCTGCTGCTGCCGAACGCGGACGAGGCCCGGCTGCTCACCGGACTGCCCGAACCCGATTCCGCTGCGGCCGAGTTGAGCCGGTGGTTCCCGCGCGTCGTCGTCACCCTGGGCGCGCGGGGAGCCGTGGTGGCCGCCGGGGGCGAGGTCGTCGGCCGCGCCCCCGCCCCGCAGGTGCGTGAGCCGGTCGACTCGACGGGGGCGGGCGACGCGTTCACCGGCGGGTTCCTGGCGGCCCTGCTGGCCGGGGCGGACGACGTGGGCGCGGCGGCCGAGGGCTGCCGGGCGGGGGCGGCTGCCGTGGCCACGGTGGGCGGACGGCCACCGCC
>NTHE01000094.1 GCA_002551355.1 Streptomyces sp. man185 | reverse complement strand
CGTGGTGGCCGTTCGTTCGAGCGTCGGGACAACGACCGTCCGTCGTTCAACCGCGACCGTCGTGACGACCGCCCCTCGGGTGGCTTCCGCTCCGGTGGCAGCGACCGTCCGTTCAACCGTGACCGTCGTGACGACCGTCCCTCGGGCGGCTTCCGCTCCGGCGGCGGCGACCGCCCCACCGGCCGTCGTGACGACCACCGCGGCGCCAACACCGGCACCAACACCGGCACCTTCGGCCGCCGCGACGACAAGCCGCGCTGGAAGCGCAACGGCTGACCCCCGCCCGGCCGGCCTCCGGCCGAGCAGGTCCGCCTGACAGACCGGCAGGGCCCGTACGCCACCGAACCGACTCGGTGACGTACGGGCCCTGTTGCTGTTGCCGCCCCTGTTCGAGCCTGTTCCGGGACCCGCGCCGACCCCACCTGAACAGGCGCGACGGGCCCAAGACCGATACCGGATCGGCTGCCGGGACCGGGCGGGCTATGCTCGGGGGGTGATGTTGCAGGGGCCGTTAGCTCAATTGGTCAGAGCAGCGGACTTTTAATCCGTTGGTTGTGGGTTCGAGTCCCACACGGCCTACCGGCAGCAGGGCGAGGAAACCTCCTCTGACCTGCTACTCAGCGCTCCGATCGGCTTCGGCCGGTCGGAGCGCTTCGTCGTTTCCGGCCTCGTGCGTGAGCGAAGTGGCCGCGTCGGTCCCGTCGAGGAAGAAGTAGCGCAGGGCCGTGGACTCGGAATCGCAACGGGTCAATGACGCGTCGGTCGGTCCGAGTCGGTTTGCCAGGCGTGTTCGGCGTCCCGTGCGGTGGGGTGGGTGGGGAAGACCTGGTCCAGACCGACCATGCGGAAGATCCGGGCGAGGCGTTCGGGGAGGGCGGCCAGCGCGATGGCCGCATCGGCGGCCAGGGCGTGGTTGCGGGCGGCGATCAGGACGGTGACTCCGCTGGTTCCTGCTCCGCACGTCCATGGCCGCCATCCTCGCAGTGAGCTCCCGGGCGATCTGGTCACCATCGGGAGCAGCGGTACAGGTATCCCTCTGCCGTGTGGGCCGGCCCGGCCGAGCATGATCGGCCGGGCCGACACCCCCCGCGAGGGAGCAAGCCGTTCGTTTGACACCCGCGCGGCGGGGAACCCAGCCGCGCAGGCAGAGAGGCCTCGGGCCCACAGGTCGCCCTGTCGAGGCGTCCTCGGTACGGCAGCGTTGCCGGGGGCGCCGCCACCGTTCCTCGCGGACCCCGGGGTCAGGTGCGCGGAATCCGGTCGGTGTCCAGAGTCTGGTCGATGACGTGACGTGCGCAGTCGGAGACGCGAAGTTGGCGTGCTCGCGCGTAGGTACGCAAGGCCTCGTACGCGACGTCGGGGGTGACGTTCCATCGTTCGGCGAGGATGCCCTTGGCCTGCTCGATGACGATGCGGGTGGACAGGGCGCGTTGCAGCTGCGTCTTCTCCAACTGCTCCTGCCCGAGATCGCGTTGCTGGAGGATGGCGATCGTGGCGACGTCCGCGAGGGCCTGCGCGAGAGAAGCGTCCTCGGGGCTCAGTGACTGCTGACGGCTGTGGAAGAGGTTCATCGCCCCCACGGCGCGGTCACGGAGGCGGAGGGGGAAGGCGTGGCTCATCCGGAAGCCGCTCCGGCGGGCCTGTTCGGCGAAGGCGGGCCAGGAGGCGGTGGCGGCCGGGTCGTGCAGGTCCATGTTGCAGCGGGCGCTGCGTGAGCGGTAGCAGTCGAGGCAGGGGCCTTGATCGTGCTGGATGGCGAAGAGCTCCAGCAGGTGAGTGGTCTGGTCGGATGCGGCGATCGCGTGCAGGAGACCCTTCTCGTTGGCGAGGAGGATCCCTCCTGCGGAGACGTCGAGCAGATCGACGCAGTGGGCGCACAGCTCCTCAAGGAACTCGATGAGATCGAAATCATCGATGAGGGAGTCCGCGACCTGCACGAACACTTTCGACACCTGTTGCTCGCGGGACATGGATGTCATCCCTTCGTCTCCTTGGGCGATTCGGATTCCGGCCGGTCGTCGTCGAGCCGAAGCCGCCGGGCGACGACGTCTTCGGCGGTTTCGATGATCGACCGGTCATGGCTGTACGCGTGCGCGCGCAGGCGGAGCAGAGCCTCGCCCAGGGGGAGCGCCAGCTGGACACTGAGCATGCCGGTGGCCTGGTGGACGACGGCACGATGCAGTTCGCCGTCCGGCTGCGCCTCCAGCCAGGTCTCGAACCGCACTTCTCTCCCGCCGAGAAACTGGAGGGTGAGCGCCGCCGCGAGGCCCAGGGCATCGTCCATCTGCTGGCCGCCCATATGCCCCGGGGACGCCCTCAAGGCGGTCAGGATGCCGACGGTGATGCCGCCGAGGGCCAGCGGGAAGCAGAACACGGCCCGCAGATGCGCCATCGCCGGCACCAGCAGAGGCCATCGGTCCGCCCCCAGGGCGGTCAGATCAGGTTCCACGATCGCCCGGCCGACGCGCAGGGCGTCCGGCCCGGGTCCCTGTCCCAAGGTGAACTGCAGATCCTCGAAGGCGGAGCCCACCAGGTCGGAGGACCACAGCTGTTCCGTGATGCGGCCCTCGACCACCAGGGATACGACGAGGTGGTCGATACCGAGGGCCGATACGCAGCCGGCGTCCAGACCCGGCCCGGCGCCCGTGTGCAGAACCCGGAGGATCTGAGTCATCTCGGGGCTCAGCACAGGCGGCCGCCTTTCGAGTTCCTCATCGTACCGGCGCAGCAGCAGGTCGGTTCTCTGAGGGCGCGGCGGTCGGCGGGTCAGCGCCCGCGGCGGGGGACTCGCGGTCCCGAAGAGGGCTCGCCGTGCCGGTCAGGGTGAACAGGCGAAGGACGGCGCGGGATGGAGCATGCGCCTGGAATCCACGGTCCTCTCCACGGCAGTCCTGCGACGCCTTGAGGAGGGGGAGAACTGGCGGCGCCGTGGCGAGGAGGCCGCTCGTCGCCACGACGTCACCCGCTCCGATCGTCGGCCGCGGCCCCCCAAGGCCGGGGCGGACGATCCGATCAGGGGCGGACCTCAGGGCGTCGGCAGGGTTTCGCCGGAGGCCCGGCACAGCAGCGCGCGCAGCTGAACGGCGACCGACGAGGCGGACTGGCCCCGGAGCGCGGCCGCCTGCCCGTAGCTGTGACCGCCGAGCAGGACCAACCCGAGCAGGGCCAGGCCCTGTTGAGACTGATCCGCCAAGGCGGGCCGGCTGCCCGGCGAGCGGGGGCGAGCGGTCGGGGCACGCTGCCCGAACTTCGGGCCGGGACGGACCGCACAGACGGTCAGCAGGTCCGCCGCGAGGTACCGGCGCCTCGCGTCCGGGCACCGGCCGGGCGCCGTCGCGGATGCCCGGGTCAAGGTGGCGACGACTGCGTCGGCGGCCAGGTCTGCGTCCCGGTACAGCAGCAAGGCGAAGGAGAACAGGGCGTCACCGTGCTGGTCGTAGTCGGCGAGCGTCTTCTGTCCGCGTGTCCGCCACCGGATGCCCGGCCTGCCGCGGAGAGCGTTGCGGGGTTCTTGGGAGGGACTGTGACGCGTCATGATGTCCACCTGTTTCCGGGCCGTACGGGCAGTGACGGCCGGGGACGGGGGCGCGGTCCCCGGCTGTGCCGTGATGGTTCGCATGACTACCGTGCGTTCTGCCGGGGTGCCCGGTCCCCATCCGTGAAGGTGCCACGTCGGGGCCGCGGGGGAGTCGCGCCGGTCATGTGGCGCCCGCCTCCGTCCGGCGCAGCGGAGCGCCTGCCTGGTGGAGGCTGCGGAGTGCTTGCCGGTAGGAGGCGATCAGGCTTGTCTCCAGGTAGGCGACATCCAGCTCTTCGCAGTAGCGGCGGACGATGAGCTGGGCCCTCCGCAGGTTGGGGCTGGGCATGCTCGGGAAGAGGTGGTGCTCGATCTGGTAGTTCAGCCCGCCCAGGACGATGTCGGTGAACCAGTTGCCGCGGACGTTGCGTGACGTCAGGACCTGGCGGCGCAGGAAGTCCGGGCGGTCCTTGCCTGTCAGGATCGGCATGCCCTTGTGGTTGGGTGCGAAGACGGAGCCGAGGTACAGACCGAAGAGGCCCTGATGGACGGCGAGGAAGGCGATCGCCATGCCGGGCGGCAGCACCAGGAAGAGCGCCGCCAGGTAGACCGCGCAGTGCCCGACGAGCAGCGACCCCTCCAGCAGCCGGTGTTTCAGCGAACGGTCGGCCAGCGCCCGCAGACCCGACACGTGCAGGTTGAAGGCTTCCAGGGTGAGGAGGGGAAAGAACAGATACGCCTGCGAGCGGCCGATCAGCCGGGGCAGGCCCTTGGCCGAGCGGGCCTGATCCTGGGACCAGACCAGCAGATCGGGCTCGATGTCGGGGTCGAGCTCCTCGTGATTGGGGTTGGCGTGGTGGCGGGTGTGCTTCTCCTGCCACCAGCCGTAGCCCATGCCTATGCCGACGTTCGCGGCGACCCGCCCCGCCGCCTCGCTGGACCTGCGCAGCCGGAAGACCTGACGGTGGGCCATGTCATGGGCCAACAGCGCCACCTGGCCGAAGACCGCGGCCAGGAAGACGGCGACGGCCAGGCTCCACCAGGAGGCGCCGACGAGGACGAACCCGGTCCAGCCGACGACGTACAGGGCACTCACAGCCACGATGCGGACCGCGTAGTAGCGGGGGCGTCGGGCCATCAGGCCATGGTCGGCGATCCTCCTGGACAGCCGGGCGAAATCGCTCCCGGCCGTCCGCTCGGGGCGGACGGAGACTTCTGCGGTCATGGTGGCGAACCTCTCGTGGCCGACACCGGGCGGCCGTTGCGCGGTCACCGCGATGGGGTGAGGACGGAGCAGCCGAGGAGGTGACCGCTGTCGTTGGACTGATGGATCAAGGAACGCGGCCTCTGGCGGGCAGTTCCTGATCGGAGCTGCCCGTCCGCGGGTGCGGCGGGCCGGCCGCTGTCGCTTCTGCGGGTCCCCCGGTGAGTCCGCAGCGTGCCGACTTCTCGCTCCCGGTGACGGTCCCGAATTCAGGGTCCAGCCGGAAGCGGTCTCACGTCTTCGGAATTAGGGTGCCCCGAATTATCCGCGGCAGTGATCGGTGCGGGAGTGGCGAAATATGATGACACCGGATCTTTAGCGGTCGTATCATCACGGGCCGAGATGTCCGGCGCGGTACGAAGACGATCGGGCGAAAGAGATGGCACGGCGTTTTCCGTGAGGCGAAAGGCGAGCGTCCGCAGCTTGGTGTTCGTCCGCTGTGAGGAATTCACGAGGATGAGCCAGGCTTCGTCCCGCGAGCAGCCCTCGGTGGCCATCACCATACCGATGGCAATGTCGATCATGGGGCGGGAGCGGAGTGCTGTGCGCAACTCGTCCACTTCTCGGCGCAGGAAGAGTAATTCCTGCTCAGCGAGGAGAGGGTCGCGAGGGACGGCGGCTGCGCGCTCGCGGTCCTGCCCCGAGTCCGGAGAGTTCTGCACGGGTAAGGCCCCTAAAAGTTCAGGCGGCTACACCGGGGGCCGGGGTGATGCCGCGTACAGGTGCGGTCTCGACGGAGCGCAGGCACTCACCACGCTGTTTTTCTCAGCTGCGAAAAATAGCGTGCTCAATATTTCTGTGCACGCTTGCTCGTTCAGCATCTCATAGGCCCACCCCGACCACCAGAGGGTGACTCTGCGAGTTTTATCCGTCGTCACTCACCATTTATGGTGATCAGCCGTGCGGATCGTTGTCGCGATCGGTTCACGCGATCCCGCTCAGTTCTGCGTCAGCCACCTTGCGAGGGTCGCGGATCTGCGGGAGCGCCGAGTGGCGCGTCGGTGACCGGAGCCGGAGCCGTCGTGGATATCGGCATTGCGATGATTCCCCTGCCCCAGAAGGTGCCGCGGAGACCCGTCGGCACAGGGCCCACCTGCCCGGATCCGGACGGAGTACGCAGATCTGGGCAGACGGGCGCAGCAGCGCGGCTTACGGCTGGTCTCCGCGATCCGGGTACCCCCTGCCCGACGGGCCGTGTTCGGACCGCTCGGATCCCTTGGCCCGGTCGCTCTGCTCGTACTGCGTCCGGTCCGTCTCCTGCCGCCCGGGCTCACCACCGCCGGCGTCCCTCGCCGGAACCGGTCGACCGCGCGGAGCCGACCTCTGCTCCTGAGAACGGGGGACGAAGCGTCGCTGAGGGTCGTCCTCGGCCGAACTGCCCCGAACGGGACCGGCGTCGATATCGGGTCGCGCCCCGGTCGCACCGGCACGGTCGGTCCGGTCTCCGGCCGCCCCGACCCGGGCGGCCGTACCGTACGACTGCTCGACCCCGGTGCGGTGTCGCTCTGCGTCCTCCTCGCGGTCCACAGCGTCTCGCCCCCGCTGCTCCTGCTCGTGGCGTGCGTTCCGCGCCGTCCTGTGTTCACGCCCGCTCATGACGGCCGAGCCGATCAGCATGAGGAGACCGCCGAGCAGGGCCAGTCCCACCCCGCTGCCGAGCCCGTCACTGTCGCCCGTGACCGTCAAGCTGCCCTGGGCCTGTGCCTGCCGGATCATCCAGAGGACGGCGAATCCGAGCGTGACGATCCCGGCGACCAGGACAAGGAGCCGTGATCGAAGCGCCACGCCGAGAACGGTGAGAAGCGCACCGACGAAGAGGGGGAGAAACATGGACGCGAACAGCCCCGCGCCCGAGTCCGTGACGCCGGCCCCGGTGAAAAGTTCCCAGACCCGGAAGTCGTGTCCGAGCCGCCCTTCGTACCAGTTGCGGAAGGGCGCCCAGATCGCCGCGGCAGCGCCGACCACTGCCAAGATCAGTCCGATCGTGTTACGAAAACCCCGTGCCATGCCGCGACCTCCCGGCAAGTCGGACGGTGCACGCAAGAACCTCACATGCCGGACCCCGCCCCTGAATTCACGGTACGCCCGGCGTGAACGCCCTGCCATGCGGCTCAACCGCCCCTGGTGCGGCCACTCCGCGGACCGGCTGCCACGGCCCATGACCGCCGAGGCCGTACGCATGGCCTCGGCGGTCTGCGGACGTGTCTCATACGACGTGGACGTCCGGGACGTAGCGGATCCACTTGCCACCCGACGCGCGGAAGTCCCGCTAGCCGTACAGCAGCGCGCGGATCACGACCTGACCGTCCTGAACGAGGGGCTGCGGGACGCCGAGAACGTGTCCGTCAGGCTGAAGGCGGACGGCACACGGCCCGGGGCATCCGGCGGGCGGGCCACTGTCGAGAACTGGCCGACGGGTGACGGGTACCGGCCGGAGCTGGGGGAGATCTCCGACGGGACGGGGACCTGGGAGTTCGAGCCGGCCGGTAGGGCGGGGGAGATGGCCACAGTCTCCCTGGCCTTCACCGAGCCCGGAAAGTTCGGCGTCAACGACACCCTCGACACGTTGACGGTCGAGGCCGTCCCCGACCGGATCGTGCTCTACGAGAACGACGAGCCGGACATCTGCCCCCGATGCCGGCTGGAATCGGGAACGGACTGACTCCTCTCATGGTTCGAAGGCACTCCGGAATGCCGTAGAGTGGTGTTTACCGACGCGGGGTGGAGCAGCTCGGTAGCTCGCTGGGCTCATAACCCAGAGGTCGCAGGTTCAAATCCTGTCCCCGCTACTGAAGATCCGGGCCCGGCACGCACAGCGTGCCGGGCCCGAGTCGTTCCCTGGTGTCCCGATGTCCCGACGCCTCCGGGTTGTGTCCCGACGCTTCCGGGTTGACCTTGACGCAGCGTAAAGATCTAGCGTTTCCGGCATGGAGTGGTCCATTCAGGAAATCGCCAGGCAGGCCGGCACCACGAGCCGCACCCTCCGGCACTACGGGGACCTCGGTCTCCTCGCGCCGAGCCGGATCGGGAGCAACGGCTACCGCTACTACGACCAGGACGCCCTCGTCCGGTTGCAGCGCATCCTGCTGCTGCGGGAGCTCGGTCTTTCGCTGCCGGCCATCAAGGACGTGCTCGCGGGACAGCGGGACACGGCGGTGGCGCTGCGGGCGCATCTGCGGCTGCTCGAACAGGAGCGGGCGCGCATCGGACGGCAGATCGCCTCGGTGCGGACCACGCTCCACAAGACTCAGGAGGGGATGGAACTCATGGCCGATGAGGTCTTCGACGGCTTCGACCACACCGCCCACGAGCAGGAGGTCACCGAGCGCTGGGGCCGGGACGCGTACGAGGAGGGCGACCGCTGGTGGCGTTCGCTCGGGGAGACGGAGAAGAAGGCGTTCCAGGACGAGCACGAGGCGATCGCGCGGGACTGGGGCCGGGCCAGTGGGGCCGGGCTCGCCGCCGAGGGGCCCGAGGCGCAGGACCTCGCGCGGCGGCACTGCGACTGGCTGTCGCCGGCCAAGGAGCCCAGCCGTTCGTACGTGATCGGGCTCGGGGACATGTATGTAGCGGACCCGCGCTTCGGAAAGAACTACGATCGCTACGGGGACGGCACCGCCGCCTTCGTACGGGACGCATTGACGGTCTACGCGCAGCACCGGCTCTCCGACTGACCACGGCCGGCCGGGGCCGCCGTCCGCTTTCCCCCTATTCGGCCGATGCGGAGTCGCCGCTCGGCGCGGCTCCGGGAAGCCTGGGCGGGGCGCGGTACCGTCCGCAGCCGTGGGTGGACCGGGCAGGAGTGCACAGGTGGGGATGGCCGAGAGACGGCGTAGCAGCGCGGCGGGGAGCGTCGACGCCGTGGGCCGTGCGGTGTTCGGGTCCCGGGAGGGCGAGCTGACGTCCGACGGGCGCGGCACCGGGCGGTTCGTCCGGATGCTGCCCGCCCTGCTGATCCTCGGCGGGCTGGTGTTCGACTCGCTGGCCCCGCCCAACTTCACCGCCGTCCCGCTGTTCGTCGCGGCCCCGCTGGTCGCCGCGCCGTTCTTCTCGCTCTCCCGGACCGTCCGCACGGGCATCGCCGCGGTCCTCTCCGTCATCGTGATGCGGCTCTCCGACGGGACGTCCACCCAGGTGGTCCCGGTCATCGAGATGATCACCGTGCTCACGGGTTCGGTGCTGGCCCTCGTCATCAACGGGGTCGTGCGGCGCGGCAACGAGCAGCTGGCCTCGGCCCGGGTGATCGCGGAGACCGCCATGCGGGCGGTGCTGCCGACGCCGGCCGAGCGGATCGGCGGGCTGCAGGTGGCCGCGCGGTACGAGGCGGCGCAGGCGGACGAGTTCGTGGGCGGCGACCTGTTCGCCGTCGCGGACACCCCGTACGGCGTCCGTGTGGTGGTCGGCGACGTCCGCGGCAAGGGGCTGGGCGCCGTCGAGGCGGTGGCGGTGATCATCGGGGCGTTCCGGGAGGCCGCCGAGCAGGAGCTCTCGCTGGAGGGCGTGGCCCAGCGGCTGGAGCGGGCGCTGGCCCGGGAGGGGACGCGGCGGTACGGGCTGGACGCCATGGAGGGGTTCATCACCGCCGTACTGGCCGAGATCCCGCCCGGATCGGCCTCGCTGCGCCTGGTCAACCGCGGTCACCCCGAGCCGATCCTGCTGCACGCGGACGGTGCGCTGGAGGTGCTGGCGCCCTCGGTGCCCGCGCTGCCGCTGGGGATGGACCTGGGGGTGTGGCCGGACCTGGCCGACGCGTGGGCGATGCCTCCCGGGGCGACGCTCCTCGCCTTCACGGACGGCCTGTCCGAGGCCCGGGACGCGAACGGGGTCTTCTACGATCCGGCGGCCCGGCTGCGCGGCCGGATCTTCCCGGGGCCGGAGGAGCTGCTGTCGGCGCTGACCGACGACGTACGGCTGCACACCGGCGGGCGGACCACGGACGACATGGCGCTCATCGCGGTCGGCCGGCCGGCGGAGGGGCAGCCCGTGCGCCGGACGACGGTGAAGATCGTGGGCCGGGGCGACGAAGCGGCGCGCTGACCGACACGCTGCCGTGACGCCGACGCCGTGACGCGCCGGCTTCGGCACGGTGACACGGTGCGTGATCGAAGGACACCCCTCCGCATAACATTTGACACACCATCAGAAAAAGGGGTGTGACTGAGTCCCGGTCAATTCGCCCAATTCCGCCCGCTTGCGCCCCGTACATCCCCGCCTTGTTCGTTAATGATCAACAGGAACAGCTTGGAATCGGGCCCGTGTGTCTATTAACGTTCGATAACGCAGCGCGGTTGTCACAGTCGTCGTCAGAGACGGCGCCGCGCGCGAGCGCCGAATTCCGCAAGGGAACCGGGGAACCACCTACATGGGGTGAATCGGACGCCTGCGTCTCGTGAGAGACGGAGGGGCCCGTAGGAGACCTTCCTGCTCCGAACCCGTCAGCTAACCCGGTAGGCGAGAAGGAAGGAAAGGAGAGCGCCCACGTGGCGTCCAACAAGCCTGCCCCTGAGGCCGTGTCACCCTTCAGTGCCGACACCTATGGTGGCGCGGAGCGGTCCATGGGGGAGTGGAATCCCACCGAGGAGTCCATCCGCCCCGTGCGCGGCAGGCACCGCGTAGCCAAGCAGCGTGGTCTGGCCCGTAGCTCCACCGTCCTCGGGGTCGGCGTCATAGCGGCCGTCGGAGCGGGTGGCATGGCCACCGCTCAGGACAAGGCACCGGTCTCCATCTCTCTTCCCGATTCCATCGCGGACAACCTCCCCGACGCCAAGTCCCTCCCCGGCGTCGGGTCCTTCATGTCGGAGGACGCGGAGGCCGTCCCGGTCGCCGCGGCCGCGCCGCTCTCCACCGCCGGGCTCACCAGCGCCGAGGCCGAGCAGGGCGCCGACGCCGGCGAGGCGCTGCGCGCCCGGATCCTCCAGCAGGCCGAGCAGCAGCAGGCCAGCGCCGACGCCGAGGCCAGGGCCACCGCCGAGAAGGCCGCGGCCGAGAAGGCGGCGGAGGAGGCCAAGAAGCAGCAGGACGAGGCCGAGGCCGAGGCCGCCGCGAAGAAGAAGGCCGCGGAGGAAGCGGCGAAGAAGAAGGCGGAGGAAGAGCGTCTCGCGAAGCTCGCCGCCAGCTTCTCCCTGCCCGCCTCCTCGTACACGGTCAGCTCGACCTACGGTCAGTCCGGCGCGATGTGGTCCTCCGGTCAGCACACCGGCCTCGACTTCGCCGGTGCGGCCGGTTCGCCGCTCAAGGCCGTGCACGGCGGCACGATCACCTCGGCCGGCTGGTCCGGTTCGTACGGCTATCGCACGGTGCTCCAGCTCGATGACGGCACGGAGATCTGGTACGCCCACCAGTCCTCGATCGACGTCTCGGTCGGCCAGAAGGTCACCACCGGCGAGACCATCGGCCGCATGGGCGCCACCGGCAACGTGACCGGCGTCCACCTCCACCTGGAGGTCCGTACCGCGGGCGGCTCCGCGATGGACCCGATGGCCTGGCTGAACAGCAAGGGCCTCTCGGTCTGACGCCTGCCGTCCTCGCGAGGACGGCGCCTCCTGAAGCCCCGGCAGCCCTGACGCACACCCCCCGACGTCAGGGCTGCCGGTCTGTCCGGGAGCGACGGACCCTGATGGAGTACGGGGTGGAATACCGTCCCCGGCCCGGCCCGTTGAACCCTCACATGACTTCAGCACGCACCCCCCTCGGCACCTCCGGCCTCCAGGTCTTCCCCCTCGCCCTCGGCGGCAACGTCTTCGGCTGGACGGCGGACGAGGAGCAGTCCTTCGCCGTCCTGGACGCGTACGTCGCGGCCGGGGGCAACTTCATCGACACCGCCGACGCGTACACCGCCTGGATCGAAGGCAATCACGGCGGCGAGTCGGAGACCGTCATCGGCAGGTGGCTCGCCGCGCGAGGCAACCGGTCCGACGTCGTCGTCGCCACCAAGGCCGGAGCGCATCCGGACTTCAAGGGCCTGGCAGCCGACACGATCAAGGGAGCGGCGGAGGAGTCGCTGCGTCGGCTCGGCACCGACCACATCGACCTCTACTACACGCACTTCGACGACGAGACCGTCCCGGTCGAGGAGATCATCACCGCCCTCGACCAGCTGGTGAAGGACGGCAAGGTGCGCCACATCGCCGCCTCCAACATCAGCCCGGAACGACTGCGGGCCTCCCTCGACTTCTCCGAGCGCGAGGGCCTCGCCCGGTACGTCGCGCTCCAGCCGCACTACAACCTGGTCTCCCGCGACACCTACGAGGGCGCCCTCCAGGACACCGCGGCCGACGCGGGCCTCGCCGCCGTCCCGTACTTCGCGCTCGCCTCCGGCTTCCTCACCGGCAAGTACCGTCCCGGGGCGAACGTGGACAGCGCTCGCTCCGCGAAGGCCGGCGGCCATCTGGAGTCGGAGCGGGGCCGCAAGGTGCTGGCCGCGCTCGACCGGGTCGCCGGCGACCGGAACGCGGAGATCGCGACGGTCGCCCTCGCCTGGCTCGCCGCCCAGCCGACCGTGGCCGCCCCGATCGCCTCCGCCCGTACGGTCGAACAGCTCCCCGCCCTCGTCGCGGTCGCCGAACTGCGGCTGTCGGACGGGGAACTCGCCCTGCTCACCGAGGCGTCGGCCTGACGGATCGGGCTTCTGCTTCCGGCGTCCGTTTCGCCGTTCCTACCCGGGCGGGCGCCGGTGGTCGGGCGGTGTGCTGCCGTACGGCGCCGGGTACGGAGCCGGCTGCGAGGGGGCCTGCGGGGCCGGGCCGCCGTACCCGTATCCGTACGGCTGCCCGTACGGCCGGGTGGGGGCCTGTTGTCCGTACGCCGGACCGTGTCCGGGCGCGTAGCCGTAGCCGTAGCCGGTTCCGTTGCCGTACGGCGTCGGCGCGTGGCGGCCGTGGTGGGCGCCACGGCGGGAGGTGAGGCGCGCCGCGTGGGTCAGGGCCGGGGCCGCGATGTCCCGGCGCTGCCAGAGGTGGTGCAGCAACTCGCGTTCCCGCGCGCCGAAGTCCGGGCCCACCGCGCCGTGGCGGGCCCTGCGGCGCAGGCCCGCCAGCGACGTCGCGAACGATTCGTACTCCGCGACCGCGCGGGCCGCCGCCCGGCCCCGGGCCCGGTCCTGCTGCCAGTGGCGGGCCAGGTCGCGGGCCATGCCCCGGGCCCGCATGGAGGAGAGCGCGGAGGGCTCGGCGGGGGTGAGCCAGCCGACCGCCGCATAGGCGGGCAGCTCCGCCGCCAGCGTGCGCAGCTCCCGCTGACGCGACCAGATCGCCAGCCAGGTCACCAGACCGAAGGCGGGGACCATGACGATCCCGTAGACCGCGTAGAAGCCGTACGGGCCGAAGGCCGACGAGCCGTTCCACAGGGCGTGCAGACCCATCGCCAGGAGCAGGCCCAGCAGCGGCAGGGCGATCCGGCGGACCCGGTGGCGGCGCGCGCTGACGGCCGCGAAGCCGAAGCCGAGGCCGGTGAGGACCGTGAACAGGGGGTGCGCGAACGGCGACATCACGATCCGCACGAAGAACGTCCCCGCCGTCACCGACGCGAACCCGGAGCTGCCCAGCAGCTGGTCCTCGCCGAAGGCGTTGCCCAGATAGAGGATGTTCTCGGTGAACGCGAAGCCCGTCGCGGTGAACCCGGCGACGACGACACCGTCCACCACCCCGCTGAACTCCCGTCTGCGGAACAGGAAGATCAGCAGCACGGCCGCCGCCTTCGCGCTCTCCTCGACGACGGGGGCGATCACCGTCGCCCCCAGGGTGTCGGCGCTCGCCGGGTCGGCCGTCGCGGTCGCTATCCAACGTGTCGCGAACGAGTTGGCGATGATCGCGACGAGCGCGGCGGCACACGCGCCCCAGGCGAAGGAGAAGATCAGATTCCGCCAGGGGCCCGGCTCGACCCGGTCCAGCCAGCGGAAGGCGGCCATCAGGAGCGGAACGGGCAGCACCGCCAGGCCGAGACCGACGAGGAACCCCTCCGGACCGGTCTGTTCACGGACGAGGGCCAGGATCACCAGCCCGCACAGCACCAGGGCCACGATCACGGCCCCGGCGCGGAACACCTTGCTGCGCCACACCATGCCGACGCGGCGCGGCCGGTAACGCGCTCGGCCACGCTCCGGCGCGGCGCCCAGGACCTCATGGAGCCGCTGCTCATGGAGGACCGGGACGGCGGGCCGCGCCTGCTGGTGCTGCACGGAAGGGTCGGACACCTCTTGACCCTAACGAGGAGCACTGACACCCGGCGACGGCGCATCCGGCCATCACCCGGCGGTCGGCCGGCGCGTCAGACGCGGGCGAACAGCAGGTCGTGGACGACGTGCCCCTTGTCCAGGCCCTGGCCTTCGAAGCGGGTGAGCGGCCGGAACGCGGGGCGCGGGGCGTAGCCGCCGTCGGCCGCGGTGTTCTCGAAGCGGGGGTGCGCGGTGAGCACCTCCAGCATCTGCTCGGCGTACGGCTCCCAGTCGGTCGCGCAGTGGACGACGGCGCCGGGCTTCAGCACCGGGGCCACCAGGTCCAGGAACTCGGGCTGGATGAGCCGCCGTTTGTGGTGCCGGGCCTTGGGCCAAGGGTCGGGGAAGTAGACCCGCAGGCCGTCGAGCGAGTCGGGCGCCAGCATCTCGCGCAGCAGGATGACCGCGTCGCCGTTGGCCACCCGTACGTTCGTCGAGCCCGCCCTGTCCGCGAGGCCGAGCAGATTGCCCTGGCCGGGGGTGTGGACGTCGACCGCGAGGATGCCGGTGCCCGGGTCGTCGGCCGCCATCTGCGCGGTGGCCTCGCCCATGCCGAAGCCGATCTCCAGGACCACGGGCAGGCCGTCGAACATCTCGGCCAGGTCCAAAACGCGCTTGCCGTCGATGTCCAGGCCCCACTTCGGCCACAGCCGCTCCAGGGCGCCCTGCTGGCCGGTGGTGACCCGGCTGCGGCGCGGCTGGAAGCTGCGGATCCGGCGCTCGTGGTGCGAACCGGCCGGGTCGGCGGCGGGGCCGCCGGGGAAGCGGGGCTCCTGGCGCAGCCGGCGCGCGCGCTCGAAGGAGGCGGCCCGCAGCGCGGCGGCTTCGTCGGCCGTGACGTCGGCGGCGGAGTCGTCGGGGGCCGCGGCGGGGGTGGGGTTCAGGGGCTGCTCAGACACAATGACCGGATTCTACGGCGGGAGGCTTCCACCCCGTCCCCCCAGCCCGGCGCAGCGCCAGCCGTGCCACCTCCCGTCCGATGGGCAGGCACGCCGTCGCGGCCGGCGACGGGGCGTTGAGCACATGCACGGTGTGCGGGGCCTCGCGGATCAGGAAGTCGTCCACCAGCGTGCCGTCCTTCAGCACCGCCTGGGCCCGGACCCCGGCGGGCGACGGGCGCAGATCGTCCTCGGTGACGGCGGGCAGCAGCCGCTGGACGGCCCGGGTGAACGCGGACCGGGACAGCGAGCGGTGCACCTCGCCCGCCCCGTACCGCCAGTGCCGGCGGGCGATGTGCCAGGTACCCGGCCAGCTCAGGGTGGACAGCAGTTCGGCGGGGCGTACCTGCGGCCACGCGTATCCCTCGCGGGCCAGGGCGGGGACCGCGTTCGGTCCCACGTGGACGGAGCCGTCGAAGCCCCGGGTGAGGTGGACGCCGAGGAAGGGGAACGCCGGGTCCGGCACCGGGTAGACCAGTCCGCGCACCAGCTCTGGGCGGGCCAGCTCGTAGTACTCGCCCCGGAACGGCACGATCCGCATGCCCGGGTCGTCCCCGGCGAGGCGGGCCACCCGGTCGCAGTGGAGCCCCGCGCAGTTGACCAGCACCCGGGCCCGGACGACCAGGCCGTCCGTCGTGCGCACGGCGACGCCCCAGGGGCGCCGGTCTATCGCGGCGACCTCCGCGCCGTACCGCACGATGCCGCCGCCGGCGGTGACCTCGGTGGCGAAGCGGGTGGCGACGGCGGCGAAGTCGCAGACGCCCGTCGTGCCGACCCGGATCGCCGCCAGCCCCCGGACCTCCGGCTCGTGCTCCGCGATCTGGGCGGGACCCAGCTCCCGCACGGGCAGCCCGTGCTCGCGGCCGCGCTGCACCAGGCCGTGCAGCCGGGGCAGCTCGGAGCGGTCGGTGGCGACGATCAGCTTGCCGGTGGTGGCGTGGGCGATGGAGTACTCGGCGCAGAAGTCCGCCAGCTCGGCGGAGCCGCGCAGCGCGTACCTCGCCTTGAGGGAGCCGGGGCGGTAGTAGATGCCGCTGTGGATCACTCCGCTGTTGCGGCCGGTCTGGTGGCGGGCGGGGCCGCGCTCCTTCTCCAGGACCGTCACCCGGGCGCCCGGAGCCGACCGCGACAGCGCGTACGCGGTCGACAGACCGACGATCCCGCCGCCGATCACCAGCACATCGCAGTCGTACGCCGCGTGCGTCATCATCACGCCACCTCCCACCCCGATAGTGCACTGACCCACTGACAACCGGCTCAAACCCGAGATGGGCAGGGCGTGGCGCACACTCGGCCCGGCGGGCGCACGGAACGCGCCCGCCGTCCGGCTCAGACCTGGGTGACCAGCAGCGGGCGGGCCCGCTCCCGCAGCTCCGCGACGCGGGGCTCGTCCCCGTAGGGCTCCAGGCGGTGCAGCAGATCGCGCACGTACTCCGTGGTGCGGGCCGAGGAGATCCGCCCGGCGACCTCCACCGCCCGGGTGCCCGCCGCGCAGGCCGCGTCCAGATTGCCCGACTCCAGCTCGGCGACGGCGGAGACGACGAGCCGCAGTCCGTGACTGCGGACGAACTCCTCGGTCGGCCGGGACAGCGCCTGCTCGGTGAAGCGCCGCACCTGGCGGGGGGCCTTCAGGTCCCGGTAGCACTCGGCGGCGTCGGCGGCGAACCGGTCGTAGCCGTAGAAGCCGAGCCAGGGCGGGTCGGAGTCACCCGCCCGGGACCGCTCCAGCCAGCTCTCCGCGCCCTTGAGCGCGGCCCCCGCGGCCGGTGCGTCGCCGGCCTTCGCATGGGCGCGGGCCTCCACCAGCCGGAAGAAGCTCATGGTGCGTGCGGTGGCGAGACCCCGATTGCGCTCGACGGCGGCCTGGGCGAGGTCGACGCCCTCGTCGGCGAAGCCGCGGTAGGTCGCCTGGAGGGACATGGAGGCGAGGACATAGCCGCCGAGCGGCACGTCGGCGGCGGCCCGGGCCAGGCGCAGGGCCTGGATGTAGTAGCGCTGGGCGGCCTCCTGCTGGCCGGTGTCGAAGGCCATCCAGCCGGCCAGCCGGGTCAGCTCGGCGGACGCGCCGAACAGGGCCCGCCCGACCTCGTCGGTGTACGAGCCGAGGAGCAGAGGTGCGGCGTCGACGCGTAAGCACTCGGGAACCATGGAGGAACGCCAGTCGCCGCCGCCGTACTTGGAGTCCCAGCGCCGGGCGTCCTGGGCCGCCTCGCGCAGCTTCGTCACATCGCTGTGGCCGACCCGCAGCGGTGAGGCGTCCGCCGCGGTCTCCGGGCCGGGCTGTACGGGGACGGAGCCGGCCGCGCCTGGAGCGCCTGGGATGCCGGGGGCGCCCGGGGTGCCCGGTGTGCCGCCGCCGGTGTGGAGGATGTGTGCGCCCCGGGCGTCCGGTGCGGCCCCCGGTCCGCGGGCTCCGGCCGTGCCGGAACCGTCCGGTCCGCCGCCGCGTGCCCCGAGGATCGCCGCCCGCGCCGCCGTCGGATCCCGGGCCACCGACGGATCGGCGGGGGTTATCAGCCAGCGGGAGGCGGGCGTCGCGTAGGCGCTCACCGAGAAGGATCCCGCCAGGGACTGCCAGATCCCGCCGCCGCCCCGCCGCCCGGCCAGATCCAGCCGGTACAGCTCGGTCGCCGACCGGACCGCCTCGCCCACGTCCCGGGGGAAGGCGAGGCCGACCTCCGGAGCCGGGTCCGCGTCGGCGAGGCCGATCTCGTGCAGCGGGACCGGACGTCCGAGCTTGGCCCCGATCGCCGCCGCGATGAGATGCGGCGCCGCGCCCTGCGGCACCATGCCCTTGGCGACCCACCGGGCCACCGAGGTCTTGTCGTAGCGAAGTGTCAGACCGCGCTGTGCTCCGAGGTCGTTGACCCGCCGGGCGAGCCCGGCGTTACTGATTCCCGCGAGGGCGAGAACCGTGCCGAGCTTCTCGTTCGGCCCGCGTTGCTCCCTGGACATGCGCCACCCCTCGACACACAGACAGCCGCCGCGTCACCGAGGACGGCGCGCGGCATTCGTACCGATGCCTCCCCAGGTTCGAACCCTCGTACTCCGCCTGCACACGCATGTGGCCGAGCCCCGAGGAATATGCCCCCCTGTCGAGAACACCAGTAAACACAGCGTAGTTCTCCCTATCCCTACCGTTAAGGGGCAGACGTCCGGATGGCGGGATTGTTGTCCGTCCGGGCGGTCCGGGCCGTCGGGGCGGCGGTGCACGGGCCCGGGTGCGGCGTGCTCCCGGTGTGTGGCCGTGCGCCCGGCCGTGCGCTCTGGCCCGGCCGTCGCCGGAACGCTTGTCTGGGTACCGCGTGGGTCGGCCCGCTGCACTGGACTCAGTGGGCTGGGGGAAACCGCCGCTCCATTCCCCGCGGGCGGTGGACCGGTCCGGGAGGTGAGGCCCACCTCCCGGACTGTGCGTGGAAGGGTCGCCAGGGGGGCGCGGCACGGTATGCGCGCGTGGTGGCGCTTCGAGAGAATGGCCGAATAGCGACGGTCCGGTGAGGGTCTGGCCAACGGTCCGACTATGGCCGGATATCGGCGCTGTTTCCGGGCGGCGCCGGCCCCTCCCCTTCCACGGGGGCGGGCCGGGGCGGCGCGGAGACCCTGCGGCCTCACCTCCGTAACTCCCGGAACCGGCAGTTCCGTTGCTGTCGTCGCGGTGAAGACCGCGTCCGGCCTTTGCCAGGGGCGCATGCTCTTCCGGCGTGCGCTGCCCGTACACCCTCTCCTGCGTCGTTGTCGTGGCAGCATGTCCCGCAGCGGCGTTTCGCTCATCAAAGGTGCGCCGTTTGTCCACAGCCTGTGGAGGCGGCGATGCGTTGGTTGGTGGGATGGAGCAGTATCGCCGCGAGCTTCGGCACCGTCGGCGCCGTCGGAAACGGCGGAGAGGGGCGCACGGTTCACCCCGTGGGCTCCCAACTCCTGTGGGGCGACCCGGATCCGCTCTGGGCGGTCGGCGACTGGCGGCCCGACGAGATCCGCGTCATCGGCGTCGCCACCCCCGAAGGAGCGCCCACCGCCCGCCTCGCTGTCCTCGGCTGCTGCGGCGCCACCGACGAGCAGCTGCGCGTCGGACTGCTCTCCGCACGCGGCGGCGCGATGCGCCATCTCACCGCCTGGCCCGGCAGTTACACCGCGGTCGTGCAGATCGGCCGCCGCATCACCGTCGCGGGCGACCTGGCCGGCGCCCGGCCCGTCTTCCACACCCCCTGGGCGGGCGGTACCGCCTTCGCCACCGCCGCCCTGCCGCTCGCCGACCTCATCGAGGCCCAGCTCGACATCGGCCACCTCGCCGCCCTGCTCGCCTGCCCGGAGACCCCCGAGGCCCTCGGCGACGGCACGCCCTACGCGGGCGTGAAGCGGGTCCCGCCGGGCCACGCCCTCATCCTGCGCGAGGGCTCGCGGGAGATCACCGGGTACGAAGCCGTCGCCTCGCTCGCCGTCGCCGCACCCCAGGCCGACCCGGTGCACGCGGTGGAGGGCGTACGGGACGCGCTCGTCGAAGCCGTACGCGCCCGGCTCACGGCCCCGCGCCACGCGCCGGAAAGCACTCCGCCGGACCCGGGGCCCGTCCCCGGCATGGGCCCCGCCGACCGGCGCGCGGCCCGGGGCGGACCCGTGGCGGGCATCGGCGCCGACCTCTCCGGAGGCAGCGCGTCGGCCACCCTCGCCCTCCTCGCCTCCGGGCTGCCCGGGCTGCCCGGCACCCTCCTCGGCCACGGCACCGGCGCGGGCGAGCGGCTGCTCGCCGTCACCTTCAACGACCTCACCACCCGCGGCAATGAGGGCGAGCTGGAGCGGGCCCACGCCATCGCCGCCAATCCGCGCCTGCACCACGTGGTCGTCGCGGCGGGCGAAGAGGCCCTGCCGTACGCCTCGTTGGAGACCGGCGCGCTCACCGACGAACCGGCACCCTCGCTCGTCCTCGCCGAACGCCACCGCCGTCGGCTCTCCGCGGGCAGCGCCGACCATCTCGTCGGGACCGGGGCCCGGCAGGTCCTGGACGCGCACCCGGCGCGCCTCGCCGACCTCCTGATGGACCGGCGCAGACGCCACCTCCTGCGCCCCGTCGCCGCCCTCACCAAGGCCGAAGGCCCCACGGCGCACTCCCTGTTCGTCCCGCTGACGGTCTACCGCGCCGCCCGCCGCCTGGCCCGTACGTCGTACCGCACCGGCCTGGAGTCCGCCGCCGGTCTCCTCCCCGACGCCAACCGGCACGCCCCCGACCTCGCCACCCCCGCCGACGCCTCGCTCGCCGCCCTCGCCTGGTCGCGCCCGGGGCCCGCGGCGCGCTGGCTGACGGGGGAGGCGCTGGCCGAAGTATCGGTTCGCCTCCAGGAGGCGGCGATCCGGCCCACCTCCGTACAGCGCCCGGGGGAGGCCCGCGCCCGCGCCGCCCTCGCCCGGGGAGCCGCCGACCACCGGATCCTGGAACAGGCCGCGGAGATCCGCAGCCAGCGCCTGCACGCCCCGTTCCTCGACAACCAGGTCGTCCGGGCGGCCCGCGCCCTGCCCGAGTCGCTGCGCGTCCAGCCCGGCGCCCGGGCCGCGATCCTGCGCCGGGTGCTCGGCGGGGCGGGCATCCACGATCTGCCGCCCGGCTGGGGCACGCCCTCCCAGGCCACCTCCACCGCCGTCACCCGCACCGGCCTGCGCACCGCGCTGCCCGAGCTGATGGCTCTCTTCGACGCTCCGCTGCTCGCCGACGCGGGCCTGGTCGAGGCCCGTGTGGTCCGCAAGGCGCTGCGCGCCGCCTCCGAGGGGGAGCCGCTGCCCCTGGACGGCCTGGCGGACCTGGCCTCCACCGAACTGTGGCTGCGCCGCCTGGTGACCCGCCGCGGCACCTGCTGGACCGGCACGGCAGCCCCGCGCCAGCGCGCGGTCGCCGGCGGCGTGATCCCCGCCCGGCGCACGCTCCAGCCCTGACCGGAACGCGCCGCCCGGGCACCTTGGCCGGAAGCCGCCGCCGGGCAGTCCCGACCGGGAGGCCCGTGGCGCGCGTACGGGTCAGGCGCAGCTGATCCGGGACTCCGCCCAGTCGGCCAGAGCCACCCCGCCGAACGGCGTCTCCGGCTCCACCACGAGCCGGATCGAGGACTGGCCCGCGATGCTCACGCTCACCGGGACGGCGGGCTCGCCGCCCTCCATCACCGGGGAGCGCCACAGCCGCGCCCCGTCCCCGTTGAACACGGAGAACCGCACCGCGCCGAGCCCGAGCGTCAGATCGTCCACCCCGACCATGGCCTCGTAGCGGGTGCACGGCCGGTTCAGCTGGATGGTCACCGAGGAGCGGGCGTGCACGGTCACCCCGTGCGCGTAACGGGTCGAGGCGATCGACACGTTCGACCGCTGCCAGACCCAACTGCTCTGCCCCAGCACGACTTCCGGCTCGCTCCGGTCGCCGAACACGGAGTACGCCAGCTCGCTGACCTGGTACACCTCCGGAGCGGGCGGCGGCGGTGCGGGCTTCGGAGGCCCGGGCGTCGGCCTCGGGGACGGCGGCGGGCTCGGCGCCGGGGGAGCGGGCTCGTCCGGCGGCTCGGGAGACGGCGTGGGGCTCGGCGTGGGCTTCGGGGCCGGCTCGGACGGGTCCGGCGCCGGGGGCGCGGGCGGCGCGGGCGCGGCC
>NTHE01000093.1 GCA_002551355.1 Streptomyces sp. man185 | reverse complement strand
GCACCACCGCCGCCCCGCGCACCCCCGTCCGGACCGCCCCCGCCCCCGCCGTGGCGCCGGCGCCGACCCCGTCCGGCACCGCCCCAGGCCCCCCTCCCGCCCTCTCGGAGCCGGCGTCGCAGGCTCAACCTCCCGGCCCACCGGCAGCCGGGCACAGCGCGACGACGATCGAGCGCGGCTCGTTCTGCCTGGCCCGCTGCACCTGCGGCTGGGCCGGACCGGCGCGCAGGTCCCGGGACCGGGCCCGTACCGACGCCGCGGAACACCTCGCGGCTCCCTGATCCGCCGCACGGCCGCCCGCACCCGAGTCCGTACAGCACGAACCCCCAGGCGCCACGAGCACCTGGGGGACCGGAGGGGAGAAGGGGAGGAAGAGGGAGGGGGAGGCGGGAAGAGGAATCGGGGGCCGTCAGGCGGCCAGATCCTTCTCCCCCGGGTCGCCCCGCCCGGATCCGGGCCGCGGCTCGGGGATACCGACCGCCTCACCGTGCTCGTCCGCGTACGCGACGGCCGCGCTCTTCGACCGGACGAACCAGCCGACGCGCGGCGATCGGGCGACCGCAGCCATCAACGGGGTCAGCAGCGCCATGGCGAGCGGGGCCAGCAGCAGTGTGACGGCCGTACCGAGGGCGAAGCCGCCGATCACGTCGGTCGGGTAGTGGACGCCCATGTAGATCCGACTGAAACCCGCGAAGAGCGCGAGGCCGATCGCGACGAAGCCGAACTTCCGGTTCGCCACGAAGATGCCGACGGCGATGCCCATCGCCAGGGTGGAGTGATCGCTGACGAACGAGAAGTCCGTCTTGCCGTGGATGAGGACCTCAAGGCCGTCGTGGTCGTTGAACGGACG
Organism: Streptomyces sp. man185; assembly: GCA_002551355.1. GTDB lineage: Bacteria > Actinomycetota > Actinomycetes > Streptomycetales > Streptomycetaceae > Streptomyces. The sequence goes on along the minus strand of NTHE01000093.1, from coordinate 21,301 downwards.
TGGCCGTTCGACGAAGCCGCGGATCGGGACGTTGATGAGGATCGCGATGGCCGCGGCGAGCGGCGCCCAGACGATGGCGGCGGCAGCCGTCACCGAGTCCTCGGCCGTCCCGCGCCCCCGCATGCTCCACCAGCACCACAGGCCCACCAGGACGAGGCCGAACATGATCCCGTACTCGCCGACGTACTCCATGACCCGGTCGAACCAGGTCGGAGCGGCCTTCGCGAGGCCGTTGATGTCGTAGAGCAGACTGACGTCCGGGTTCGACCCGTCGAGTTCGAGTCCAGCCATCTGCTGCGGCCCCTTGCCTTGTCTGCTTCTCTGCTGCGACGCGCGTCCTTGCGTGCCGCCCTGGTCGAACCCCCGTGTCCGGTGCGATCCGTTGCCGCACTGCACCGCATCGCTGTACTGCATCAGTGCCGCACCGGAGTGCGGCCCTGCCATCACCGCGACGCATGGTCAGTGCGCATGCCGTTCCCGTCCCCCGTCCAGGGAACGGCCCGGCCGCCGCGTGCGTTCCGCTCTCCACCGAATGATCACCATGACGTTATCGAAGAGTGACTCGTCGTCGCAGCTCAGGGCCCAGGCTTCACGGAGAGTTCCGGCCACGGCCGACTGCCCGTCAGACCCCTTGGCAACTCCCGAAGCCGCACGAGACGTCCGTCACCCCGTGGGCAGATCGGTCGGCAGGGCGGCGGCGCCATCCTTGGTCACCCGGGTCGCACCGAAGTAGTCCGGCGTATCGATCTTGTCGAACCGGATGACCGCACCGGTGAACGGCGCATTGATCATATAGCCGCCCCCGACGTACAGCCCGACGTGCCGGATCGCACGCGAGTTGGTCAGGTCGTCGGAGAAGAACACGAGATCCCCCGGGAGCAGCTCGTCCCGCGAGGGGTGCGGCCCCGCGTTGTACTGGTCATTGGCGACGCGCGGCAGCTCGATGCCCACCGTCCGGTAGGCGGCCTGGGTCAGCCCGGAACAGTCGAACCGCCCCTGCTGCTCGGGCGTGCCGTTGCCGCCCCACAGATACGGCGTGCCGAGCTTCTTCTGTGCGAAGTAGATGGCCGCGGCGGCCTGCCGGGAGGGGGCGACCCGGCCGACGGGCCGGGCGAAGCTCTTCTCCAGCGAACGAATGATCTTGACGTAGTTCTGCGTCTCTTTATAAGGAGGCACACCGCCGTACTTGATCACCGCGTAGGCGCCGGCGTTGTACGCGGCGAGCATGTTGCTCGTGGGGTCGCCCGGCACCTTCTTCACGTACCCGGCGAGCTCGCAGTCGTACGAGGCGGCCGAGGGGATCGCGTCGGCGGGGTCCCACACGTCCCGCTTGCCGTCGCCGTTGCCGTCGATCCCGTGCGTGGCCCAGGTCCCGGGGATGAACTGGGCGATGCCCTGCGCGGCGGCATGGCTCTGCGCGCTCGGGTTCCAGCCGCTCTCCTGGTACAACTGCGCGGCCAGCAAGGCCGGGTTGATGGCGGGACAGAGGTTGCCCCACTTCTGCACCAGCGGCTGGAACCGCGCCGGAACCGCCCCCTTGGCCAGCGCGACGGCACCGCCGCCCCCCGACCCGGCGAGCCCGGCGGCGGCGGAGTACGTACCGACGACGAGCAGCGCCAGGAAGCACATGACCATGCCGACGCCGATGCCACCGAACACCCAGAATTTCCGCACCCCTCAACCATCCCCCATCGGGACGCGCTTCAGAGGTGTTTTCGACGGTGTGTACGAGTCATCCGCGGCACACCACCGGCGCACCCGAAGCACACGGGGGCGCCGACGGCTCACCAGCACCAGAGCTGAGGCACAGTCAGCCGTCCTTGCCCTCCCCCGACCAGAAGTCGGAGCGGACGTTGGGCCGGGGCAGCGGATAGACATCTTTGTACGCGGGACCGTTCGGTTCGGTGGTCGGGGCGGCGACCTCCGACTCCTCCACGCACGGACTGTCGGCCTCCAGGAATGCCTGCCCCTTCCCCCGGAAGGAGACGCTGACACCGAATCCGCTCCTGGTGACCGCGTAGACCGCCGGGAACTTCTCGTCCTTGTTGACCGCCTTGATCCGGTAGTCGTTCTTCCGCCAGAACGTCTCCGCACGGTCCAGGAACGTCTGCCGGCGCTCGGCGGAGACGACGGTCATGACGGTCCGACGGCGGGTCACACCGCAGGCCCGGGTGGTGGTGGGGCCGTGCGCCCACTGCAGATCGGGGTCGATGCCCGCCAGGACGGCGTCGAGCATGGCGTCGGACCGCTCAGCGGCCTCCTGCATATCCATCCCCCTCTCCTTCCCACTCCCCTCCCCGGTGCTCACGCCGTCGTCACGCACGCTGGTCCCGCCACCCCCGCACCCGGACACGGAACCCCCCAGGGCCAGGGCCAGAAACAGGACCACCGCGACGGGGGGCCGGGCCCGCTTCACTCGCGTCACTTCGGTTCCTCCATCTTGAGCCGGTCGGCGTTGCCCGACACGATCAGGGCGATGCTGTCCGCGGACACGGCGTCACGTTCCGGGCTGAAGTAGTTCGAGTGCGCGTCCAGGCTGATGCCGCTCCCGCCGACGAGCGGCGGCCCGTCGGCCACCGGGAAGCGCCGGGCCCCGAACGCCTTGCTCGCCGGATCCTTCCCGAACCACAGGTCGTCGTCACCCGGATCGGCGAGATCCCCGGCGACATACGCCCCGCCCGGCCCCCCGAGTGTCAGCCCGATGCCGCCCACCACGACCTGGGTCCTGGAGGGCAGCTTGGTCACCGGGTCGTTGGCGGCGGCCCCCACGAAGACGTGCTCGCTGCCGACGCCGAGGTCCACGGCGTGGTCGACGCCGACCCCCGGGCTGCCGACCAGAATGATGTCGTCGACCCCGGGGATCCCCCCGGGCCGGGCGGCCGCGGCGCCCACGGTCCGGGACCCGTAGGAGTGCCCGATGGCCGTCAGATGGGGGTCCTTGTTCTCATTGGTCACGGAGATCCCGTCCATGAAGTCGCGGTAGGCCGCCCCGCCCTTCTCGGCCCTCCCCGTCCCCATGACGGCGAAGTAGCCCGCCGCACCGTCCTTGTCCGGCAGCTGCGGCGCGTCGTACCCGAGCCAGACGATGGACGCCGTGGACTCGTCGTACCCCTGAGCCCCGATCGCGGTGTCCCTGGCCCGCCCGAGGTCGTTCTTGGCGAACTCCTCGTCGAGGGAGGTGTTGAGCCCCGGTACGTAGGCCGACACGTGCCGCGAAGCATCGGGATCGCCGAAGGAGACGATGGCCCTCCCGTTGCCCTCGTCCCCGATGCCGATGAGATACATGGGCGGCTTCCCGTCCTCCGCCATCTGCCGCTCGATCTCCCGCAATCCGGCCAGCTGGTCGCGGGCCTTGTCGGTGTCGATCCCCTCCAGCTCGTCGATCAGCGCCGGGAGGTTGCGGCGGTTGGCGGCGTCGCGCGCGAGGACCGGAATCCCGTCGAGGTTGCCGATCCGCTCCGGGACCAGCTCGACGTACCGCTCCCGCTCCTCCGGCGAGAGCCCGTCCCACCAGGCCTTGCGCTGGGCGGGCGTGGCATTCCGCGGGATCCGCTCGCTCAGGTGCGCGCGCTCGGCGTCCCGCACCTCGGCGTCGACCCGCGCCCCGGACCCGGGTATCGCCAGCCCGGCGCCGGCGCCGCCGACGGCCTCGTTCCAGTCCCAGGCCGCGCCGATGTAGTCGCCCCGCGCCCACTTCTCACCCGCGCCCCGGGTATCCCGCCCCCACCGGTCGACGATGCGCCGCCCGCTCTCCCCCGGCCGCAGGACCGCGCCCACGACCCCGACGACCCCACGGACGTCGCCCCCCAGCCCGTCCCCGATGAACCCGCCGAGAAACCCGCCGCCGTTGGGACCGGCGGGTCTACCCGCGTCAACCGAAACGATGGGGTCGCCCGGGGGGAAGAGGTCGCCGCCTCGGGAGTCGGCGGCGTCGGGGGTGCGGGCGGCGTCGCCGGGGGTGCCGTTACTGCCGGTGGTTCCGGTGGTTCCGGTGGTTCCGGTGGTTCCGGTGGTTCCGGTGGTTCCGGTGGTTCCGGTGGTTCCGGTGGTTCCGGTGGTTCCGGTGGTCGCGGCCCCTCCGGTGCCACCGGTGTCATCGGACTCACCGGTGCTGCCGGTGCTGCCGGTGCTGCCGGTGCTGCCGGACTCGTCGCCTTCTCCGCCGCCTACGTCGGCACCAGCGCCCGGGGCGTCGTCGTGACCTTCGCCGCTGCCGTCGGCGCTCCCGCGACCGGCCACGACGTCATGCCCCGGCGCCGGGCACGAACCGCCGGTCAGTTCGCAGATCGCGCCACGGATCTCCGCGGTGAACTGCCTGCCGGTTCCGGTGGCCATCAGCCCGCCGACGAGAGCGACGACCACCAGGACGAGGCCCAGGTACTCCAGCGCGGTCTGCCCGCCGTCGCGGCGGAACGTCATCATCCGGGCAAAGCTGAACAGCCGCTGCTCGTCCCGTTGCTCCGGGCCGCTCCGGAACCACCGACGGCTCGCCGGACGGCACAGCAGCACGATGACAGCCACCGGTAGCACCAACCGCGCGACGCCCTGGACCCCGCCGCCACTCAACTCCGCGAGGGCGCCGATGACGATCCACGCCTGCACGGCGAGGAGCCCGTACCAGACGCGGACGCCGCCATGACGGACGTACAGCGACAGCACGAAGGCGCCGACACCGGGTAACGACGCGTAGAGCAACAACCCGAGGAGGTACCCGTCGACCGCGCCCACCGAGGACGCCGTCGACAGGGCCTGGATCGCGCCCACCAGGGTGGCCACGAAGAGAACGTGAAGAAGAATCAGCCCCGCCTGCAACGGCCGCGGCATCAACTTCCCGCCCGAACCCGAACCCCTTACGGCAGCGCTTACATCGAGGCCAACAGGAACCGCGCTTCTTCGTATGCCGGACAAGAGCAGTCCCCTACCTCGTGAGTGGGCGGAACGCGCGACAGGTCAGTCACTCCGCGTATGCGACCACACGAGCAGGGGACACGGCATGGGCCCCAGGACCCAATGCAGGGCTCAAAGCCCCTAGTTTTAAGCCCAGTTGAGCCACACTGACCCAATCACGACCCCCCTGCCTCCACTCCAGGAGCACCTGCCGACCAGAAGTCGGAGTGGATGTTGGGGCGGGGGATGAGCCGCGCCTCGGGGTCGAGGAACGCGGTGGGCGGGGTGGTGGAATCGGCTACCTCGGATCGGTGGACGCAGGGGCTGTCCACGTCGAAGTGCACTTGACCCTTGTCGGCCACAGTCAGGCTCACTTGAAATCCATCCTGAGTCTTAACAAAGATCGCGGGGGCATCGACGTGGCTGTTGATCGCTGTCACGCGATAGCCGCTCTTCCGCCAAAACCTGTCCACCACACCCAGTAAGCTCCCTCTCCGTTGAGGAGACACGACGGTCATGACTGTCCGCCTCCGTGTGACGGTACAACTCCCCGTCGTGGTCGGGCCATGCAACCAACGCAAACTCGGTTCGATCTCGGCGAGAACGCTGTCGAGCATCTCATCAGCGCGTTCAGCAGCATCCTGCATATCCACGTTATTACCCCGAGTCCCGACACACCCTGTCAACAGAGCCCCAATCAAAAGGGGTACAGAAATCGATCGAAATCGGACCATCAGCGCGGCTCTTCCCTTTGGATTCTGTTCGCATGACCCGCAGTGATCAATGCCATGTTCTCGACTGATGCCCTATCGATTTCAGGGTCGAAGTACTCTGAATGCGCATCGATCGTGACCCTTCCCTCCCCAACCAGGGGCGGCCCGTCTCCCACTTCGAACCGTTGCGCCCCGAACGCTTCACTGGCCGGATCTTTACCAAACCAGACGTCATCGTCTCCTCGGTCGACCAGGTCGCCGAAGACATAGGCAGCCGCTGGCCCGCCGTACATCATTTCGACCGCCCCAATAGACGACTCCTTCTTGGAAGGCAGTTTTGTCACGACGTCGTTGGCCGCCGCTCCAACAAACACATGCTCTCTACCTACGCCCAAGTCGTCGGCACTATCGACGCCCACCCCGGGGCTTCCGACGAAAACAATCTCGTCGACGCCCGGGATGCCACCCGGCTGCTGTGTAGCTGCCCCCACAGTCCGAGAGCCGTAGGAGTGACCAATGGCCGTCATATGTGGGTCCTCGTTTTGATTGGCCGCCTTCATTCCACTCATAAATTCACGGAAAGACCGGCCGCCTTCACCCGCTCTGCCATCCGTAGCGACGGCAAGACTCCCGAGCCCGTCCGGCGACTGTGGTGCGTCGTATCCAAGCCAGGTGATGGCAGCAGCAGGCGCTCCGTGTCGATTCGCAACAATAGATAGATCACGCGCCCGCTTCAGATCCCCTTCAGCGAACTCCTCATCCAACGACGTATTCAGCCCCGGAACATAAGCCGCCACATTCCGCGCCGTATCCGGATTCCCGTACGAGACGATCGCCCGACCGTTGCCCTGATCCCCGATCCCGAGCAGGTACATCGGCGGCTCCCCCGCCTTCGGCACCACCCGCAGTTGCCGGTCGATCTCCCGCAGCGCCGCAAGCTTGGTCGCCGACTCGTCGTCGTCCCGCCCCTCCAGCTTCCCCATCAACAGCTGCAGGTTGTCCCGGTTCGCCGCGTCCCGTACCAGGGCCGGGATGCCGTCCAGGTTGCCGATCTGATCCGGGTACACCGCGAGGTACTCCTCGCGCTGTTCGTCCGTCAGGCCGGCCCACCACGCCTTCCGCTCGGCCGGGCTCGCATCGTGCGGGATCGCGTTCTTCAGGTAGCCGCGCGCCGCATCCCGCACCGCCGCCGCATCGGCCGCGGCGTCCGTCCACGTCGCCGCAGGAACACCGAGGCCCTCATGAGCCTTCAGCGACCGCAGGATCCTGGTGTACCGCCAGTCCGCATCGGCCGCCGTCCGCACGGCCTGCGCCACCCGGTCCGCAATGTCCTGGGCCCTGCCGGCGTTCGGGTTGGGCGCGACGAGCCCCGAAGGGGTGACCATGCCCGGATTCGGCACCCCGGACGTCGTCCCGCCCGCCAGCGGCTTTCCGTCGACCAGGCCCTCGCCCGCCGCCGGATACGTCACCGATCCATCCGCGTGCACCGTGAACTTCAGTGCCGCGGCATCGTCCAGCGCACCCTCCAGCACCCGCTGCTGGGTCTTGATCTCATGGGCCAGGCTGTTCAGCGTGGTCCGCAGCAACCCGCACTCGGTGTAGATGTACTGGAAGTTCGTCCCCAGCCGGCGCAGCCGCCCCACGGCCGCGCCCACCGCCTCCCCCTTCTGCGTATCGCTCAGCCCGGGCAGGAACTGGCCCTCGATGCGGTCCCGGGCCGCGTCGGCACGGTTGCTCACCCGGCCCCAGCCGTCCGCGGCCTCCTCCAGCTCGGCGCACTTCACCTCACGTAACGCCGCCCAGGTCAGGGCCGAACCCGCACCGCCGCTCCCCCCGCTCACCGCGCGCCGCCCACGCTCCGCGACTTCACCCCGTCGAAGCCGCTCTTCACCGCCTCGTTGGTCTGCGCCTGGCCTCGGACGACCGCCCGGAGTTTCCCGGCGAGACTCCCGCACTCGCCACGCGCCTCCTCGATCCGGCGCTCCCACGAGGCCCGTACGGCACGCAGTTCAGCCAGCGCGGACAGCGATCCGGCCCCGGCGATCAAGCCCTGATGCGCCGCCTGCAGTTCGCCCTTCACCGGCCCGAGGAGCGTGACCAGCTGATCGGCTCCACCGGCGGCCCGCAGCCACGGGCCACCCCTGTGCAGGAGATCCCCGCCCCCGACCCCGCCCGCCGGGCCTGCCGGCGCCCCCGGCCGCTCCCAGCCGTCGTTCGGCTGCCCGACCACGGTCACTCCACCCACACCGCTCACCCCGTTCTCCTGATCGTGGAGCGGCACTGTGCCAAATCCGCGGTGCGCGACATGCCGTACGTCAACACCCGGCGCTCCGGCTCCGTACGCACCCGGTCCCGTGGTTCCCGGCCGGACGAAGCGGCGGCCCCGTTCCCGTTGAGCCGCGCGGTTCACCCGAACGAAGGGGGAAGCGCGCACGACCACGGACGCGAGCACACAGAGACCGACACCGGCACCAGCACCGGCACCGGTCACACGGCGCTGATCGCTCGCACTGAGCTCAGGGTCGAGGCACTCTCCGCCGTACGGCGGAGGGCCCCGCCCCCGACCTCGTACCGCAGAACAGCACACTCGGGAACAGAAGCTGACGTCCCGCCACAGCCCCGGAACCACGATGGAACGCATGCGAACCCGGACGGCACAGCCCACCGACCCCACCCCCGCATCCCCTCCTACGCCTCCCACTCCCCCGGGCCCGACCCCGCCTCCGCCCAGGTGGGCGGTCCGCGCCGCGCAGTTGATCGCGCTGATCGTGCTGCCGACCGGGTTGTGGCGGCTGGCGATGGTGTGCGGGTTCCCGTCCGGATACACCGAGGCAGGCTTCGTACCGTTCGACACCCCGGGCGCCAGGCTCTGGATGCTGACGCTGAGCGTCGCCTCCGAGCTGCTCGCCCTGCTGGCCCTCGGCCTGGTGCGGCCGTGGGGCGAAACGGTGCCCCGCTGGACACCCGTCATAGGCGGACGTCCCGTCCGCCCCCTGGCCGCCGTCGTGCCGGCCGCCGCCGGAGCCGTCGCGCTGACAGCGCTCTGGGCCGCGATGCCGCTGTGGTGGACGTACCCCCACGCGGACATGACGCCCGCCGGCCGCCTCCTGGTCGGTGTCATCTACCAGCCGCTCGTCCTCTGGGGACCACTGCTCGGGGCCGTCACCGTCTCCTACTACCGCCGCACCCGGTCGGCCCGGCGTCGCACCGGCCGCTGACTCGTCGGTCGAAGAGCAGGATGCCGACCGGCGCACCGGCGGCTCTCGAACGGCGCATACGAACACGCCGTGCCTCCGCGAACGCTGCAACCGCATCAGAACCCATGGCCACCGTCGTTGCTCCTGGTCACAGCCCGTGATACACAGAGTAACCAGGCATATGCGCGAACAGCCGGGACGAGCCGCAGGTCAGGGCGGCCGCCCCGGTCAAACGTGCGAGATCCGGGTAAAGAGACCCGGGAAGGCGTCGTGCGAGCGCGGTTTCATCAGCGAAGATAGAAGGCGACCCATGCCGGACGGCACGGGCAGCGAACTACCCAACAGGGGCGGTGACTTACATGATCCTGGCAGCAGAGAAGGGCGACATCACCACCATCATCGGCGGAATCGCTCCGGACTGGGGGCCGTTCGGAACGCTGGGCAACGAGGCGCGCATCATGATCGAGGTGGTGATGGCCATCGCGATTCTGCTCTGCCTCGGCATCGCGATCTGGGGCGCGGCGAAGCAGCGCATCGGAGCGACGGCGCTGCGCGACACCTTCAGCGCGGAGCAGGGCAAGGGCCTGATCGTGGCGGGACTGACAGGGGTCTTCATCATCGGCTCCCTGGGGACCTTGTTCACCATCGTGTACGGAATGGCCGTCTGACCCACCGTCGGCCAGCTCCTACCGGGCCGTCCCAGCCCGCTCCCCTCCATCCGCCCGTCGCGCCCACCGGCTGAGGTTGCGTTTCCCTGATGTCGAGTCACTACACCGCGCTCAAGCGGCAACCAGCACAGCTACCGTCGTCCTGCGCGGATCCGCACACGACCGAGGGGGCGAACGCGGCATGAGTCCCGGTGACGAGCACGACTACCGCGGCAAGGACCAGGGGAACCGCCCGGACGATCCGTACAGCACTCTCGGCGGCACGCGTCAGACCCGTACCCGTCTCCCCGACGGCGACCCGGGCCGCCCCCACGCGCGCCGCCCCGTCCGCAACTCCCGCTCCCTCGTGACGATCACCGGCATCGTGGTCCTCCTCGTCGCTGCCATCGCCTTCGCCAACCGCGGCGGTGGCAGCGACGACAGCGCCTCCCCGGGTGCCAAAAGCCCCGGAACCGCGGGAAGCGCCCCTACCGCTGCCACCGGCACCAAGCCCGTCGAGGGCAAGAACGGCACGATCGCCTCCGGTTTCGCCCAGGATGAGCAGGGGGCGCAGAGCGCGGCGGCGAACTACTCCGTGGCGTTGGTTTCCGACGGCATGTTTTCCCAGGAGCGGCGCCGGAAGATTTCCGACGCGGTGTACGCGCCGGACGTCGCGAGAGCGCGGCAGGGCGACCTGGACAAGGTCTACTCCGACGAATCCTTCCTGGCAGGCATCGGATTGAACCCGGACGGCAGCGCTCCGGAAGGTCTGACTTTCATTTCTCGTGCCAACCCGGTGGGAACCAAGGTGGAAAAGTACGCCGGCGATACCGCGAGCGTCGCTGTCTGGTACTCCGCCCTGTTCGGTCTGGCCGGCGAAGGTTCCAAGAACCCGGTGTCGGAGAGCTGGTACACGACGACCTACGACCTGCAGTGGGTTGGCGGGGACTGGAAGATCTCCGACTTCAAGCAGAAGGACGGTCCTGTACCCGTCGGTCGGGACCAAGCCGCTTCCTCCGCGGAGGAGATGGCTGACGCGGTGCAGCAGTTCGGAGGGTTCACGTATGCCAGGTAAGCGATCCCTCCGCGGCCTCTCGGTCGCCACGGCCCTCGCCGGCGTTCAAGCGGCAGCTGTTCTCTTCGCCGGCCGTGCCGCGGCCGCCCCCACACCAACGCCGTCCCCTTCACCCAGCAACGACCCGTGCGACCTGATCCGTGGCCCCGCCAAGGACTACTGCGAAGGCGGCGAAGGAGCCGGAGCACGCACCCAGGACGTCCCCTCCACCGACGCCACCGACCCCCTCTCCTCCCTAGCCCGAGGCTGCGCCGACGCCGCCTCCTGGATCGTCGGCAAGCTCAGCGAGGCCGTCGAGTCCACGGCCAACGTCGACTTCACGAACCCCAAGTTCCTCCAGCAGTACGCCGTCATCTTCGCGGCCTCCACCATCCTCACCCTCGTCCTCTGGCTCCTCGCCGTGGCCAAGCGCGCCATCCGCGGCGTGCCCCTCACCACCGCGATCTCCGAGGCCGTCGGCTTCCTCTGGCTCACCGTCCTCGCCTCGGCCTTCACCCCGCTGATCCTCTACACGATCGTCTCCGCCACCGACGGCGTCACCGAGGTCATCTCCTCCGCCACCGGCGGCCAGACCGACGTCTTCTTCGGCTCGTTCGCCGAAGCCCTCAAAAAGGGCGAGGACATCGGCGGCGGACCGATCATGCTGATCGTCGTCTCGCTCGTCTCGATCCTCGCCGCCGGCATCCTGTGGCTGGAACTCGTCATCCGCGCCGCCCTGCTCTACGTCGGCGCGCTCCTCGGGATCGTCGTCTACGCCGGCCTCGTCGACAAGAACATGTGGGGCCACGTCCGCCGCTGGGCCGGCATCATGATCGCGGTGATCATGGTCAAGCCGGTCATCGTCATCGTCCTCGGCCTCGCCGGAGCACTCTCCGCGGGCGACGGACCCGACGCCTTCTCCGCCGTCGTCTCCGGCCTCTCCATCATCCTGCTGGCCATCTTCGCCTCCGCCATGATCTACCGCTTCGTCCCCGGCTTCGGCGACGAGATCCAGGGCGCCCGCACCAACCGCAAGCAGGCCACCGACGGCTCCCAGGCCGCCGCCCTGATCAGCTCCCCGGCCGCCCTCGTCTCCCAGGGCATCAAGACCCACAGCGGCCGCAACGACCAGAACAGCGGCGGCGGCGCCCGCCCCGCCAACCCGGCCAGCGGCGGCGTCGCCGCCCACAGCTCCCGGACCTCCGGCGGAGGCGGCGGCGGGGTCGGCGGCGGATCTGTCCCCTCCGTCGCACCCTCGCCCCGCAGCGGGTCCGCACCCACCTCCGGGACCCCCCACAGCAGCCGCTCCTCCCACGGCGGAGGCGGCTTCGGCACCACAGGCAACTCGAGCACAGGAGGTGGAGGGCGTTGACGACCCAGTCCCACACGATGACGCCCCGCCGCACGTATCTCATCGGCCGCGCCCGGCCGAACGCGATCGTCGGCAAGAACCGCGAGACCGGCGAGATCGCCCTGATCATCGTCGGCGCGTTCCTCGGCATGATGAGCGGACTCCTCGTCCCCGTCCTCTCCCTCCGGATCGTCTGCCTCGTCGGCTTCCCGATGCTGGCCCTCGCCGTCGTGTACGTCCCGTACAAGGGCCGGACCTTCTACAAGTGGTTCGAGATCAACCGCAGCTTCAAGCGCTCCGTGCGCCGCGGCACCGCCTACCGGTCCAGCGCCATGGAAGCGGGCGTCAGCGCCGACGGCCGCGAGGTCGAGGTCGGCCCGCCCCCCGGCATCGGCCGGATCAGCTGGCTCGCCGCCCCCTTCGGCCCCGACGAGATCGCCGTACTCCTCCACGCCGACCGGCGCACCGTCACCGCAGCCATCGAGATCGAGGGCCCCGGCGTCGGCCTCCGCGACAGCGAGGACCAGGAAGCCCTCGTCGACCGCTTCGGCACCCTCCTCAAGCACGTGGCCAACGGCGACGGCTTCGTCACCCGCCTCCAGATGCTCGCCCGCACCCTCCCCGCCGACCCCGACGCCCACGCCAAGGACGTCGCCCAGCGCGGCGACAAGGCGTCCCCCGGCTGGCTCCAGGACTCCTACGACCAGCTCCAGTCCATGGTCTCCACCTCCAGCGAGCAGCACCGCGCCTACCTCGTCGCCTGCATGCACTACAGCCGTGAACTGGCCGCCGAGGCCAACGCCATGGCCCGCGCCGCCCGCCCCCACGGCGGCCGCAAGCTCGACCGCGACGCCGGCCTCGCCGTCGTCATGGCCCGCGAGCTCACCGACATCTGCGCCCGCCTCGCCGAGGCCGACATCCGGGTCCGCCAGCCGCTCGGCCAGAGCCGCGTCGCCTCCCTCGTGCACTCCATGTACGACCCCGACCACCCCATCGACCACATCCAGGCCATGACCAAGCGCAACGCCTGGCCCGCCGAACTGGACGCCGTCGAGCCCACGTTCCTCCAGGCCAAGACCCGCGAGTCCACCACCCGCGCCCCCTGGTGCCACGCCACGGCCTGGGTGAAGGAGTGGCCGATGACCCCCGTCGGCGTCAACTTCCTCGCCCCGCTCCTCGTCCACACGCCCGACGTCATCCGCACCGTCGCCGTCTGCATGGACCTCGAACCCACCGAGGTCGCCATCGAACGCATGCTGACCGAGAAGACCAACGACGACGCCGAGGCCAGCCGCCAGGCCAAGATGAACCGCACCGTCGACCCCCGCGACATCGCCGCCCACGGCCGGCTCGACCAGCGGGGTGAAGATCTCGCCAGCGGTGCGGCCGGAGTCAACCTGGTGGGGTACATCACGGTGTCGTCCCGTTCACCCGAGGCCCTGGCCCGCGACAAGCGCACGATCCGCGCCTCGGCCGGCAAGTCGTATCTCAAGCTGGAGTGGTGCGACCGCGAGCACCACCGGGCCTTCGTGAACACGCTCCCGTTCGCCACGGGCATCCGCCGCTGACGCCGCACCACCTCCGACCAGAGCTCCACCACCCGCAGGAAGAACCGCGACAAGAGAGGGCACCCCCACCATGCGAGACCCCCTGTCCGCATTGTCGGATGCCTTCACCTCCTTCCTCTTCGGCAAGGTGGAGACGACCCGGCTCCCCGTCCGTACGTCCACGGGCCAGGCCCAGGCCGTCTACCTCCCCACCGCCGCCCCCGGCCTCGGCGACTCCGGCGTGATCATCGGCCGCGAGGTCTACAGCGGCAAGGGCTACATCTACGACCCCTTCCAGCTGTACGGACAGCAACTCCCCGCCCCCCACTGGCTCGTCCTCGGCGAGTCCGGCAACGGCAAGTCGGCGCTGGAGAAGACGTACGTCCTGCGCCAGCTCCGCTTCCGCGACCGCCAGGTCGTCGTCCTCGACGCCCAGGGCGAGGACGGCGTCGGCGAATGGAACCTCATCGCCCAGGAGCTGGGCATAACCCCCATCCGCCTGGACCCGACCGCAGCCCTCAACGGCGGCATCCGGCTCAACCCCCTCGACCCCTCCATCACCACCACCGGCCAGCTCGCCCTGCTCCGTACGATCATCGAAGTCGCGATGGGCCACGGCCTCGACGAACGGTCCGGCTTCGCGCTCAAGGTGGCCCACGCCTACGTCACCGCGACCATCACCGACCGCCAGCCGGTCCTGATGGACATCGTGGAGCAGCTGCGCCACCCCGAGCCCGAGTCCGCCGAGGCGATGAACGTCGACATAGACGATGTACGGGCCTGGGGCCTGGACGTCGCCCTCGTCCTGGACCGGCTGGTCGACGGTGACCTGCGCGGCATGTTCGACGGCCCCACCACCGTCGGCATCGACCTCGACGCGCCCCTCATCGTCTTCGACCTCTCGCACATCGACCGCAACTCGATCGCGATGCCGATCCTGATGGCGATCGTCGGCGTCTGGCTGGAGCACACCTGGATCAGGCCCGACCGCAAGAAGCGCATCTTCCTGGTCGAAGAGGCGTGGCACATCATCAACTCCCCGTTCGTCGCTCAGCTCTTCCAGCGCCTCCTGAAGTTCGGACGCCGGCTCGGTCTGTCCTTCGTCGCCGTCGTCCACCATCTCAGCGACGTGGTCGACGGAGCCGCGGCCAAGGAAGCGGCGGCCATCCTCAAGATGGCCTCCACCCGCACGATCTACGCGCAGAAGTCGGACGAGGCCAGAGCCACCGGCCGGGTCATCGGGCTGCCCCGCTGGGCTGTCGAAATTATCCCGACCCTCACACCCGGCATCGCCGTCTGGGACGTCAACGGCAACGTCCAGGTGGTCAAACACCTGATCACCGAAGCCGAACGCCCCCTGGTCTTCACCGACCGCGCCATGACCGAGGGATCGACGGACGACCTGCTCCCCGAGGACATCCGCGCCGCCGAACTGGAGGCGGAGCAAAGGGCGGCCCGGATGGAGAACCAGCAGCGGATGAACGAGTCGTCCCGGTCGACGGTGGCATGACGTGGCACGCCAGGCAGCACGGGGCGGGGGCCGGGGCCCGGCCCATCACGACGGACACGACCAGCGGCCCCAGGGCGGCGGCGGCATCCCGGACGGCCTGCTGATCGGCCTCCTGGCCCTCTTTCTCGCGGCCACCGTGGTCGCCTGGACGGCCACCGGCCTGGCCGGGCTCCTCGCCCACGGGGCCTGGCCGGACGGCGTGACGTTCACCCGCTCCCCGCTCGCCCTGCGCGAACTGGCCACCGCCCCCCAGGATCTCCCCGCCGCCTGGCCGCAGACACCCCCGGCCCAGCTCTCCGGGTACGGGCTGTTCTGGGGCCTGTTCATCGGCGGACTGATGGTGCTGTTGGTCCTCACGGTGTTCACCCTCGGCGTCGTGGCCCGCGGTCGTGCCGTACGGGAACAACGCCGCGAGGAACGGGCCTTCGGGGCGCACGAGCAGCATCTCGCCACAGAGAAGCCGGCACCGACACTGCCGACCCCGGCCCCAGCGCAGGAGCCGGACCAAGCACCAGCACAAACATCAGCCCCACTCACACCAGCACCAGCACCAGCACCAGCACCAGCACCAGCACCAGCACCAGCACCAGCGACACCCCACCAGACAGCCGCAAGCGATAGCACAAGCGCACCCGGGAGCACCCCCGCAAGCACCCCCGGAGCCGAATACGCGCCCGCACCCCTGGAAGAAAGCGCCCCCCTCCTCCCCTCCCCCCGCGCCCCCCTCCTCGTCTACGCCGCCGCCCCCGCCCGGCGCCCCACCGTCGTCCAGGCCATCCGCGACGCCGAAGGCCCCGCGCTCGTCGTCACCTCGGACCCCACCGTCTGGTCCGAGACGAAGGACGCGCGCGGCAAGCTCGGCCCGGTCCTCATCTACGACCCGGGCCACCTCTGCGACACCCCGGCCCGCCTCCACTGGTCGCCCACCGCGGGCTGCGAGCTCCCCGACGTCGCAGCCGCGCGCGCCGCCGCCCTGCTCACCCCGGTACGCCCCCAGGCCCGGATCGACGCGGCGGTGGCCGACACGGCGCAGACGCTCCTCCAGTGCTGGCTGCACGCAGCCGCGGTGGACGGCCGCCCCTTCCGCCAGGTCCTCCGCTGGGCCTCCGGGTCCGGCGCCCACGAACCGGTACGCCTCCTCCGTACGCACCCCAAGGCCGCGTCCGGACTCGCCGGACTGCTGGAGTCCGCCCTCACGGCCTATCCCGAACGGCGTGAAGTGGCCCAGGAGCTGACGGTACGGGCGTTCGCCGCGCTGTCCACGGTGCACATTCGCGAGGCCTGTACGGCGAACCGAGCGGATTCCCTCGCGCTGGATTCTTTCGCCGCCGAGGGGGGAACGCTCTACCTGGTGGGCGAGCCCATCGAGGATCCCCGCTCCCGTCCCGGCGCGATGCCCCTGCTCACCGCGCTGGCCGCAGACGTGGTCGAGCACGGCCGCCGCATGGCCGCACGGTCAACCGACGGTCGGCTCGACCCACCAATCACCCTCGTCCTCGACGACGTCGCGGCCGTGGCGCCCCTTCCCCAGCTCCCGGAGCTGCTGGCGACAGGCCAGAGTCGCGGCATGCCCGCCCTGGTGCTGCTCCGCTCCCGGGAACAGGGCCGGGCCCGCTGGCAGGAAGACCTGCGCATCCCCACCCCGGGCGTCGGCTAGGCGCAAGCCCCAGGGTCGCCCGCTCTCTACGCCTGCCGCCCGAGGACGTACTCCAGCTCCAGCTCGCCCCGGCCGCCCGGGGCCGGGATCCGCTGCCCGGAGGGGACGAACCCGAACCGCCGGTAGAAGGCGGCGGCCCGCGGGTTCTTCTCGTGCACGTGGAGGCGCACCCGCTCCATCCGGGGCGCGGACAGCGACCAGGCCCACGCGACGGCCTCACGGAACAGCGCGTCGGTCACCCCGGTCCCCCGCGCCTCGGGCCGCACGAACACGCCGACCAGGTGCGCCTGGTCCACCGCAGGGGCGTCCCCGAAGCTCACCTCGTCATCCGGACTCTCGACGAGCACGGTCACCGACCCCACCCACGCCCCGTCGGGCGACTCCGCGACGAACTGCCGGACACGGCCACCCCCGCCCTCGGCCGCCGCAGCGGCACGCTCCTGCCAGAAAACGTCCGGCTTCGCCGCAGCATCCTCGTACGACTCCAGGAACGCCACCGGGGCCGCCGGGTCCTTCAGGGCCTCCAGCCGCAACTGCCGCACCTGCGGCCATTCATCGGCTCGCACAGCACGCATCACATAGTCCATGTCCCGATCCTCACCCCGGCCCGCCCCACGTTCAACCGAGTACTCCCCCTGCCCCCGCGCCCGCAGCCCGTCGTACCCGGGTACTACGCCCGGCTCCACGTCCAGCCCCCGGTCGGACGACCGCGCCCTGCCGGCTCCGTAGCGTCGAGCGCATGATCACCGCACACGGCCTCACCAAAAGGTACGGCGACAGAACCGTCGTCCAGGACCTCGACTTCACCGTCCGCCCCGGCACGGTCACCGGCTTCCTCGGCCCCAACGGCGCGGGCAAGTCCACGACCATGCGCATGCTGCTTGGCCTCGACGCCCCGACGCACGGCCGTTCCACCGTCAACGGGCGCTCCTACGCCACCCACCCGGCACCCCTCACCCAGGTCGGCGCCCTGCTGGAGGCCCGGTCCGCCCACCCCGGCCGGTCCGCCCTGAACCACCTGATGGCCCTCGCCCATACCCACGGCATCCCGCGCCGCCGCGTCGAGGAGGTCATCGACCTCGCCGGGCTGACCGACGCGGCGCACCGCAGAGTAAAGGGCTTCTCCCTCGGCATGGGCCAACGGCTCGGCGTCGCCGCCGCACTCCTCGGCGACCCCGCGACCGTCATCCTGGACGAACCGGTCAACGGCCTGGACCCCGAGGGCGTCCTGTGGATCCGCACCCTCCTGACCTCCCTCGCCGCCGAAGGCCGTACGGTCCTCGTCTCCTCCCACCTGATGAGCGAGATGGCCCTCACCGCCGACCACCTGATCGTCATCGGCCGCGGCAGGCTCCTCGCCGACACCGCGGTGGCCGAGCTGATCCGGTCCGCGGGCGGGGAGTCCGTCAAGGTCGTCACCCCGCAGCCGGAAGAGCTGAGCGCGCAGCTGACGGCCCCGGGCGTGACCGTCACCGCCACCCCCGTCACCAACACCCAAGTCACCACCACCGAGGCCCCGGCCCACGAACTCCGGATCCGCGGAACGGACGCGGCGCACATCGGGGGCGTCGCCGCCGCGCACGCGATCACGCTGCACGAACTGACGCCGCAGACCGTGTCGTTGGAGCAGGCGTTCATGGACCTCACCCAGGAATCGGTGGACCACCGCTCGCACCATCACCCCGTCGGAGCAGCAGCATGACCACGACCCACCCCACCCCACAGCCCCCGAACCGGATCACACCGTCATCACCAGCACCCTCGGCCTCTGCACCACCATCGCCGTACCGCATCACCCCCGCCCGCGTCCTGCGCTCGGAATGGCACAAGCTCCGGTCCCTGCGCTCCACCTGGATTACCGTCATCTCGGCGATCGTCGTGGTGCTCGGCGTCGGCCTGATCATGGGCGGGACCTACACTTCCGGCGGCGGGGACTCCGACGTCGACACGGTCGTCCTGACGCTGTACGGCAGCATGCTCGGCCAGCTGTGCCTGATCGTCCTGGGCACCCTGATGACCGCCGGCGAGTACGCGACCGGCATGATCCGCTCCTCGCTCACCGCCGTACCCGCCCGGCTCCCCGTCCTGTGGGCGAAAGCCGCGGTGTTCGCCGCCTCCGTCTTCACGGTCATGTTCGCGACGACCCTGGTCACGTTCGCGGGGGCCCAGGCCTTCCTCCACGACACCGATCAGGCGGCCTCGTTCACCGACCCGGGCGTTCTGCGCGCCTTGGCCGGCAACGCCGGGGCCCTCACCCTGATGGGCCTGCTGGCGCTCGGCCTCGGAGCACTGCTGCGCTCGGTGCCCGGCGCGATCGGCGCGTTCATCGGAGGGGTCATGATCCTGCCGGAGATCCTCGGGATGCTCCCGTACGACGTCGTCGAGCGCGCCATCATGTACTTCCCCACCCAGGCCGCCGGCGCCCTGGGCTCCGCCACCCCCATCGAGGGCACCATCTCCCCCGGCCCCGCCCTGCTCGCCCTGTCCCTGTGGGCGGGCACGACACTGACTGCGGCAGCGCTGATGCTCAACCGCCGCGACGTCTGACCCACGAGGAGAACGACCAGGTGAGCACCGAGTGAGCGCCCAGGCGAGGGACCGCGACACCGAGGGCGCGGCTCATCCCCCCACCCGGATCATCCGCGGCGTCCTGGACCGTCTCCGCGCCTTCGACCGACGCCGGCCACGGTTCTGGGACGCGGCGGTGACCGGGTTCTGGGGCGTGGCAGCGGTACTCGACTACACCTCGGGCGGCTGGCGGCACACCGCCCACGACAGCGTGACGGCCCCTGATTTCGTGGTGCTCCTGATGAGCCTCGGATTCTCGCTGCCGCTGCTGTGGCGCCGTACGCACCCCTTGGCCGTACTGCTGCTCATGGCACCGATATCACTCGTCAACATCTGGACGGGAGCCGTGGTGCAGGCCTCCCTCCTCCAGCTGATCCCGGTCTTCCAGATCGTCCTGCGCTCCTCGTTCCGTACAGTCGGGGCCGCGTCTCTGGTGTTCCTCGCCCCAGTCCTGGCCGGCGGCATCCGCATCCCCGCCGGCTGGGGCCAGGAAGTGGTCTCGTACGTCTGGGGCCTGGTCTTCGTCGTGCTGCTGGGGATCGCGGTACGCACCCGGCGCGAGTACACCGAGGCCCTGGTCGAACGCGCCCACCGGCTGGAACACGAACGCGACCAACAGGCCCGGCTCGCTGCCGCCGCCGAACGCACGCGCATCGCACGGGAGATGCACGACATCATCGGCCACAACCTGTCCGTCATCACGGGCCTCGCGGACGGCGGCGTGTACGCGGCCCGGAAGAACCCGGAACGCGCGGGGCAGGCGCTGGACGCCATCCGCACGACCAGCAGGCAGGCCCTGTCCGAACTCCGCCGCCTCCTGGGCGTCCTGCGCGACGACCACGCCGACGCCGAACGCGCCCCTCAGCCGACGCTCGACGAACTGGGCCCCCTCATCGAACGCGTACGCAGGGCGGGCCTTCCCGTCCACCTGGAGCTCCACGGCGAACCCGCCCCACGATCACTCACCCCGGGCCGCCAACTCACCGTGTACCGGGTGGTCCAGGAGGCCCTCACCAACACCCTCAAGCACGCCACCGCCCCCGCGGCGACTGACCGGCCCCCGGAAGAGCTCCACCACCCACCCCTGTCCGCTACGGTCACCCTCACCTGCACACCCACCCACCTGGACGCCCGCATCACCGATACGGGCACCCGCACTGGCGCTGGCACTGGCACTGGCGCTGGCACCAGCGCCGAAGCCGGCCCGACCGCAGCCGGGACGGAAACACCGCCACCGGCCCAGGGCATCATGGGCATGCGGGAACGCGCCGCACTGTACGACGGTTCCCTCGAAGCGGGCCCACTGCCGGAACACACCGGTTGGCAGGTACAGCTCCGCCTTCCCTTGGAGGACACGCACGCGTGACGACCGTACTCATCGCCGACGACCAGCCCATGCAGCGCTTCGGCTTCCGCATGCTGCTGGAGAGCCAGGACGACATGACGGTCGTCGGCGAGGCGGGCAACGGCAACGAGGCCGTCCATCTGGTCTCCCGCCACCATCCGGACGTCGTGCTGATGGACATCCGCATGCCGGGCCTGGACGGCATCGAGGCGACCAGACGCATCATCGCGTCGGGCGCCCGCACCCGCATCCTGATCGTGACGACGTTCGACCTCGACGAGTACGCGTACGACGGCCTGCGCGCCGGCGCGAGCGGCTTCCTGGTCAAGGACGCCCTGCCCGAGGAACTCCTCGCCGGCATCCGCGCCGTGGCCGCCGGCGACGCGGTGGTCGCCCCCACCCTGACGCGCCGTCTCCTCGACGCCTTCGTCCACCATCTCCCGGCCGTACCCGGCGCACGGGCTGCCTCGGACCCGCGCATCAGCGCCCTGACGGAACGGGAACGCGAGATCCTCACCGTGATCGGCGAGGGCTGGTCCAACACGGAGATCGCTACCCGCCTCCACCTCGCCGAGTCCACGGTGAAAACGCATGTGACACGCATCCTCGCCAAGACTGGAGCAAGGGACCGCGTCCAGGCGGTCATCCTGGCCTACGACACCCGCCTGGTCACCCCCATGTAGTCGGAGTGCAGCGGTAGTCGGAGCGCAATTGCCCCCCCGAAAGGGCCCGGAACGCAGAAAAGCCCCGCACCAAAATGGTGCGGGGCTTTCCCGGAAAAATTGTTCGGCGGCGTCCTACTCTCCCACAGGGTCCCCCCTGCAG
>NTHE01000092.1 GCA_002551355.1 Streptomyces sp. man185 | reverse complement strand
GCCCGCTCAGAGATGTGTATAAGAGACAGGCGGAAACCGCCGCGACCGGCGGGGCCGCGCGGCGGTGGCGGCGTCGCTCGGCCCGGCGCTCGGCCCGGCGGTCGCGGCGTCGGTCGGCCCGGCGGTCGGCCCGTCAGTCGCGGCGTCGCTCGGCCCGGCGGAGCCGCCGGATTCGCCAGAGCCGCCCTGCCCGTCGGCGGCCCCGGCCTCGCCCGGCCCACCCGGCTCGTCCGCCGCGCGGCCCGCCGGGGCGGGGTCGGCCGGACTCGTACCAGCACCCATGGGGGTTCCCTCCGGCATCCGGCCGTCAGCCCGCGGCGGCGGCGTCGGCGGCCTCGGCGGCGGCCCGCTCGGCCGCCTCGACCACGTTGACCAGCAGCTGCGCACGGGTCATCGGGCCGACGCCCCCGGGGTTCGGGGCGACCCAGGCGGCCACCTCGCGGACGCCCGGGTGCACATCGCCGACGATCTTGCCGTCCGCGTCCCGGCTGACGCCGACGTCGAGCACGGCCGCGCCCGGCTTCACGTCCTCCGGCTTGATCAGGTGCTGCACCCCGGCGGCGGCGACGATGATGTCGGCCTGGCGCAGGTGGGAGGAGAGGTCCCGGGTGCCGGTGTGGCACTGGGTCACCGTGGCGTTCTCCGACTTACGGGTCAGCAGCAGCGGGATCGACCGGCCGATGGTGACGCCGCGTCCGACGACCACGACATGCGCCCCGTTGATCTCCACGCCGTGCGCGCGCAGCAGTTGGACGACGCCCTGCGGGGTGCAGGGCAGCGGGCCCGTCTCGTTGAGGACGAGGCGGCCGAGGCTCATCGGGTGCAGCCCGTCGGCGTCCTTCTCCGGGTCCATCAGCTCCAGGACCCGGTTGGTGTCGATGCCCTTGGGCAGCGGCAGCTGGACGATGTAACCGGTGCACTCGGGGTTGGCGTTCAGCTCCCGGACGACGTCCTCGATCTCCTCCTGCGTGGCGGTGTCGGGGAGTTCGCGCTGGAGGGAGCCGATGCCGACCTGGGCGCAGTCACGGTGCTTGCCGTTGACGTACCACCGGCTGCCCGGGTCGTCCCCGACGAGCAGGGTTCCGAGGCCGGGAGTGATCCCCTGGGCCTTGAGGGCCGCCACACGGACGGTCAGATCGGATTTGATCGCGGCAGCGGTGGCCTTGCCATCGAGAATCTGGGCAGTCATGGGCCCATCCTCGCGGATGACCCCGCCCGCATACCAATTGCCGGCGCCACCCCCGTACCGGACATTGCACTTGCACAACGCCCGGGGCCCTGGACTGGACAAACAAGGGTCGTACTTATAACGATGAAGGCCGCGGTTGTACGGGGGGCGGGCCGCTGATCGATGTCCTTCCTCCGTGTGGCCATCTCGTCCCCACACGTCTGTTGAAGGAACACCCCTTATGAGCTTCGGCGACCCGAACAACCCGTACGGGCAGCAGCCCGGCCAGCCTCCCCAGGGCCCGCCGCAGGGACAGCCCGGTTACGGCTACCCGCAGCAGGCTCCGCAGGGTGTCCCGCCGCAGGGCTACGGCTACCCGCAGCAGCCCGGCCAGCCCTACGGCGGCGGCTACCCGCAGCAGCCCGGCCACGGCGGCATGCCCGAGCTGGCCCACTGGGGTCTGCGCGCGGGCGGGCTGATCATCGACGGCCTCGTCGTCGGTGTCCCCTACCTCGTCCTCGGCGGCATCGGCGGCGCCATGGGTGACTCCGCGGGTGCGGTCTTCGCCCTGCTCGGCTTCGTGGCGCTGATCGGTCTCGCCATCTGGCAGCTGTACCAGGAGGGCACGACCGGTCAGACGATCGGCAAGAAGGCCGTGGGCATCCGTCTGCTGCGCGAGGCCGACGGCCGTCCGCTGGGCTTCGGCATGGCCTTCGTGCGCCGGCTGGCCCACTTCCTGGACAGCATCGCCTGCTACATCGGCTGGCTGTGGCCGCTGTGGGACGAGAAGAAGCAGACGTTCGCGGACAAGGTCTGCTCGTCGGTGGTCGTCAAGGCCAACTGACGTTCCTGTCCTGACCTGCCGCGAGGGCCGCACCCGTTCACCGGGTGCGGCCCTCGCGCGTACGGCCCCGGCGCTGCGGTCAGCCGCCCCTTACGCCGGGGATCTCCGCCGGCTCCGGTGTCGTGCGCTCCATCACCACGAAGCTGCCGCCCCGGTGCTTGAGCCGGTAGCGCGCCTCGGGGTGCAGTTGCTGGGCGTACGCCACCGGGTCCTCGATCGGGCGGGACCAGCCGAAGTCCAGGTTGATGGCGACGATGTCGGGTGCGGTGCCCGGGGCGCCGCCGACCCAGTAGACGGTGCGGTCGGAGGTGAGGTGGGCCATCAGCGTGATGTCCGTCTCGACCCGCGCCCCGGCCGGAATGGCGTCCAGCGCCGCCCGGGCCTCCCGGCTGCGGGCGTCATCGGTGCGGTAGGTGTCGGGGCGCAGCAGATCGCGCAGCGGCAGGTGCTGGGTCATCGCGACGGCGATCGCGGCGGCGACGGGCACGGCGACCTTCGCGTACGAGGCGAGCCAGGGGCGGTGCGAGTCGCGGCTGCGGCGGACGCCGTCGGCCAGCGCGAGGAAGAGCACCGGCATGAGGATCGCGCTGTAGTGCCAGACCATGCCCCAGTGGTTGCTGTCCTGGGAGAGCAGCCGCCAGCCGAGCGTGGGGACGATCAGCAGCGTCAGCGGTGAGCGCAGCGCCATGAACGCGGTGATGCCGATCAGGAAGACCAGCATCTCGATCTTGACGGAGGAGTCGAGGACGCCGAGGACGGAGTCCAGCATCGAGACGTCCTGCTCGCCGTTCTTGTCGATCTTCTGCCAGTAGTCGTAGGTGCCGGCGCTGCTGGCCGCCGGGATGAGGACCATGAGCGTGAGGACGAAGGCGGCGACCCCGTACGCGGCGAGCAGCGCGCCCTGGAGGCGGCGGCCGTACACGAAGAGCAGGAAGCCGACGACGGCGACGGTCGCGCCGAGGTCCTCCTTGACCAGGACCAGCGGCAGCGACCAGAGCATGGCGGCCGTGTACCGCTTCAGGAGCAGGGCCCGGCAGACGAGGGCCAGCAGCGGCACGGCGAACGCGATCTCGTGGAAGTCGGCCTTCACCGCCTCCTGGATGCCCCAGGAGAGTCCGTACGCGACGGTGACGCAGAGTCCGGAGCGTCCGCCGAGGAGCTGCTGGGTGGTGCGGCCGACGATGACCGCGCCCAGCGCGAACAGCGCGGCCTGGGCGAACAGCAGGGACTCGGCGGACGGCCAGAGCCAGTACAGCGGGGCCAGCAGCGCCACGATCGGGGAGAAGTGGTCGCCGAGGATCAGATAGCCGGGGCCCTTGATGTCGACGATCGGGGCGTCGAACCCGGCGTACGCCCGGACCTCCTGCTCGAAGATCCCGAGGTCCCAGGAGGGGGAGCCGAAGCGGGCGTACTGGAAGTACGCGTAGAGGAAGTAGAGCGCGCACAGGATCGCGCCGGCGATGAGGTACGGGCGCAGGGGTACGTGGGCGGAGGAGGCCTCTTCCGCGCTCGGGGAGTCGTCCGCCGGGCGGGTGTCCGGACCCGGCCCCTGGGCGGGCAGGCGTCCCGGCTCCGACCGGTCCGTTCCACTCTTGTTCAGCTCAAGCACGGTGACTGTCCCTGCTGGGGATTGCTACGGCCGTGTCATTAGAACAGAGCGGCGAGCCGATTCCCGCACGCCGGAAGGCGGTGAGCGGCCCGGAGCCGCGCCCCGTGGCGGGGCGCGGCTCCGACCGGACCGGGTCGGCCTGAGAACGGGACCCGGTCCGTGGAAGAACGGGACCGGGTCAGTGGAAGAAGTGGCGCGTGCCCGTGAAGTACATGGTCACGCCGGCCTTCTTCGCGGCCTCGATCACCAGCTCGTCGCGGACGGATCCGCCGGGCTGGACGACGGCCTTGATTCCGGCGGCCGTGAGGATCTCCAGGCCGTCGGGGAACGGGAAGAACGCGTCGGACGCGGCATACGCACCGGCGGCCCGCTCCTCGCCCGCCCGCTCGACGGCGAGCTTCGCGGAGTCGACTCGGTTGACCTGGCCCATGCCGACGCCGACCGACGCGCCGTCCTTGGCGAGCAGGATCGCGTTGGACTTGACCGCCCGGGACGCCTTCCAGGCGAACGCCAGCTCCTTCAGCTCCACCTCGGAGAGCGCCTCGCCGGTGGCGAGCGTCCAGCCCGCCGGGTCGTCGCCCTCGGCCTGGAGGCGGTCGGTGACCTGGAGCAGCGCGCCGCCGTCGATCGGCTTGGCCTCGAACGCGGCGGTGGGGGCCTCGGGGGCGCGCAGCACGCGGATGTTCTTCTTGCGGGCCAGCACCTCGACCGCGCCGTCCTCGTAGGCCGGAGCGACGATGACCTCGGTGAAGATCTCCGCGACCTGCTCGGCCAGCTCGACGGTCACCGGGCGGTTGACGGCGATGACGCCGCCGAACGCGGAGAGCGGGTCGCAGGCGTGCGCCTTGCGGTGTGCCTCGGCGACGTCGTCACCGATCGCGATGCCGCACGGGTTGGCGTGCTTGATGATCGCGACGCACGGCTCGGCGTGGTCGTAGGCGGCGCGGCGGGCGGCGTCGGTGTCCGTGTAGTTGTTGTAGGACATCTCCTTGCCGTGCAGCTGCTCGGCCTCGGCGAGACCGCCGTCGCCGGAGGTGTAGAGCGCGGCGGGCTGGTGCGGGTTCTCGCCGTAGCGCAGGACGTTCTTGCGGGTGAAGGTGGAGCCGAGGAACTCGGGGAGGCCGGAGTCGTCGGCGGCCGCGTAGTCGTCCGCGAACCAGGAGGCGACGGCCACGTCGTAGGCGGCGGTGTGCTGGAAGGCCTCGGCGGCCAGCCGCTTGCGGGCGGTCAGGTCGAAGCCGCCGGCGGCGACGGCGGCGAGGACGTCGGCGTACCGCTCGGGGCTGGTGACGACGGCGACGGAGGGGTGGTTCTTGGCGGCGGCGCGGACCATCGAGGGGCCGCCGATGTCGATCTGCTCGACGCACTCGTCGTCGGACGCGCCGGAGGCGACGGTCTCCTTGAACGGGTAGAGGTTCACCACGACCAGGTCGAAGGGCTCCACGCCCAGCTCGGCGAGCTGCTCGCGGTGGGCGTCCAGGCGGAGGTCGGCGAGGATGCCCGCGTGAACGCGCGGGTGCAGCGTCTTGACGCGGCCGTCCAGGCACTCGGGGAAGCCGGTGAGCTCCTCGACCTTGGTGACCGGCACTCCGGCGGCGGCGATGCGGCCGGCGGTGGAGCCGGTGGAGACGAGCTCGACGCCCGCCACGTGCAGACCGCGGGCGAGGTCTTCGAGCCCCGTCTTGTCGTAGACACTGACCAGGGCGCGGCGGATGGGCTTATTCACCGACATGACCGAGATGAACCTTTCGTCCCTCAATGCGATGGCCGTCACGGGCGATCCGCCCCACGGCCTCGACGAGCAGCGAGCGCTCGACTTCCTTGATGCGTTCGTGGAGGGCGGCTTCGCCCTCCGGGGTGTCCTCCTCGGTCACCTCGACCACGCCCTGCGCGATGATCGGACCGGTGTCGACGCCGTCGTCGACGAAGTGGACGGTGCAGCCCGTGACCTTGACGCCGTACGCGAGCGCGTCACGCACTCCGTGGGCGCCGGGGAAGCTGGGCAGCAGGGCGGGATGGGTGTTGACGGTCCGGCCGCCGAAGGCGGCGAGGAACGCCGGACCGACGATCTTCATGAAACCGGCGGAGACGACGAGGTCCGGGCGGTGTGCGGCGACCTGCGCGGTGAGCGCCTCGTCCCACGCGGCGCGGGTGGCGTGGTCCTTGACCTTGCACACGAACGTGGGGATTCGGGCCCGCTCCGCACGCTCCAGGCCACCGGTCCCGAAGCGGTCCGCGCCGACCGCGACGATCTGCGCTCCGTACCCCTCGGGATCGTCGCCGATGGCGTCGAGGAGCGCCTGGAGATTCGTACCGGATCCGGAGACCAGCACGACCAGCCGGGCAGGAGAGGCGGAGGTGGGCGGGGAGGCCACGTCGGGGCCCTTTCTCACGTGATGACCGCGGGGTGACGCAGGTGCGGCATGCTCTTTGTAGGGTCGTACGAAGGTATCGCCTCGCCCGATACGGGGAACCCTACGAACGGGCCGACCGTCAGCAACGATACCGGCACACC
Organism: Streptomyces sp. man185; assembly: GCA_002551355.1. Taxonomy (GTDB): domain Bacteria; phylum Actinomycetota; class Actinomycetes; order Streptomycetales; family Streptomycetaceae; genus Streptomyces. Next base: position 16,695 of record NTHE01000092.1, on the reverse strand, counting down.
CGACAGCCCCCACGGGACGGGGGCGTGACCGGGAGGTAGCGTCAGGGGACAGCGAGCCGCCCACCGGGCGGACGAACCGTCCTACGGGCGGACATGACGAGATGGGGAAGACGTTCACCACATGCCGGACCGACGCCGTCGCACCGCCTTCCGCTTCCCCCGGCCCGAGCGGTCCGCTCTGCTGATGCGGGAACGCCAGTCTTCTTCGCCGGACTCCTCCTCCCCGGACTCCTCCTCCCCGAGCTCTTCTTCTCCGCCCCCGGATTCCTCCTCCTCGGGAGCCGCGCCGGGCTCCGCCGCCTCGCCGGGTTCCGCCGGGAAGCCGCAGGAGGACAACCCGTTCGCCGCGCCGCCCGCGGACCGTCCGGACCAGCCGTGGCAGCCGCGCCGGCCCACCGGCTCCGATGGGTCGGACGAGAACGGCGGGTCCGACGGGAACGGCTCCGGCTCCTCCGGGGACCGCCCGGCCTGGGGCAGCCAGTGGAGCAGCAAGCAGCCCGGCCGGGGCAACGGCGGCTTCGGCGGCCGCTCCGGCGGGAACGGCTCCGGCGGCCCCGGGGGCAAGGGCGGACCCGACGGCGGCCGTCCGGGCGGACTGCGCTGGGACCCCACCGACCCCGCACAGCGGCGCGCCCGCTACGCGGTGCTCGGCGGCATGTGGGCCTTCTTCTTCGCCCTCTTCGACTTCCCGGAGATCGCGCTGCTGCTCGGCGCGCTCTCGACGTACTGGGCGATCAGCGCGCTCCGCACCCCGCTGAAGAACACCTCCGCCACGGATCGCACGGCGGTGGGCGGCGGCTCAGCGGATGCGCCCGCGACCCCTGCGTCCCCCGCCTCGTCGGCCTCCCCCGCTTCGCCCGCGTCGCCCGCCTCGCCGCAGAACATCAGCAGCAGGCAGCAGACCACGGCGGCAGTCGGCGGCCTGGTGACCGCGCTGCTGGCGCTGCTCATCGTGGCGACGACGTTCACCGTGCAGCTCGTCTACAGCGACTACTACACGTGCGTGAACGACGCCCTGACCAAGTCCGGCTCGGTGGCCTGCAACGACAAACTGCCGAAGCCGCTGGAGCCGTTCTTCGGCGTCAAGGAGTAGTAGGTCCCGGTCCGTCCGGCTCCGCCGCCGCGCGGTCCGCGGCGGAGCCGGCACGATCAGCGGCATCGGCGCGATCAGCGGGGGCGGAGCGGTCTGCGGGGCCGACACGATCTGCGGGTCCGGGATGATCAGCAGGACCGGCGGGGAAGTCGGCCATCAGGCCGCCGGAGCCCCGCTTCAGGGAGGCCCAACGGGCCTCCCTGCTGTCTTTCCCGTGCCACGGGTCGGTCGGCAGGAAGTCGTACGGCTCGATCCCCTCGTCGCCCCGCTCAGCCGCCGGGCCGTTCAGCGCGCCGGAGGCCGCTTCGGGGGCCGGGCCGGGGGCCGGAACGGAGGAAGCGGCCGGCGATGCGGACCCACCCGGCCCGGCGTCGCCGGACTCGCCCGCCGCCCCGCCCCGCCCACGCCACGGCGCCCACCACCGGCGCGGACGCCCGGCACCGTCGTCCTCGCGCTCTTCCCCCTCGTCCTCTTCGGCCTCGTCCTCGGACGCCGCCGCCACCGCCATCGCCTTCGTCCTCGTCTTCACCGGAGGCTCGTCCGCTTCGGTGACGTCCCTGCGCCAGGCCCAGCCCGGGGTACGCAGGCGCCACAGACGCAGCAGCAGGGCCGTCGGTGCGCCGATGACGGCCGTCCACCCCAGCGCCGCCGGGCCGGTCAGCCACCACACCGGGCCGAACGCGCTCAGCGCCCCGGTGCCGATCGGCCCGGCGGCCACCGCCGTGAGCAGCGCCGTCGCGACGCCACACCCGAGCGCGGCGAGCAGGGTCACCAGCACCGTCTCGCGCGGACTCCAGGGCCGGGCGCGGGGCGCGTCGGCGGGCACGGCCCTGCGGGCGACGAACCAGGCGACCGCCAGCGCGGCCGCCACCGGCACCGCGAGGGCCGCCCAGTTCAGCGGGGAGCCCGGCCCCTGGTCCGGCACCGCCGCCAGCAGGGGGAAGTGGGGTACCGCGGGGGTTCCGTCGAGGCCCAGCGGGGTGGCGGTGGCTCCCGTACCGAGCGAGAAACCGGGCCCGAGCCCGTACGCCGCTCCCCACAGCGCGGCGTTCGGCACGAGCGAGGCGGCCAGCAGGAGCACGGCGATGCGCCCCGACCAGTCGCCCGCGAGCGCCAGGAACGCGTCCTGAGCCGCCGCCGCGTTCCGGCCGAGCGCCACCGCGACCAGCAGCGCACCGCCGCCGAGCAGCACCGTCACGCCCACCGCCGCCGAGCGGCACGCCGCCTCGACCCGGTGGCGGAAGAGCGTCCGCGCGACGGCCTCCTGAAGCGCCAGGGGCGACCAGGACGGCGGCGGCCCGAACGGCCGCCCGGCCGCCGTCCACACCCCGGCCGCCGCCGCACCGGCCACCACCAGCGCGACCGGGAACACCAGCGTGTCCGGGTCCGCGCGCAGCGGGCCGCCCCGCGCATAGGCCGCCGCCCCCGCCACGACCAGCAGGTATCCCGCGGTCACGGCGCAGAACGCACCCGCCTGCGAGGGCCGCGCCCGCCCCTCCTCCGGCTCCGCCGCGTCGCGCCCCGCACGGTGCGCCAGCCAGACCGGGCCCACCGCGAGCAGCAGCGGCACCAGGGAGACGGGTGCGGGGACGCCGCTCAGGGTGTCGGGCCGCACGAGTCCGGCGCCGTGCGCGAGCAGCCAGATCCCGGCCGCGGCGCGCAGCGCCCCGCCCGGTCCGCTGTCCGGGTACGGCGAGCTGATCCACGCCACCATGACCAGCACCGTCAGCGACCCGAGGCCGAGCCCGGCGGCGACGACACCCTTCACCAGGGCGGAGACGAGGGCGAGGGTGCGGTTCCGCTCCACCGTCACCTTCGGGCTGCGTTGCGTCATTTGGGTCACGCGGCCCATGCTGCCAACGACACGCGCTTATTTCGCGTAACGCGCGAACAGCCGCTGTGTCGCTCAATATACGTTTATGTACTTTTTCACCCAGTGCGGCGCTGCCGGGGGTCATCCATGACCCGGAGCACGACCGACGAGGCCGCCGCGCCGCCGCTGCCCTCCCCCAAGGAGCGCCGCAGGCTGCGCGAGGCGAAATCGTTGAGCGAGGAGGATGTGGCGGCGGCGGTCGGTGTGACGCGCGCCACCGTGCGCTCCTGGGAGACGGGGCGCACGAGCCCGCGCGGACGCAAGCGCGTGCTGTACGCCAGGCTCATCGCCCCCGAACCGGCCGTGAAGCCCGTGGTGGTGGTCGCGGAGACGGCGAAGGCAGCCCCGGCGGCGAAAGCGGAGGCGGAGGCGGCAGCTCCGGCGGAACCGGATCTGCCCGCACCCCCCTCCACGCCGGCTCCTCCGTTCGCGCCCGCAGCCCCGCCTCCGGGCACGGACGCAGTTCCGGATACCGGCACGGCGGCGGCCACGAGCACCGGCGCGGAGGCGACCGCCGAGCCGAGCGCCGACGCCGCGGAGGCGCCCGGCGCGCGGCGTCAATCACCCGCCGAGGCGTTCGACGAGCTGTACGCCCGCACCGCCCCCGGCCTCGTCCGGCAGGCCTATCTGCTGACCGGCCGCCGCGCCCTGGCCCGCGAGTCCGTCGAGCGCGCCTTCCAACTGGCCTGGCAGCGCTGGCCCGAGGTGGCCGTCGACCGTGACCCGGCCGGCTGGGTGCGCGCGGCGGCGTACGAGTACGCGATGTCCCCCTGGCACCGGCTGCGCCGCACGCACCGGCACCCCGACGCCCCGCCCACGGAGCCGGGCAAGCGGGCGCTGTTCGACGCGCTGCTCGACCTGCCCCCGGCCTACCGGCGCACGCTGCTCCTGTACGACGGGGTCGGGCTGGACCTTCCGGAGACCGCGGCGGAGACGGAGGCCAGCACCCCGGCGGCGGCGGGGCGGCTGATGACCGCCCGCGCCGCCGTCGCCGAGCGGCTCCCCGAGCTGGCGGCCGTCGTATCGCCCGCCGAGCAGTCGGCCCTGCTGCACGACCGGCTCGGCGGCCTCGCCCGCGCCGAGCACGTACCCGTTCCGCAGCCGGCCCGCGCCGTGCGCACCGGCAGCGAGAACAAGGCCAGGCTGTGGACCCGGGCCGCCATCGCGGGCGTCGCGCTGCTCATCGGCGTGACCGGGCTGACCCTGCACACCGCGCCCACCCACTACGAGCAGCCGATCTCCCCCGCCGAACGGGTCGGGGGCGTGCCGCCGCGCGGTGGTCCGCAGAAGCTCACCGCGCAGGACCTGAAGCTGCAGAAGTCGCTGCGCGAGCAGCTGGCGCACGGCCCGGAGCGGCTGGTTCCGCAGCTGCGGTGAGCCGGGTTCCCGGGCGGCGGGACGCACGTACGCGAACGGCGCGGGCCCGCACCCCCTGTGTTGCTCAGGGGTGCGGGCCCGCGCCGTTCAAGCGTGCTCGGGCTGCCTGGCTCAGGCGCCGAGGATCTCGCGCGCCAGCTTGGCGGTCTCGGTCGGCGTCTTGCCGACCTTGACGCCGGCGGCCTCAAGGGCCTCCTTCTTCGCCTGGGCGGTGCCCGAGGAGCCGGAGACGATGGCGCCGGCGTGGCCCATGGTCTTGCCCTCCGGGGCGGTGAAGCCCGCGACGTAGCCGACGACCGGCTTCGTGACGTTCTTCGCGATGAAGTCGGCGGCACGCTCCTCGGCGTCGCCGCCGATCTCGCCGATCATGACGATGAGGTCGGTGTCGGGGTCCGCCTCGAACGCCGCGAGGGCGTCGATGTGCGTCGTACCGATGACCGGGTCGCCACCGATGCCGACGGCGGAGGAGAAGCCGATGTCACGGAGCTCGTACATCATCTGGTAGGTCAGCGTGCCGGACTTGGACACGAGACCGATGCGACCGGGCTTGGTGATGTCGCCCGGGATGATGCCGGCGTTGGACTGGCCCGGGGTGATGAGGCCGGGGCAGTTCGGGCCGATGATCCGGGTCTTGTTGCCCTTCTCGTTCGCGTACGCCCAGAAGGCGGCGGAGTCGTGAACGGCGATGCCCTCGGTGATGACGACCGCGAGCGGGATCTCGGCGTCGATCGCCTCGACGACGGCGGCCTTGGAGAAGGCCGGCGGCACGAAGAGGACGGAGACGTTCGCGCCGGTCTTCTCCATCGCCTCCTTGACGGAGCCGAAGACCGGGACCTCGGTGCCGTCGAAGTCGACGGACGTACCGGCCTTGCGCGGGTTGACGCCACCGACGATGTTGGTGCCGTCACCCAGCATGAGCTTGGTGTGCTTCATGCCCGTGGCGCCGGTCATCCCCTGGACGATGACCTTGCTGTCCTTGGTGAGGAAGATAGCCATGGTGTTGGAGTCCCTCGTCCCTTACTTCGCAGCCGCGGCGAGCTCGGCGGCCTTGTCGGCCGCGCCGTCCATGGTGTCCACGCGCTGCACGAGCGGGTGGTTGGCGTCGGAGAGGATCTTGCGACCCAGCTCCGCGTTGTTGCCGTCGAGACGCACGACCAGCGGCTTCTCGACCTTCTCGCCCTTGGACTCCAGGAGCGCGAGCGCCTGCACGATGCCGTTGGCGACCTCGTCACAGGCGGTGATGCCACCGAAGACGTTGACGAAGACGGACTTGACGTCCGGGTCGCCGAGGATGATCTCCAGGCCGTTCGCCATGACCTCGGCGGAGGCGCCGCCACCGATGTCGAGGAAGTTGGCGGGCTTCACGTTGCCGTGGTTCTCACCGGCGTACGCGACGACGTCCAGGGTCGACATGACCAGGCCGGCGCCGTTGCCGATGATGCCGACCTCGCCGTCGAGCTTGACGTAGTTGAGGTTCTTGGCCTTGGCGGCAGCCTCGAGCGGGTTGGCTGCGTCCTTGTCCTCCAGAGCCTCGTGCTCCGGCTGGCGGAAGTCGGCGTTCTCGTCGAGCGAGACCTTGCCGTCCAGCGCCAGGATCCGGCCGTCCTTGGTCTTCACCAGCGGGTTGACCTCGACGAGGAGCGCGTCCTCGGCGACGAAGGTCTCCCACAGGGTCACCAGGGCCTCGGCGACACCCTCGGCCACGTCGGCCGGGAACTTCGCCTGGGCCACGATCTCGCGGGCCTTGACGATGTCGACGCCGGAGTTGGAGTCGACCGGGACCTTCGCGAGGGCCTCGGGGGTCTTCTCCGCGACCTCCTCGATGTCCATGCCGCCCTGCACCGAGGCCATGGCCAGGAAGGTGCGGTTGGTGCGGTCCAGGAGGTACGAGACGTAGTACTCCGCCTCGATCTCCGGGGACAGCTCGGCGATCATCACCTTGTGGACCGTGTGGCCCTTGATGTCCATACCGAGAATGTCGGTCGCCCGGGCAACCGCCTCGTCGGCGTCGGCGGCCAGCTTGACGCCGCCGGCCTTGCCGCGGCCGCCGACCTTCACCTGCGCCTTGACGACAGACTTGCCGCCCAGCTTCTCGGTCGCCTCGCGGGCTGCCTCAGGCGTGTCGATGACTTCACCGGCCAGCACCGGTACACCGTGCTTGGCGAAGAGGTCCCTCGCCTGGTACTCGAACAGGTCCACGCGCGTCCGTCCCTTTTAGTGGTATCGCGGTTCGTTCTTCTGCGTGGGCGTGCCGCGAAGGGCAACGTGACTGCGCTGTCACAAGGGAGGCGTACACGGTGTCCGAGTACGCGGCATGTCCATCCGGCAGGTTATCCCCGCACTCCGTGTGGCCCTAAATCGCAGATCACACCTGAGCGGTGATAACGGTCACAGAGGGTGGTCCTTCCCGGCTCCCGGACGGGGCTCGCCGGGAGCCGGAAAGGGCCGTTCGTGCACCGGAACATCCGGCCCGGGTCCCCTGGGGCCGGGTACTCCGGTGCGGTGAATCGCTTACGGCGCGTACGCCGCTCGTCCGGTCACGCCGTGGGCGCCGCGTCCGTCACGAAGGCCGGGGCGACCGAGGTGAGGCCCTGGACGCCGGCGCCCGCGTGCCCGACGGTGGGCCGGGCGTTCTCGCGGACCGTGTCCGTCAGACCGCCCGCGAACGGGCGGGCCTGCGCCCCGACGCCCTCGGCCAGCGGCTGGACCCGGGTGGTGACGCCCTGGGCGAAAGGCAGGGCCGCGTCCCCGGTGAGCCCTTCCGCGAGCGGCTGCACCTCGGAAGCGACGCCTCCGGCGAACGGCACGGCCGCACCGGTGACGCCGGACGCCAGCGGCTGGACCTCGGTCGTGACGCCCTGCACGAAGGGCGCGGCGGCGTCGCCGACGACCCCCTGGGCGAACGGCGCGACCTCGCCGACGACGCCCTGCACGAGCGTGCCGACATCGCCGACCGCCTGCCCGACGACCGGGAGCGCGACGTCGACCGCACCCGTGGCGAGCGGCGGCAGCACGGAGTCGGACGTCTGCCCGACCACGGGCCCGGCCTCGGCCAGCGCGCCCTGGACGGCGGCGGGCGCCTGGTTCTGGGCGTAGCCGGGGATCTGCTCGATCGGCCCGAAGAGGTAGTCGATCTCGTCGACCGGCGCCGCCGGAACCCTCACGTCGGGGACCTGCGCGTCAGGGACCCGCGCGTCGGGCAGGTGACCGGCTCCGGGCGCCTGCTGTACGTCACCGAGCTCCGGGACCTCGGCGGTGTCCGGGAACTCCGGGGTCTGCGGCGCGCGCACCTGCGAGGGGAGACCGTCCCGTACGTCGGCCTTGCTCCCTGCCTCCGTCAGCGTGTCCTTGACGCCGCCGACGCGGTCCACGCCGCCGATGCGGTCGATGTCGTCGATGCGGTCGACGGCCTTGGTGTCGGTGACGGACTTGGCGTCCTTGACGACCTTGGCGTCGGTGACGTCCTTGACGGCCTCCGTCGCGTCGGGGGCCTCGGCCGCCAGGTCCGGGGTGGAGAGCGGTACGGACACGGGCAGCTCGGCCGCGCTCGCCGCGGCGGTGCCGAGCGCCCACATGCCGGTGGCGGTGGCGGCTACGGCTATGGATCGGCGCATGTTCTTGTGCATGGGTGTGTCAGATCCTTCGAAGGTGTTCGGCAGTCCGGAGAAGTCCGGACGCGGGCAGACCTGTTCCGCCCCCGCGCGGCAGGTCGAGGCGGGGGAAAGGCCTGCCCTAGCCGGGGAATTCGAGGATCTCGCCGGATCTGTCGGGTACCGGGGCAGCGGTCGCCGGAAGGCCCGCTCCCCTGAGGAGCGCGGCGTACGGACCGCCCGGGGCCGAAGTCGCGTGCAGGTCGCCGCCGCGCGGGCCCGGGGCATCGGCCACCGCCGTACGCACGAGGTCGCCGCAGGGGGCGTACGGTGCGCGGTCCGGCGCGGGCGCGGAGCGCTGTGCGTGCGCGGGGGCCGGCGTGCCGGACGTGTCCGGCACGGCCGGGGCGAGGCCCGGTGCGGCCCCGGTGGTCCGCTCGTGGCCGTCCGCGCGCTCGGCCGGGGCGTCCGCCTCGGCGTCGCCCGGTGCCGTGGCGCCGTCCTCGGCGCCACGGCCGGTGTCCGGCACGGAAGGTGACGGAGCACCCGGTGCGTCCGGTCCGCCGACGGGCAAGGGCAGCACGGAGAGCAGCGGAGGAAGCCCCGGCAGGGACGGCACCAGAGGCCGCACCTCACCGGCGATCCGGTCGACGGCGTCTCCCGCGCCCCCGGCCACGGCATCGTGCACGCGAGCGGGTGCGGCGGCCACGGCGGGCGTGGGCACGGCAGTGAGAGCGTCGGTGGGCGCGGTGGGGTGGGTAGTTCCGGTGGGTTCGGTGGTGCCGGTGGTGCCGGTGGGTTCGGTGGTGCCGGTGGGGTGGGTAGTGCCGGTGGGGTCGGCTGGTTCCGTGACCGGTTCTGCGGGAGGTTCCGCGGTGGCCTTCTGTGCGCTCCGCTGCTGCGCGGCCTGTCGCTGGGCGGCCCGATCGACCGGCTCGGCAACCGGCTTGACGACCTGTTCGGCCACCGGCTCCACGGCTTGGCCGGCGACCTCTTCGCCGACCCGCTGCCCCGAAGGCTCAACTTCTGTGCGGGCAGAAGACTTGGGAGCTGCACTCTCGGGCACGGCCTCCGTCACGGAGGCGGGGAGCAGGGCCGGGTCCGGACGCTCCTGCGCCTCCGCGCGTCCGCCCGCGAGGAGCCCCAGGGCCAGCAGACCGCCGAGGAACAGCACCACCTGTACCGCGCGACGCCCGGCCGTCCCCCGCGCCGGGCACGGGTCGGCTGCTGCGCTGGCAGCTGCGGTTGGGGTCACCTCGGACGGCTCCTGGTACGCAGGCGGGCGGAGACGGAGGGGACGGCGGAATGCGTCCCTCCGCGAACGACGGGTCGATGCTTGCACGAGCCCGTGGGGGTCACGCAAGTCCCTGGCTAGGGTTGGGCCTCCTTGTCCGGTATGGGCAGTGGCCTCTTCTCGATCGCCGCCGCCATGACGTCCGGGAAGAGATCCGGCGTACAGGCGAACGCGGGTGCGCCCAGCGCTCCGAGCGCCGCCGCGTGCTCGTGGTCGTACGCGGACGCCCCCTCGTCGGAGAGGGCGAGCAGCGTCACGAACTGCACGCCGGAGGCCTTCATCGCGGCGACCCGCTTGAGCATCTCGTCGCGTATGCCGCCCTCGTAGAGGTCGCTGATGAGGACGACGACGGTGTCCGCGGGGCGGGTGATCCTCGACTGGCAGTAGGCGAGCGCCCGGTTGATGTCGGTGCCGCCGCCGAGCCGGGTGCCGAAGAGGACGTCGACCGGGTCGTCGAGCTGGTCCGTGAGGTCGACGACCGCCGTGTCGAAGACGACGAGCCGGGTCGAGAGGGTGCGCATGGAGGCGAGCACCGCGCCGAAGACCGAGGCGTAGACGACGGAGGCGGCCATCGAGCCCGACTGGTCGACGCACAGGACGATGTCCTTCTTGGCGGACCGGGAGGAGCGCCCGTAGCCGATGAGGCGTTCCGGCACGACTGTGCCCGTCGTCGCCGTCGTCGCCGTGCCGTCCGGTGCAGGGAGCGTCAGGTAGTTCTTGAGATTGGCCCGGATGGTGCGGTTCCAGTCGATGTCCCGGTGGCGCGGCCGGCTGATCCGCGCCGAGCGGTCCAGGGCCCCGGTCAGCGTGGCCCTGGTGCGGCTCTCCAGCCGCTTCTCCAGGTCGTCGACGACTTTGCGGACGACGGCCCGTGCGGTCTCCTTCGTCGTCTCGGGCATCGCCTTGCCGAGGGAGAGCAGGGTGCCGACGAGGTGGACGTCCGCCTCGACCGCCTCCAGCATCTCGGGCTCCAGGAGCAGGGCGGCCAGACCGAGCCGGTCGATAGCGTCGCGCTGCATGACCTGGACCACGGAGCTGGGGAAGTAGGTCCGGATGTCGCCGAGCCAGCGGGCGACGGAGGGCGCCGACGCGCCGAGTCCCGCCGAACGGCCACCGGAGCCCCGGTCGCCTGACGTCTTCCCGGCGCCCCCGCCGTACAGCGCGTTCAACGCACCGTCCATCGCCGCGTCCTGGCCGGTGAGGCCGCACCCGGTGCTGTCGGCGCTGTCCGCGCCGAGCACCATCCGCCAGCGCCGCAGCCGTTCGGCGTCGGGCGGGGTGTGCGGGGCCGGGGCCGTTGGCTCCATCGTCTGCCCCATCGGATCCGTCCTCGTGGTCGTCCCGGTCGTCCTCGCAGTCGTCATACGGCCGCCTCCGCGGGCTCGGACAGGTGGCCGAGCAGCAGGCGCAGCACCGGCTCCACCGCGTCGGCCCTGGTCTCGTCGTGGCCGGGGCCGAAGCCTCCGGGCGGGCGGCCGGCGTCGTCCCGGCGGGCGCCCTCGGGGACGGGCCCGCGCCGGACCAGCTCGCCGAGCGTGCGCCGTACGCCCGGTTCGTAGGCGGAGAACGTGCGGCGCAGCAGCGGCAGCACATCGGTGAACTGGTCGGCGGGGACACCGGTCAGCCAGGCGTCGACGAGGCCGAGCAGCCGCTCGTCGTGGACCAGCAGCATGCCGCCGCCCGCCGCGCCGCCGACGAACCCCTCGATCCAGGCGGCGGCGTCGGCGGGCGGGGTGCCGGGCGAGAGCGCCAGGCCCATCAGCCGGGCCGCCTCGTCCTCCGCCAGCCGCCCCTCGTCCAGGAGCAGGCGGGTGGCCCGGCCCCTGATGATCCCGGCGACCGCGTCCCGGGCCGCCAGCTTGTGCAGGACGGCGTCCCAGCGCGCCCGTAGCCCCGTGTCCGGCTCCGTGCCGGTGGTCAGCAGGCCGATCGCCCCGTGCACGGCCTCCACTTGGCCGCGCAGCGCCTCGGCTCCGTCCGCGTCGAGGCCGGTGCAGGCGGGCGGCAGGCCGACGCAGATCCGCTCCGCGAGTCCGGCGGCGACCTCCGCGAGCGCCGTCGTGTCGGTGGAGCGCACGTCCCCGTACCGCAGGGAGCGGGCCAGGGCGGGCAGGGCGTCCGCGAGGTGGCCGACGTCCGCGTCGAGTGCGGCCCGGTCGGCGAGGGACCTCATCACGACGGGCAGCGCGTCGGGCAGTTGGGCCAGGAGGCAGCGTTCGGCGAGTGCGGTGACGTCGGCCAGCGCGGTCGCCGCCACGGCCCCCGACTCGGCCTTCGCGGTGGCGGCGGTGAGGACGGTGGTGCCCCACACGCCGGCCTCCGCGACCCGGACGTGCAGTTCCGGTTCCCAGCTCAGCCGCCAGCTCTCCCGGAAGGTGCCGGTGCTGCCGCGCCCCGCGACGGGGTCGCCCCAGCCGACGTCGAGGAGGCGCAGCCGGTGCAGGAGGCGGCTGCGGGCCGCGTCGGTCTCCTTGCGCAGGTCGAGGTCCAGCTCGCGTTCCGACGCCTCCGGCTTGAGCCGCAGTGTGCGCTGGCTTCGGGTCAGGTCCCGCTGCAGCGGGACGGCCGGGGCGGCGTCCGGCACCTCGCCCAGGGTCTCGCCGACGATCAGCCGGTCCCGGACGAGGGCGAGCGGGACATCGGACCCCTCGCACATCACGGCCCGCACCGCGTCCACCGTCTCGCCCAGGCCGGCCAGGGGCCGGCCCCTCAGGGCGGCGAGGGTGTCGGCGAGCCGGACGGCCTCGATGACATGGGCGGTGGAGACGAACCGGTCCTCCTCGCGCAGCAGTCCGGCGACCTTGGTCATCCACCGCTCGATCGGGCGGTCGGCCGTTTGGAAGAGATGCCCGTACCAGCCGGGCGAGTCGATCCCGGCCCCGTATCCGCTGTGCCGGGCGAGCCGGCGGTGGGTCCACGGCACCCAGGTCAGGTCCGTCCTGACCTTCGGGAGGCCCTTGAGCAGGGAGCGGTCGGCGGCGAGGGTGGTGCGCGCGGCGAGAGCGGGGACGTGCCAGGCGCCGCAGACGACGGCGACGTCGTCCCCGAACTCCTTGCGCGCGGTGCGCAGCTGGATCCGCATGTACGCCTCGCGCACCGCGTCACGCGGCTGCCCGCCGTCGCCGTACGCCTCGCGGAGAGCGCTCATGGCCTCCGCCAGCGCGGCGAACGGCGCGAACGCGCCCGCACGGCCCGCTCCTTGCGCACCGCCCGGTGAACGGTGCTCGACGACGTCCTCCCACCAGCGTTCCGGATCGTCGTACCCGGCGGTCTCGGCGAGCACCCGGATCGGGTCGACGACCGGGGTGACCTCCTCTCCGGCTTCCCCGGCCCGCTCCCCCGGCGCCTTCGAATCCCGCGGGCCCGGCGCGGGTGCCTTGAGCGCGAGGGAATGGGCGGCGGGCAGGTCGATGAAGCGGACCGGGACGTCGTGGCCGAGAGCCCAGCGGATGGCCACCCACTCGGGCGAGAACGCCGCCATCGGCCAGAAGGAGGCCCGCCCCGGGTCGTCCACGGCGTGCGCGAGCAGCGCGACGGGCGGACGCATCTGCGGGTCGGCGGCCAGGGGCAGCAGCGCGTCGCCCTCGGGCGGGCCCTCGATGAGGACGACGGCCGGGCGGGCCGCCGCGAGCGCGGCGAGGACCGCGCGCGCCGACCCGGGCCCGTGATGCCGCACCCCCAGGAGCCAGGGCCCGGGGGCCGCCCGGTCGCCCGGCCCGGCCGCTCCGCTCGTCGTGCCCGCCCCCCTCGTCGCGGCAGTCCCTGCCGTCCCGGTCGTCCCCCTCGTCGTGCCCGCCCCAGTCGTCGAGGCCGTCCCGGTCGTCGTGCCCGCCCCAGTCGTCCCGCTCGTCGCGGCGGGGCTCGTCATGCGGATACCTCGCGGCAGGCGCGGTAGAAGTCCTTCCAGCCGTCCCGCTCGCGGACCACGGTCTCCAGATACTCCTGCCAGACCACCCGGTCCGCCGCGGGGTCGCGGACGACCGCGCCGAGGATGCCGGCCGCGACGTCGCCGGGGCGCAGGACGCCGTCGCCGAAGTGGGCGGCGAGGGCGAGGCCGTTCGTCACGACGGAGATCGCCTCCGCCGTGGAGAGCGTGCCGGAGGGGGACTTGAGCTTGGTGCGCCCGTCGGTGGTCACCCCGTCGCGCAGTTCGCGGAAGACCGTCACCACCCGCCGGATCTCGGTCAGGCCCTCCGGTGCGGCCGGCAGGTCGAGCGAGCGGCCGATCTGGTCGACGCGCCGGGACACGATGTCGACCTCGGCTTCCGGGGTCGCGGGAAGGGGCAGTACGACGGTGTTGAACCGGCGGCGCAGCGCGCTGGACAGCTCGTTGACGCCGCGGTCCCGGTCGTTGGCCGTGGCGATGAGGTTGAACCCGCGGACGGCCTGGACCTCTTGTCCCAGCTCGGGGACGGGGAGCGTCTTCTCGGAGAGGATCGTGATGAGCGAGTCCTGCACGTCGGCGGGGATGCGGGTCAGCTCCTCGACCCGGGCGGTCATGCCCTCGGACATGGCCCGCATCAGCGGACTGGGCACCAGGGCGTCGCGGCTGGGGCCGTGGGCGAGCAGCTGGGCGTAGTTCCACCCGTAGCGGACGGCTTCCTCGGGGGTGCCCGCGGTGCCCTGCACGAGCAGCGTCGAGTCACCGCTGACGGCGGCGGCGAGGTGCTCCGACACCCAGGTCTTGGCCGTGCCGGGGACTCCGAGCAGGAGCAGCGCCCGGTCCGTGGCGAGCGTGGTCACGGCCACCTCGACCAGACGGCGCGGGCCCACGTACTTCGGCGTGATCACCGTCCCGTCCGGCAGGGTCCCGCCCTGCAGATAGGTGGCGACGGCCCAGGGCGACAGCCGCCAACGGGCGGGCCTCGGGCGGTCGTCGGCGGCCGCGAGTGCCTTCAGCTCGTCGGCGAACGCGTCCTCGGCGTGCGGGCGCAGTGCCTCGGCGCCTTCGGTCGTCGGCGTGGTCGGGGTGGTTGCGGGCGCGGTCATGGATCCCCCTCCAGATCGGTCGACCCGATGTGGTTCCCACCGTGCACCATGGCACTGACAACGGGCCCTGACCGCAGGTCAGGGCCCGTTGTCGAGCGGACGGGACCGCCCCGGCAGCCCGGGTCAGCCCACGATCGGCGACACGGCGACGCAGCCGCCCGCCGCGAGCACGCCCTCGCCCTTCGCCTCCTTGATGACCTTGCCCTTGTAGGTGATGGTGCAGGTCACGTCGGAGCCGCCCGCCTCCACGGCCAGCGGCATGACGGCGGGCGGCATGATGCCCCGCAGCTCGACGGTCTTCTTCCACGGCAGGGTCGGCGAATCGACGGTCTCCAGCTCCGGCTCCATGGCCTCGCCGCCGCCTCCGTGGTACGTGATCTCGTCGACGCTCGTGCCGGTGACCTCGTACGTGACCTCGTAGGTCTCGTCCACCGTCTTGTCGACGGCCTTGCCGACCGCCTCGTCCACCGAGTCGGCCGAGCAGGCGCCGAGTCCGAGCACGAGGACGGAGACCGCGAGGGCGCGGGTGATACGGGTGGTGCGGTTCATCTGGGATCCCCCCTGGATCGGTCCGCCCGGATCTGTTCCGTGTGCGGAGAACGCAGAGAAACGCAAAGGGAAGGCAAAGTCAAATCTCCCTCGGGACGACGACTTCGCAGGTCGGAGGGGACTGTCAGTGGGGCCACCTACCGTCGGGGACATGCAGCTATCTCACGGGGGAGAGCCCTCGCCCACCGGTGGACCGGTGGCGCGCTGGTCGGTGGAGCAGGTGCTGGCACTGGCTCCTGACGAAGCATCACGCCGGGCGGGCACGCGTCTCGGCGCGGCCGGCCCGTGGTCCGGCACGGGCTGCGACGCGGCGGGCGCGGTGTGGGGCCTGTGCAAGGGAAGCGGGAGCACGCCGTACCGGACGGTGGTCGACACCGCCGGCCCGGCCTGCTCCTGCAGTTGCCCGAGCCGGAAGTTCCCGTGCAAGCACGCGCTGGGGCTGTTGCTGCTCCGGGCCTCCGACGACGCCGCGTTCCGGCCGGGCGAGCCGGCCGACTGGGCCGCGGCGTGGATCGAGGACCGGCGCGCACGTGCGGCGCGGAAGGGGGAGCCCGCGGCGGGCGGCGACAGCACGCGGGGCCCCGCCGACACCGCCGCCGCCAGGAAGCGGGCGGAGCGCCGCGCGGAGCGTGTCACGGGCGGCGCCCAGAAGTTGGAGCAGCGCCTGGCCGACCTGCTGCGCGGCGGGCTCGCCGCGACCGACCGCTCGGGGCACGGTCCGTGGGAGGAGACCGCGGCCCGCATGGTGGACGCCCAGGCGCCCGGTCTCGCCGCCCGGGTGCGGGAGCTGGGCGCGATCACCGGGTCCGGTCCGGGCTGGCCCGTCCGGTTGCTGGAGGAGTGCGGCCTGCTCCATCTGCTGGACACGGCCTGGCTCGGCCGCGATCGGCTGCCGGACGCGCTGGCCGCGACCGTGCGGACGAGAGTGGGGCTGCCCGTGTCCGCCGAAGGCCCCCCGGTCCGTGACCACTGGCTGGTCCTCGCCCAGTACGACACCCCCGACGGCAGGATCGTCACCCGGCGGATCTGGCTGTACGGGAGGGAGACGGGCCGGACCGCTCTGCTGCTCTCGTTCGGCGCGGCGGGCCGGTCCCCGGCGCAGGCGCTGCCGGTGGGCGCGACGATCGACGCCGAGCTGACGCCGTATCCGGGCGGCGGGCGGCTCCGCGCGGAGCTGGGCGAGCAGTTCGGGGCCATCGCCCCGGCCGGTCCCCCGCCGGGGATCGCCGCAGCGGCCGCCCCGGCCGTCTACGGGACCGCCCTGCGGGACGATCCCTGGCTGGACGCCTGGCCGGTCACCCTGCGCGACGTCATACCCGTGCCGTCCAAGGACGGCTGGCAGGTGGCCGACGCCCACGCCGACTCCGCGCTGCCCATCGCCCCGGCCGCGCTGTCCCGGCCGGGCCTGTGGAAGCTCGTCGCCCTGTCCGGCGGCGGCCCGGTCACCGTGTTCGGCGAGATCGGCCACCGCGGCTTCGACCCGTTCGCGGCCTGGGACCCGGACGAGGGGGAGGAAGGCGGGCGCACCACGGGCGGGCCGGTCGTCCAACTGCTCTGACCCGGGCGGGCCGGCCCCACCTTCCTCGCCGCCCTGTCCGCTGCTCCTGTCCGACACCCGCGCATCCCTGCCATGGGAGGGGAAAGAGATGCCTCACACGAACAGCCCCACCGCGACCACCACCGCCGCGACCCCCGCTTCCGCCTCCGTCGGCTCCCTCCCCTGGGAGGAGCTGGTCACCTCGGCTCTCCTGGGCACCGACCGGCGCCCGCCGGCGCCACGCGGCGGCCCCGCACCGGCCGATGCTCCCGCGGCTCTCCTGGACGCCGCCGCGCTGCACACCGTGCGGCAGCGGGCCGGGCTGCAGCCCGCCGTGCCGGAGGCCCGGCCCGAGCCCGCCGCCGCGGACCCGCGCCCGGCGCTCCCCGAAGC
>NTHE01000091.1 GCA_002551355.1 Streptomyces sp. man185 | reverse complement strand
TCAGAGATGTGTATAAGAGACAGGTCTCCCGCCGGGCCAGCCAGCGCCCGGCCGCCGCCCGCACCCGGACCGGCCCCGGCGGCTCGGGAGCGGTGTACGGGGCGTCCCCGCTGACGGAGATGAACGCGACGGCCGAGGAGGCGGCGGTGTGCACGGCCTCGCCGAGGTTCACGAGGAAGGCGTCGACGGTGCCCGAGGTGTCGGCGACGTGCTCGGCGAGGACCTCCAGCCGGACGATCTCCCGGGCCTCGGACCCGGCCGCGGAGGCCAGCTCGGCCGGTCCCGTGAGGTCGCCGGGGAGACCGGTGTCGACGAGGTGGGCGGAGACCCCGGCGGCGCGCAGCAGGCGGCGGGAGGTCTCGGCGACGCCCAGTTCGCGCCGTCTGGCCAGATAGCCGGCGGGCGGGCAGTGCGCTTCGAGGCCGAGCAGGGGCGGGCACCAGCGGCGCACCGCGAAGCCGGTCTGGGTGTCGAAGAAGGTGGTGCCGGGGGCGGCCGGGGCGCGGGAGGCGGTGAGCCGGGCCTCGAAGGTGCCGAGGCCCAGCTCGGTGCGGAGCACGCCGTGGCAGTTCTGGTCGACCAGATCGGCCACGGGCACGGTGTCGGTCATCCGGGGCTCCCTGGGACGGCGTGCGTGTGCACGGCCTAACGGGTGAGCCCCGGGTCAGGTGTTGCCCGAAGGGATGTCTCGTCGATCAGGGCCGGGAACGAGCCGCGTCAGCTGTCGTTGGAGGGGCCGCCGACCTGGATCCCGGCCATCCGGGACCACTCGTACGGGCCGGTGCGGACCTTGAGTGCGAACTCGCCGTCGAACTCGTCGTGCATCGTGATGCCGGACTTCGCGGCCGCGCTCTCGGCCACCGCGTAGGTCGGGGCGACGAGGTCGCCCCACGCGCCGTCCTCGCCGACCAGGACGATGCGGGCGCCCGCCTGGCCGATGTAGGCGAGCTGTCCCTCCGCGCCGCCGTGCTCCTTGGCGAAGGCGCCGATCTCGCGGGCGAGCTTCGCCGCCCTGCGCTCGTCGCGCGCCGCCTTCCTGGCGTCCGTCCGTGAGGTCTGCTCGGTGTCCGCTGCGTCTGCTGCCGTCTCTGCCATGAACAGGATGCTACCGACGGGTAGCTGAACTGGCGACGGGCGGGTCGGGTGGCCTGTGCCACCCGACCCGCCCGTGGGGCCGAGAGCTAGCGGAGGAAGGGGTCCACCGCGACGGCCAGGAAGAGGAGCGACACGTAGGTGATCGACCAGTGGAAGAGCCGCATCTCCTTGAGCTTGGCCCCGGTGACCCCGGCCTTGGCCCGGTTCTGCAGACCGTGGGCCTCCCAGAGCCAGGCGCCGCCGGACAGCAGCGCCACCGCGGTGTAGAACCAGCCGGTGTAGCCGAGCGGGGTGAGCAGCAGCGAGACCGCGACCATCACCCAGCTGTAGAGGACGATCTGCTTGGCGACCACCCGGTTGGAGGCGACGACCGGGAGCATCGGGACGCCGACCCGGGCGTAGTCGTCCTTGACCTTCATCGACAGCGGCCAGTAGTGCGGCGGCGTCCAGAAGAAGATGACGGCGAAGAGGATGACGGCGGCCCAGGAGACCGTGTTCGTCACGGCCGACCAGCCGATGAGGACCGGCATGCAGCCCGCGATGCCGCCCCAGACGATGTTCTGGGAGGTGCGGCGCTTCAACAGCATCGTGTAGACAACGACGTAGAAGAGCAGCGCGCCGAGCGCGAGAGCGGCCGAGAGCCAGTTGACGAGCAGTCCGAACCAGACCGTGGAGAACACCGCGAGGCCGATGCCGAAGGCCAGGCATTCGCGGGGGCTGACCATGCCCGTGACCAGCGGGCGCTGGGACGTACGGTCCATCAGCGCGTCGATGTCCCGGTCGATGTACATGTTGAGCGCGTTGGCGCCGCCGGCCGAGAGATATCCCCCGATGGTGGTCGTGAGAACGAGCCACAGGTCGGGTACACCCTGGGCAGCGAGGAACATCACCGGAACGGTGGTGATGAGCAGCAGCTCGATGATCCGTGGCTTGGTAAGCGCCACGAATGCCTTGACGCGGGCCCCGAACGGGCGATGGCCCCCTGGGCTGGGAGTCAAGGCGACCCCTGCGGGTCGGGACTCGACGGCCGTCACGCACACCCCTGACAGAGAAATCCCAGCAAGCTCCGGGCCTGGAGGCCCTTGTGAAGACTTGCGCGAACTCGACCACTCTAGACGCTGGGGATACACCGCCCTTCGTGGGGGTGGGGTCGTGTTGAGGGTGACTGTTCACCGGATGTGCGGTTCCGTCGGGAGGCGAACTCCGCGGGTCGCCCACACCCTGGAAAGTGCTCGGAAGGTGTGCCCGGCAACGGGGGTAGGCTCGACAGCGCCCGGTGCGGTAACAGTCACCGGTTTACAACAGTGGAGAGGAGCCCTGACTCAGGGTGAGCATCAAGCCGACCACCACAGACCTCCAGTGGACCGACGTGGACCAGCGGGCCGTGGACACTGCCCGCGTCCTCGCTGCGGACGCCGTACAGAAAGTCGGAAACGGCCACCCGGGCACGGCGATGAGCCTGGCTCCCGCCGCGTACACCCTCTTCCAGAAGGTGATGCGGCACGACCCCGCGGACGCCGAGTGGACCGGCCGCGACCGGTTCGTCCTCTCCGCCGGCCACTCCAGCCTGACGCTCTACATCCAGCTCTACCTGGCCGGCTACGGGCTGGAGCTGGACGACCTGAAGGCCTTCCGCACCTGGGGCTCCAAGACCCCGGGCCACCCGGAGTACGGCCACACCACCGGCGTCGAGACGACGACCGGCCCGCTGGGCCAGGGTGTCGCCAACGCGGTGGGCATGGCGATGGCCGCCCGCTACGAGCGCGGCCTCTTCGACCCCGAGGCGGCCCCCGGCACCTCCCCGTTCGACCACATGGTGTGGGTCGTCGCGGGTGACGGCTGCCTCCAGGAGGGCATCTCGGCCGAGGCGTCCTCGCTGGCCGGGCACCAGAAGCTGGGCAACCTGGTCCTGCTCTGGGACGACAACCACATCTCCATCGAGGGCGACACGGAGACCGCGGTCTCCGAGGACACCATCAAGCGGTACGAGGCGTACGGCTGGCACGTCCAGCGCGTCGAGCAGCTGCCCAGCGGCGACCTGGACCCGGCGGGTCTGTACGCGGCGCTGCAGGCGGCCAAGGCCGAGACCGAGCGCCCCTCGTTCATCGCGGCCCGCTCGATCATCGCCTGGCCCGCCCCGAACGCGCAGAACACCGAGGCCGCGCACGGCTCGGCGCTCGGTGACGACGAGATCGCGGCGACCAAGCGGGTCCTCGGCTTCGACCCGCAGCAGACCTTCGAGGTCTCCGAGGCGGTCATCGGCCACACCCGTCAGGCCCTGGACCGCGGCCGCGAGGCCCGCGCCGAGTGGGACAAGTCGTTCGCCGCGTGGCGCACGGCCAACCCGGAGCGCGCCGCCTCCTTCGACCGGATCGCCGCGGGCGAGCTGCCCGAGGGCTGGGAGGAGAAGCTCCCCGTCTTCGAGCCCGGCAAGGGCCTGGCCACGCGTGCCGCGTCCGGCAAGGTGCTCCAGGCGCTCGGCGAGATCGTGCCCGAGCTGTGGGGCGGCTCCGCCGACCTCGCGGGCTCGAACAACACGACGATCGACAAGACGTCGTCGTTCCTCCCGGCGGGCAACCCGCTGCCGGAGGCCGACCCGTACGGCCGGACGATCCACTTCGGCATCCGCGAGCACGCGATGGCCGCCGCGATGAACGGCATCGCGCTGCACGGCAACACTCGCATCTACGGCGGCACCTTCCTGGTGTTCTCCGACTACATGCGCAACGCGGTGCGGCTGTCCGCGCTGATGCACCTGCCGGTGACGTACGTGTGGACGCACGACTCGATCGGCCTCGGCGAGGACGGCCCGACCCACCAGCCGGTCGAGCACCTGGCCGCGCTGCGCGCCATCCCGGGCCTGAACGTCGTGCGCCCGGCCGACGCCAACGAGACCGCGATCGCCTGGCGCGAGATCCTGCGCCGCTACACCAAGGTGTTCGGCAAGGGCGCCCCGCACGGTCTGGCGCTGACCCGGCAGGGCGTGCCGACGTACGAGGCGAACGAGAACGCGGCCAAGGGCGGTTACGTCCTGTTCGAGGCCGAAGGTGGCGAGCCGCAGGTGCTGCTCATCGCGACCGGTTCCGAGGTCCACGTCGCCGTCGAGGCGCGCGAGCAGCTCCAGGCGGCCGGGGTGCCGACCCGGGTCGTCTCGATGCCGTCCGTCGAGTGGTTCGAGGAGCAGGACCAGGCGTACAAGGACAGCGTGCTGCCGACGTCGGTGAAGGCGCGCGTCGCCGTCGAGGCGGGCATTGGCCTGACCTGGTACCGGTACGTGGGCGACGCGGGCCGGATCGTCTCGCTGGAGCACTTCGGGGCCTCGGCCGACGCGAAGGTGCTGTTCAGCGAGTTCGGCTTCACTCCCGAGAACGTTGCCTCCGCCGCGCGGGAATCTCTCGCCGCCACCGCACGCTGACGCCGGTAGATACGACTAGTAGGAGATGCAACTCATGACAGACGCACTCAAGCGCCTCTCCGACGAGGGCGTGGCGATCTGGCTCGACGACCTGTCGCGCAAGCGGATCACGTCCGGCAACCTGGCCGAGCTGATCGACCAGAGCCATGTCGTCGGCGTCACCACCAACCCCTCGATCTTCCAGAAGGCGATCTCGCAGGGCGACGGTTACGACCAGCAGCTCACCGACCTCGCCGCCCGCAAGGTCACCGTCGAGGAAGCCCTCCGCATGATCACGACGGCGGACGTCCGCGACGCCGCCGACATCCTGCGCCCGGTCTTCGACGCCACCGGCGGCCAGGACGGCCGGGTCTCCATCGAGGTGGACCCGCGCCTGGCGCACAACACCACGGCCACCGCCGCCGAGGCCAAGCAGCTGGCCTGGCTGGTGGACCGGCCGAACACGCTCATCAAGATCCCGGCGACCAAGGCCGGCCTGCCGGCGATCACCGAGACGATCGGCCGGGGCATCAGCGTCAACGTGACGCTGATCTTCTCGCTGGAGCGCTACCGCGCGGTCATGGACGCCTACCTGGCGGGCTTGGAGAAGGCGAAGGCCGCGGGCCTGGACCTCTCCAAGATCCACTCGGTTGCCTCGTTCTTCGTGTCCCGTGTGGACACCGAGATCGACAAGCGTCTGGACGCGATCGGCTCCGACGAGGCGAAGGCCGCCAAGGGCAAGTCCGCCCTGGCCAACGCGCGCCTGGCCTACGAGGCGTACGAGGAGGTCTTCTCCTCCGACCGCTGGGCCCCCCTGGACAAGGCGCAGGCCAACAAGCAGCGTCCGCTGTGGGCCTCGACCGGCGTCAAGGACCCGTCCCTGAAGGACACCCTGTACGTCGACGACCTGGTGGCGCCGAACACGGTGAACACCATGCCGGAGGCGACGCTGGAGGCGGTGGCCGACCACGGCCAGATCACCGGCAACACCGTCGCCGGCGGCTACGACCAGGCACGCGCCGATCTCGACGCGATCAAGAAGCTCGGCATCTCCTACGACGACGTCGTACAGGTGCTGGAGGACGAGGGCGTCGAGAAGTTCGAGGCGTCCTGGAACGACCTGCTCAAGTCGACCGAGGCGGAGCTTTCGCGCCTCGCCCCCTCGGAGGGCTGACCACTTTGTCTGCTGTTCCCGGAGCCAACCCGCTCCGTGACGCACAGGACCGACGGCTCCCGCGTATCGCGGGGCCGTCGGGCCTGGTCATCTTTGGCGTCACGGGCGATTTGTCCCGTAAAAAGCTGATGCCCGCCGTCTACGACCTGGCCAATCGCGGCCTGCTGCCGCCGGGCTTCTCACTCATCGGTTTCGCGCGCCGCGACTGGGAGGACGAGGACTTCGCCCAGGTCGTGCACGACGCCGTCAAGGAGCACGCCCGTACGCCGTTCCGCGAGGAGGTCTGGCAGCAGCTCATCCAGGGGATGCGCTTCGTCCAGGGCAACTTCGACGACGACGAGGCGTTCGAGACGCTGAAGTCGACCATCCAGGAGCTCGACAAGGCACAGGGGACGGGCGGCAACTTCGCCTTCTACCTCTCCGTGCCGCCGAAGTTCTTCCCCAAGGTTGTCCAGCAGCTGAAGAAGCACGGCCTGGCCGACCAGAAGGAGGGCTCCTGGCGGCGTGCCGTCATCGAGAAGCCCTTCGGCCACGACCTGGCCAGCGCGCAGGAGCTCAACCAGCTCGTGCACGACGTCTTCCCGCCCAACGAGGTCTTCCGGATCGACCACTACCTGGGGAAGGAGACGGTCCAGAACATCCTGGCGCTGCGGTTCGCCAACACGATGTGGGAGCCGATCTGGAACCGGTCCTACGTCGACCACGTACAGATCACGATGGCCGAGGACATCGGCATCGGCGGCCGGGCCGGCTACTACGACGGCATCGGCGCCGCCCGTGACGTCATCCAGAACCACCTGCTCCAGCTGCTGGCGCTGACCGCGATGGAGGAGCCCGGCTCCTTCCACCCGAAGGCCCTGGTCGCCGAGAAGCTCAAGGTGCTCACCGCCGTCGAGCTGCCCGAAGACCTCGGTCTGCACACCGTGCGCGCCCAGTACGAGCACGCCTGGCAGGGCGGCCAGGAAGTCCTCGGCTACTGCGAGGAGGAGGGCATCGACCCCAAGTCGACGACCGACACCTACGCGGCGATCAAGCTGACGATCAACAACCGCCGCTGGGCGGGCGTGCCGTTCTACCTCCGAACCGGAAAGCGGCTCGGCCGCCGGGTCACGGAGATCGCGGTCGTCTTCAAGCGCGCCCCCTACCTCCCCTTCGAGTCGGGCGCCACCGAGGAGCTGGGCGGCAACGCCCTGGTCATCCGGGTCCAGCCGGACGAGGGCGTCACCGTGCGCTTCGGCTCCAAGGTGCCCGGCACCTCGATGGAGGTCCGGGACGTCACGATGGACTTCGCGTACGGCGAGTCGTTCACGGAGTCCAGCCCAGAGGCCTACGAGCGGCTCCTCCTGGACGTCCTGCTCGGCGACGCCAACCTCTTCCCGCGCCACCAGGAGGTCGAACTCTCCTGGACCATCCTCGACCCGATCGAGGAGTACTGGGACAAGCACGGCAAGCCCGCGAAGTACGCGGCCGGCACCTGGGGTCCGGCCGAGGCCGACGAGATGCTCGCACGTGACGGACGGAGCTGGAGGCGGCCATGAAGATCGATCTCACGGAAACCACGTCCAGCAAGATCAACCAGGCGCTGGTCTCGGCCCGCCGGGCGATCGGCACCCCCGCCATCGGCATGGTGCTCACGCTGGTCATCGTCACCGACGAGGAGAACGCGTACGACGCGCTCAAGTCGGCCGGTGACGCCTCCCGCGAGCACCCCTCGCGGATCATCGCGGTGATCAAGCGGCTCAGCCGCTCGCCGCGCGCCCGCCGGGACGCCCGCCTCGACGCCGAGGTCCGGGTCGGTTCCGACGCGGGCACCGGGGAGACCGTGGTGCTGCGCCTCCACGGCGAGCTGGCCAACCACGCCCAGTCGGTGGTCCTCCCGCTGCTGTTGCCGGACGCCCCGGTCGTGGTGTGGTGGCCCGAGGACGCGCCCGCCGACCCGGCGAAGGACCCGCTCGGGGCGCTGGCCCAGCGCCGGATCACCGACACCTACTCGGCCGAGCGCCCGCTCGACGAACTGGCGGTGCGGGCCGCGACGTACAGCCCCGGCGACACGGACCTGGCCTGGACCCGGATCACCCCGTGGCGCTCGATGCTGGCCGCCGCACTGGACCAGCAGCCGGCCGAGGTCATCGGCGCGACCGTCGAGGGCGAGAGCGACAACCCGAGCTGCGAGCTGCTCGCCATGTGGCTCGCGGACCGGCTCGGCGTCCCGGTGGAGCGCACGCTCTCCGAGGGGCCCGGCCTCACCGCGGTCCGGATGGAGACGAAGAACGGCGTCATCGTCCTGGACCGCGCCGACGGCGGGCTGGCCACGCTCTCCATGCAGAACCAGCCGGACCGCGCGGTGGCGCTCAAGCGCCGTGACACCGCCGAGCTGCTGGCGGAGGAGCTGCGCCGGCTCGACCCGGACAACACCTACGCCTCGTCGGTGAAGTTCGGCGTCGACAAGCTGCACGCGGGCGGCGAGGTCACGGCCACGCCGGTCGCGAGCGCCGCGGAGAAGGCGGAGAAGGCCGCCGAGGCCAAGGCTCCCGCCGCGAAGAGGGCCCCGGCCAAGAAGGCGGCCTCCAAGTGACGCCTCCCCAACTGGTCGTCCACCGCGACAAGGAGCTGATGGCCCAGGCCGCGGCGGCGCGGCTGATCACGAAGATCGTGGACGCCCAGGCCTCCCGGGGCTATGCCTCGGTGGTGCTGACCGGCGGGCGCAACGGCAACGGCCTGCTGGCCGCACTCGCCGCCGCGCCCGCCCGGGATGCGATCGACTGGGCGCGCCTGGACCTGTGGTGGGGCGACGAGCGGTTCCTGCCCGAGGGCGACCCGGAGCGCAATGTCACCCAGGCCCGTGAGGCGCTGCTCGATTCGGTGCCGCTGGACCCGGCCAGGGTGCATGCGATGCCCGCGTCCGACGGCCCGTACGGCGACGATGCCGACGCGGCGGCAGCGGCCTACGCCGAGGAACTGGCCGCCGCCGCGGGCCCCGAGGACCACGGCCCGGTGCCCACGTTCGACGTGCTGATGCTGGGCGTCGGCCCTGACACGCATGTGGCCTCGCTCTTCCCCGAGCTGCCCGCGGTACGGGAGACCGAGCGCACCGTCGTCGGTGTGCACGGGGCTCCCAAGCCGCCGCCGGTCCGCGTCTCGCTCACGCTGCCCGCGATCCGGGCGGCGCGCGAGGTGTGGCTGCTGGCGGCTGGCGAGGACAAGGCGGAAGCGGCGGCCATCGCGCTGTCCGGGGCCGGGGAGATCCAGGCCCCGGCGGCGGGCGCGTACGGCCGTGGCCGCACCCTGTGGCTGCTGGACGCGGCGGCGGCCTCGCAACTGCCGCGGGCGCTCTACCCTCCGGCCTCTGCCTGAGTGTTGACGCCCCGAAGGCCCGGCCCGCTCCTGCCGAGCGGGCCGGGCCTTCGGCGTGACAGGCTCGCCCCATGGTGCATATCGGAACCGTGGTGATGGGCGCGACCGACGTGAGCAGGGCCGCCGCCTTCTGGAAGGCCGCGCTCACCTACACCGAGCGCGAGCCGGGGACGGACGACTGGGTGGTGCTGGTCCCGGTCGAAGGGTCCGGCGTCGGCGTGGCGCTGGGGCGCTCGACCTCTCCCGTGCAGGAGGTCCCCCGGGTCCACCTCGACCTCTACTCCGACACCCAGGAGGCCGAGGTGGAGCGGCTGATCGGGCTCGGGGCCGAGAGGGTCGCGTGGGACCTGTATCCGCCGGACCCGGACTTCGTGGTGCTCGCCGACCCCGAGGGCAACCGCTTCTGCGTCATCGACACGACGTACGGCGGCTGAGGGGCCTCAGGCGTCCTTCGGGGAACGCTCCAGGAAGGGCTCCAGCAGCCCCGGTACGGCCTCGGCGGCGAAGGTGAGGCCCTCGGTGGCGTCGGCGTCGTGCACCGTGTACGCGCCGCCTCCGGCGGCGGTGGTGGCCGTGATGCTCAGCAGTCCGGCCCGGCGCTGGAAGGCCGACTGCTTGACCGTCCAGCCGATCACCCCGGCCCGCTCCAGGGCGGCCGTGGACCGGCGGACCGTGCCCGAGCGGGTGACCAGATAGCGGCCGGAGAGCGCGTGCCCGAGCCCCCGGTACGCGTCGAGGGCGAGCACCACTGCCACGGGGACGGACGCCACCGCGCAACCGAGCGCGATCCACAGCAGCACGGGCGTGAGCAGTGCCCCGAGGAGGGTCAGGATCAGGACCGGGCCGAGGACGGCGGCGAGCGACCAGCGCAGTCGGCGGCCCCGGGCGGCGCGCGGGTGCGGGGTGAGCGCGGCGCCGGTCGGGGTGTCCGCCTCGCGCAGGACGTCGGCGGCGACGGAGTCGGCCCGGGTCCGGGGCACGACCGGGAGGAGGGTGTTGTGGTCGGCGTTCTTGGCCTCGTGGTCCTTGGCCAGGCCGGTGGTGATGGCGTCGAGGCGGGCCGCGCCGAGCAGCCGGACGCCCAGTGGCTCGACCAGGTCGACGCCACGCAGCCGGGCCTCCTCGACGGAGATGGACCGGGAGGTGAACAGCCCGCGCCGCACCCGCAGCGTGCCGCCCGCCTCGCGCTCCAGGCGGTAGTTCCACCACATCTCGATCCAGAGGCCGAGCGCCCCGACGACTCCCGCGACCAGGGCGGCCAGGACCAGGGCGATGATCATCCAGAGCAGCGGGGTGTCCCGGAAACGGTCGCCGACCCAGTCGATGACCTCGCCCTGGGCCCCGACCCACTCGCTGACCTGCATCACGGCCCCGGCGGCCGCCCCGCCGAGCATGGGGGCGACGAAGGAGACCGGGGCGTAACGGATCCAGCGGGGGTCCAGGACGGCCAGTTCGCCCTCGCGGTGAACGCCGGGCGGTGCGGTGGCGGCTCGCTCCAACAGGAGGCGGCGCAGCCGTTCGCCCTCGGCGCGGGTGACCGGGTCCAGTTCGAGGGTGGAGTCGGCGCCCTGTTCGCCGGTGCCGATCCTGACGGTGACCAGGCCGAGGAGGCGGAGCATCAGGTTGGCGGTGAGGTCGACCGTGCGGATGCGGCTGCGGGCCAGGGAGCGGCGCTTGACGAGGAGCAGGCCGGTGTGGAGGTCGACGTGCTCCTGGCCGATCCGGTAGCGGGTGCGGTGCCAGCGGACCCGGTCGGCGCCCCCCGCGATCCCGATGACCAGGACGGCTCCGCCGAGCACCTGGAGCACGGCGACCGGGAGGCTGAACCATCGGGTGAGCCCGAGCGTGACGGGGATGGCGGCGCCCGCGACGACCCCCGCCACGACGAGCGCGGTGACCAGGACCGTACGGGGGTGCAGGCGGCGCCAGTCGCCCGGCGGGGCGGCGGTGCTCATGTGGCGTCGCCGGGGGTGTCGCGGGTGATGCGGGTGAGCTGCCGGGCCAGGTCGGCGGCGACCTCGTGGTCCAGGCCCTCGATACGTACCGCGCCCTTGGCGGAGGCGGTGGTGACCGTGACGGTGGCCAGCCGGAAGAGCTGCTCCAGCGGGCCCCGTACGGTGTCCACGGTCTGGATCCGGGACATGGGGGCGATCCGCCACTCCTGCCAGAAGAACCCGGTGCGGACGTACACCGCGTCCTCGGTGACCTCCCAGCGGTGCGTACGGAACCACCACAGGGGGAAGAGGACGGCGGTCGCCGTGCCCGCCACGGCCAGGACCGCGGCGGGCAGCAGCAGCCAGAAGCGGGCCGGCTCGATCAGCGCGCCCAGCACCGCGAGCGGCACGACGGGCACGGCGGTCATCAGCAGCCACTGGAGCCGCCACCAGCCGACGACGCGTTCGTTGAGTGTGTCGCGCGGCGGCCGCAGCACTACCGCCGTCCCCTCCCCCCGTGGCATCGGCTCAGCGCCCGCGCAGGGTGCGGTAGGCGGCGACCAGGGCGGCGGTGGAGCTGTCCAGCTGCCCGGCGTCCGCTCCCCCGCTCTCCGTCAGCAGCGGTTCGATCTTCCTGGCGAGGACCTTGCCGAGTTCGACGCCCCACTGGTCGAAGGAGTCGATGTTCCAGATGGCGCCCTGGACGAAGACCTTGTGCTCGTAGAGCGCGATGAGCTGGCCGAGGACCGAGGGGGTCAGCTTGTCGGCGAGGATCGTCGTCGTGGGGTGGTTGCCCCGGAACGTCTTGTGCGGGACCAGCTCCTCGGGCACGCCTTCGGCCCGGACCTCCTCGGGCGTCTTGCCGAAGGCCAGGGCCTGGGTCTGGGCGAAGAAGTTGGCCATCAGCAGGTCGTGCTGGGCGATCAGCCCGGGCAGCAGGTCGTGGACCGGTGCGGCGAAGCCGATGAAGTCCGCCGGGATCAGCTTGGTGCCCTGGTGGATCAACTGGTAGTACGCGTGCTGGCCGTTGGTGCCGGGCGTGCCCCAGACGACCGGGCCGGTCTGCCACTCCACCCGGTCGCCGTCGCGGTCGACGGACTTGCCGTTGGACTCCATGTCGAGCTGCTGGAGATACGCGGTGAACTTGGACAGGTAGTGGCTGTAGGGCAGCACCGCGTGCGACTGGGCGTCGAAGAAGTTGCCGTACCAGACGCCGAGGAGGCCCAGCAGGAGCGGGGCGTTCTGCTCGGCGGGGGCGGTGCGGAAGTGCTCGTCGACGAGGTGGAAGCCGTCGAGCATCTCGCGGAAGCGGTCCGGGCCGATGGCGACCATCAGCGAGAGGCCGATCGCCGAGTCGTAGCTGTAGCGGCCGCCGACCCAGTCCCAGAACTCGAACATGTTGGCCGTGTCGATGCCGAACTCCTCGACCTTCTCGGCATTGGTCGACAGGGCCACGAAGTGCTTCGCGACGGCGTCCTGACCGGCCCTCAGCTCGGTCAGCAGCCAGTCCCGGGCGGAGGTGGCGTTGGTGATGGTCTCGATCGTCGTGAACGTCTTCGAGGCGATGACGAACAGCGTCTCGGCCGGGTCGAGGTCGCGGACGGCCTCGTGGAGGTCGGCGCCGTCGACGTTGGAGACGAAGCGGAGGGTGAGGTCGCGGTCCGTGAAGGAGCGCAGCACCTCGTAGGCCATGGCGGGGCCGAGGTCGGAGCCGCCGATGCCGATGTTGACGATGTTCTTGATCGGCCGGCCTGTGTGGCCGGTCCACTGCCCGGACCGGACCTTGTCGGCGAAGCCGGCCATCTTGTCCAGGACGGCGTGCACGGCCGGTACGACGTTCTCGCCGTCGACCTCGATCACCGCGTCGCGCGGGGCGCGGAGCGCGGTGTGCAGGACCGCCCGGTCCTCGGTGGTGTTGATCTTCTCGCCGCGGAACATCGCATCCCGCAGCTCCGCGACCCCGGTGGCGGCGGCGAGCTCGCGCAGCAGGCGCAGCGTCTCGTCGGTGACCAGGTGCTTGGAGTAGTCGAGGTGGAGGTCGCCGACCCGCAGGGTGTAGGCGGTGCCCCGGTCCGGCTGCTGCGCGAACAGCTCGCGCAGCTGGGGTGCGCCGAGCTCCTCACGGTGCTTGGCGAGAGCCGTCCACTCGGGCGTCTGGTTGAGCTTGGTTCGGCTTGCTGCGTTCATCCGGGATATCAGCCCACTTCTACTCGTCATCAGCATCCCCGCTGCCCCTCCAACCTAATTGATCGAGGAGGCCGACGGCGTGGAGGAGGGCGGTGGCGCGGGAACGCGATACGGCCGGACACCCGTAGGGTGTCCGGCCGGTGAAGACGGGGGGTTCCGTGGAGCTGTGCGGGGAGAGAGTCAGATCTCGCCGCGGAGTTTGGCCAGTGCCTCGGCGAGGATCGCTTCGCCGTCCTCGTCGCTGCGCCGCTCGCGAACGTACGCCAGATGCGTCTTGTACGGCTCGGTGCGGGGCGGGTCGGGCGGGCTGTCCTTGTCCTGGCCGGCCGGGAAGCCGCAGCGCGGGCAGTCCCAGGTGTCCGGCACCTGCGCGTCATGGGCGAAGCTCGGCTGCGTCTCGTGCCCGTTCGAGCACCAGAAGGAGATGCGGGCGCGCGGTGCGGACTCGCCCCGCTCCGCCTCCCCCATCGGCCCCGCTCCGACCCGGCTTCCCCGGATCGCGTTGCCACTTGCCACGGTCGTAACTCCCTGCGTGATGGTGCTCGAAGGATGCCCCAGTCTACGTAAGGCCCAACGCGCGTCCAGTGGAAGGAGTTACACCCTTACCGGGAATCGCGGATGACGGGTCAGCCGTCCAGTTTGATGAGCAGACCGAGAACGACAATGCACGCGAACCAGACCAGACCGACCACCACGGTGATCCGGTCGAGGTTGCGCTCGGCAACCGAGGAGCCACCGACGGAGGACTGCATTCCGCCACCGAACATGTCGGAGAGGCCGCCGCCCTTGCCCTTGTGCATGAGCACCAGCAGCATCAGCAGCAGGCTGAAGACGATCAGGGCGATCTGGAACGCCAGAATCACGGCTGGTCCCTACTTTCCGGATTTCTCGAATACTGCCTGTACGTACAGCGGGGGCCGGAGGGTGACAACCCCCTCGGCCCCCGCAAGGGTACGACGGATCGGCGCTACCGCATACTCACTGGTCGCGGAAGCGGACGATCTTGACGAACTCGTCGGCGTCCAGTGCGGCGCCGCCGATCAGGGCGCCGTCCACGTCGGGCTGCGCCATGATGGCCGCGACGTTGCCGGACTTCACGGAGCCGCCGTACTGGATGCGGACGGCGTCGGCCAGCTCCTGGCTGTACAGCTCGGCCAGCCGGCCGCGGATCGCGCCGCAGACCTCCTGGGCGTCCTCGGGGGTGGCGACCTCACCGGTCCCGATGGCCCAGACCGGCTCGTAGGCGATGACGATGGACTCGGCCTCCTCGGCCGGGATGTCCTTCAGGGCGCCGTCGAGCTGCGCGAGCGTGTAGGAGACCTGGTCACCGGCCTTGCGGATGTCCAGGCCCTCGCCGACACAGAGGATCGGGGTCAGGCCGTGCCGATAGGCGGCCTTCACCTTGGCGTTGCAGATCTCGTCGCTCTCGCCGTGGTACTGGCGGCGCTCGCTGTGGCCGACGGCCACATAGGTGCAGCGCAGCTTGGCGAGCATCGAGCCGGAGATCTCACCGGTGTACGCGCCGGAGTCGTGCGCCGAGATGTCCTGGGCGCCGTACTTGATCTTCAGCTTGTCGCCGTCGACCAGGGTCTGCACGGAGCGCAGGTCGGTGAAGGGCGGGAGGACGGCGACCTCGACGTCCTCGTAGTCCTTGTCGGCCAGCGCGAAGGAGAGCTTCTGGACGTGGGCGATGGCCTCGAGGTGGTTGAGGTTCATCTTCCAGTTGCCCGCCATCAGCGGGGTGCGGGTGGTCATGAAAGGTCAGTCCTCCAGTGCGGCGAGCCCGGGAAGCGTCTTGCCCTCGAGGTATTCGAGGCTCGCGCCGCCACCGGTCGAAATATGTCCGAAAGCATTCTCGTCGAAGCCCAGGATGCGAACGGCCGCGGCGGAGTCGCCACCGCCGACGACGCTGAAGGCCGGGGAGTCGACGAGCGCCTGGGCGACCGCGCGGGTGCCGTCGGCGAAGTCGGGGTGCTCGAAGACGCCCATCGGGCCGTTCCAGAAGACGGTGGCCGCGTCGGCGAGCTTCGATGCGTAGAGCTTGTTGGTCTCGGGTCCGTTGTCCAGCCCCATCTGGCCGGCCGGCATGGCGTCGGCGGCGACGGTGGTGGGGTGGGCCGGGGCCTTGGTCTTCAGGTCGGGGAAGGCGGGGGCCACCACGACGTCGACGGGGAGGACGAACTCCACGCCCTTCTCCTCGGCGCGCCGCAGGTACTCCTCCACGGCCGGGATCTGGTCCTCCTGGAGGAGCGAGCTGCCGACCTCGTGGCCCTGGGCCTTGAGGAAGGTGTACGCCATGCCGCCGCCGATCAGGATGCGGTCGGCCCGCTCCAGCAGGTGGTCGATCACGCCGAGCTTGTCGGAGACCTTGGCGCCGCCGAGGACGACCGCGTACGGGCGCTTGACGTCGGTGGTGAGCTTCTTCAGGACGCCGACCTCGGTGGCGATGAGGTAGCCCGCGTAGTGCGGCAGCCGGGCCGGGAGGTCGAAGACCGAGGCGTGCTTGCGGTGCACGGCACCGAAGCCGTCGCCCACGTAGGAGTCGGCGAGCTCGGCGAGCTGGTCGGCCAAGGCGCCGCGCTCGGCGTCGTCCTTGGACGTCTCACCGGCGTTGAAGCGGAGGTTCTCGATGACCGCGACCTGGCCGTCGGCGAGGCCGGCGACCGCGGCGCGGGCGGAATCGCCGACCGTGTCGGTGGCGAAGGCGACGTCGGCGCCGAGGAGTTCACCCAGGCGGGCGGCGGCGGGCGCCAGCGAGAACGCCGGGTCCGGGGCACCCTTGGGGCGGCCGAGGTGCGAGGCGACGACGACCCGCGCGCCGGCCTCGGCGAGCTTGGCGATCGTCGGGACGACGGCGCGGATACGGCCGTCGTCGGTGATCCTGGTGCCGTCCAGCGGCACGTTGAGGTCGGCGCGGACGAATACCCGCTTGCCCGCGACCCCTTCGGCGAGAAGTTCGTCGATCGTCTTCATCTGTTCCGTTTACTCCTTGGAAGGACCGATGAGCATGCTAAGGGGCTCGACCCGCGCTCCGTTGCGCCGGTCGAGCCCCTCAGTTCACATCGATGTGCCGGCCGACCCGAGGATCAGAGCTGCTCGCCGACGAAGACCGTGAGGTCGACGAGGCGGTTGGAGTAGCCCCACTCGTTGTCGTACCAGCCGAGGATCTTCACCGAGTTCCCCTCCTGGACCATGGTCAGGGAGGAGTCGAAGGTGCAGGACGACGGGTCGCCGACGATGTCCGAGGAGACGATCGGGTCCTCGGTGTACGTCAGGAAGCCCTTGAGGGCGCCGTCGTCGGAGGCCTTCTTGAACGCGGCGTTGACCTCGTCCTTGGTGACCTCGCGCTGGAGGGTGACGACCAGGTCGGTGGCGGAGCCGGTCGGGACCGGGACGCGCATCGCGATGCCGTCGAGCTTGCCCTTGAGCTGCGGCAGGACCAGGGCGGTGGCCTTGGCGGCACCGGTGGTGGTCGGGATGATGTTCTCGGCGGCGGCGCGGGCGCGGCGCAGGTCCGAGTGCGGGAAGTCCAGGATCCGCTGGTCGTTCGTGTACGCGTGGACCGTCGTCATCAGGCCCTTGACGATGCCGAAGTTCTCGTCGAGAACCTTGGCCATCGGCGCCACACAGTTGGTGGTGCAGGAGGCGTTGGAGATGACGTTGTGCTGGGCCGCGTCGTACTGGTCCTGGTTGACGCCCATCACGATGGTGATGTCCTCGTCCTTGGCCGGAGCCGAGATGAGGACCTTCTTGGCGCCGCCCGCGATGTGCTTCTCGGCGTCGGCCTTCTTGGTGAAGATGCCGGTCGACTCGATGACGATGTCGACACCCAGCTCACCCCAGGGGATGTCGGCCGGGTTGCGCTCGGAGAGCACCTTGATGGTGTGACCGTCGACGGTGATGGTGTCGGCGGTGTGGCTGACCTCTGCCTTGAGACGACCCAGGATGGTGTCGTACTTCAGCAGGTGGGCCGTGGTCGCAGTGTCACCCAGGTCGTTGACAGCCACGATCTCGATGTCCGCACCCTGCTCGAGCAGCGCGCGGAAGTAGTTGCGACCGATGCGGCCGAAGCCGTTGATGCCTACGCGGATCGTCACGAACCGATCTCCTCGTTAGGTACGCCGGTTTTCGACGCCGGCGAGTTGTATAGGGATGTCCCCGACCGCTTCCGACCCTACCTCTCCAAGGGCCCGGGAGTGACATCGAGAGGGCCCCTACGCGCCACCGAGTACGGCCGGAGGCCCGTACTCGCCAGTAGGAGTACGGGCCTCCGTTTCGGCGGCCGGGACGTGGGTCCCGGTGTCGGGGGACCTGGGTCCCGGTGGGGTCGGGACCAACGTCCCCCGGCCGCCGCCGAGTCAGCCGACCAGGCCGTCGGCCAGCTCCTCGCTGAGGGTCGCCTCGGTACCCGGGATGCCCAGGTCCTGGGCCCGCTTGTCGGCCATCGCGAGCAGTCGGCGGATCCGGCCGGCGACCGCGTCCTTGGTCAGCGGCGGGTCGGCGAGCGCGCCCAGCTCCTCCAGCGATGCCTGCTTGTGCTCCATCCGCAGCCGTCCGGCGGCGGCGAGGTGCTCGGGGACCTCCTCGGCGAGGATCTCCAGCGCGCGCCCCACCCGCGCCCCGGCGGCAACCGCCGCGCGGGCCGAGCGGCGCAGGTTCGCGTCGTCGAAGTTGGCGAGCCGGTTGGCCGTGGCGCGGACCTCGCGCCGCATCCGCCGCTCCTCCCAGGCGAGCACCGCGTCGTGGGCGCCGAGCCGGGTCAGCAGGGCGCCGATCGCGTCGCCGTCGCGGACCACCACGCGGTCCACGCCGCGCACCTCACGGGCCTTGGCGGCGATGGAGAGCCGGCGGGCCGCGCCGACCAGGGCGAGGGCCGCCTCGGGTCCCGGGCAGGTGACCTCCAGCGAGGAGGAGCGGCCGGGCTCGGTGAGCGAGCCGTGGGCGAGGAAGGCGCCGCGCCAGGCCGCCTCGGCGTCGCAGGTGGCCCCCGAGACCACCTGCGGGGGCAGCCCGCGGATAGGCCGGCCGCGTCCGTCCACCAGACCGGTCTGGCGGGCCAGCTGGTCGCCGCCCGCCACCACGCGTACGACATAGCGCGAGCCGCGCCGCAGTCCGCCGGGGGCCATCACGATCAGCTCCGAGCTGTGCCCGAAGATCTCCAGGATGTCGCGCTTGAGGCGGCGGGCGGCGTTGCCGGTGTCCAGCTCCGCCTCGATCACAATCCGGCCGCTCACCAGGTGCAGCCCACCCGCGAACCGAAGAATCGCCGAGACCTCTGCTTTCCTGCAGCAGGTCCGGGTGACGGGAAGATGAGAGATTTCGTTCTTCACCGCTGGCGTCATCGCCATGGGCCGATCCTTCCATGCATCCGAAAAATACGGTCGTACGCGGCGGCCAACAGCTCCTGATCATGGACCGGAACGCCGTCGGGCGATGCCACCGGCGCCAGCTCGACCGCGGCTCCGAGCCGTTGTGCGGCATCGGCGAGGGACTCACGGTCGGGCACGGCTGCCTCGTCGGCCAGCACCACGTCCAAGGCGAGTTTAGGGGCGTGTCGCCCCAAAACCTCCAAATGACGCTGCGGTGAGAAGCCTTCTGTTTCACCGGGCTGGGGGGCGAGGTTCAGCGAGAGGACCTTGCGGGCCTTGGTGGTGACCAGGGCGTCGAGCAGTTCCGGCACGAGCAGGTGCGGGATCACCGAGGAGAACCAGGAGCCCGGGCCGAGGACCACCCAATCGGCGTCCAGGACCGCCTCCACGGCTTCCGGGACGGCCGGCGGGTCGGGCGGGACCACGTGCACGGACTGCACCTCGCCGGGCGTGAGCGCCACCGTGGCCTGGCCGCGCACGGTGACGATCGCGTCGGGCAGATCGGGGTCGTGGCCCTTGACCAGTGCCTGGAGCTCCAGCGGGACGGCCGACATCGGCAGCACCCGGCCGTGCGCGCCGAGCAGCTTGCCGACCAGGTCGAGCGCCTGCACGTGGTCGCCGAGCTGCTCCCAGAGGGCCACGATCAGCAGGTTGCCGACCGCGTGCTCGTGGAGGTCGCCCTTGGACTCGAACCGGTGCTGGATGACCCGGGACCAGGTGCGGCCCCAGTCGTCGTCGCCGCACAGTGCGGCGAGCGCCTTGCGCAGGTCGCCGGGGGGCAGCACACCCAGCTCCTCGCGCAGCCGGCCGCTGGAGCCGCCGTCGTCGGCGACGGTGACCACGGCCGTGAGATCGCCGGTGATCCGGCGCAGCGCCGTCAGGGACGCCGAGAGACCCATGCCGCCGCCGAGCGCCACGACCTTGGGCTGAGCACCGCGCTTACGGCCGGAGAGCGCCGAGGTGGCGCGGCTCAGACGCCGCATCCGCAGATTGCGTCCGGTCACTCTCGCCCCATGTCGCGGTGCACGAGGACGGTCTCGACGCCCTCGGCGGCGAGGCGGGCGGAGAGCTTCTCGGACATGGCGACGGAGCGGTGCTTGCCGCCGGTGCAGCCCACGGCGATGGTCACGTACCGCTTGCCCTCGCGGCGGTAGCCGGCGGCGATCAGCTGGAGCAGCTCGGTGTACTGGTTGAGGAACTCCTTGGCGCCCGGCTGGTCGAAGACGTAGTCGGACACCTCCTCGTTGACGCCGGTGAAGGGGCGCAGCTCGGGGACCCAGTGCGGGTTGGGCAGGAAGCGGCAGTCGACGACCAGGTCGGCGTCGACGGGCAGGCCGTACTTGTAGCCGAAGGACATCACCGTGGCCCGCAGCTCCGGCTCCGACTCGCCCGCGAACTGGGCGTCCATCTTGGCCCGCAGCTCGTGCACGTTGAGGCTGGAGGTGTCGATGACCAGGTCGGCGTCGCCGCGCAGCTCGCGCAGCAGGTCGCGCTCGGCCGCGATGCCGTCGACGATGCGCCCGTCGCCCTGGAGGGGGTGCGGGCGGCGGACGGACTCGAAGCGGCGCACGAGGGCGTCGTCGGACGACTCCAGGAAGACGATCCGCCGGGTGACGTGCTTGGCCTCCAGGTCGGCGAGGGACTCGCGGAGGTTGTCGAAGAAGCGCCGGCCGCGCACGTCGACGACGACGGCGATCCGGGCCACGTTGCCCTGGGAGCGGGCGCCGAGCTCGACCATGGTGGGGATCAGCGCGGGCGGGAGGTTGTCGACGACGAACCAGCCGAGGTCCTCCAGACACTTGGCTGCGGTGCTGCGGCCGGCGCCCGACATCCCGGAGATGATCACCAGCTCCGGGATGGCCGCGTCACCCGTCTCGTTCGGGGTGTTCGTACTCACGTCAGCTGCTCCGTCTGCTCGTTCTGCGGCGTTCTGTGCGGTCGTGTGGCTGTTCTCGGTCATGAGCTGCCCCCGTCGTCCTCTTCAATGATCTCTCCTGTGGCCGTGTTCACGGCAGGCACCGCGGGAGCGGTCGAGGCGAGGGCGGCGGCCACCGATTCCGCCGTCCTTCGCCCTATCCCGGGGACCTCGCAGATCTCGTCGATTGTCGCCTGCCGGAGCTTCTTCACCGAGCCGAAATGCTTGATCAGTGCCTGCTTCCGGGTCTCGCCGAGGCCGGACACGTCGTCGAGGGGGCTGGAGCGGATGCGTTTGGCCCGCTTGGCCCGCTGATAGGCGATGGCGAAGCGGTGCGCCTCGTCCCGGACGCGCTGGAGGAGGTAGAGGCCCTCGCTGGAGCGGGGCAGGACCACGGGATCGTCGTCGTCGGGGAGCCAGACCTCTTCGAGGCGCTTGGCGAGGCCGCAGACGGCGATGTCGTCGATTCCCAGCTCGTCCAGGGCGCGCTGGGCGGCGGCGACCTGCGGCTGACCGCCGTCGACGACGACGAGCTGCGGCGGGTAGGCGAACCGCTTGGGGCGGCCGTCGTCCTCCCGGGGCTCGGTCTCGTCGTCCGGGGAGGCGGCGGTGAGCGCCGGGGCGGGGACGGGACCGGTGGCGGCGGGGCCCGTGGAGGCGGGAACGGGGCCAGTGGGGGTGGGAACGGGGTCAGAGGCCGCGGGGACGGCGGCCGGGGCGTCGACCGGCTGCTCCTCCCACTCCCCCGTGCGCTCCTTCTCCTGGAGGTAGCGCTTGAAGCGGCGGCCGATCACCTCGTGCATCGAGCGGACGTCGTCCTGGCCCTCGAAGCCCTTGATCTGGAAGCGGCGGTACTCGCTCTTGCGGGCGAGGCCGTCCTCGAAGACCACCATGGAGGCCACCACGTCGTCGCCCTGGAGGTGGGAGATGTCGTAGCACTCGATGCGCAGCGGGGCCGTGTCAAGACCCAGCGCCTCGGCGATCTCCTCCAGGGCTCGGGAGCGGGTGGTCAGGTCGGAGGCGCGCTTGGTCTTGTGCAGCCCGAGCGCCTGCTGGGCGTTGCGCTGCACGGTGGCCATGAGGTCTTTCTTGTCCCCGCGCTGCGGGATACGCAGGCTGACCTGGGAGCCCCGGCGCTCGGCGAGCCACTGGGAGACCGCTTCGGTGTCCTCGGGCAGGGCGGGGACCAGGACCTCCTTGGGGACGGCGTCGCCGCGCTCCTCCCCGTACAGCTGCTGGAGGGCGTGCTCGACGAGGCCGGAGGTGTCGACCGCCTCGACCTTGTCGGTGACCCAGCCGCGCTGGCCGCGCACCCGGCCGCCGCGCACATGGAAGATCTGGAGGGCTGCCTCCAGCTCGTCCTCCGCGACGGCGATCAGGTCGGCGTCGGTGGCGTCGGCGAGGACGACGGCGCTCTTCTCCATGGCCCGCTTGAGGGCCCCGGCGTCGTCGCGGAGGCGGGCGGCCCGCTCGTACTCCATCTCCTCGGCCGCCTGCATCATGTCCTTCTCCAGGCGGCGGATGTAGGTGCCGGTGCGGCCGGCCATGAAGTCGCAGAAGTCCTCGGCCAGCTCGCGGTGTTCCTCGGGGGTGACCCGGCCCACGCAGGGGGCCGAGCACTTGCCGATGTAGCCCAGCAGGCAGGGGCGGCCGGTGCGCGCGGCGTTCTTGAAGACTCCGGCGGAGCAGGTGCGGACGGGGAAGACGCGCAGCATCAGGTCGACGGTCTCGCGGATCGCCCAGGCGTGGCCGTACGGACCGAAGTAGCGCACGCCCTTCTTCTTCGCGCCGCGCATGACCTGGACGCGGGGGAACTCCTCGTTGAGCGTCACCGCGAGGTAGGGATAGCTCTTGTCGTCGCGGTACTTGACGTTGAACCGGGGGTCGAACTCCTTGATCCAGGAGTACTCCAGCTGGAGCGCCTCGACCTCGGTGGAGACGACCGTCCACTCGACGGAGGCGGCGGTGGTGACCATCGTGCGCGTACGCGGATGGAGGTTGGCCAGGTCCTGGAAGTAGTTGGCCACGCGCTGGCGCAGGTTCTTGGCCTTCCCGACGTAGATCACCCGGCGGTGCTCGTCGCGGAATTTGTAGACCCCCGGGGAGTCGGGGATCTGTCCCGGCTTGGGGCGGTAGCTGGAGGGGTCTGCCATGTCTCACACCCTACTTGCGGGCGGTGACAGCGCGTCGTCCTCGGCTGGTGCCGCGCTCCGGAGTGCCGTGGGGTGTTCCGCACCCCGGAGCGCGGGCCTGTGAGGCTCCTGGAGCCGCTGCTCAGGCGTCCGTGGCCGGGGATCGCCCGGTACGGCTTCGGCGGCGCAGTGCGGCGGCCCCGCACAGGACCAGGGCGAGCAGCGCCCCCGCCCCGGCGGTGGTGGAGACGGCGGTCAGGGCCGTGTCCGGGGCCG
This sequence comes from Streptomyces sp. man185, assembly GCA_002551355.1. Taxonomy (GTDB): domain Bacteria; phylum Actinomycetota; class Actinomycetes; order Streptomycetales; family Streptomycetaceae; genus Streptomyces. The sequence continues at coordinate 109 of NTHE01000091.1, read as the reverse complement.
CGGACGCCGTGCCGGCGAGCGCGGGGCTTCCGGCGGGGTCCGGGGCGGTCCGGTCCGCCGCCGTGCCCGAGTCCGGGCCGGGGGCTGTCTCTTATACACATCTCTGAGC
>NTHE01000090.1 GCA_002551355.1 Streptomyces sp. man185 | reverse complement strand
GGCCCGGACACCGGCGCGCACCACGGCGACCGCGGTCAGCAGCGGCCGGAACGCCAGCAGGGCCGCCGCGCGCAGCAGCCCCGCGAGGGCCGCCTCGCCGCGCCGCAGCCAGGCCGCGGCGAGCAGCCCGACCGCCACATGGGCGACGAGGAGCAGCCACGGCACCGCGGGGCCGGGCTGGGCGAGGAGCAACGCCGCGCGGTCGCCCGCACCGGCCACGTCTGCCAGCGGGGTGCCCACCGCGCCGACGCCCGCGATCCGGGCCCCGCCCGTGCCGACCTCGCCACCGCACAGGACGTCGAAGCCCACCGCGCGCAGCGGGCCGGCGACCGGGCCGCCGGCCGCCCCGTAACAGAGATGCTGGCCCGTGGTGAACAGTGTGTCGGCGGCCAGCTCCAGCGGGACCAGCAGACCCGCGATCGCCCCGAAGCCGCGCTCCCGGCCGGCCAGCGCGTACGCCACCGCGAAGACGGCGGCGGCCAGCAGCGCGACCGCGGTGAGCGGCAACGGGACCCGGGAGAGCAGCACATGGGACGCCGTGGACAGGGTGACGACGAGCGCGGTGAAGACCGCCGCGCGCGCGACCCTGAGCTGCGTCCCTGAGATGTCCATCGCCGGAAAGTGTGTCATGCGCCGAGGTAAACGGGCCTTAAAAGAGGCTGAGAGTCCTCCTTGCGAGGGCCCCGGACCACCGGCCCTTTACACGGGGCCCCGCAGCCCGGGGATCTTGCCGTTGCGGAAGAGGTCCACGAAGATCTGGTGGTCCGCGCGGGCCCGCGCCCCGTAGCTGTGGGCGAAGTCGGCCAGCAGCGGCGCGAAGCCCTCCTCGTCGGCCGCGATGGCCGCGTCGATCGCCCGCTCCGTGGAGAACGGCACCAGCGAGTGGCCGCTCTCGTCGTCGGCGGCCGCGTGCATCGTGGCCGTCGCCCGGCCCAGATCCGCGACGACCGCCGCGATCTCGTCCACCTCGTCGATGTCGGACCAGTCCAGGTCGACCGCGTACGGCGAGACCTCGGCGACGAGCTGTCCGGCCCCGTCCAGCTCGGTCCAGCCCAGCCACGGGTCCGCGTGCGCCTGGAGCGCGCGCTGCGAGATCACCGTGCGGTGCCCCTCGTGCTGGAAGTACTCCCGCACGGCGGCGTCCGTGATGTGCCGGGAGACCGCCGGGGTCTGCGCCTGCTTGAGGTAGATCACCACATCGTTCTCCAGGGCGTCGCTGTTGCCCTCCAGGAGGATGTTGTACGAGGGGAGCCCGGCGGAGCCGATGCCGATGCCCCGGCGGCCCACCACGTCCTTGACCCGGTAGGAGTCGGGACGGGTCAGGCTCGACTCGGGCAGCGTCTCCAGATAGCCGTCGAACGCGGCCAGCACCTTGTAGCGCGTCGCGGCGTCCAGGTCGATCGACCCGCCGCCGTCCGCGAACCGGCGTTCGAAGTCGCGGATCACCGTCATCGAGTCCAGCAGCGAGAACCGGGTGCGCGAGCGGGCGGCGCGCAGCGCGCCCAGCAGCGGGCCGTCCGCGGTGTCCAGCGTGAACGGCGGCACCTCGTCGTTCTTCGCGCCCGTCGCCAGCGCACGGATCCGCTCGCGGTAGGACGCGGCGAAGATCCGGACCAGCTCGGTGATCTGCTCGTCGGCCAGCGCCTTCGCGTAGCCGATCAGCGCCACGGAGGCGGCGAAGCGCTTCAGGTCCCAGGTGAAGGGGCCCACGTACGCCTCGTCGAAGTCGTTGACGTTGAAGACGAGGCGGCCGTTGGCGTCCATGTAGGTGCCGAAGTTCTCCGCGTGCAGATCGCCGTGGATCCACACCCGGCCGGTGCGCTCGTCCAGGAACGGGCCGCCGTGCCGCTCGCGCTCCAGGTCGCTGTAGAACAGGCAGGCCGTGCCCCGGTAGAACGCGAAGGCCGAGCCCGCCATCTTGCGGAACTTGACCCGGAAGGCGGCCGGATCGGCGGCCAGCAACTCCCCGAAGGCGGTGTCGAAAACGGCGAGAATCTGCTCCCCGCGCTGCGCTGCGCCGGTCTGCGTTTCCGACATCTCTTGCTGCCTCCTGCTGTAGCTGGCGTGTCTGGCCGAACCGTGGGTCCACATGATCGAGTCATGACCGAGTGCATGACAAATCGGACACGTCTCCCGCCTTCTCCAACGCTCGGCGGAAGCCGGGAGTGCCCGTCGTTCGACTCCGTCACGTCGTAGACTTCCACGCTGTCCCCCCGTCCGTCATCGCCCGACTTCCCGGAGGCCCGACGCCGTGACCAAGCCGCCCTTCACGCACCTGCACGTTCATACCCAGTACTCGCTGCTGGACGGTGCGGCGCGGCTCAAGGACATGTTCGAAGCGGCCAACGAGATGGGCATGACGCACATCGCGATGACCGACCACGGCAACCTCCACGGGGCCTACGACTTCTTCCACTCGGCGAAGAAGGCGGACGTCACGCCGATCATCGGCATCGAGGCGTACGTCGCCCCGGAGTCGCGCAAGCACAAGCGCAAGGTGCAGTGGGGACAGCCGCACCAGAAGCGCGACGATGTGTCCGGTTCCGGTGGTTACACCCACAAGACGATCTGGGCGTCCAACAAGACCGGGCTGCACAACCTCTTCCGGCTCTCCTCCGACGCGTACGCCGAGGGCTGGCTCCAGAAGTGGCCGCGGATGGACAAGGAGACCATCTCGCGGTGGTCCGAGGGCCTCATCGCCTCCACCGGCTGCCCCTCGGGCGAGGTGCAGACCCGGCTGCGGCTCGGCCAGTTCGACGAGGCAGTGCAGGCGGCGTCCGACTACAAGGACATCTTCGGGGCGGACAAATACTTCCTGGAGCTGATGGACCACGGCATCGAGATCGAGCGCCGGGTCCGCGACGGGCTCCTCGAAATCGGCAAGAAGCTGAACATCCCGCCGCTCGTCACCAACGACTCCCACTACACGTACGCCCACGAGGCCACCGCCCACGACGCCCTGCTCTGCATCCAGACCGGCAAGAACCTCTCGGACCCCGACCGCTTCCGCTTCGACGGCACCGGTTACTACCTCAAGACGACGGACGAGATGTACGCCGTCGACTCCTCCGACGCCTGGCAGGAGGGGTGCGCCAACACCCTCCTGGTCGCCCAGCAGATCGACACCACCGGCATGTTCGAGGCGAAGAACCTCATGCCGAAGTTCGAGATCCCGGACGGCTTCACGGAGATCACCTGGTTCCAGGAGGAGGTCCGGGTCGGCATGGCCCGCCGCTTCCCGAACGGTGTCCCCGACGACCGGCAGAAGCAGGTCGAGTACGAGATGGACATCATCATCCAGATGGGGTTCCCGGGGTACTTCCTGGTCGTCGCCGACTTCATCATGTGGGCCAAGAACAACGGCATCGCGGTCGGCCCCGGCCGTGGCTCCGCGGCCGGTTCGATCGTGGCGTACGCCATGGGCATCACCGACCTCGACCCGATCGAGCACGGGCTGATCTTCGAGCGGTTCCTCAACCCCGAGCGCGTCTCCATGCCCGATGTCGACATCGACTTCGACGAGCGCCGGCGCGTCGAGGTGATCCGGTACGTCACCGAGAAGTACGGCGCCGACAAGGTCGCCATGATCGGCACCTACGGCAAGATCAAGGCCAAGAACGCCATCAAGGACTCCGCCCGCGTGCTGGGCTACCCGTACGCGATGGGCGACCGGCTCACCAAGGCGATGCCCGCCGACGTCCTCGGCAAGGGCATCGACCTCAACGGCATCACCGACCCCAAGCACCCGCGCTACAGCGAGGCGGGCGAGATCCGGGGGATGTACGAGAGCGAACCGGACGTCAAGAAGGTCATCGACACCGCCAAGGGCGTCGAGGGCCTGGTCCGGCAGATGGGCGTGCACGCCGCCGGCGTCATCATGTCCAGCGAACCGATCGTCGACCACGCGCCCGTCTGGGTCCGGCACACCGACGGCGTCACCATCACGCAGTGGGACTATCCGCAGTGCGAGTCGCTCGGCCTGCTGAAGATGGACTTCCTCGGCCTGCGCAACCTGACGATCATGGACGACGCCATCAAGATGGTGAAGTCCAACAAGGGCATCGACCTGGAGATGCTCTCCCTGCCGCTGGACGACCCCAAGACGTACGAACTGCTCTGCCGCGGTGACACGCTCGGCGTCTTCCAGTTCGACGGCGGGCCGATGCGCTCCCTGCTCCGTCAGATGCAGCCCGACAACTTCGAGGACATCTCCGCCGTCTCGGCCCTCTACCGGCCGGGCCCGATGGGCATGAACTCGCACACGAACTACGCGGAGCGCAAGAACGGCCGCCAGGAGATCACCCCGATCCACCCGGAGCTGGAGGAGCCCCTCAAGGAGGTCCTCGGCCTCACCTACGGCCTGATCGTCTACCAGGAGCAGGTCCAGAAGGCCGCCCAGATCGTCGCCGGGTACTCGCTCGGCGAGGCCGACATCCTGCGCCGTGTGATGGGCAAGAAGAAGCCCGAGGAGCTGGCGAAGAACTTCGTCCTCTTCGAGAAGGGCGCCAAGGACAAGGGCTTCTCCGACGCGGCGATCAAGGCGCTGTGGGACGTCCTGGTCCCCTTCGCCGGGTACGCGTTCAACAAGGCGCACTCCTCGGCGTACGGCCTGGTCACCTACTGGACCGCCTACCTCAAGGCGAACTACCCCGCCGAGTACATGGCGGCCCTGCTGACCTCGGTCAAGGACGACAAGGACAAGTCCGCGGTCTACCTCAACGAGTGCCGCCGCATGCGCATCAAGGTGCTCCCGCCGAACGTCAACGAGTCGCTGTCCAACTTCGCCGCCCAGGGCGACGACGTGATCCTCTTCGGCCTGACCGCCATCCGCAACGTCGGCCAGAACGTCGTGGACTCGATCATCCGGTCCCGCAAGGCCAAGGGGAAGTACAGCACCTTCCCCGACTTCCTCGACAAGGTCGAGGCGGTCGTCTGCAACAAGCGCACCGTCGAATCGCTGATCAAGGCCGGCGCCTTCGACGAGATGGGCCACACCCGCAAGGGCCTCGTCGCCCACCACGAGCCGATGATCGACAACGTGGTCCAGGTCAAGCGCAAGGAGGCCGAGGGACAGTTCGACCTCTTCGGCGGCGGCGAGGAGGAGAGCGGCGAGCCGAGCTTCGGACTCGACGTGGAGTTCTCCGACGTCGAGTGGGAGAAGGCCTACCTGCTCGCCCAGGAACGGGAGATGCTCGGCCTGTACGTCTCCGACCACCCGCTGTTCGGCCTGGAGCACGTGCTGTCCGACAAGGCCGACTCCTCGATCTCCCAGCTCATGGGCGGGGACTACGGGGACGGCGCCATCGTCACCGTCGGCGGCATCATCTCCGGCCTCCAGCGCAAGATGACCAAACAGGGCAACGCCTGGGCCATCGCCACCGTGGAGGACCTGGCGGGCTCCATCGAGTGCATGTTCTTCCCCGCCACCTACCAGCTGGTCTCCACCCAGCTCGTCGAGGACACCGTCGTCTTCGTCAAGGGACGGCTCGACAAGCGCGAGGACGTGCCCCGGCTGGTCGCCATGGAGATGCAGGTCCCCGACATCTCCAACGCCGGGACCAACGCGCCCGTCGTCCTCACCATCCCCACGGTGAAGATCACCCCGCCCATGGTCACCCGGCTCGGCGAGGTGCTCAGCCACCACCGGGGCGACACCGAGGTACGGATCAGGCTCCAGGGCCCCCGCAGGACCACTGTCCTGCGGCTCGACCGGCACCGGGTCAAGGCCGACTCGGCCCTCTTCGGCGACCTGAAGGTGCTGCTCGGCCCGGCCTGCCTGGCCGGCTGAGTCCGGGCACGACACGACGAGAGGGGCGTCCCGCCGGTGCGGGACGCCCCTCCGGCTGTCTTCAACGCCTGTCTCTACCGCGAGCGGCCGACGGGTCAGTTGTGGCCGAAGCGTCGCTGATGCTTGCGCGCCACGTCGGACGGGCTGCCCTGGGCCTGCGCCTGCGGCTGGTTCTGCGTCTCGTACGCCGTCGACTTGGCCTGCTCCGCACTACGCTCCGACGCGGACGCGCGGTCGTGCTGGCTGCCCTGCTTGCGGTTCTTGTTCTTGGCCATGATGAATGCCTCCTGTGGGGAATCCTGGGGGGCCAGGACCGCTGTCAGACTCACATAGCGCCGCAAAAGCCGCATGTTGGATCATTACCGTGCGTAGTGGTTTCCGCGGTGGCTCCCCGGTCCCACCGCCTCCGCCCGCCCCTTCCGTGTTCCTTCTCCCTTCCTCTCCCCTCTTCCTTTCCGGATCCGCCACGCCGATGATCCAGTTCCGGCCGTTAACCCCCGAGCGGTCGGGCAGACTCGAAGGAAACCCTGGGTAAGCGGACCCGGTCATCGAGGAGCGGGCCGCTGAACCGTTCCCGAATTCTGGAAGAGGGTGGAACGCGTGGACCGTTGCGTCGTCCTGGTGGACGCCGGCTACTTGCTGGGCGCAGCCGCGAGTCTGCTGGCCGGAGAGCCCGCCCGTTCCCGCATCACCGTCGACCACACCGCCCTCATCCAGGGGCTGCGCGAGCGGGCCGAGGCCGACACCCAGCAGCCCCTGCTCCGCATCTACTGGTTCGACGGCGCCCCCGACCGGGTGCCCCAGCCCGAGCACCGCCGGCTCCGCGTGATGCCGCGGGTGACCGTACGGCTGGGCGCCCTGACCCGCAGCGACGGACGCTGGGCCCAGAAGGGCGTGGACGCCGCCATGCACGCCGAGCTCACCGAACTGGCCAGGAACCGGGCCTGCTCCGACGTGGTCCTGGTGACCGGCGACGGTGATCTGCTGCCCGGCCTGATGTCCGCCAAGGAGCACGGGGTCGCCGTCCACCTCTGGGCCGTGCAGGCCGCCGACGGCGACTACAACCAGTCCGAGGACCTCGTCGCCGAGGCCGACGAACGCCGGGTCCTCGACCGGGCCTGGATCACCAAGGCCGTACGCGCCAAGGACACCGGCGGCAACTGCGCCCCGCAGCCCGCCACCCGCCCCGAGATCGCCGCGATCCTCTCCGCACCACTGCCCGAGGCGGCCCTCGCCGCCTCCGCCGAACGCGCCTCGGAGGCCCAGGCCGCCGCGGCCCGGGGCAGTTCCGCGGCGCCGGCCGAGAGCGCCCCCGCCCCCTCCGACTCCGGCGCGCCCGCCGTCGGCCACAAAGGAGTGCCGACCCCCAAGGACCTCGCCGCGCTGCGCGCCCACGCCACCCACCCGGACCGCCAGCACCCGCCCCATCCCGCGAACGCCACGCTGCGCTGGTCCTCCGACAAAGGATGGGTCGAGCGCGGCGGCCCTCTCGGCGAGCCGGCGGAGACCGCGTCCCTGCCGACCCTCGCCCAGGTCACCAGCGCCGAACAGCGCTGGGCGGACCGGGAGGAGGACATCACCACCGTCGGCGGAGACCCCTTCGAAGTGGGCCAGGTCTTCGCCCGCCGCTGGATGGAGCGCCTCCCGGAAACCGTCCACCTGCAGAAACTCTCCACCATGTACCCGCGCATCCCGCACCGGATCGACGGCGAACTCCTGCGGTACGCGGCCCGCTTCGGGCTCCTCGCCCACAAGGACGACCAGATCGACGAGCACGACCGCTACGCGATCCGGGCCGGCTTCTGGCGGGAGATCGACGTGCGGGCCGCCGCCGAGCACGTACCGGCGGGGGAGTAGCCGCCCGCCCGGGGAGCGACGCGGGGTGGCCCCGGACGCGGACCGGAGCCTGTGACCCCGTACCCTCATACCTCGTGAGTACGGGCACAGCACAGGCGCAGAGGGACACCGGCACCGTGTGCGCGGTGCGCGATCTGGTCAAGACCTATCCCGCGACCCGGGGCCGTCGCGGCGCCCCCGCGACGCCCGAGGTCCGCGCCACGGACGGCATCAGCCTGGACGTCGAGCGCGGCGAGATCTTCGGACTGCTCGGCCCCAACGGCGCCGGCAAATCCACGCTGGTCCGCCAGCTCACCGGGCTGATGCGGCCCGACTCCGGCAGCGTCGAGGTGCTGGGCCACGACCTCGTCCGCCACCCCGAGCGCGCCTCCCGGCTGGTCGGCTACCTAGGGCAGGAGTCCACCGCCCTCGACGAACTGACCGTCTCGCTCGCCGCCGAGACCACCGGGCGGCTGCGCGGCCTCGCCGTACGGGACGCCCGCGCCGAGCGCGACGCCGTCCTGGAGGAGCTGGGCCTCACCGCGATCGCCGGACGGCCCCTGAAGAAGCTCTCCGGCGGTCAGCGCCGGCTCGCCTGCTTCGCCGCCGCCCTGGTCGGCGACCGGCCCGTCCTGGTCCTCGACGAACCGACCACCGGCATGGACCCGGTCGCCCGCCGCGCCGTATGGGCCGCCGTCGACCGCCGCCGGGCGGAGCACGGGGTCACGGTCCTGCTGGTCACCCACAACGTGATCGAGGCCGAGACCGTCCTTGACCGGGTCGCCGTCCTCGAACGCGGCCGGGTCATCGCCTGCGACACCCCGACCGGGCTCAAGGAACAGGTCGCCGGTGAGGTGCGCGTCGAGCTGGTGTGGCGCGAACGGGCCCCGCTGGACGTCCCCGAGGTGGCGGCGCTGCGGGCGTCCGCCCAGGAGTCCGGGCGGCGCTGGGTGCTGCGGCTGGGGCCGGACGAGGCACGGGCCGCGGTCGCCGCGGTGACGGGCGGCGCGGCCTTTGCCGCGCTCGACGATTTCACCCTGGCCACACCCAGCCTGGAAGATGTCTATCTCGCGCTCGGGGGAGACGCCGGCGATGCGACCGAGGGGCTGGTGAAGGCGTGAGGAGCGTGCGCGTGTTCGGCGTGTTTGATGTGGTGGATGTGTCTAAGGGGAGCGGCCTCAGGTGACGAGCATCATTCCGGCCGGGACCGCGGCGACGCGTGTCCGGCCCGCGCCCGGTCCCTCCGGTACGGGCCCCGCCCGTACCCTCACCGCACCCCTCGCCCCGCGCGCCCGGCTGCTGCCCTCGCTGGCCGCCGTCTACCGCGCCCAGCTCTCCCGGGCGCGCGTCGCCCGGATTCCGCTGCTCTTCGTGGCGACCTTCCAGTCCGTCGGGATCATGATCCTGATGCGAGGGGTCGTGGACGGTGGCGCGGAGGCCCGCGCGGTGGTCGCGGGGTCCAGCGTCCTGGTCGTCGCGTTCGTCGCGCTCAACCTGCTCGCCCAGTATTTCGGGCAGCTGCGGGCGAGCGGTGGGCTCGACCACTACGCCACGCTGCCCGTGCCGCCCGCCGCGGTGGTGCTCGGGGCTGCCGCCGCGTACGCCTCGTTCACCGTGCCCGGCACGGTCTTCACCGCGATCACCGGAAGCGTGCTGTTCCAGCTGCCGATGACCCATCTGTGGGTCCTGGTCGCCGTCGTCCCGCTCTCCGGCGCCGCCCTGGCCGGTCTCGGCGCGGCCCTCGGGCTGCTCGCCCCCCGTCCGGAGCTGGCGACCCTGCTGGGCCAGCTGGGCATGTCCGCCGCCCTGCTGCTCGGGGTGCTGCCGGCCGAGCGGCTGCCGGAGCCCGTGAGCTGGGCGCGGGACCTGCTCCCCTCGACGTACGGGGTCGAGGCCCTGGCCCGGTCCTTCGACGCCCGCCCGGACTGGGGGCTCATCGCCTTCTTCCTCGCGATCTGTGCGGCGGTCGGGGTTCTCTCGCTGGCCGCGGCGACGTGGGCGTACCGGCGGGCCGCCGTACGGTAGCCCCCGGGGCCGGCGAGCACGGGTGCGGTATCCGGTGAGGCGCCTCACAGGGTGGCCTGGCACGATGGCACGGTGACCGCACCTCTGACGCCGCCTCACCAGCCCGGCCCCCACGATCCCTGGCAGGCCCCGCCCTCGGGCTCCCACCTCGCGCCCTCCTCGGGCGCGCCGGACGACCCCGACACGGCCACGGAGCTCCGTCAGGCCGCCGTCGTCGCCCTCCTGGTGGCCCTCTCGGGCATCGCGCTCGGGCTGCTGTGGCTGTGGCTCGCGCCGCGCGTACCGCTGGTCTCCGACGACACGGCCGTCTTCCTCAAGAACAGCGAGGGCGAGGAGGCGATCGGGGCGGACGGAACGTTCGTCCTGCTGGCCATCGGCTTTGGTGCGCTCTCGGCCGCGGCCGTCTTCTGGCGGCTGCGCCGCGGGGGCGTCCTCGTGGTGGTGGGTCTTGCGCTGGGCGCACTGCTCGCCTCGCTGCTGGCCTGGCGGGTCGGCGTCTGGCTGGGGCCGTCCTCCGACGTGGTGGGGCGGGCCCGGGAGGCCGGTCAGGGCGTGACGTTCGACGCCCCGCTGGAGCTGCACGCGGTGTGGGTGGCGGTGCTGGCGTGGCCGTTCGCGGCGATGGGGATCCATCTGCTGCTGACGGCGGCGTTCGGGCCGCGCGATGTCGAGCCGGACTGGGCGGGGGCGGGGTATTCGGGGTACTACGACGGGCCCGTGCAGGGGCCCCTGGCGGGGCCGGGGCCGGGGGCGCCTTCTTCGGGGCCGCCTTCTGCGGGTGGGGGAGGCGCGGCCTAGGGCGCTGCCCTGGCCCCGGTGTCCTCAAGCGCCGGACGGGCTGGATTTCGGGGCTCCGCCCCGGGCCCCGTTCCTCGACCGCCGGAGGGGCTGGAGAATCCAGCCCCCTGTGAGGGCGCTCAGGAGGCCCGGGCGATCTCCGCGAACGTCGCCCCCGTCAGCTCGGCCAGGTCCGTCGCCGCCAGCTCCACCTCCAGGCCCCGCCGCCCCGCCGATACGCAGATCGTGGCGTGGGCCCGTGCCGAGGCGTCCAGCACCGTGCGAAGGCGCTTGCGCTGGCCCAGGGGGGAGATGCCGCCCCGGACGTAGCCCGTCGTGCGTTCCGCTGCCGCCGGGTCCGCCATCGCCGCCCGTTTGCCGCCCACCGCGGACGCCAGGGCCTTGAGGTCCAGGGAGCCGGCCACCGGGACCACCGCGACCGTCAGATCGCCGTCCACGTCCGCCACCAGGGTCTTGAAGACCCGGTCGGGGGAGACGCCCAGGGCCTCGGCGGCCTCCTCGCCGTAGGACGGGCTCGCCGGGTCGTGGTCGTAGGCGTGGACCGTGAAGGCGGTGCCCGCCGCGGTCAGGGCGACCGTGGCGGGGGTGCCGCCCGGCTGGTTCTTCTTGGACTTCTTCGCCACCGGGGCCGGTCCTCGTCAGTTGGGGTGGGTGGGGGCCCGGGTCAGGTCGGTCGCGGGCAGCGAGGGCAGGTGCCGGATGACCGCGGTCTCCTTGCGCAGCAGCGTCAGCTCCTCGCGCAGCCGGGTCGCGGTGTCCGGGGCCTGGAGCAGGCGCTGCTTGGTGGGTACGTCCAGGACCGTGGCCGCCGCGACCAGGTAGGAGATCACGGACGGGTCGTCGGGGAGGTCGGCGCCGGTCGCCAGCGAGCGCTCGCTCGCTCCGGCCAGCCGCTTCTGGTAGGAGCGGAAAGCCCGCAGGACGCCCTCCGCCAGGGCTCCGGCCTCATCGGCCTCGTCCTCGGCGGGGGGTTCCTCGGCCAGATCCTCGACCTCGGCGGTCAGATACGGGCCGCTCGCCTCGACGGACAGCAGCCTGACCCGGGTGGTGCCGGTCGCCAGGACCTCGAAGCTGCCGTCGGCGCGCTCGCGGATCGTCGCCGCGTCGGCGACGCAGCCGACCCGGTGGAAGGTCTGGATGGGATCGGGGCCGAAGCCGTCCGCCGGGGCGCGCTCGGCGGGCGGGGCCGCCGCGACCGTGTCCGGCATGCCGGTGGCCGTCGGGGCGATCTCGCGGCCGTCGCGGATCGCGACCACGACGAAGCGACGAGGTTCTTCCTCGTCGCTTTTCAGCAGCTCCCGCATCATGGCGCGATATCGCTCTTCGAAGACGTTGAGCGGCAGCACCAGGCCGGGGAACAGCACCGCGTTGAGCGGGAAAAGGGGAAGGCGGGCGGTGGTCACAACGCTCAAGCGTAATGGCCCCGGGGGCGGCCGTGGTCGGCCCGGTCGCGCAGCGGGGTCAGGGAGGCCACCTGGAGGCGTGCGCCGTCCCGTGCGTCAAGGAACCGGCCGAGCGCGTCCTCGGACACCGACGACCACGGGAACGACGTCGCATGCAGGCCGATCATGTTGAACTGGTGCAGCGCCTCCGCCCAGCGGCCCCGGGCGAGCAGGACGTACGCGAGGAGATTGCGGACCTCGGCAGGCCACGGATCGCCGGGCCGGTAGGCGGCGGAGAGCTTGATCGCCAGATCGGCCGCCGCGTCGATCCGCTCCTCCAGTACGGAGGTGGTCCGGCCCGCGGCCTGGGTGTCCAGGAGCAGCGCGAAGGCCGCCCGGACCGGCAGGGCCTGCACCAGGGAGTCGGGCAGCGCGTCCTCGGCGGCCTGTTCGGCGAAGTCGAAGCACTCGCGGTGCGAGCCGTACCAGGCGGCGGAGAGGTAGCGCAGTGCCGCCACATGGCAGCCGTAGTGGTGCGCGGAGCGCCGTACGGCCTGCTCCCACAGCGACTCGAAGGCGGTGTGCGAGGCGTGGGTGCCGCGCGCGTGGTCCAGGGCGAGCCGCCACGGCACGGGGTCGCGCGGGTCCGCGTCGGCGGCCGCGGTGATCAGCGGGCCGACCTCGCGGAGCCGTTCCGCGCGGGCGGGCGACTCCCACGCCCGGCGGACCGACAGCTCCGCCTTGACCAGCAGCGCGTCCGGATCGCGCGGGGCGGCGGCCAGCCAGTCGTCGAGCCAGCCGTCCCGGCTGCGGGCGAAGGCGACGAGCCGGCCGAGGTAGCGGTCCCGGTTCTCCCACTCGGCGGCGTCCCGGGTGGTGGCGAGCAGCTTGGCGGCCGGTTCGTAGTCGCCCAGGGCAGCGGCGACCAGCGCGGGAGAGAGCCGCTCGTCCGGGGCGTCGAGCAGCACCGCGTCATCCGCGGACAGTCCGGCGGACAGCGGAGGGCTGTGCCGGATCATGCGCGCGGTACTGAGCAGAGCGCGAAGGAATGCCATGGTGCAGACCATTGAAAAGCGCTGGTGAGGGCCGCGCCAGAGGCGTGCTGTGAAGCTTCTGTGCCGAGTGAATGGGTTGTATCGAGACGGGTCAATAAAAGGTAAAGGAAATGCCCGCCGTTGGCTTGATCACATCCACCCGTGGTGCTCGTCCGCCCCGATGGCCACAGGGCGCGGGGCGGCCGAGCCCACGGCCCCGGCCGCCCGCGGTCGTACGGGTGATGCCTCCCGGGTCAGCCCGTGCACGGCCTCCGGTGCCCCTCCCCGGTCAGCCCCTGCGCAGCATTCGGGAGGCCCCCGCCGCCACTGTGGTGGCCAAAACCCACCCCACCAGCACCAGACCGGCCGCGGCCCACTGCCAGGCGTCCTCCATCCGCCAGTAACCGTCCTGCCCGAGGTTGATCACCGGGACCAGCAGATCCAGCGCGTACAGCGCGGGGTTCCACTGCGGGTGCTCCTCGCCCTTCATCGAGGGCGGGGCGTGCTGCGCGAAGGCCGCCGTGCCCGCCGCCCACAGCACCGCCATCCACACCGCGGCCCGCCCCGGCCGGTAGCCGTACGCCACCGTCCAGTCCTGGAGGTACCCCCAGGCCTTCGCCGCGGGCGGCAGCGTCTCGCGGCGGCGGCGCTGCTTGGCGAGCAGCACCTCGCGCGCGTCCGCGTCCTCGCCGCAGCTGCGCATCACCGTGGCCAGCCGCTCGTACGGCTCGGGGACGTACTCCGGGGTCGCGGCCTGCACCCACTCCAGCCGCCGGGACAGCGGGAAGTGGCCGTAGGGGACGAGGTTCTCGTAGACGAAACCGCCCATCGCCAGACCCCCGGGACCCGGCCAGCTCGTCGACAAATCGATCAGGGTCACCACCTTCGCGCCGTTCAGCACGACGCGGCCCTCCTCCGGGCGCTCCGCGTTGAACCGCAGCTCCGGCGTCACGATCCGGCGCAGCGACAGCTCCTCCTGCCGGGTCATGGTGAACCGGGCCTTGTGCAGGTCCACCGCGTCCCCGAACCGCCCGTCGTCCAGCCGCACCCCGCCCTTGCTCTCGAAGATCTGCGAGCGGGTCCCGCGCGCCGGGGTCGGGGCGTAGACCACGCCGTACGGGGGAGTGGTGCCCTGGTCCCCCGTGTCGACGCTCACCCACGCCTCGGTCATGTAGAGCGTGCGCTCCACCGTCAGCTGCGGGGCGTTCAGCGCGCGCCGGTCCTCCGCGGCGTGCAGCCGGCTGCCGCGCAGGCTCAGCGAACCGCCGACCTTCGCCCCGCGCAGGCTCAGCTCGCCGAGCGTCTCGATCATCTCGGCCTGGAGGTCCTGGGCGACCGCCATGCCGTCCCCGACGATGGCCCGCCCGTGCCGGTCCGGGCCCACACTGAGCTGGTTGATCAGCAGATCCGTGCCGATCTGGGCGTCGGTCAGCCGGATCCCCCGGTCGACCCGGCAGCGGGGCAGATGCAGATCGCCCTCGGTGTGCAGCCGTGCCGCCTCCAGCCGGGGCAGCGCGCAGCCCACCAGACGCAGGGTCGTGAAGTGGCACTCGGGAAGCACCACCTCCTGCTCGAAACGGCAGCCGGTCAGCTCCACGTACGGCGAGACCCGGCCGCCCGCCAGATCCAGCTTCCCGGTGATCCGCACCCCCCGGAGCTTCAGCGCCGCCACCCGGCCGGGCCGGGCGGGCGGTCCGTCCAGCAGCAGTCGCGCCACCGTGCGCGCTCCGACGCTCCGCTCGGGCCCCCACGTCTGCGGGGCGAACGGGTCGTTGCGGGTCGTGTCGTAGGTACGTAAGTCGTAGGTGGTCCCGTTGCGGAAGGACTGCCACATGCCCAGCTCCGCTGCGCTGAGGCCGTCCGGGATGTCGCCTTCGTGCGGCTCGGTCACGGCCGCTCCCTCCGTGCACACATGCTGTCGTGCCGTCGTGCCCTCGTGGTGCACACATGCTGTAGAGCCGTTATGCCCTTGTGTGACGCCATGAAAGCCAGCGGTCAGCAGTGACGGCGGGACATGGCCGAGACGCGTAGGGGCCTGTGGTGCGGACGGCCGGTATCAGCCAGTGATACGGGCGACCGGGCGTCTGTGGCGGTCTGAGAGAATTGCCGTGTGATCTCTCGAATCGACCTGCGCGGCGACGCCCTCCCCGAGGGTGGAGCCCTGCGCGACCTGCTGCCCCGTGCCGAGTTCGACGTGGAAGCCGCCCTGGAGACGGTGCGGCCCATCTGCGAGGACGTACGCCATCGTGGCTCCGCGGCAGTGATCGAGTGGGGAGAGAAGCTCGACGGTGTCCGGATCGAGTCGGTACGGGTGCCCGCCGAGGCCCTGAACCGGGCGCTGGAGGAGCTGGACCCGGCCGTGCGCGCCGCGCTGGAGGAGTCGATCCGCCGCGCCCGCCTCGTCCACCGCGAGCAGCGCCGCACCACGCACACCACCCAGGTCGTCCCCGGCGGCACCGTCACCGAGAAGTGGGTGCCCGTCGAGCGCGTCGGGCTCTACGTCCCCGGCGGCCGCTCGGTCTACCCCTCCTCCGTCGTGATGAACGTCGTCCCGGCCCAGGAGGCGGGCGTCGAGGGCGTCGCCGTCGCCTCCCCGCCGCAGAAGGACTTCGGCGGCCTCCCGCACCCCACCATCCTGGCGGCCTGCGCCCTGCTCGGCGTGGACGAGGTGTACGCGGCGGGCGGCGCCCAGGCCGTGGCGATGTTCGCGTACGGCACCGAGGACTGCCCCCCGGTCAACCTGGTCACCGGCCCCGGCAACATCTACGTCGCCGCCGCCAAGCGCCTGCTCAAGGGCCGCATCGGCATCGACGCCGAGGCCGGGCCCACCGAGATCGCGATCCTCGCCGACGCCACCGCCGACCCGGTGCACGTGGCCGCCGACCTGATCAGCCAGGCCGAGCACGACCCGATGGCCGCCGCCGTCCTGGTCACCGACTCCGAGGAGCTGGCCGCCGCCACCGAGGCGGAGCTGATCCCGCAGGTCGCGGCCACCAAGCACATCGCCGACCGCATCGAGCCCGCCCTCGCCGGCCGCCAGTCCGCGGTCGTCCTGGTCTCCTCGATCGAGGACGGCCTCAAGGTCGTCGACGCGTACGGCGCCGAGCACCTGGAGATCCAGACCGCCGACGCCGCCGCCGTCGCCGACCGGGTCCGCAACGCCGGAGCGATCTTCGTCGGCCCCTGGGCCCCGGTCTCGCTCGGCGACTACTGCGCCGGCTCCAACCACGTCCTGCCCACCGGCGGCTGCGCCTGCCACTCCTCGGGCCTGTCCGTGCAGTCCTTCCTGCGCGGCATCCACATCGTCGACTACACCCGCGACGCGCTCGCCGAGGTCACCCACCATGTCGTGACCCTCGCCGAGGCGGAGGACCTCCCCGCCCACGGCGCAGCCCTCAAGGCACGGTTCGGCTGGAAGGTCCCGCAGCAGTGACGTACGACAGCACCACCCCCCGTAACCCCTGGGACGAGCTCCCCGTCCGCGACGAACTGCGCGGCCAGTCCCCGTACGGAGCGCCCCAGCTCGACGTCCCCGTACGCCTCAACACCAACGAGAACCCCTACCCGCTCCCCGAAGCCCTGGTCGACCGGATCGCCGAGCGGGTCCGCGAGGCCGCCCGCGGCCTCAACCGCTACCCGGACCGGGACACCGTCGAGCTGCGCACCGAGCTGGCCCGCTACCTGAGCCGCACCGCCGGGCACGAGGTCACGGCGGCCCACGTATGGGCCGCCAACGGCTCCAACGAGGTCCTCCAGCAGCTCCTGCAGACCTTCGGCGGACCCGGCCGCACCGCGATCGGCTTCGAACCCTCGTACTCGATGCACGCCCTGATCTCCCGGGGCACCGGCACCGGCTGGATCTCCGGGCCGCGCAACGACGACTTCACCATCGACGTGGACGCCGCCCGCGCCGCCATCGCCGGGCACCGGCCCGAGGTCGTCTTCATCACCTCGCCCAACAACCCCACCGGCACCGCCGTGGAGGCCGACACCGTCCTCGCCCTGTACGACGCCGCCCAGGCCGCCGGGCCCTCGATCGTCGTCGTCGACGAGGCGTACGGCGAGTTCAGCCACCACCCCTCGCTGCTCCCGCTGATCGAGGGCCGCCGCAACCTGATCGTCTCGCGGACCATGTCCAAGGCGTTCGGCGCGGCGGGGCTCCGCCTCGGCTACCTCGCCGCCGACCCGGCCGTGGTCGACGCGGTCCAGCTGGTGCGGCTGCCGTACCACCTCTCCTCCGTCACCCAGGCCACCGCGCTCGCCGCCCTGGAGCACACCGATACGCTGCTCGGGTACGTCGCGCAGCTCAAGAGCGAGCGCGACCGGCTGGTGGCCGAGCTGCGCGCCACCGGCTACGAGGTCACCGACTCGGACGCCAACTTCGTCCAGTTCGGCCGCTTCGACGACAGCCACGCCGTCTGGCAGCAGATCCTCGACCGGGGCGTCCTGGTCCGGGACAACGGCGTACCGGGATGGCTGCGGGTCACCGCGGGCACCCCGGCAGAGAACGACGCGTTCCTCGATGCGGTACGCGAACTCAAGAAGGAGCACGACGCATGAGCCCCCGCGTAGGCCGCGTGGAACGCACCACGAAGGAAACGTCCGTGCTCGTCGAGATCAACCTCGACGGCACCGGAAAGGTCGATGTCGCCACCGGGGTCGGCTTCTACGACCACATGCTCGACCAGCTCGGCCGCCACGGCCTCTTCGACCTCACGGTCAAGACCGAGGGCGACCTGCACATCGACAGCCACCACACCATCGAGGACACCGCCCTCGCGCTCGGCGCCGCCTTCAAGCAGGCCCTCGGCGACAAGGTCGGCATCTACCGCTTCGGCAACTGCACCGTCCCGCTGGACGAGTCGCTCGCCCAGGTCACCGTCGACCTCTCCGGCCGCCCCTACCTCGTGCACACCGAGCCCGAGAAGATGGCGCCGATGATCGGCGAGTACGACACGACGATGACCCGGCACATCCTGGAGTCCTTCGTCGCCCAGGCGCAGATCGCCCTGCACGTCCACGTGCCGTACGGGCGCAATGCCCACCACATCGTCGAGTGCCAGTTCAAGGCCCTCGCCCGCGCCCTGCGGTACGCCGCCGAGCGCGACCCGCGCGCCGCCGGCATCCTGCCCTCCACGAAGGGCGCCCTGTGACCGGCCTCAACACCATCCTGATCGTCGTCGGCCTCTTCCTGGCCGGCGGCGTCTACTCCTTCGCGAAGCAGGGGATGCCCAAGGGCGTCATCGTGCTGCTGTCGATCGGCTCCGTGATGTGCCTGGTGGCGGGCATCCTGCGGATCCAGGGCCTGTGGGACTGAGGACAGGTACGTCATGAGTGAGAGCAAGAAGAAGGTCGTCGTCTTCGACTACGGCTTCGGCAACGTCCGTTCCGCCGAGCGTGCCCTCGCCCACGTCGGCGCGGACGTCGAGATCACCCGCGACTACGACCGCGCGATGAACGCCGACGGGCTCCTCGTCCCCGGCGTCGGCGCGTTCTCCGCCTGCATGGACGGGCTGAAGCGGGCCCGCGGCGACTGGATCGTCGGCCGCAGGCTCTCCGGCGGCCGCCCCGTCATGGGCATCTGCGTCGGAATGCAGATCCTGTTCGAGCGCGGCATCGAGCACGGCGTGGAGACCGAGGGCCTGGACGAATGGCCCGGCACGGTCGGGCCCCTGAAGGCCGACGTCGTCCCGCACATGGGCTGGAACACCGTGGACGCCCCCGAGGACTCCCGGCTCTTCGCCGGCATGGACCCCGAGGCCCGCTACTACTTCGTGCACTCCTACGCGGCGCACGACTGGTCTCTCGAAGTCACCAACGCCAAGATCCGTGCCCCCAAGGTCACTTGGGCGACGCACGGCGAACGGTTCGTGGCCGCCGTGGAGAACGGCGCGCTGTGGGCCACCCAGTTCCACCCCGAGAAGTCCGGCGATGCCGGCGCCCAGCTGCTGACCAACTGGATCGAGACGCTGTAATGCCGAAGCTTGAACTGCTCCCCGCCGTCGACGTCCGCGACGGCCAGGCCGTCCGCCTCGTCCACGGCGAGTCCGGCTCCGAGACCTCCTACGGGTCTCCGCTGGAGGCCGCCCTCGCCTGGCAGAGCGCCGGCGCCGAGTGGCTGCACCTCGTCGACCTGGACGCCGCCTTCGGGACCGGCGACAACCGCGCCCTGATCGCCGAGGTCGCCGGGGCCATGGACATCAAGGTCGAGCTCTCCGGCGGCATCCGCGACGACGCCTCGCTCGCCGCCGCCCTCGCCACCGGCTGCCGCCGCGTCAACCTCGGCACGGCCGCCCTGGAGACCCCGGAGTGGGTCGCCAAGGTCATCGCCGAGCACGGCGACAAGATCGCCGTCGGCCTCGACGTCCGGGGCACCACCCTGCGCGGCCGTGGCTGGACCCGCGACGGCGGCGACCTCTACGAGACGCTCGCCCGCCTCGACGCCGAGGGCTGCGCCCGTTACGTCGTCACCGACATCGCCAAGGACGGCACCCTCCAGGGCCCCAACCTGGGCCTTCTGCGGGACGTCTGCGCCGTCACCGACCGCCCGGTCGTCGCCTCCGGCGGCGTCTCCTCCCTCGCCGACCTCCGTGCCATCTCCCTCCTCGTCCCCGAAGGCGTCGAGGGCGCCATCGTCGGCAAGGCGCTGTACGCGAAGGAGTTCACGCTGGAAGAGGCGCTCAAGGCGGTCGCCGCATGACCGATGCCGCTTCCGCCGTGCGCCGGATCTCCACCGGCGCCCCCTGGGAGGAGAAGTTCGGCTACTCGCGCGCCGTCGAACTGCCGAGCGGGCTCGTCCTGGTGGCCGGCTGCACCTCCGTGATCAACGGCCAGATCTCCGCGGGCTCCCCGTACGAGCAGGCCATCACCTCCTTCGACGTCGCGTTCGCGGCGCTGGAGCAGGTGGGTCTGGGACGCGAGGACGTCGTCCGCACCCGGATGTACATCACGCACGCCCGGGACGTGGACGAGGTCGGCCGCGCCCACAAGGAGCTGTTCGACGCCGTACGCCCCGCCGCCTCGATGATCATCGTGTCCGGTTTCGTGGACCCGAGCCTGGTCGTCGAGGTCGAGGTCGAGGCCTACCGGGGAGGCGCGAAGTGACTCTCGCGGTACGGGTCATCCCCTGCCTGGACGTCGACAACGGCCGGGTCGTCAAGGGCGTCAACTTCCAGAACCTGCGCGACGCGGGCGACCCCGTCGAGATGGCCAAGCTGTACGACGCCGAGGGCGCCGACGAGCTGACCTTCCTCGACATCACCGCCTCCAGCGGCGACCGCGAGACGACGTACGACGTGGTCCGCCGCACCGCCGAGCAGGTCTTCATCCCGCTCACCGTCGGCGGCGGCGTCCGCACCCCGGACGACGTCGACAAGCTGCTGCGCGCCGGGGCCGACAAGGTCGGCGTCAACACCGCCGCCATCGCCCGCCCCGACCTCATCCGCGAGATCGCCGAACGCTTCGGCCGACAGGTCCTGGTGCTCTCCGTCGACGCCCGCCGCACCCCCCGGGGCACCTTCGAGGTCACCACGCACGGCGGCCGCAAGGGCACTGGCATCGACGCCGTCGAGTGGGCCCACCGGGCCGCCGAGCTGGGCGCGGGCGAGATCCTGCTCAACTCGATGGACGCCGACGGCACGAAGGACGGCTACGACACCGAGATGATCGAGGCGGTACGGGGGCACGTCACCGTCCCCGTCATCGCCTCCGGCGGCGCGGGCCGGCTCGCGGACTTCGCCCCGGCGATCGGGGCGGGGGCCGACGCGGTGCTCGCCGCGTCCGTCTTCCACTTCGGCGACCTGCGGATCTCCGAGGTCAAGGGCGCGCTGCGGGACGCGGGGCACCCGGTCCGCTGAGGCGCGGCCGAGCAGTACGGGCGGTATCACCGGTCTGCCGAGACCGGTGATACCGCCGATGCGTGACCCCGGGACGCAGGGTGAGAGTGGCGACCGCCGGCCAACGACGTCGGCGGCCACGCGGTGCGCCACCGGGCTCCGGACGACGAGCCCGGGGGTCTCGCGTGGTGCGGTTCCGCCACCACCGAGAGGATCCCCCCGTGCAGCAGCACCTCCCCTCCGGCACCATCCCCCCGCGCCTTTCCCGCCCGAGCCGCTCCGGTACGTTCACGGGTCGTTCCCGTACGCTGACGGGTCTGGTGACCGCCGGCGCGGCCACCGCCGGTCTCCTGATGACCGCCCTGGTCCCGGGCGCCCAGGCCGCAGACAACCCCTACGAGCGCGGCCCGGCCCCCACCAACGCCTCCATCGAGGCGAGCCGGGGCTCGTACGCCACCTCGCAGACCTCCGTCTCCTCGCTCGCCGTGAGCGGATTCGGCGGCGGCACCATCCACTACCCGACGTCCACCGCGGACGGCACCTTCGGCGCGGTCGTCATCTCGCCCGGCTTCACCGCCTACGAGTCCTCCATCGCCTGGCTCGGTCCGCGCCTGGCCTCCCAGGGCTTCGTCGTCTTCACCATCGACACCAACACCACGCTGGACCAGCCCGACAGCCGGGGCCGCCAGCTCCTCGCCGCCCTGGACTACCTGACCCAGCGCAGCTCGGTACGGACCCGGGTCGACGCAGGCCGCCTCGGTGTGATGGGCCACTCGATGGGCGGAGGCGGCTCCCTGGAGGCCGCCAAGAGCCGTACGTCGCTGAAGGCGGCAATCCCTCTGACCGGCTGGAACACCGACAAGACCTGGCCCGAACTGCGAACGCCCACCCTCGTGGTGGGCGCGGACGGCGACACGGTCGCACCGGTCGCCACGCACTCCGAACCGTTCTACGAGTCGCTGCCCGGCTCCCTGGACAAGGCGTACCTGGAGTTGCGCGGGGCCTCGCACTTCACACCGAACACCTCCAACACGACGATCGCGAAGTACAGCATTTCCTGGCTGAAGCGATTCATCGACAACGACACCCGCTACGAGCAGTTCCTCTGCCCGCTCCCGCGGCCGAGCCTGACCATCGCGGAATACCGGGGCAACTGCCCTCATACCGCGTAGCGCCGGGGCTGTCCGCCCCTGGCACCCCCTGCCGCGCTGTGCTCCGGCACAGCGCGGCAGGGCTTCGGATGGGAGCGCGCACCGCACCGGGCCGTCCCCGGGCGGGGCCCCGACACGACGCTTCCGGCCTCGCCGACGGATACGTACCGTGCGGGTGTGACCCCATCGACGCCCGTGCGCAGTCCGCTCCGGCTGTACGGCCGGGATGACGAACTCGTCGCCCTGGAAAACCTGTTGGCGCTGCTGCGGCGGGGCGACGGGGGCGCGCTGGTGCTGGCCGCGCCGCCCGGTCTCGGCCGCACGGCGCTGCTGCGCGCGGCAGCCGAGGCACACCGGGACCGGGGTCCCGTGCTGTACGCCACGGCCGCCTCCGCCGAACGTGCCATGCCCTACAGCGGACTGGGCGCCCTGCTCGGCTCGGACCCGGCCTCCGTCGGCCCGGGGGCGGCTGCCCGGGGCTCGGGTGGCGCGTCCGGTGTCCCGGCATCCGAGGTCGGGCCCGCTGCGGTGGTCTCCGGTGTCGGGTTCGGTGCGGTGGCGTCCGGCGTCGGGCCCGCCGCGGTGGCCACCGGCGGGCCCGAGGCTCTGGCCGGTCGGCTGCGGGAGTACGCCGACGGCGGGCCGCTGCTGGTCTGCGTCGACGACGCGCACGCCTGGGATGCGGTGTCCCGGGCCGC
Source organism: Streptomyces sp. man185 (assembly GCA_002551355.1). Classification (GTDB taxonomy): domain Bacteria; phylum Actinomycetota; class Actinomycetes; order Streptomycetales; family Streptomycetaceae; genus Streptomyces. The sequence goes on along the minus strand of NTHE01000090.1, from coordinate 788 downwards.
TCTCGCCTTCGTGGCGCGCGGGCCGGGTGCGGGCAGCCGGGTCGCCTTCCTCCTTTCGGCCGCCGACGGCGCCGCCTTCGCCGGGCTGCCCACTCTGCACCTCGCGCCCCTGGAGGAGGACGCGGCCTCGGCTCTCCTGGACCGGCTGACCCCCGGCACGGAAGGGCCCGACCCGGTCGTGCGCGCCGAACTGCTCCGCGAGGCGGGCGGAAACCCCCGCCTGCTGGCCGGGCTCACCGGCCGCCTCACCCCGGACCAGCTCGCCGGACGCACCCCGCTGCCCTGGCCCCTGCCCGGCGGCGAGGCGGTGCTGGCCGCACACGCCGAGCGCCTCGACGGACTCCCGGACCGGGCCCGCGCCCTGCTCCTGCTCGCCGCGGCGGCCCAGGAACACGAGCCGGACGGCGCCGGGGCGGACGCGCTGCTCGTGCTGCGCGCGGGCACCCGGGGCGGGCTGCCCCGGGCCTTTCTGGACGAGGCGCTGTTCGACGGCGCCGGCACCGGCGGCCTCCTCCAACGGGCGGGCAGCCGAGTCCACTTCGCCCACCGCCTCGCCGCCCGTGCCGTGCTCCACCACGCGCCCTGGGGCCACCGCCGCGCCGCTCACGAACTGCTCGCCACCCTGCTGGTGGAGACCGACGAGCGGGGCGGGCCCGAGGGCCCGGGCGCCTCGAAGGTCCGGCAGGTACCGGGCCTCCCGGACGCACCCCGGGCCGGCACCGCGCGGACCGCCACCGCTTCCCGGCCCCTCGCGCTCGCCGCGCTCGTCCAGCGGGCCTGCGCCGCCC
>NTHE01000009.1 GCA_002551355.1 Streptomyces sp. man185 | reverse complement strand
GTATCAGAGACAGAGCCGGGGCCGACGCCTTGCGGGAGGCCCGGCGGCGGCCACGGCCGCGCGTGGCGGCCGCCTCCGCCTCGGCGGGGCTGCTGTAGAACTCGTCGTCCTCCCTGACCGCGGGCTCCACGGCCACCGGGGCGGCGACCTCGGCGGCCAGCTCGGCCTCGGTCTCCACGGTCTCGGCGGAGGCGTGGTCCTCGGAGCCGTGGTCGTGGTCGTGGTCGTGGCCGTGCTCGTGGTCCTGGCCCGCGCCGCCGCGGCCGCGCTTCTTGGACTTCTTGCCGCCGCCACCGCCACCGCCGACGGACGTCGGCTGCTCCATGTGGACGATGACGCCGCGCCCGTTGCAGTGGACGCAGGTCTCGGAGAAGGACTCCAGCAGACCCTGGCCCACCCGCTTGCGGGTCATCTGGACCAGGCCCAGCGAGGTGACCTCGGCGACCTGGTGCTTGGTGCGGTCACGGCCCAGGCACTCCAGGAGACGCCGCAGCACGAGGTCCCGGTTGGACTCCAGCACCATGTCGATGAAGTCGACGACGACGATGCCACCGAGGTCGCGCAGCCGGAGCTGACGCACGATCTCCTCGGCCGCCTCCAGGTTGTTCCTGGTGACGGTCTCCTCCAGGTTGCCGCCCTGGCCGGTGAACTTGCCGGTGTTGACGTCGACGACGATCATCGCCTCGGTCTTGTCGATCACCAGCGAACCGCCGCTGGGCAGGTAGACCTTGCGGTCCAGCGCCTTCATCAGCTGCTCGTCGATGCGGTACGTCGCGAAGACGTCGACCTCGGAGGTCCAGCGCGAGAGCCGTTCCGTCAGGTCGGGCGCGACGTGCGAGACGTAACCGTGGATGGTCTCCCACGCGTCGTCGCCGCTGACGATGACCTTGGAGAAGTCCTCGTTGAAGATGTCGCGGACGACCCGGACGGTCATGTCCGGCTCGCCGTAGAGCAGCGTCGGCGCGTTGGAGCCGCTGGTGCCCTTCGCCTTCTTCTGGATGTCCTCCCACTGCTGCTGGAGCCGCTCGACGTCACGGCGCAGCTCGTCCTCGCTCGCGCCCTCGGCGGCGGTGCGCACGATGACGCCCGCGTCCTCGGGGACGATCTTCTTGAGGATGGTCTTGAGGCGGGAGCGCTCGGTGTCGGGGAGCTTGCGGCTGATCCCGGTCATCGAGCCCTCGGGCACGTAGACGAGGTAGCGGCCGGGCAGCGAGACCTGGCTCGTCAGACGCGCGCCCTTGTGGCCGATCGGGTCCTTGGTCACCTGGACCAGGACCGACTGGCCGGACTTGAGGGCGGTCTCGATGCGGCGCGGCCCGTGGGCCATGCCGAGCGCCTCGAAGTTGACCTCACCGGCGTACAGGACGGCGTTGCGGCCCTTGCCGATGTCGACGAAGGCGGCCTCCATGGACGGCAGCACGTTCTGGACCTTGCCCAGGTAGACGTTGCCGACGTAGCTGGTGGCCTGCTCCTTGTTGACGTAGTGCTCGACGAGCACGTTGTCCTCGAGGACGCCGATCTGGGTGCGCTCGCCGTTCTGACGGACCACCATCACGCGCTCGACGGCCTCGCGGCGGGCGAGGAACTCCGCCTCGGTGATGATCGGCACCCGGCGGCGGCCCTGCTCGCGGCCCTCGCGGCGGCGCTGCTTCTTGGCCTCCATGCGGGTCGAGCCCTTGATGGACTGGACCTCGTCGAAGCCGGTGCCCGGCTCGCGCTCCTCCTTCTTGCGGGGCTCGCGGACCTTGACGACCGTACGCTCCGGGTCGTCGGCGGTGCCGTGGTCGGCCTCGGCGGCGCCGTCACCGCTACGGCGACGGCGACGGCGGCGACGGCGGCTGCTGCTCGACCCGGAGGCCGAGGAGTCGTCATCCTCGTCGCCCTCGTCGGCGGCGTCGGAGGGCTCCTGCTCGGAGCGGGACTCCTCGGCGCGGGACGGAGCGGGCGCGTCGTCGGCGTTCTGCTCGTCGTCCGCGTCGTTGGCCTCGCCACGACGGCGACGACGGCCGCCACGACGGCGGCGGCGCGAGGGACGGTCGCCGTACTCGTCGGTGTCCTCGCCCTCGTGCTCGTCCGCCTCGGCCTCGGGGGCCTCGTCGGCGGTCTGCTCGGCGGGCGTCTCCACCGGGGCGGCGGGCTCGGCGGCCTGCTCGGACGCCTCGGCCTCGCCACGGCGGCGGCGACGGCGACGCGAGCCGCCCTGCGGCGCGGTCTCGGCGGGCGCGGCGCTCTGCTCGGCCTCGGCGGTCTGCTGCTCCTCGACCTCGTCGGCCTCGTCGTACGGCGAGGTCGAACCGGCCGCAGCGGCGGCGGCCGCCGCGGTCTCGGGGGTCTGGAACATCGGCTCGGCGAAGACCGGGGCCTGGAAGACGGCGACGGCGGGGCGTGTCGCGCGCCGGCCCTTGCGGGTCGGCTCCTCGGTCTTCGCGGTGAACTCGGGGCGTCCGGCGGCTGCGGTCGCCCGGCGGCGCTGGCGTCCGCGCGGGGCGGCCTCCTCGACCTCCTCCACCTCGGCGGCGAGCTCCTCGGCGACGGCGGCGGGCAGGCTCTCGCCGGCCTCGACGGGCTCCTCTGCCGCGACGGCGGTCTCGGTCGCCTGCGGCGCCCCGGCGGGCGCGGACGCCTTGCGGGAGGCGCGGCGGCGGGTGCGCGGGGCCGGAGCCTCCTCCGTGGCCTCCGCCTCGGCGGCGGGGGCTTCGGCGACCGGCGCCTGCGCGGTCACCGGCTCGCTCACCGTCCCGGCGACGGGCACGGCGGTCTGCGGTGTGCCGGCCGGGGCCGAGGCACGGCGGCGGGCACGGCCGCGCGGGGCCTCCACCGGCTCCGGCTCGACGGCGGCGGGCTCCGCGGCCTTGGCGGGTTCGGCCGCGACAGCCGGCTCGACGACCACGGCGGCCTCGGCGGACTGCGGGGCGCCGGCGGGCGAGGTGGCCTTGCGGGAGGCGCGACGGCGGCGGGGCGCCGGGGCCTCTTCGGGGATCTCCACGGCAACCGCGGTCTCTTCCTCGGAGTCCTCGGGCTCGGCCTCCGGAGCGGGCTCGGCCGGGGTCTCGACGACCGGGGCGGGGGTCTCGGCACCCTGCGGCGCACCGGCCGGGGCCGTCGCCTTGCGGACCGCGCGGCGGCGGGTGCGCGGCGCGGGTGCGGCGGGCTCCTCCTCGGCGGCGGGCTGCGCGGGGGCCTCCGCGACCGGGGCGGGCTCGGCGGCCGGGGCGGGCCCGGTGTTCTCCACCAGCTCGGGGGCGCCTGCGGGGGCGGCGGCCTTACGCACGGCGCGACGGCGCGTACGGGCGGGCGGGGCGGTCTCGGGGACTGCTTCCCCGGGCGTGTCGTCCGCGACCGGGGCGGCGGTCTCGGCGACCGGTATGGCCGGCGTGACGTCCTCGGCGGGCGCCGGGGTCGCACCGGGCGGGCCCGCAGGGCGGGAAGCGGCGCGGCGCCTGCGGCGCGGCGGCAGCTTGTCGCCGGGGGTGTTCTCTTCGTTGTTCCCGGTCGTGCCGGGTTCGTTCGGCTGAGGCATGCGGGCGGTTCTCCCGTCGTGCTCCCGGGCGCCGCGTCTGATTCCGGTCCGGCTCGGTCCGCTGTGGTGCGATACCGCCGTCCGGGGCGCGGGCGCCGCACGGGAACTGATGTCTGGCTCGCCGGTTCCGTATGCGGTGTGCGTACGGCCTGGCGAAAGTCTTGTGGGTCAGTGCGCGGCCCGACCCAGGTGGCTCCCGAGTCGGAGGGCTGCGCTACAACGACCGCCTTACGCGGAACCTGCACCTTCCGGCGCCGTCGCGACGGCTGCCCCGGCGACCGCGGGATGTGCGGTCGGGGCGGCCTCGCGGTCGGGCGCGAGCGGGTCGGTCACCGTGCCGGACTCCTCGTCGAAGAGCCCCTGCGCCAGCCTCGTCACCGATGCGGGAACGGGCGGCGCCAGGTCGGCCACAGCTCGGAGACCGGACAGGACGTCGTCGGGTCGCACGGCAGGTGTCACGTGCCGAACAACCAGGCGCAGTATCGCACAGGGCCGCTCACCCGGCCTATCGGCCGGAGCGTCGACGACCCGCAGGTCGGCGACGGCGGCGCGGGCGTCGAACGTCCGGATGCCGTTCTTGGCCTTGCGCTGGACCTCCACGGTCTCGGCGTCATCGAACGCGGCCACGGCCGTGCGGACGTCCTCGGGGTCGACGCCGTCCAGGCGCATCTCCCAGACGGAGGCGGTGAGCCGCTCGGCCAGGCCCGAGGTGCGGGCCTCCACCGCGTCGATGATGTCGAGGCCGTCCGGCATCGACGCGTCGAGCAGTCCGCGCAGGACCTCGGGGTCCCGCGCCTCGGTGAGGGCGATCTCCAGGAACTCCGCCTCGCTGCCCGTGCCGGTGGGTGCGGCATTGGCGTAGGAGACCTTGGGATGGGGCGTGAAGCCCGCCGAATAGGCCATCGGCACCTCGGAGCGGCGCAGTGCCCGCTCGAAGGCCCGCTGGAAGTCTCGGTGGCTGGTGAACCGGAGGCGGCCGCGCTTGGTGTAGCGCAAACGGATGCGCTGCACCGCCGGTGCGGGCGGCGGGCCTTCGGGCTGTCGCTTGCCCAGTGGTTCTTCTCCTCGGTGCGGGGCGGGCGCGGTGGCGCGCCGCCCACGAAATACGGGTGGCCCCCGGGGTGCCGCTCCGGCTCACCCCCGCTCGGCGAATGGATCGCCGACCAGAGGGGTCTCGGACGCCTGCGCCGCGCTGGGGACAGTCGTTGTACTACCCAGAGTACGCGCAGGGATCCCTCCCGGTTCCCCAGGCCGTTCGCCGCCAGGGGAGCCGACCAGCGCCCGCCAGGCGTCCCGGCGGGCCTGGCGCACGGTTTCCCGGGCGGTGGTGAGGGCCGCGCGGGCGGTCCGGCCCGCTTCGGCGGCGGCGCGCCGGGCCGGGGCCCAGACCGCGTCGCGCAGGAAGTGGCCGACGGGGGTGCACACGGTGCGGTACGCCCAGGAGACCGGTGCGCCGATCAGGTACCGGGCGATCGTGGCGAGGGCCCTGCCGACGGCCCGGGAGACGTACCCGGCGACCCGCCAGGCGACCTCGAACGCGGCGGCGATCTCCCGGCAGGCCGGGGCGAGGATCCGGCGGTACGTCCAGGAGAGGGGCGCGACGAACAGCGTCATGACCAGCCGGACCACCGCGAGGCCGAGACCGCGTCCGGTGGCCGCGATCCCCCGCCGGATCTGGCCCAGGATCCAGGCGGCGCCCTGCCACAGCGTGCTCAGGACCCAGGCCGTGCCGCGGCCGGCCGGCGTGAGGACGTGGACGTACAGCCACTCCACCGGGACGACCAGGCCGTAACGGACCACCGGGACGATCACGTACCGCCCCAGGCTCTCCAGCGGCACGATGAACAGGACGGTGAAGAGCCAGCCGAAGCCCGCCGCACATCCGCGTGCGGCCGGGGCCAGCAGGGCGGTGCCGACCCAGCGCAGGCCGTGGCCCAGCGGGGTGAGGACGGCTGTGTACAGCCACACCGCCGGCGCGGCGATCCCGTAGCGGGCGACGGGGACGATCACGTACCGCCACAGGCCGATCCAGGGCCAGATCAGCAGGGCGACCGCCAGCCAGGAGGCGGCCTTGCCGAGGGGTGAGAGGACCCAGGTGTACAGCCAGGTCAGCGGGGTCAGGACGAGCGTGTCGAGGAGCCACAGGAGGGCCCGGCCCAGCGGGCGCAGCAGGACGCGGTCGGCACCGTGCCAGAGCGCGGTGAGCGCGTCCCAGACCATGCGGGCGGGCAGGACGAGCACCAGGACCACGATCCGTACCGGGATCCTGATCAGCGTGGTCAGAATGCCCTCGCCGGGCTCGTACCCCTCGGGGCCTTTCGTTGGGATCAGGCCGGGCTCGCGGGCCCCGGCACGCGCATCTGCCGCGTTGTCGTCGATCACCGGCTTCCCCGAGCTCTCGGCTTCGCTCGAGCAGGGGATGCCCCATCCGCGTTGACTCGATCCTCCGCCTTGCGGCTGCACGCACCGGACCCCGCTCCCTGATCCGGCCTGATCCAGACGAAAGGCCCTGGGCGCCTGGTGCTTGCCGTAGTCCATGTCGTCAAGGACGCGTCAGGCCCGGTCCGGGGTTGCCGGGCCGGGCCTGCGATCACCGTGCCTTCACACGGGCGAGCGGGAAGCCGCTACTTGTTGACCACGCTGAGCGGCAGGAGCTTCTTGCCGGTCGGGCCGATCTGGATGTCCAGGTCGAGCTGCGGGCAGACGCCGCAGTCGAAGCAGGGGGTCCAGCGGCAGTCCTCGACCTCGGTCTCGTCGAGCGCGTCCTGCCAGTCCTCCCACAGCCAGTCCTTGTCCAGGCCGGAGTCGAGGTGGTCCCAGGGCAGGACCTCCTCGTAGGTGCGCTCGCGGGTGGTGTACCAGGCGACGTCGACGCCGAACTCGGGCAGCGTCTTCTCGGCGCTGTTCATCCAGAGGTCGTAGCTGAAATGCTCGCGCCAGCCGTCGAAGCGGCCGCCGGACTCGTAGACCGCGCGGATGACCGAGCCGACGCGGCGGTCGCCGCGCGAGAGCAGGCCCTCGACGATGCCGGGCTTGCCGTCGTGGTAGCGGAAGCCGATGGAGCGGCCGTACTTCTTGTCGCCCCGGATCTTGTCCCGGAGCTTCTTCAGCCGGGCGTCGGTGTCCTCGGCGCTCAGCTGCGGGGCCCACTGGAAGGGGGTGTGCGGCTTGGGCACGAAGCCACCGATGGAGACGGTGCAGCGGATGTCGTTCTGGCCGGAGACCTCGCGGCCCTTGGCGATGACGTTGACCGCCATGTCGCCGATCTGGAGGACGTCCTCGTCGGTCTCGGTGGGCAGGCCGCACATGAAGTACAGCTTCACCTGACGCCAGCCGTTGCCGTACGCGGTGGCGACGGTCCGGATCAGGTCCTCCTCCGAGACCATCTTGTTGATGACCTTGCGCATGCGCTCGGAGCCGCCCTCGGGGGCGAAGGTCAGACCGGAGCGACGGCCGTTGCGGGTCAGCTCGTTGGCCAGGTCGACGTTGAACGCGTCGACGCGGGTGGAGGGCAGCGAGAGGCCGATCTTGTCCTCGGTGTAGCGGTCGGCGAGACCCTTGGCGATGTCGCCGATCTCGCTGTGGTCCGCCGAGGAGAGGGAGAGCAGGCCGACCTCTTCGAAGCCGGTCGCCTTGAGGCCCTTCTCGACCATCTCGCCGATGCCGGTGATGCTTCGCTCCCGCACGGGGCGCGTGATCATGCCGGCCTGGCAGAAACGGCAGCCGCGGGTGCAGCCGCGGAAGATCTCCACGGACATCCGCTCGTGCACGGTCTCCGCGAGCGGGACGAGGGGCTGCTTGGGGTAGGGCCACTCGTCGAGGTCCATCACCGTGTGCTTGGAGACCCGCCACGGCACGCCGGACCGGTTGGGCACGACACGGCCGATGCGGCCGTCGGGGAGGTACTCGACGTCGTAGAAGCGCGGGACGTAGACGCCGCCGGTCTTCGAGAGCCGGAAGAGCACCTCGTCGCGGCCGCCGGGGCGGCCCTCGGCCTTCCAGGCGCGGATGATCTCGGTGATCTCCAGGACGGCCTGCTCGCCGTCGCCGACGACCGCGCAGTCGATGAAGTCCGCGATCGGCTCGGGGTTGAACGCGGCGTGGCCGCCCGCGAGGACGATCGGGTGGTCCACCGTGCGGTCCTTGGACTCCAGCGGGATGCCCGCCAGGTCCAGGGCGGTGAGCATGTTGGTGTAGCCGAGCTCGGTGGAGAAGCTCAGCCCGAAGACGTCGAACGCGCCGACGGGGCGGTGGCTGTCCACGGTGAACTGCGGCACGTTGTGCTCGCGCATCAGCTCTTCGAGGTCCGGCCAGACGCTGTACGTGCGCTCGGCGAGGACGCCCTCGCGCTCGTTCAGCACCTCGTAGAGGATCATGACGCCCTGATTGGGGAGCCCGACCTCGTAGGCGTCGGGGTACATCAGGGTCCAGCGGACGTCACAGCTGTCCCAGTCCTTGACGGTGGAGTTCAGCTCACCGCCGACGTACTGGATGGGCTTCTGCACATGCGGGAGCAGAGCTTCGAGCTGTGGGAAGACCGATGCGGCAGACATCTCGCGAACCTTCGTGAGCCGGCAGGGGTGACCATCCAGCGTACCCCGCGTCTCAGTGCTTCAGATCCGCCCGCAGTCCGGGGGCCGACGCACGGGCCCAGACCTCGGGCAGCTCACGCTCCCGGGCCTCGGCGGCGGCCTCCTCCTGCCCGTACAGGAGTCCCCAGGTGAACGCGGTCTCCCCCGCCGCGTGCGACTGGATCGCAAGGGTGCGCAGGGCCTCGCGGGCGACGACGCTGTCCTGGTGGTCGCCGAGGACGGTCTGGACGGCCTTCACGCGTCGGGCGAAGCGCTTGGCAGGCTTCCCGAGCGCGGGCCGGGCCGACTCGCCCGCGTACCGGGCGCGCTTGGCGGCCTTGCGGGCCTCGTGCATCGCGGTGTCCCGCTCGGGGCCCGGCGGACGCTCCAGGGCGTGGTCCATGCGGCGCGCGAGCTTCTCGTAGTCCTTGAGCACCGCCCGGGGCAGAGCCTTCTCCGGTGCGCGGCGGGCGGCGGGGCGCAGGGGCGGGTCGGCGCTCAGGGCGTCGAGTGCCTCCAGGAGGTCCAGATACCGCTGCCCGTCGAGTACGTCGATGATCCTGCGGCGCGATCCGGTGCGGCGGGCGGCCGACCAGGCGCGGAGCCGGCCGCGCACCGGGCCGAGAGTCAGGGCGGCGGGCAGGGCCTCGACGCGGGAGCCGATGCGCTCGTCCAGGACCTCCTGGTCGCGGTCGAGCCCCAGTTCGGCGGCGAGCCACTTCAGCTCCGCGCCGAGGGGGTCGGTGGCCTCACGGCCGAGGATCCTGCGGTGCGTCTTGAAGGCGCTGCGCAGCCGGCGGGTGGCGACGCGCATCTTGTGCACGGAGTCGGGCAGGTCGCGGCGGACGGCGGGGTCGAGGCGGACGATCGTGGCGATCTGCTTCCGTACATAGGCGAGGACGTGGTCGCCGGCGGTGGAGTCGGCCTCACGGTGGCCGTCCTCCACCCGCTTCGGTGTCGTCTCGGCCAGCGCCCGGGCGAGCTTCGACGAGGACGCTGCGGGGCGCACCCCGGCCTTGCGGAGCCGCTTCTCGACGGCGTCCAGGACGGCCGGGTCGCCGTCGTCGGCCAGCTCGACCTCGATCTCGGTCCAGGCGGCGGTGGTGCCGCTCCCCTCCCCCGCCAGGCGTTCCGCGAGCACCGTGTCGACGCTGACCTCGGCGAGGAGCGTGCCGTCGTCGGCCAGCAGGTGGTGCACGTCCCGGGAGGAGAGCAGCCGGACGACGGGGGCGATCTCCGCGTTCCGCACCCGGGAGCGGAGGAGGGCGGCCAGCGAGGGCGGCAGGGTGTCGGAGAGCGGTTCGTGGATCTCGTCCCGGACGCCGACCGCGACGGGGAACTTCACGTGCCAGCCCTCGTCGGCCCCGCCGGTCCTGCGGCGCAGCGTGAGGGAGTCGGCGGCGAGGCGAAGGTCGGCGGTGTCCCAGTAGACGGCGTCGAGGTCGGTCCGGCCGCGCGGGGCGACCCGGTCGACCCCGGCCGCCCGGGTCAGGTCGGGCAGCCGGGTGTCCTGGGTGGCTTCGTACTTCCGCTCGATCTCGCGCTTGGTGTCCGCCATGTACGGACACCTACCCGCGACCGCCCGGGTTCAGGCGGACATCGGCCGTTGCACCCTGATGGACTGCAGCAGGCCGATCGCCACCCAGACGGCGAACATCGAGGATCCTCCGTAGGAGACGAAGGGCAGCGGCAGTCCGGCGACCGGCATGATGCCGAGCGTCATGCCGATGTTCTCGAAGGACTGGAAGGCGAACCAGGCGATAATCCCGGCGGCGACGACCGTGCCGTACAGCTCGGTGGTCTCGCGGGCGATGCGGCAGGCGCGCCACAGGACGACGCCCAGCAGCACGATGATCAGTCCCGCTCCGAGGAAGCCGAGCTCCTCGCCGGCGACCGTGAAGACGAAGTCGGTCTGCTGCTCGGGCACGAACTGGCCGGTGGTCTGGGTGCCTTCGAAGAGTCCGGTGCCGGTGAGCCCGCCGGAGCCGATCGCGATGCGGGCCTGGTTGGTGTTGTAGCCGACGCCCGCCGGGTCGAGCGCGGGGTTGGCGAAGGCGGCGAACCGGGCGATCTGGTAGTCGTCGAGCAGTCCGAGCTGCCAGATGGCGACGGCCCCGCCCGCGCCCGCGCCGATGAGACCGAGGACCCAGCGGTTGGACGCGCCGGAGGCCAGCAGGATGCCGAGGACGATGACGGCCATGACCATCACCGAACCGAGGTCCGGCATCAGCATGACGATGGCCATCGGGATCGCCGCGAGGCCCAGCGCCTTGGCGACGGTGCGGTGGTCGGGGTGGGCCTGGTCGCCCGCGTCGACGCGGGCGGCCAGCAGCATCGCCATCACGAGGATGATGGTGATCTTGGTGAACTCGGAGGGCTGGATCGAGAAGCCGGCCGGCAGCTTGATCCACGCGTGGGCGCCGTTGACCGTGGTGCCGAGCGGAGTGAGGACCGCGAGGACCAGCAGCACCGAGATGCCGTACAGGATCGGGACGGCCCCGCGCAGCGTGCGGTGGCCGAGCCAGATCGTGCCGATCATCAGGGCGAGCCCGATGCCGGTGTTGAGGGCGTGCCGGACGAGGAAGAAGTACGGGTCGCCCTGGGTGAGGTGGTCGCGGTTGCGGGTCGCGGACCACACGAGCAGCCCGCCCACGAACGAGAGCGCGAGCGCGGCCCCGAGCAGCGGCCAGTCCAGCCGCCGCACCAGGGAGTCGCGGGCGGTCAGCTTGGCCCAGGAGCCCTGGTCGGGGGCGTACCGGGAGACGGAGAATCCACCTGCCATTACGGCTGCCTCCCCGTGGACGCGGGTGATCCGGTGAGTCCGGGCTGGCCTCCGGGCGGCAGGGGCAGCTGGGGTTCCTGTCCCCCCGGCTGCTCCTTGGGCGTGACCGGGGTGGGGTCGTAGGGCTTCACCTTCGGCGCGAAGATCGAGCCGTCGGGCTGGATCTTCGGCAGCGCCTTCTGGGGCTCGGGCAGCAGGGCCCTCTTCTTGTCCTGGTTGCCGGCGGAGTCCAGGCCGTAGAGCGCGTCGTAGATCTTGCGGACGGCGGGCCCGGCGGAGCCGGAGCCGGTGCCGCCCTGGGAGATCGTCATGATGATGGTGTAGTCGTCGGTGTAGGTCGCGAACCAGCCGGTGGTCTGCTTGCCGTACACCTGGGCGGTGCCGGTCTTGGCGCGCATCGGGATCTTGTCCTGCGGCCAGCCGCCGAACCGCCAGGCGGCAGTGCCGCCGGGCTCGACCACCGAGCGCAACCCCTTGTCGAGGTCCGCGATGGTCTGGGCGTCGACCGGGAGCTTGCCGCTGGCCTTGGGCTTGATCTCCTGGACGGTCTTGCCGTCGGGGCTGATCACGGCCTTGCCGACGGTGGGCTCGTGGAGGGTGCCGCCGTTGCTGATGGCGGCGTAGGCGGTGGCCATCTGGATGGGCGTGACGAGCACGTCACCCTGGCCGATCGAGTAGTTGATGCTGTCGTAGGCCTTGAGCTGGTTGCCTTCGAGGCAGCTCTCGTACGCGATCTGCTGGACGTAGGTGCCGCCCTTCTTGCCCTCCTTGCACCACGCGTCCTTGTTGGCCTTCCAGAAGTCCTGCTTCCACTGGCGGTCCGGGATGCGGCCCTTGACCTCGTTGGGGAGGTCGATGCCGGTCTCGGCGCCGAGACCGAAGTCACGGGCGGTGCGGTAGAACCAGTTCTTGGCGTCCTTCTTCGGCTTTATGCCGCCGTCCTTCACCCACTCGTCGTGGCCGAGGCGGTAGAAGACCGTGTTGCAGGAGTACTTGAGCGCGTCGCCGAGGGTGATGGGGCCGTGTCCCTGGGACTCGAAGTTCGCGAAGGTCTGGTTGCCCAGGCTGTAGGAGCTGCTGCACTCGTAGAGGTCGTCGAAGGCGTGGCCGCCGCGCACGGCGGCGCTGGCGGAGACCACCTTGAAGATCGAGCCGGCCGGGGCCTGGCCCTGGATGCCCCGGTTGAGCAGCGGGTAGTTGGACTTCTTGCTGGTGAGCTTGGCGTACTGCTTGCCGGAGATGCCGCCGACCCAGTCGTTGGGGTCGTAGTCGGGCTGGGAGGCCATCGACACGATGCGGCCGGTCTTCGACTCCATGACGACGACGGCGCCGGAGTCGGCCTCGTACTTCCGGCCGGTGATCTTGTCGGTCTCCCCGCGGACGGTCTTCATCGCCTGGGCGAGTTCGTACTCGGCGACCGCCTGGACGCGGGCGTCGAGGCTGGTGACGAGGGTGGAGCCGGCCACCGCCGGGTCGTTCTCCGCCTCGCCCATGACGCGGCCGAGGTTGTCGACCTCGTAACGGGTGACGCCCGCCTTGCCGCGCAGCTCCTTGTCGTACGTGCGCTCGATACCCGATCGGCCGACCTGGTCGGAGCGCAGGTAGGGCGACGGGCCGTCGACCGCCTTCTGGATCTCGTCGTCGGTGACGGGCGAGAGATAGCCGAGGACCTGCGCGGTCCTCGCCTTGCCGGGTGCGGCGTAGCGGCGTACGGCGGTGGGTTCGGCGGTGATGCCGGGGAAGTCCTCGGCGCGCTCGCGGATCTGGAGGGCCTGCTGGGTGGTGGCCTCGTCGGTGACCGGGATCGGCTGGTAGGGCGAGCCGTTCCAGCAGGGCTGGGGGGTCTTGGAGTCGCAGAGGCGGACCTTGTCCCGGACGTCTTCGGCCTTCATGTCCAGGACGTCGGCGAGGCGGGTGAGGACGCCGACGCCGTCGTCCTTCATCTTCAGCAGGTCGGTGCGGCTGGCGGAGACGACGAGGCGGGTCTCGTTGTCGGCCAGCGGTACGCCGCGGGCGTCGAGGATCGAGCCGCGCACGGCCGGTTGGACGACCTGCTGCACCCCGTTGCCCGCGGCTTCGGCGGTGTACTCGTCGCCGTTGCGGATCTGGAGATACCAGAGGCGTCCGCCGAGGGTGAGCAGCAGCGAGAAGACGAGGACCTGGATGACGATGAGCCGGATCTGGACCCGCTGGGTCCGCCCGGTCTCGGGAATGTTGCTCACGGGGTTCCCCCGGTGGTGGTCCGGCTGGGGGTACGGGGGACGTCCCCCGGGAAATACGGCCTCACAGTCGCTTGACCCCCTTGATCCTGCCCGCGCGGGCGGCGCGGCTGCGGGCGGCCTTGGCGCGCAGGCCGCCGCGCTGGTTGCCGATCCGCAGACCGGTGCCCGAGGCGAGCCAGCCGGCGGCGACGTCGTTGCCGCCGGAGGACGCCTCTGCGAGCGGATCGTTCTCGGTGCGTCTGGCCAGCGCCATGATGAGCGGCACCGTGAAGGGGGCCAGCAGCAGGTCGTAGATCGCGGCCGTGAACAGCAGGCTGCCGAGGCCCACATGGCGGGCGGCGGTGTCGCCGACGAGCGCGCCGACGCCCGCGTACAGCAGGGTCGAGCCGATCGCCGCGGCGACGACCACGGCCATCGGGGCGAAGGCCGACTTCAGCTGCCCGTTCTCCGGCCGGGCCAGGCCAGCGAGGTAGCCGATGACGCAGAGCACCAGGGCGTAGCGCCCGGCGGCGTGGTCGGCGGGGGGCGCGAGGTCCGCGAGGAGTCCCGCGCCGAAGCCGATGAACGCGCCGCTGACCGGCCCGTAGACGAAGGCGAGTCCGAGGACGGTGAGGAGCAGCAGGTCGGGGACGGCGCCGGGGAGCTGGAGGCGGGCGAGGACGGAGACCTGGATGACCAGGGCGACGACGACCAGCGCGGTGGAGAGCAGAGTCCGGTTGATGCGCATGGGGATCAGCTCTACTCCTGGTCGTTGGCCGCGTTGTCGGGTTGGGCGTTGCCCTGCTGGTTGCCTGCCGCGTCACCGGCGTCGCCGCCGCCCGGCTTCTCGTTGATGTTGCCGACGACCTTGCCGGAGCCGTCCACCAGGTCGCCGTTGGGCTGGACCGTGACGGTGACGGTGGGGGTCGGTTTCGGCTTCGTCTTGACGGGCTGCTTGGGCAGGACCGTGTCGCGCGGGTCCTCTCGGGGTGCCTGGACGACGACGCCGACGATGTCGAGCTTGGTGAACCCGACGTACGGCTTGACGTAGACGGTCCGGGTCAGTGCGCCGCCCGAGGGGTCGACGCGGACGACCTCGCCGACCGGGACGCCGGGCACGAAGGGCTTGTCCTTGCTGGAGCCGAAGGTGACCAGCCGGTCGCCGGCCTTCACCTTCGCCTTGCCGTTGAGGAATTGGACCGACAGCGGGCGCGAGCCCTGGCCGGTGGCGAAGCCGAGCTCGTCGGTCTTCTCCATCCGGGTGCCGACGGTGAAGTCGGGGTCGTTGGCGAGCAGGACCGTCGCGGTGCTGGGGCCGACGGTGGTGACCCGGCCGACCAGCCCCTCCCCGTTGAGGACGGTCATGTCGCGGCGGATGCCGTCGTCGGACCCGGCGTCGATGGTGACCGTCCAGGAGAAGCCCTGGGCCGCTCCTATGGCGATGACCTCGGCGCCCTTGATGCCGTACTGGCCGGCGCCCGCGTTCTTCAGCATGGCGTCGAGCTGACGGACCCGGCTGTTGGTGCGGTCGTCGCTGCCGAGCTTGGCCTTCAGCGCGGCGTTCTCCTGCTCCAGGGTGGAGATCCGGTCGTGCCGGTCGCCGGAGTCCCGTACCGCGCCTATGGCGTTGCCCACCGGGTCGACCGCTGCCGCCACGCCGTTCTCGACCGGACCGAAGACTCTGGCCGCGGCTTGCCGCGCGCCGTCGACCGGTGACTCCTCGCCGCCTCGGATATCCACCGTGATCAGGGCGAATGCGATGGCGATCAAGAGCACCAGGAGCAGCCGGCTCTCTCGTGTGTCCCTCACGTGCGGCGGCCGTGCCTTCCTCGTCGGAATATTCGTGCCTGTGTACGTCTCCGTACGGGTACCGGTTCGGTGTGTCCCCGCTCCGGTACGTGTACAGCAACGATCTATATCAACGATCCGGCGGACGGAGCGTCAGCGTCCGCTCGCCGGATCGGGTGTGTCCCGCAGGACGTCTAGCGGCGGGGCTGGGCGTCCAGCACCTGCTGGAGCGCCTCGAACTCCTCGACGCACTTGCCGGAGCCGAGCGCCACCGAGTCCAGGGGGTCCTCGGCGATGTGGATCGGCATGCCCGTCTCGTGGCGCAGCCGCTCGTCCAGACCGCGCAGCAGCGCGCCGCCGCCGGTGAGGACGATGCCGCGGTCCATGACATCGCCGGACAGCTCGGGCGGGCACTTGTCGAGCGTCGTCTTCACGGCGTCGACGATCGCGTTGACCGGTTCCTCAATGGCCTTGCGGACCTCGGCGGCCGAGATGACGACCGTCTTGGGCAGCCCGGAGACCAGGTCGCGGCCGCGGATCTCGGTGTGCTCGTCCTTCTCCAGGTCGAACGCCGAACCGATGGTGATCTTGATCTGTTCGGCGGTCCGCTCACCGAGGAGGAGCGAGTACTCCTTCTTGATGTGCTGGATGATCGCGTTGTCCAGTTCGTCACCCGCGGTGCGGATCGACTGGGCCGTGACGATTCCGCCGAGCGAGATCACGGCGACCTCGGTGGTGCCGCCGCCGATGTCGACGACCATGTTCCCGGTGGCCTCGTGGACCGGCAGGCCGGAGCCGATGGCCGCGGCCATGGGCTCCTCGATGATGTGCACCTGGCGCGCGCCGGCCTGCGTGGACGCCTCGATGACGGCGCGGCGCTCGACCCCGGTGATACCGGAGGGCACGCAGACGACGACGCGGGGGCGGGCCAGGTAGCGGCGCTTGTGGATCTTGAGGATGAAGTAGCGGAGCATCCGCTCGGTGATCTCGAAGTCGGCGATCACACCGTCCTTGAGCGGCCGCACGGCAACGATGTTGCCCGGTGTGCGCCCGATCATCTTCTTGGCCTCGGAGCCGACCGCCAGAATTCCGCCGGTGTTGGTGTTGATGGCCACGACGGACGGCTCGTTCAGGACGATGCCGCGCCCCCTGACGTACACCAGCGTGTTGGCAGTCCCGAGGTCGATAGCCATGTCACGGCCGATGAACGACATTGAGTTCCCCTTGTTCCCCATGAGGATGCGTCGGGCCTTCCCAGGTAGCGAAGATGGCTTGTTCTGGTAGGCGAGGTTGGCGCTGCGGGCGTGGAAGCTTCCATCGTAGTGCCGTATGCACGGACACAGCGCGAGGGTCCTTCGCCATTGTGAGCGGAACGGGTGCCCGTTCTACCCATGGTGACGTTACGTCGGAGGGATGCGTTCCCGCGATCCCAAACCCTATGCCGAGGGGCGGCCGAATTACTTCGGTCGCCCCTCGCTTACAGCGCTGTTTGGCCGATCGGGTCAGGAAAGTCCCGGAAAGAAAAGCTTCAGTTCTCGCTCTGCGGACTCCTCCGAGTCCGAGGCGTGGATGAGGTTTTCCCGGGTGATCGTGCCGAAGTCACCACGGATCGACCCGGGCGCGGCGGCGATCGGGTCGGTGGGACCGGCCAGCGCACGGATGCCCTCGATCACCCGCTCGCCTTCGGCCACCAGGGCGACGACGGGGCCGGAGGCCATGAACTCCATGAGCGGCTCGTAGAACGGGCGGCCCTTGTGCTCGCCGTAGTGCTGCTCCAGCGTCTCGTGGTCCAGGGTGCGCAGCTCCAGCGCGGTGATACGCCAGTCGGCCTTGCGCTCGATGCGGCCGACGATCTCGCCGATCAGGCCACGGCGGACCGCGTCGGGCTTGAGCAGGACGAGAGTGCGCTGAGTCATGTACGGCTCCTTGCAAGGCCAGGCATACGGGTGCGGTGAGGCGAGATTACAGGGGTACGGAGGCGAGTCCGCGCCCGGGTTCACCCTGGGTCACCTTCGGGCCTGGATCCGCCGGAGCCCGGGGACGAAGGCGGGCGTGTCGAGCGGGCCCCGGACGCACGGGGCGAGGAGTGCGGTGGGCTCCGCTCCTCAGGCCGTGGCCTCTTCGGCTTCCTGCTGGGCGGCCCAGCGGGCCTTGGCCTCGTCGATCTTGCGGCCGTAGTGGATCGAGGCCCACCACAGTCCGCCGAAAGCCAGCCCCAGGATGAACATCATCGGGACCACGAAACCGCTGAGGACCAGCGCGACCTGGAGCGCCCAGCCGAGCTGGATACCGCCCGGCCGGGTGATCATTCCGCACAGCAGCACGGACAGGGCCATGCCGATGCCGCACACCGTCCAGACCACGGTCATGGAGGATTCGTCCAGCTTCATCGCGACGAGACCGGCGAAGCCGATCACGAAGAACTCGCCGATCAGCGTCGAGGCGCAGAGCGTCCGCATCCGTGTCTCAGCCCCTTCCCAGCAGCAGCCGGGCTTCGCCGACCGTGATCACGGATCCGGTCACCAGCACCCCTGCACCCGCGTACTCGTCCTCTTCCTCGGCCAGCGTGATGGCCGCCTCCAGCGCGTCGTCGAGACGCGGCTCCACCTGGACTCGGTCGTCGCCGAAGACCTCGACGGCGATCGCGGCCAGCTCGTCCGCGTCCATCGCCCGGGGGGTGGAGTTCTGCGTGACGACGATCTCGGCGAAGATCGGCTCGAAGGCTTCCAGGAGCCCGCGGACGTCCTTGTCGCCGCTCGTACCGACCACGCCGATCAGCCGGGAGAAGCTGAACGCCTCGGAGATGCCGTCCGCCGCCGCCTTGGCCCCGGCCGGGTTGTGCGCGGCGTCCAGGACGACGGTCGGGCTGGAGCGCACGACCTCCAGGCGGCCCGGCGAGAGCACCGAGGCGAACGCCTTGCGGATGGCGTCGATGTCGAGGGAGCGGGCCTGCTCGGCGCCGATCCCGAAGAACGCCTCGACGGCGGAGAGCGCCACCGCGGCGTTGTGCGCCTGGTGGGCCCCGTACAGCGGAAGGAAGATGTCGGTGTACTCGCCGCCCAGGCCCCGCAGGGTGACGAGCTGGCCGCCGACCGCGACCTCCCGGGAGACGATGCCGAACTCCATGCCCTCGCGGGCCACGGTGGCGTCCACCTCGACGGCCTTCTTCAGCATCACCTGCGCGGCGTCCACCGGCTGCTGGGCCAGGATGACCGTGGCGCCCGGCTTGATGACTCCGGCCTTCTCCCCGGCGATCTCGGCGGGCGTGGTTCCGAGCCGGTCGGTGTGGTCCAGCGAGATCGGGGTGACGACGGCGACCGTGGAGTCGATGACGTTCGTGGCGTCCCAGGTGCCGCCCATGCCGACCTCGACGACCGCCACGTCGACGGGCGCGTCGGCGAAGGCCGCGTACGCCATGCCGGTGAGGACCTCGAAGAAGGAGAGCCGGTAGGGCTGCTGGGCGTCGACCATCTCGACGTACGGCTTGATGTCCTCGTACGTCTCGATGAACCGCTCGGCCTCGATCGGGGAGCCGTCCAGGCTGATCCGCTCGGTGATCGACTGTACGTGCGGGGAGGTGTAGCGGCCGGTGCGCAGCTCGAAGGCGCTGAGCAGGGCCTCGATCATGCGGGCCGTGCTGGTCTTGCCGTTGGTGCCGGTGATGTGGATGGAGGGGTAGGCGCGCTGCGGCTCGCCGAGGACGTCCATCAGGGCGGCGATGCGCGTGACGGACGGCTCCAGCTTGGTCTCGCCCCAGCGTCCGGCGAGCTCCTGCTCCACCGCGCGGAGCGCCTTGTCGGTCTCGGGGTCGGCCGGGCGGGCGGGGACCGCTTCGCCCTGCGGCTGGCCCGAGTGGGCGCGCAGGGTGCGGCTCCCGGCCTCGATCACCGCCAGGTCGGGGTCGCGCTGGGTCGCCTCGTCGACGATCTCCTCGAAGGTGTCGTCGGGATCGGACGCGTCGTGCCGGTCTGGGCGGGGCTCACTCACGGGCCCAGTCTACGGATGGGCGCCGACAACGCGCGCAGCGCCCGGCAGACGGTCGGCGAGCGGTACGGCGAAGCCCCCGCGTCCCCGGTCGGTCGGGGGCACGGGGGCTTCGTCCTGCACCTGATCAGCTCTGCGGGAGGCCCGCCAGCTGGGCGCCGATCCGCTCGATGTCGGTCTCGGCCTTGGCGAGCCGGCCGCGGATCTTGTCGACCACGTTGTCCGGGGCCTTGGCCAGGAAGGCCTCGTTGCCGAGCTTGCCCTCCGCCTGGGCCTTCTCCTTGCGCGCGGCCTCCAGGTCCTTCGTGAGGCGCTTGCGCTCGGCCGCCACGTCGATCGTGCCGGACAGGTCCAGGGCGACGGTGGCTCCGGCGACCGGGAGGGAGGCGGTGGCGTGGAAGCCGTCGCCTGCCGCTTCCAGGCGCAGCAGCTGACGGATCGCGGGCTCGTGCGGGGCGAGCGCCGTGCCGGTCAGGGTCAGCTCGGCCGGAACCCGCTGGCCGGGCTTGAGGCCTTGGTCGCCCTTGAAGCGGCGGACCTCGGTGACGACCTGCTGGACCAGCTCGATCTCCTTCTCGGCCGCCACGTCGCGGAAGCCGGAGTCCGCGGGCCAGTCGGCGACGACGACGGACTCGCCGCCGGTCAGCGTGGTCCACAGGGTCTCCGTGACGAACGGGACGATCGGGTGGAGCAGCCGCAGGGTGACGTCGAGGACCTCGCCGAGGACCCGGCCGGAGACCTTGGCCTGCTCGCCGCCCGCGAAGAACGTCGTCTTGGACAGCTCGACGTACCAGTCGAAGACCTCGTCCCACGCGAAGTGGTAGAGCGCGTCGGAGATCTTCGCGAACTGGAAGTCGTCGTAGTAGCGGTCGACGTCGGCGACGGTCTCGTTGAGCCGGGAGAGGATCCAGCGGTCGGTGGCCGTCATCGCCGACGGGTCCGGCAGCGGGCCCTCGATCGTCGCGCCGTTCATCAGCGCGAACCGGGTGGCGTTCCAGATCTTGTTGGCGAAGTTCCGGGAGGCCTTGACCCAGTCCTCACCGATCGGGACGTCGGCGCCCGGGTTGGCGCCGTTGGCCAGGGTGAAGCGGACCGCGTCGGAGCCGTAGGCGTCCATCCAGTCGATCGGGTCGACCGCGTTCGGGTTGGACTTCGACATCTTCTTGCCGAACTCGTCGCGGACCAGGCCGGTGAGGGCGACCGTCTTGAACGGCACCTCGCCGTCCATCGCGTAGAGACCGAACATCATCATCCGGACGACCCAGAAGAAGATGATGTCGTGGCCGGTGAGCAGGACGTCCGTGGAGTAGAACTTCTCCAGGTCCGGCGTCTGTTCGGGCCAGCCGAGCGTGGAGAACGGCCACAGGCCCGAGGAGAACCAGGTGTCGAGAACGTCCTCGTCCTGGGTCCAGCCGTCACCGGTGGGCGCCTCGTCGTCGGGCCCGACGCAGACGACCTCCCCGTCCGGGCCGTACCAGACGGGGATGCGGTGGCCCCACCAGAGCTGGCGCGAGATGCACCAGTCGTTGAGGTTGTCGACCCAGTCGAAGTACCGCTTCTCCATCTCCTTGGGGTGCAGGACGACCCGCCCGTCGCGGACCGCGTCACCGGCGGCCTGCGCGAGCGTCTCGACCTTGACCCACCACTGGAGGGAGAGCCGCGGCTCGATGGTGGTCTTGCAGCGGGAGCAGTGCCCCACCGAGTGGACGTACGGGCGCTTCTCGGCGACGACACGGCCCTGTTCGCGCAGGGCCGCGACGATGGCGGAGCGGGCCTCGAAGCGGTCGAGCCCCTGGAACGGGCCGGGCACGGTGATGACACCGCGCTCGTCCATGACCGTGAGCGACTCCAGGTCGTGGCGCTGGCCGATCGCGAAGTCGTTCGGGTCGTGCGCCGGGGTCACCTTGACGGCTCCGGTGCCGAACTCCGGGTCGACGTGGGTGTCGGCGACGACCGGGATGGTGCGGTCGGTGAGCGGCAGCTTGATCCGCTTGCCGATGAGACGGGCGTAGCGCTCGTCGTCGGGGTGGACGGCGACGGCGGTGTCGCCGAGCATCGTCTCGACCCGGGTGGTCGCGACGACGAGGGTGTCGTCGCCCTCGCCGTACTTCAGGGAGACGAGCTCGCCGTCGTCCTCCTGGTAGTCCACCTCGATGTCGGAGATGGCCGTCAGGCAGCGCGGGCACCAGTTGATGATGCGCTCGGCGCGGTAGATCAGCCCGTCGTCGTACAGGTCCTTGAAGATCTTCTGGACGGCACGGGACAGGCCCTCGTCCATGGTGAACCGCTCGCGCGACCAGTCGAGGCCCGCGCCGAGGCGGCGCAGCTGGCCGAGGATACGGCCGCCGTACTCGTCCTTCCACTGCCAGACGCGCTCGGTGAAGGCGTCCCGGCCGATGTCCTGGCGGGACTTGCCCTCCTCGCCGAGCTGCTGCTCCACCTTGTTCTGGGTGGCGATGCCCGCGTGGTCCATGCCGGGCAGCCACAGCGTCTCGAAGCCCTGCATCCGCTTGCGGCGGGTGAGGGCGTCCATGAGCGTGACCTGGAAGGCATGGCCCAGGTGGAGGGCGCCGGTGACGTTGGGCGGCGGGATGACGATGGTGTAGGGAGGCTTCTCGCTCTTGGCGTCGGCTTCGAAGTAACCACGCTCTACCCAGCGCTCGTACAGCTTCCCCTCTACATCGGCCGGCGCGTACTGGGTCGGCAGTTCGGGGTTGCTGTCTGGCTGCTGCGATGAGTTCTCGGTCACGGGAGACAGTTTAGGGCCGTCACAGGTCTGCACTGAAACGGATTGGTTCAGTAACGGTGTCCGGGCCGATCCCCCATGTCAGGACGGCCTGCGCCAGGATGTTCGCAACGCATAAGGAATTCTGGAGGGGACACCCCAATGAGCTACAACCAGCCGGGCCCGTACGGTGGGCAGCCGCCGCAGGGCCAGCCCGGACCGTACGGACAGCAGCCGGGCCCGTACGGCGCCCAGCCGCCCCAGGGCCAGCCTGGCTACGGTTACCCGCAGCAGGCCCCGCAGGGCGTCCCCCAGCAGCAGCCGAACCCGTACGCGCAGCAGCCCTCGGGACCCCAGCAGGGCTACGGCTACCCCCAGGGCCAGCAGCCCGGTCCGTACGGACAGCAGCCGCCCGCCGCGCCGTACGGCGGGCAGCCCCCGTACGGCGCGCAGCCGCCGCAGCCGAAGAGGAAGACCGGGCTGATCATCGGTGTCGCCGTGGTGGCGCTGGCGGTCATCGCGGGCGGGGTGTACTTCCTCACCTCGGGTGACAAGGTCAGCAACTCGGACGTCTCCGAGGCGACCAAGGGCCACAAGATCACGCCCCCGGACGCGGTCGACGCCTACAAGCGGGACACCTCGAAGCCCGTCCTCAGCGCCCCCCTGACCGGGAGCCAGAAGACGGACGTCGAGGCACTGGGCATCAAGAACCCCAGCGCGGCCAAGGCCGACTACACGGTGGGCAGCCAGAGCGCGGCCACCAAGGTGCTCAACTTCGAGGGGTTCTGGGGCGAGATCGCCGACCCGGCCGAGGTGGTCAACAACGCCTTCGTGGACGTCGAGAAGGACGCGAAGTCGGGAGGCGACGAGGTGTCGATCGAGCTCGTCGGTTCGGCCGAGATCGTCAAGCCCGACGGGTTCGAGGGGGCGGTGATGAAGTGCCAGGACCTCAAGGTGACCAACAAGAGCGGCGACGGCTCGGCCGCGAAGGGGCCCCAGCACTTCGTGCTCGCGGTCTGCGTCTGGGCCGACTACAGCACGGCCGGCATCGCGACGTCCGCGGACAAGGTCCTGGCGCTGGCCGGGAAGGGTGTGCCCAAGGACGAGGCCGCAGCCCTCACCGCCAAGCTCTACAACACCTCCCGCACCAAGATCTGACAGCTCAACGCCGAAGGGGCGCCCGCCGGTTCATACGGTGGGCACCCCTTCGGCGTGCGCGGTGGCGGTGTCGCTACGCGGACTTCTCGTGGCGGCCGCCGTCGTTCTTGCCGATCGTGCGCGGCTCGCGCGGGACCAGCGTCGGGTTGACGTTGTTGCGGACGACGTCGGGCGTGATGACGACGCGGGCGACGTCCTTGCGGGACGGGACCTCGTACATCACGGACTGGAGGACTTCCTCCATGATCGCCCGGAGTCCGCGCGCGCCCGTCTGGCGCAGGATCGCCTGGTCGGCGATGGCCTCCAGGGCCTCGCGCTCGAAGTCCAGCTCCACACCATCGAGTTCGAAGAGGCGCTGGTACTGCTTGACCAGGGCGTTGCGCGGCTCGATGAGGATCTGGAGCAGGGCCTCGCGGTCCAGGTTGTGGACCGAGGTCAGCACGGGGAGACGGCCGATGAACTCGGGGATCATCCCGAACTTCACCAGGTCCTCCGGCATGACCTCCTGGAACTGGTCGCTCGCCTGGATCTCCAGCTTGGAGCGGATCGTGGCACCGAAGCCGATGCCCTTGGCACCGGCCCGGGACTCGATGATCTTCTCCAGGCCGGAGAACGCGCCGCCCACGATGAACAGCACGTTCGTCGTGTCGATCTGGATGAACTCCTGGTGGGGGTGCTTGCGTCCGCCCTGCGGCGGGACGGAGGCGGTGGTGCCCTCCAGGATCTTCAGCAGGGCCTGCTGCACGCCCTCGCCGGAGACATCGCGGGTGATCGAGGGGTTCTCGCTCTTGCGGGCGACCTTGTCGATCTCGTCGATGTAGATGATCCCGGT
Organism: Streptomyces sp. man185; assembly: GCA_002551355.1. GTDB lineage: Bacteria > Actinomycetota > Actinomycetes > Streptomycetales > Streptomycetaceae > Streptomyces. The sequence continues at coordinate 122,768 of NTHE01000009.1, read as the reverse complement.
CTCGGCCTTCTTGACGTCGTAGTCGGCCGCCTGGATCAGCTTGAGCAGGATGTTCTCGACGTCCTCGCCGACATAGCCGGCCTCCGTCAGCGCCGTCGCGTCCGCGATCGCGAACGGGACGTTGAGCATGCGGGCCAGCGTCTGTGCGAGGAGCGTCTTACCGGAACCCGTGGGACCCAGCAGGAGGATGTTCGACTTGGCGAGCTCGATCGCGTCCTCACGATTGGCGCCGCCGCCGTTCTCCCCGGCCTGGACCCGCTTGTAGTGGTTGTACACCGCGACCGAGAGGGCCTTCTTCGCGGGCTCCTGCCCGACGACGTACCCCTCCAGGAACTCGTAGATCTCGCGAGGCTTGGGAAGCTCTTCCCAGCGCACCTCGCTCGTCTCCGCGAGCTCCTCCTCGATGATCTCGTTGCAGAGATCGATGCACTCGTCGCAGATGTACACACCGGGTCCCGCGATGAGCTTCTTCACCTGCTTCTGGCTCTTTCCGCAGAACGAGCACTTGAGCAGGTCGCCGCCATCACCGATGCGTGCCACGAGGTGCTTCCCCTTCGCCTGGGAGACGCCTGGTTCAGCGGCTCCTGGTGCCTCTATCCGACGGTACCTTGCCTGGGCCCCCGTTCGGGCCCCCCTTGGCACGGTTCACACGGCCGTGGTCGTGCAAACGGAATGTGCCAAGGGGAAAGACCGACGTCAGAGCGATGCGCCCGCGGTGGTCTTGCGGGTGGAAACGATCTGGTCGACCAGACCGTACGCGAGGGCGTCCTCGGCCGTGAGGATCTTGTCGCGCTCGATGTCCTCGCTGATCTTCTCCAGCGGGGTCGTCGAGTGCCGGGCCAGCATCTCCTCCAGCTGCGTCCGCATGCGGAGAATCTCGTTGGCCGCGATCTCCAGGTCGGAGAGCTGCTCGCGGCCCGTCTGCGAGGACGGCTGGTGGATGAGCACCCGGGCGTGCGGGAGCGCCATGCGCTTGCCCGGGGTGCCCGCGGCCAGCAGGACGGCGGCGGCGGAGGCCGCCTGGCCCATGCAGACCGTCTGGATGTCCGGCTTCACGAACTGCATCGTGTCGTAGATCGCGGTGAGCGCGGTGAACGAGCCGCCGGGGCTGTTGATGTAGATCGAGATGTCGCGGTCGGGGTCCATCGACTCCAGGCACAGGAGCTGCGCCATGACGTCGTTGGCCGAGGCGTCGTCGATCTGGACGCCGAGGAAGATCACGCGCTCCTCGAAGAGCTTCGCGTACGGGTCGTACTCACGCACACCCTGCGAGGTGCGCTCCACGAAGCGCGGGACGACGTAGCGGTTGTCCACCTGCGGGCCGGTGTAGAGGCCGCTCGCGGAGGCGCCGGAGAAGTTGTTCATGTGGGTGTTCACCATCCTGGTGGCGTTCTGGGGCTGGAGGTCTCGGCGTGGGAGACGGTGGTGCGGGAGTGGTGCCGACGGTCCGGTGGATACCGGATCAGGCACCGGTGCCGCCGCCGCCCGGGATGCCCGACGCGAACGTGATGATCTCGTCGATGAGGCCGTAGTCCTTGGCCTCCTCCGCCGTGTACCAGCGGTCGCGGTCGCCGTCGCGGATGATCGTCTCGACGGTCTGGCCGGAGTGGCGGGCGGTGATCTCCGCCATCCGCGTCTTGGTGCGGAGCAGGTACTCGGCCTGGATCTTGATGTCCGAGGCCGTGCCGCCGATGCCGGCCGAACCCTGGTGCATGAGGATGTCGGTGTTCGGGAGCGCGAAGCGCTTGCCGGCGGCGCCGCCGGTGAGCAGGAACTGCCCCATGGAGGCGGCCATGCCCATACCGATGGTGACGACGTCGTTGGGGATGTACTGCATGGTGTCGTAGACCGCCATGCCGGCCGTCACCGAACCACCGGGGCTGTTGATGTAGAGGTAGATGTCCTTGTCCGGGTCGGCGGCAAGGAGGAGAAGCTGTGCGGTGATCTTGTTGGCGATGTCATCGTCGACCTGCTGACCGAGGAAGATGATGCGCTCGCCGAGCAGTCGGCTGTAGACCTGGTCACCGAGGCCTCCACCGAGGGACGGCTCTCCGGCGGCGTAGGGCATCAGATTCGTCACGTATCCACCTGCTCGTCTCTGACGGCTCCGGCCGTCTCAGCGTCTTCGTACCGGGCGGGTGAAGCCACTGCTCCACCCTTCCTCTTCATGGACCCTAACGCGCAGGTGGGACAACGCCATCCCGCTTCCGCAACTGTTCGCTGGGAGCGCAAGGTCCGCAGTGGGCACAAGGGTTCCGGGGCCGCACAGCGATACGGCGGGATGCGACGGGGATACGGCGACGGGCCCCGGACGCGCGATGCGTCCGGGGCCCGTCGTACCGGTCAGCGCGAGGCTGTCCTGGGGATCAGGGCGAGGCTCAGGCCTCGTTCTTCTCCTCGGCCTTGTCGTCCGCCTTCTCCTCGGTGGCGGCCTCGGCCGCCTCCGAGGTCTCGGCGGTCTCTTCCTCGTCCTCGAGGTCGACGACCTCGCCGTTGGTGTCGACGACCTTGGCGGCCTCGACGACGACGGCGAGCGCCTTGCCGCGAGCGACCTCGCCGACGAGCATCGGCACCTGGCCACCCTCGACGACGGCCTGGGCGAACTGGTCGGGGCTCATGCCGGAGGAGGCAGCGCGCCGCATGAGGTGCTCGGTGAGCTCCTCCTGGTTGACGTTCAGCTTCTCCTTGTTGACGAGCTCGTCAAGGATGAACTGGGTCTTGATGCCCTTGATGGCCTGCTCGGAGGTCTCGTTCTCGAACTCCTCCAGGGTCTTGCCCTGGATCTCGAGGTACTTCTCGAGGTCGAGGCCCATCTGACCGAGCTGGTGGTGCTCCAGGTTGTGCTTGCGGGTCTGGACCTCGTCCGCGAGCAGCTTCTCCGGGATCGGGACCTCGGCGAGCTTCAGCAGCTCCTCCAGGACGCGCTCCTGGGCCTGGGTGGCCTGGTCGTACTGCTTGGTGGTCTCCAGGCGCTTGCGGCTGTCGGCCTGCAGCTCCTCCAGCGTGTCGAACTCGCTGGCCATCTGGGCGAAGTCGTCGTCCAGCTCGGGGAGCTCACGGGCGGCGACGGCGGTGACCTTGACGGTGACCTCCGCGGCCTTGCCCTCGGCGGAACCGCCCTTCAGCTCGGAGGTGAAGGTGGCCTCGCCACCGGCCTCCAGACCGGTCACGGCCTCGTCGATGCCGTCGAGGAGCTCGCCGGAACCGATGGTGTACGAGACACCGGCGGCCACGCCGTCCTCCAGGACCTCACCGTCGACCTTGGCCTCCAGGTCGATCGTGACGACGTCGCCGTCTGCGGCGGCACGCTCGACCGGGTTGGTGGAGGCGAAGCGCTCGCGGAGCTGCTCCACGGCCTTCTCGACCTCTTCGTCGGTGACCTCAAGGGCGTCGACGGTGACCTCGATGCCGGAGTAGTCCGGGATCTCGATCTCGGGGCGTACGTCAACCTCGGCGGTGAAGGCCAGCAGCTCGCCGTCCTTCAGCTCGGTGATGTCGACCTCGGGCTGGCCGAGGACGTTCAGCTCACCCTCGTTGACCGCCTCGGTGTAGAACTTCGGGAGGGCGTCGTTGACGGCCTCCTCCAGCACCGCACCGCGGCCGAACCGCTGGTCGATGACCCGGGCGGGGATCTTGCCCTTGCGGAAGCCCTTCACCGTGACCTGCTGGTTGATCTTCTTGTACGCCGCGTCGAGGCTGTCCTTGAGCTCCTCGAAGGGCACCTCGATGCTGAGCCGAACCCGAGTCGGGTTCAGGGTCTCCACGGCGCTCTTCACGGTTCGGTCTCCTTGGTGGCTGACTTCTTGGGGTTCTGCTGGGCCGCCGAGTGGCGGCTTCGCGGACCGAGCCCGGTACATCAGACACACGGGCACGCATTTTGCATAGTAACGGCAAGGGGGAGGACTCCCACAATGCGATCTTGCTGGTGGTCGGGGTGGCCGGATTCGAACCGACGACCTTCCGCTCCCAAAGCGGACGCGCTACCAAGCTGCGCCACACCCCGTCGGTGCGACACGTAGGGTACATGCACGGCGACCGTGGATCCGACGCTTTACGGAGCGGCTCCACCGGGGCGGGTCCGGTTCCGGCACGGGTCCGGTCGGGCGGCCGGCACAACGGGTGTGCGGGCACCGCCGCCGACCCGCTACGATGCTCTTCGTGCCGCGGTCCACGGACCTGCGGTGCGACGCTTGCGGGCGTAGCTCAATGGTAGAGCCCTAGTCTTCCAAACTAGCTACGCGGGTTCGATTCCCGTCGCCCGCTCCACGCAGTCGAGGGCCGGGCCGGAGAATGATTCTCCGGCCCGGCCCTCGTGCTTCTCGCTGCTTCGCGGTGCTTCAGAAGCTGATCTGGTTGATGGTGTCGGCTATCGAGTTCATGAACCTGTTGATCGACGGGGCCATGCCGGTCGATGCCAGGAAGAAGCCGAAGAGCACAGCGACTATCGCGGGTCCCGGCTTGATGGAGCCGCTACGGATCATTACCACCAGGATGACCGCGAACAGCAGCACCATAGACAGTGAAATAGCCACGTCTGATCACACCCTCGGTCGGTCCGCCTTGCCGGCCCGGAAGCGTGCACCACCGCGCGCCCCGTCGCCCCCATCGTGCCACCAACTCCCCCGTGGTTGCTGCCGGGTGACGGAACGGAGTGACGGGATCCCGCCATCCTTCACAGCCGGCGCCGTCGCGGTGACGGGCGCCGGGCGGGGCAGGGGCCGCCCCGGGCCCGGGAAGCGCGCGGGAGCCGCGCCGCCCTCGCGCCCCCTGTGCGTCGGCTGTGAAATCCCGGCGGCCGAATATCCACCACAGTGATCGTTTCCGCGTCCCCACACTTCGTTCACAGCCAATTGACGACGTGGATGCGATGTAATTCACTCCGGCCGACATCCTGGCGATATGCCCTATTTAAGCGGGATCAAGTGTGTCATAGCGGGCGGTGTTCGGCGGTTTCGCATTCGAATAGAGGGGAACACGCGATATCTCCCCGCAGTTTTACGCAAGGCAATCGACCGGTCTAAGGTGCCTTAGATGTTCCAAGCTCCGAGCCTTTTCCAGAGGGCCCCGCTCCCCCCGGCGACCCGGGAGTCGGAGCCCAGACATGAGCGGACGCTCACCGCCACCGCTGCCCGGCCCGCTCCCGGGACCAGCGCTCCGGCCGCCGCCGCTCCGGCGCCCGCGGCGGCGAAGAAGCGCGATCCCTACTTCGACAATGTGAAGTATCTGGCGATCGTCCTCGTCGCGGTGGCCCACGCCTGGGAACCCGTGATGGACGGCAGTCGCGCCACCCGGGCGCTGTACATGATCGTGTACATGTTCCACATGCCGGCGTTCATCCTCATCTCCGGCTATTTCTCCCGGTCGTTCGACATGACGACGCCCAAGGTGAAGCGGCTGATCACCTCGGTCGCGGTGCCGTACGTGCTGTTCGAGACGGCCTATTCGCTCTTCAAGCGGTACGCGGACGATGCGCCCGACATGTCGATCAGCCTGATAGACCCGTTCTTCCTGACCTGGTTCCTGATCGCCCTGTTCATCTGGCGCGTGACCACGCCGATCTGGCAGACGATTCGCCATCCGCTGCCGGTGGCACTCGCCATCGCCATGCTCGCCTCCGTCTCCCCCGACATCGGCGACGACCTCGACCTCCAGCGGGTGCTGCAGTTCCTGCCGTTCTTCGTGCTCGGCCTGCTGATGAAGCCCGAGCACTTCCAGCTGGTCAGGCGGCGCGAGGTGCGGCTGCTGTCCTTGCCGCTGTTCGCCGGCGCGCTGCTCTTCGCGTACTGGATCGCCCCGCGCATGCAGCTCGGCTGGCTCTACCGCGCCAACAGCGCGCAGGAGATGGACGCCCCGTGGTGGTCGGGCGCGGTGATGACGCTGGCGATGTTCGGCTGCGCCCTGGTGCTGACGATCGGCTTCCTGGCCTGGGTGCCCGGCAGGGCACGGTGGTTCACGGTGCTCGGCGCCGGAACGATCTGCGGCTATCTGCTGCACGGCTTCCTGATCAAGGGGGCCGAATACGCGGGCCTGTTCGACCGCTACACCTGGCTCTCCGACCCCGTCGGCCTCGTCGTGGTCTCGCTCGTGGCGGCGGTGGCCGTGACACTCATGTGCACCCCGCTGGTGGGCCGCGCGCTGAAGTGGGCCACCGAGCCGGACATGAACTGGGCGTTCCGCAGGGAGACCGCAAAGCGCTGAGTCCCCGCAGAGCCCGCTGCCGCACGGAGCCGGCCGGCGCTCCCCCCGCCGCTTTTCCCTGATCCACCCGCAGCCGGAGCGCGGGTGGATCAGTGCGTCTCCGGGTTGGCCGAATTCTTTCGGTCCGGAGGTGATTCGTCGCCGACCAGCCCCAGCAGCCCTCGCACCTGCGCATACTTCGCCACCAGCCGGGTACGGGTCGCCGCGTCCAGGACCGCGAGGCGGGCGGGATCCGTGTTGTGGGCGAGGTCCGCCTCCTTGATGAGCAGCGCCCCCGGAGTGGCCAGGATCCGCCCGGTGTACGAGGACAGCTCCTCCCCCGGCCGCTTGGTCACCGCCAGGACCATGTCCTTCACCTCCTGCGGCAGGGCGGCGGCGGCCAGCCACCGGGCGGAGAGCGCGGCGTCCTCGACGGCGTCGTGCAGCCAGGCCGCCGCGATCTGCCCGTCGTCGCCGCCGCGTACCCGTACGCCTTCGGCCACCGCCGCCAGGTGTTCCACGTACGGGCGGCCCGCCTTGTCGGTCTGCCGCGCGTGGGCCTCGCGGGCGATGGCCTCCACCTCGGAGACGCTCAGATGCCGTCCAGTCATGGGCTGAGCCTACGACCGCGCCCGGGACGGCGACCGAACTCGCTCCACCCCTGGGGCTGTTGGCGCGACACCCTCGTGGACCATGCAGACAAAAGCTGACAATCTGACGGAGTCATAGTTGCAGCGTCAATCGTTCGGTAAACTAATTACTGATGGAATCTTGATGCCCCCTTGACCAGCTCTTGACCGACCCCGAAGGACCAGGCTCATCGGACACGCAGACACCCTCCTCGCCATGGGCGGCGCCTTCCTGGCCGCTGCCGTCCTCGCCCGCCTCGGCGGCCGTATCGGGCTGCCGACGATCCCCCTGTTCATCCTGGCCGGAATCCTCCTCGGCCCGCACACCCCCGGATACACACTCCTCTCGAACCCGCACGACCTGGAGATGCTCTCCGCGCTGGGACTCGTCCTCCTGCTCTTCTACCTGGGGCTCGAGTTCCACATGGACGACCTCAAGACGGGTGGCCGGAAGATGGCCATCGCGGGCGGGACGTATCTCGTCCTGAACGTCGGCGCCGGTCTCATATTCGGCTTCGCGCTGGGCTGGGGCACCTCGGAGGCGCTGGTCCTGGCCGGTGTCCTCGGCATCTCCTCGTCCGCGATCGTCACCAAGATCCTGGTGGACCTCGGACGCATCGGGAATCCGGAGACCCGCCCGATCCTCGGCATCATCGTCGTCGAGGACATCTTCCTCGCCCTGTACCTCGCCGCGCTCCAGCCGATCCTGTCCGGTGCGGACAGCCTCTCGGCCGCGCTGATCGACGGCGGCAAGGCCTTCGGCTTCCTGCTGCTGCTCGCGCTGGCGGCGCGGTTCGGCACGAAGATCATCGGCAAGCTCATGAACACCAAGGACGACGAGCTGCTGGTCATCTCGTTCCTCGGCATGGCCGTCTTCGTCGCCGGTGTCTCCGAGATGTTCGGCGTCGCCGACGCGATCGGCGCGTTCATGGTCGGCCTGATGCTCGGCTCCACCTCGTCCGGCGACCGCATCCTCAAGCTGGTCCACCCGCTGCGGGACGCGTTCGGCGCGATCTTCTTCTTCGCCTTCGGCCTCTCCATCGACCCGGGCGACCTTCCGAGCGTGCTGTGGCCGGTGCTTGCGGCCGTCGTGCTGACGCTCGCCATGAACGTCGCGGCCGGACTCGCGGCGGCGAAGGTGTACTCCTTCGGCGCGCAGGCCACGTCCAACATCGCCACCACGCTGGTCGCCCGCGGTGAGTTCGCGCTCATCCTGGCCACGATGGCGGCGGCCGCCGGACTGGACGAGCGGCTCTCGCCGTTCATCGCCGGTTACGTCCTCCTGCTCGCCGTCCTCGCGCCGCTGGCCGCCGGACGCTCGCACTGGCTGGCCCGCATCCTGCCGGGCGGCCGCAAGAAGGACGACAACCAGGACCAGGAGCAGGTTCCGGTGTCGGTCTGAGCACCACCGGCTGAGCCTCACGGCCCAGCACCACCGGACGGCGGAGAGGCGCCCCGATACCCGGCCCCCGGGTGACGGGCGCCTCTCCGCCGTTCAGGGTCCGGTGGGAGCGGCGTCCGTGCCGGAGGCCGCTCTCAGGCCCGGCGGGAGAGCAGCAACAGGGCCCGGTCGTCGTTGACGTCCTTGGCGCAGGCCTCGATCAGATGCCAGGCAGCGCCCTCGAAGCCGGTGGATACATAGCGGTCGGCCTCGCCCGTCAGCCGGTCGATGCCCTCGGCGATGTCCCGGTCGGAGGCCTCCACCAGACCGTCGGTGAACAGCATGAGGACGTCGCCGGGTGCGAGCGAGCCCTTCACCGCGTCGAACTCGGCTCCGTCGTAGACGCCGAGCAGGGGCCCCTCCCCCGACTTCTCCTCCCACTGCCCGCTGCCCGCGTGCAGTTGGAGGGCGGGCGGGTGGCCCGCGGAGTAGATCTCGTAGTCGCCCGACTCCAGGTCCAGCACCAGGTGGATGGAGGTGGCGAAGCCCTCGTCCCAGTCCTGGCGCAGCAGATAGCCGTTGGCGGCGGGCAGGAAGGCGTGCGGGGCCAGCGAGCCGAGCAGCCCGCCGAAGGCGCCGGACAGCAGCAGGGCCCGGGAGCCCGCGTCCATGCCCTTGCCGGAGACGTCGGTGAGGACGGCCTCCAGGGTGCGGCCCCCGTGGGTGCGGGCCGCGACGACGAAGTCCCCGGAGAACGACTGGCCGCCCGCCGGGCGCAGGGCCATCTCGCGGTGCCAGCCCTGCGGCAGCCGGGGCAGGGAGCTCTGCACCCGGATGCGTTCGCGCAGGTCGAAGAGCATCGTGCCGCCGCCCCGCCAGGGCACGCCGACCCGGGCCCTGAACTGGGCGAGGACCAGCCCGAAGAACCCGCAGGCGGCGACCACGAGGACGGTGCCCGGGGTGACTCTGGCGGGGCCGTCCAGGTACGGGCCGAGGGTGAGCGCCTCGATGATCAGGGCGACGGCGGCCGTCGCGTACAGGCCCAGCAGGCTGGCGGGGCGCAGCACGAGACCGCCCGCCACGATGGGCAGGGCGAGGGCGGCCGGGTCGATCCAGAGCGGGCTGACGACGGTGGCGAAGGTGATGGCCGGGATCGTCAGCAGCAGACCGGCCAGGGCGATCCAGTCGGAACCGTCGCCGCGGAAGTAGTCGACCCCGGATTTGCGCACACCGGTGCGGACCCGGTGCATCTTTCTGCGCCACCGGGCCCAGAAGTCGTCTACTCCTCCGCTACGGGCCACTGCCGGGACCTTATCCACCCGAACGCCTCCGGTGCAGGGGGACCCCGGTGACAATGCGCTCGAAATGGGGTCGTCCGCGCGTTCCCGTCCGCCTTCTTCGGACGGCTTTCAGCCTTTCCCGCCGCCGGAGGGCCCCGGCGGCTGGCACCGGGGGCACCAGAAGAGGTTGCGGGAGACGAGGTCAGCGGTACGGATCTCCGTACGGCAGAGGTGGCAGGGCAGGTTCGCGCGCCGGTAGACGTAGACCTCGCCGCCGTGGTCGTCCTTGCGGGGCGGGCGGCCCATGGCCTCGGGGAGGTGTTCGGGGCGGACGGTGTCGATGCGGTTGTTCCGCACGCCTTCGCGCATCAGGTCGCCGAGGTCCGCCCAGATCGTGTCCCACTCGGCGCGGGTGAGGCCCCGGCCGGTGCGGTACGGGTCGATGCCGTGGCGGAAGAGGACCTCGGCGCGGTAGACGTTGCCGACGCCCGCGATGACCTTCTGGTCCATCAGCAGCGCGGCGATGGTGGTCCGGCTGCGGGAGATCCGCTGCCAGGCGCGCTCCCCGTCCTCGTCGCCGCGCAGCGGGTCCGGGCCCAGGCGCTCGTGTATCGCGTGCTTCTCGGGCTCGGTGAGCAGGGCACAGGCGGTGGGGCCGCGCAGATCCGCGTAGTGGTCCGCGTTGACCAGGCGGAGGCGGACGGTGTCGGTGGGCGGCGGGGGCGGGGCGGCGCCGAAGCCGAGCTTGCCGAAGAGGCCGAGGTGGATGTGGACCCAGCCGGTTTCCCCGAATCCGAGGAAGAGGTGTTTGCCGTGGGCGTCGGTGGCGGTGAGGGTCCGCCCGTCGAGCAGGGCCGCGCTGTCGGAGAACTTGCCCTGCGGGCTGCTCACCCGTACCGGTGCGCCCGCGAACCGTTCGGCGTGGTCGTCGGCGAGCCGGCGGATGGTGTGGCCCTCGGGCACGGCGGGCTGCTCCTCGTGGAGATACGGGTGACGGGTCGGGCGGTGACATGACCGTGCCGCCGGGCGGGACCCGGCGGCACGGAAGCGGTGTGGGGCGGGGTCAGCCCTGCTGGGGGTGGTGGGCCGGGATCGGTGGGAGTTCGCCGGTGGCCTCGTACGCCGAGAGCATCTCGATGCGGCGCGTGTGGCGCTCCTCGCCGGAGTACGGGGTGGAGAGGAAGATCTCGACGAACTTCGTGGACTCCTCGACCGTGTGCATCCGGCCGCCGATCGCGACGACGTTGGCGTTGTTGTGCTCGCGGCCGAGGGCGGCGGTCTGCTCGCTCCAGGCCAGTGCGGCGCGGACGCCCTTGACCTTGTTGGCGGCGATCTGCTCGCCGTTGCCGGAGCCGCCGATCACGATGCCGAGGCTGTCCGGGTCGGCGGCCGTCTTCTCGGCGGCACGCAGGCAGAACGGCGGGTAGTCGTCCTGGGCGTCGTAGATGTGGGGGCCGCAGTCGACGGCCTCGTGGCCGTGGGCGCCGAGCCACTCGACGAGGTGGTTCTTGAGTTCGTAGCCGGCATGGTCGGATCCGAGGTACACGCGCATGGTGCGAAGTGTGGCACGAACTTCGCGGGGTAGCCGTCAGCGGGGCCAACGCCTCCATCCGATGATTCGCAGGTCTGAGCCCGGTTTTGTGTGGCGAACGCCACTTGGGCAACGATCCGGCAAACGATCCGAAAGAGGGGGTTCCCCTTCCGCCTTGTATCGGGCTTGAATGCGTGGCCTTGTCTTCGCACACCCCACGGGCACCACCCGACGGCGGAGCAGGGCACACCCTCATGCTCGAAAAGGTAAGGAATCCCCCCATGACGTCGCAGACGACGCTGGCGAAGCCGGGCCAGGAGCCCGGTGAGCCGGACCGGCCGGACTCGTCGGGCGGGCTTCAGGCAGGCCTGAAGAACCGCCACCTCTCGATGATCGCGATCGGCGGCGTGATCGGCGCCGGGCTCTTCGTGGGATCGAGCGCGGGCATCGCGGCCGCGGGTCCGGCGATCCTGATCTCGTACGCGATGGTCGGCCTGATGGTCGTCCTCGTGATGCGGATGCTCGGCGAGATGGCGGCAGCCCGGCCGAGCTCCGGCTCCTTCTCCGCCTACGCCGACCAGGCGCTCGGCCGTTGGGCCGGTTTCTCCATCGGCTGGCTCTACTGGTTCTTCTGGGTCGTGGTGCTCGCCGTAGAGGCCACGGCGGGCGCGAAGATCCTGGAGAGCTGGGTTCCGGGCGTGCCCCAGTGGGCCTGGGCGCTGATCGTGATGGTCGTGCTGACCGCCACCAACCTGGTCTCGGTCGGCAGTTACGGCGAGTTCGAGTTCTGGTTCGCCGGGATCAAGGTCGTGGCGATAGCCGCGTTCGTGGTCGTCGGCTTCCTCGCCGTCTTCGGGTTCCTGCCCGGTTCGGACAACCCGGGGTCGGGTCTGGCCCATCTGACGGACAGCGGCGGGTTCTTCCCCGAGGGGCCGGGCGCGATCCTGACCGGTGTGCTGATGGTCGTCTTCTCGTTCATGGGCAGTGAGATCGTGACGCTGGCCGCCGGCGAGTCCTCGGACCCGCAGCGCGCCGTCTCGAAGGCCACCAACAGTGTGATCTGGCGTATCGCCGTCTTCTACCTCGGCTCCATCTTCGTCGTGCTGACGCTGCTGCCGTGGAACGACCCGTCGATCATGGAAAAGGGCAGCTATGTCGCCGCCCTCGACTCGATCGGGATCCCGCAGGCCGGCAACGTCATGGACTTCATCGTGCTGACGGCCGTGCTGTCCTGCCTCAACTCCGGTCTGTACACCGCATCCCGGATGGCGTTCTCGCTCGGCGAGCGGGGGGACGCCCCGAAGTCCTTCGCCAAGGTCAACAAGCGCGGTGTGCCGCAGACGGCGATCCTGTCCTCGGTGGTCTTCGGTTTCGTGGCGGTGTTCTTCAACTACCAGTGGCCCGACACGGTGTTCCAGTTCCTGCTGAACTCCTCCGGCGCGGTCGCGCTCTTCGTGTGGCTGGTCATCTGTTTCACCCAGCTGCGGATGCGCGGGATCATCCTGCGCGAGACCCCCGGCAAGCTGGTCGTACGGATGTGGCTCTTCCCGTACCTCACCTGGGCGACGATCGCGGCGATCTCCTTCGTCCTCGTCTACATGCTGACCGACGACACCGCCCGCGAGCAGGTCGTGCTGTCGCTGCTGGTCGCGGCCCTGGTGGTGGGCATCTCGCTGTTCCGCGAGAGGCGCGGCCGCAAGGCCGTCGCCAAGTGATCGTCGGCCGTCCGCCACGAATCGTCATCCATACCTGACGGACGCTGTCAGGTATGCCGGGGAAGCTCTCCTTCACACCGCAGAAACGCGACCGAAGGAGAGCTTTTCCATGTCGTCCCGGCCCGGCGGGTCCGCCCCCGCCAGCTTCCAGACCGGCTTCCCGATCCGCCCCGACCGTCTCGTCGAGGCCCGTACCCCCGACGACGTGCGGGAGGCCGTGGCGTACGCCGCCGGGCGCGGGCTCCGCGTGACCGCGCACGCCACCGGGCACGGACTGCCCGGAGCGGTCGAGGGCGGCGTCCTCGTGGTCACCCGCGCCCTGGACTCCGTCACCGTCGACCCGGTCGCCCGCACGGCCACGATCGGGGCGGGAGCGACCTGGGGCGCGGTGACCGCGGCGGCCGCCCCGCACGGTCTCGCCCCGCTCAACGGCTCGTCGCCCTCGGTGGGCGCGGTCTCGTACACGCTGGGCGGCGGACTGGGCATCCTGGCCCGGCAGTTCGGGTACGCCTCCGACCATGTCCGGGCGCTGGAGGTGGTGACCCCCGACGGTGTTCCGCGCCGGGTCACGCCCGAGCGCGAGCCGGAGCTGTTCTGGGGGTTGCGCGGCGGCGGGCGCCGGCTGGGGGTGGTGACCTCGCTGGAGATCGGCCTGGTGGCGGTGGAGCGGCTGTACGGAGGGTCGATCGCGTTCGACGGGGAACGGGCGGCCGAGGTGGTGGACCGCTATCTGGGGTGGACCCGGACGGTGCCGGAGAGCCTCACGTCCTCACTGGCCGCGCTGCCCTATCCGGACCTGCCGCAGGTGCCCGAGGAGGTGCGCGGGCGGTACGTCGTCTCGGTGCGGGTCGCGTTCACGGGGGACGCGGCCGAGGGCGAGCGGCTGGTGGCCCCGCTGCGGGCGATCGGGCCCGCGCTGGAGGACTCCTTCCGGGAGATGCCGTACGCGGAGAGCCCCACCATCCACAACGACCCGCCGTTCGCGCACGCGTACTACGGGGAGGGGCTGATGCTTCGGGGACTGGAGGCGGAGAGGGCCGCGCGGGTGCTGGAGCTGACCGGGCCCGGGGCGCAGATGATGAACGTGGTGCAGCTCAATCACCTCGGCGGGGCGTCCGCCGAGCGGCCTCGGGTGGCGAGCGCGGTGCCCTACCGGGACGCGGGCTTCCTGCTGCGGCTGCTGTCGCCGCTGGACGGTACGGACGTGCCGTCGGTGCGCTCGCTGTACGGGGAGGTGTCCGGGGTGCTGGGGCCGCTCGTTCAGGGGCGCGCGGCCAACTTCTGCTTCGGCGGCGGGGACCGGACCGCCGGTTTCCATGAGCCGGAAACGGCGAAGAGGCTCGCCGGCCTGGTCTCCCAGTACGATCCGGCGGGCCTCTTCGGAGGGCCTTACGAGGGCTGAGGGCTGGTCAGCCGCGGCGGCCCAGCAGCTTCCAGGTGGTGGGCAGGAGGCCCATGGCCAGGGCCGCCTTCAGGGCGTCGCCGATCAGGAACGGGGTGAGGCCGGCCGCGACGGCGGCGCTCAGCGACATCCCGGTGGACAGCGCGAGGTAGGGCACGCCGATGGCGTAGATGATCGCTGAGCCGAGGACCATCGTGCCCGCCGTGCGCAGCACGGAGCGGTCGCCGCCGCGGCGGGCGAGGGCGCCGACGACGGTGGCGGCCAGGAGCATGCCGAAGACATAGCCGAGGGACGGCATGCTCCAGCCCGAGGAGGCCTCCGCGAACCACGGCATGCCGGCCATGCCGACGAGCGCGTACAGCGCGAGGGAGAGGAAGCCCCGGCGGGCGCCCAGCGCGGTGCCGATGAGGAGTGCGGCGAAGGTCTGACCGGTGACCGGGACCGGGGAGCCGGGGACCGGGACGGCGATCTGGGCCGCGATGCCGGTCAGGGCCGCGCCGCCGAGGACGAGGGCCGCGTCCACGGCGTAGCGGTGCCGGGCTGCGGGCAGCAGGTCGGCGAGGACCGCTCCGGAGCGGACGGGGGCGGCAGCAGTGCTCATCGGGACTCCGCGGGTGAGGGCAGGTGGGCCGGGGCGGCCCCCGGCGGTCGGGGTGGGGTCGGGCTCCGCCGACGTTAGCCCACCAGTGAACGCTCGATCACCATCAGCCGCCCACAAAGCGGCGGTTGATGGGTTGGTGGGATTCACACAAAGCCTGCGGCGCAATCGCGTTCCCGCGTGACGCTCGTCACTGAGGTGGGGCGGGTGGGGGTCCGTTTTGGCGGGAGAGGGATCGCGGCCGCAGACTGTAGGTTCCCCATAAATGATCCGAGAGTGAACCGCACCCCATGCACGAGGCTCCCCCCACCCCTGCCGCGGCCGCGACTCCCGCCGAGCCGCTGTCGCACGGGCTCAAGCAGCGCCATCTGACGATGCTGGGGCTCGGCGGGGTGATCGGGGCGGGGCTGTTCGTGGGCTCGGGCGCCGGGATCGCGGTGGCGGGGCCCGCGATCGTCGTCTCGTATCTGATCGCGGGGGCGCTCGCGATGCTGGTGATGCGGATGCTGGGTGAGATGTCCGCCGCGATGCCCGCCTCCGGGTCGTTCTCCGTGCACGCGGAGCGGGCGCTCGGGCGGTGGGCCGGGTTCAGCGTCGGCTGGCTGTACTGGTTCCTGCTGGTGGTGGTCCTCGCCGTGGAGGCGACGGCGGCCGCGCAGATCGCCCACGGCTGGGTGCCGGGCATCGAACCGTGGGCGTGGGTGCTGCTGTTCATGGTGGTCTTCACCGCGGCGAACCTGACGGCGGTGAAGAACTTCGGCGAGTTCGAGTTCTGGTTCGCCTCCTTGAAGGTCGGCGCGATCGTCGTCTTCCTGGTGCTCGGGGTGCTGGCGGTCCTCGGGTGGCTCCCGGACACCGACCCGGTCGGGATGACCAACCTGACCGGTCAGGGGGGCTTCCTGCCGAACGGCTGGGGCGGGGTCGTCTCCGGTGTGCTGACCGTGGTGTTCGCCTTCGGCGGCCTCGAGGTCGTCACCATCGCCGCCGCCGAGACGGACGACCCGGCGCGCGCGGTGGGGCGGGCGGTGCGCAGCGCGGTGGTGCGCATCCTCTTCTTCTACGTCGGCTCGATGCTGGTGATCGTGACCGTGCTGCCGTGGACCGCGCAGCAGGCCGGGCTGAGCCCGTATGTGAAGGTGCTGGACGCGATCGGGGTTCCGTCGGCCGGGCAGATCATGAACATCGTGGTGTTCGTGGCGCTGCTCTCCGCGCTGAACGCCAATCTGTACGGCTCCTCCCGCATGATCTTCTCGCTGGCGGAGCGCGGGGAGGCCCCGCGCGGGCTGCTGAAGGTCTCGGGCGGCGGTTCGAAGGGCGGGGGCGCTTCGAAGGACGACGGCTCCGACGACTCCCGGGAAGGGGCGGGCGGTGTGCCGCGGCGGGCGGTGCTGGCCTCGGTGGCCTTCGGCTTCGTCTCCGTACTGCTCAACCTGCTCTGGCCGGACACGGTGTTCCTCTACATGCTCAACTCGGTCGGCGCGGTGCTGCTGTTCGTCTGGGCGCTGATCGCCGCCTCCCAACTGCGCCTGCGCGCCCGGCTGGAACAGGAGGCTCCCGCCGCCCTCGCGCTGCGGATGTGGTGGTTCCCGTATCTGACCTGGGTGACGCTGGCCGGGCTGTTCGGGGTGCTGCTGCTGATGCTGACCGATGACGCGGCACGCCCGCAGGTGCTGTGGTCGGCCGGGGCGACGGCGCTGGTGCTGCTGTTGGCGGTGGGGCGTCAGTGGCGGGAGCGCAAGGGGCCGCGGCCGGGACATGAGCACGAGGGCCCGGCGCTTACCGATCGGTAGGCGCGTGTGCACCTTGTGTGAGCCTGGTGACCGTATAGCGGACAGCCATTCCGCGTGAGCTGTGCGGATGCCCAGACTGAGGGTTCGTCCCCATGTCTCAGCTACCGAACAGAGCTCGTCCATGCCTCGGACCTCCGCGTCTCCCCCCACCGCTGACTCCGCGGCCCCCGCAGGGCCCTCGACGGACTCCGCGCTCACCCACGGCCTCAAGCAGCGTCACCTCTCGATGATCGCCCTCGGCGGGGTGATCGGCGCCGGGCTCTTCGTCGGCTCGGGCGCCGGGATCGCCGCGGCCGGCCCTTCGATCATCGTCGCGTACGCCATCTCCGGGCTGCTCGTCATGATGGTGATGCGCATGCTCGGCGAGATGTCGGCCGCCAACCCGGCGTCCGGCTCCTTCTCCGTGCACGCCGAGCGGGCGATCGGCCCGTGGGCCGGGTTCACCGCGGGCTGGTCCTTCTGGTTCCTGCTCTGCGTCGCCGTGGGCCTGGAGGGCATCGGGGCCGCGCAGATCGTCAGCGGCTGGCTGCCGGGGACCCCGGAGTGGGCCTGGGTCGCCCTGTTCATGGTGATCTTCCTCGGCACGAACCTGGCCGCCGTGAAGAACTTCGGCGAGTTCGAGTTCTGGTTCGCCGCGCTCAAGGTCATCGCGATCACGCTGTTCCTGGTGCTCGGCCTGCTGGCGATCTTCGGCGTCCTGCCGGACACGGACGCGCCCGGCCTCACCAACCTCACGGGGGACGGCGGTTTCCTCCCCAAGGGCACGGACGGCTTCATCATCGGGCTCCTCGCCTCCGTCTTCGCGTACGGCGGTCTGGAGACCGTCACGATCGCGGCGGCCGAGTCCGAGAACCCGGTGCAGGGCGTCGCGAAGGCCGTCCGTACCGCGATGTGGCGCATCGCGGTCTTCTACATCGGCTCGATGGCGGTCATCGTCACGCTGGTCCCCTGGGACGACCCGAAGGTCGCCGAGGTCGGCCCGTTCTACGCGATGCTCGACCACCTGGGCATCGGCAGCGCCGCGCAGATCATGAACGTGGTCATCCTCATCGCCCTGCTCTCGGCGATGAACGCCAACATCTACGGCGCGTCCCGCATGGCCCGGTCGCTGGTCGCCCGCGGCCAGGGCCCGTCCGTCCTCGGGAAGATCTCCTCCGGGGTGCCGCGCAACGCGGTGCTGTTCTCCTCGGTCTTCGGTTTCCTGTGCGTGCTGCTCAGCTACTGGCGGCCGGACGACGTCTTCCCCTGGCTGCTGAACATGATCGGCGCGGTGATCCTGGTGGTGTGGATCTTCATCGCGGCCTCCCAGCTGATCCTGCGCGGCCGCACCGAGCGGGAGGCGCCTACGACGCTGGTCGTGCGGATGTGGTTCTTCCCCATCGGCACGATCGTCGCGCTGGCGGCCATGGTCGGCATCTTCCTGCTGATGCTGCGCCAGCCGGACACCCGGGACCAACTGCTGGCCACGGGGGCGCTGACGCTGGTGCTGATCGGCCTCGGCCTCCTGCAACAGCGGCGGCGGGGCGGCAACGGCACCGGCGACGGCACGGGCACCGCGGGCGAGATCCCGGCGCAGCGGCAGTAGTTCCCGCACGGCCTCTACGAACGCCGGGCTCCTCCTCGTACGATCGGGGCGGAGCCCGGCGTCTCGGCGTCTCGCGCTCCGGTGCGCGGTTCCGGTGCGGCGTGTACCCGTGACCAACAGGACATCGCCGGGCCGGGTACCGTACGCCGGGCCGTCATCCGCCCTCGCTTCCGTGGTGGCTCCACCCACCCGAGGAGCCGTCATGTCCGTTGCCCCCAGGCGTCGTTCAATCCTCCTGGCCACCGCCGCCGTCACCGCCGCGGCCACCGCCCCGGCCGTCGCCGCCTCCCCCGCAGGCCGGCGCCCCCACCACCATCCGTCGGGCCCCCTGGTCATCGGGCACCGGGGGGCGGCGGGCTGGCGGCCCGAGCACACCGCCGACGCGTACACCTATGCCGTACGGGCCGGAGCCGACTGGATCGAGCCGGACCTCGTGCCGACGAAGGACCATGTCCTGGTCGTGCGGCACGAGAACGAGATCGGCGGGACGACGGACGTCGCCGACCGCCCGGAGTTCACCGGCCGCCGCACCACGAAGACGGTCGACGGCAAGGCGGTGACCGGCTGGTTCACCGAGGACTTCACGCTGCGCGAGCTGCGGACGCTGCGCACGGTGGAACGGCTGCCGCTGGTCCGCGACCGCAACACGGTCTTCGACGGGCGGGGCCGGGTGCTGACGTTCCAGGAGGTCGTGGACCTGGCCCGGCGGCTGTCGCGGGAGTCGGGCCGGCGCATCGCGGTGTTCCCCGAGACGAAGCACCCGACGTACTTCCGCTCGATCGGGCTGCCGCTGGAGGAGGAGCTGATTCGGGTGATCCGCCGCAACCGGCTGACCGCCCGGGACTGCGTCGTGCAGTCCTTCGAGCCCGCGAGCCTGCGCCGGGTGGCCGCCGCCCGCCTCGGTCTGCCGTTGTGGCAGGCGATGGGCACGAGCGGCGGCCCGTACGGGCACGGCATCACCTACCGGGACATGATGACCCCCGCCGGGCTGCGCGAGATCGCCTCGTACGCCGACTGGATCGGCCCGGACAAGTCCTCGCTGGTGCCGCCGCACACCCTGCTGGCGGACGCCCACGCGGCGGGCCTGAAGGTCGGCGCGTACACCTTCCGGGCGGAGAACCAGTACCTCCCGGCCGCGTACCGCCGGGGCACCGACCCCAACGCGTTCGGCGACGCCTTCGCCGAGTACGCCTTCCACTACGGGCAGGGCGTGGACGCGGTGGTGACGGACTTCCCGGACATCGCCGCGCAGGCCAGGGACGACCTGCGGGCGTAGCGTCCGGAAGGCGCTTCTCAGCGGGTGGTGCGCCGGCTCGCCGTGGTCTTCTTGACCGCCTTCTTGGCGGTCTTCTTCGCCGGGGCGGGCAAGGCCGTCTTCTTGGCCGGGCTGCGCTTGGCGGCGGCCCGCTTCGGGGACGCCGCTTCGGCCGCCGCCTTCTCGGTGTCGGCTCCGGCGTTCGACAGGGTGCCGGAGCTGGACTCCAGGTGGGCCCGGACGAACCACTGGAACTGCTCCAGGCCGCGCAGGTGCTCGATGAGCAGGTCCTCGGTGACGGGGTCGATCTCGCCGGCCTTGTCGACCGCCTCGCGGTGGCTCTCGATGATCCCCGTGTAGACGAGGTCCAGGGCGCCGAGGTGGGCGATGGCGTCGGCGCGGCCGACGCTGTAGTCCTCCCAGGTGCGCTCCCTGACCAGGGCGCCCGGCGTGCCGTTCGGCTCGCCGCCGAGGGCGGAGATGCGCTCGGCGGCGGCGTCGGCCATGTCCCGTACGGCGGCGGTCTGCGGGTCGAGCATCTCGTGGACGGCGATGAAGTGCGGCCCGACGACGTTCCAGTGGATGTGCTTGAGGGTGAGCGCGAGATCGTTGAGCGCGTGCAGGCGCAGCGTCAGGAGGTCGATGATCCGTCGTCCCTCGTCGACGCCGAGGCCGGGGACGGTGTAGCGGGGGGTGCGTGCGGGGGCCATGGGCTCCTCTTCCTGAAGACGATTCTTTCTGGCGACGATCGGTCGGTGGTGGCTTTCGGGAGGGGGCCAGGGGAGGCCGGGGTCAGCCGACGTCCCCGGTGCCGCCCCCGGTCGGGGTCGCGCCGGGGCGTTCCCCGCCGGGCCGGACGGGTCCGGCTGCCGCGCGGATGCTCTCGCGTGCGGCCTCGGCGACCGCGCGGGGCGTGATGCCGAACTCCTCGTACAGGCGCTGGTAGGGGGCGGACGCGCCGAAGTGCTCCAGGCTGACCATGCGGCCCGCGTCGCCCACGACGTCCCGCCAGCCCTGGGCGACGGCGGCCTCGACGCTCACCCGGGCCCGGACCTCCGGCGGCAGCACCTCGTCCTGGTACGCGTAACTCTGGTCGGCGAACCACTCGCGGCAGGGCATGGAGACCACCCGCGCGTCGTGCCCGTCGGCGGCCAGCAACTCGCGTGCTTGCAGGGCGATGTGGACCTCGCTTCCGGTGCCGACGAGGATCACGTCCGGGGTGCCCTTGAGGCTGTCGGCGAGGACGTAGCCGCCGCGGGCGGCCCCCTCGGCGGAGGCGTGCGCGCCGTCGCCCGCACCCCGCTCCAGGACGGGCAGCGGCTGCCGGGTCAGGGCGAGTCCGGCGGGCCGGTCGTGGTGCTCCAGGACGGTGCGCCAGCAGACGGAGGTCTCGTTCGCGTCGGCGGGCCGTACGACGTCGAGGCCGGGGATCGCGCGGAGGGCGGCCAGTTGCTCGACGGGCTGGTGGGTGGGGCCGTCCTCACCGAGGCCGATGGAGTCGTGCGTCCAGACGTAGGTGACCGGCAGCTTCATCAGGGCGGCGAGCCGTACGGCCGGGCGCATGTAGTCGCTGAAGATCAGGAACGTACCGCCGTAGGGCCGGGTGAGGCTCTGCAGGGCGACGCCGTTGAGGATCGCGCCCATGGCGTGCTCGCGGATGCCGAAGTGGAGCGTACGGCCATAGGGGTTGCCGGGGAACTCTCCGGTCTGCTTGGACTCCGGTACGAAGGACGGCTCGCCCTCCATGGTGGTGTTGTTGCTCCCCGCCAGGTCGGCCGAGCCGCCCCACAGCTCGGGCAGCACGGGGGCCAGCGCGGTGAGCACATCGCCGGAGGCCTTGCGGGTGGCGATGCCCTTGGGGTCGGGGTCGAAGACGGGGAGACTGTCGGTCCAGCCCTCGGGCAGCTTGTGTTCCCGCAGCCGGTCGAGGAGTGCGGCGCGCTCGGGGTGGGCGGCGCGCCACACCTGGTAGCGGGGCTCCCAGGCGCGGTGGGCCGAGGCCCCGCGCTCGACGACCGCGCGGGCGTGGGCCAGTACGTCGTCCTCGACGGTGAAATCGGCGTCCGGGTCGAAGCCGAGCAGCTTCTTGGTGGCGGCGACCTCGTCGTCGCCGAGCGCGGAGCCGTGGGCCTTGCCGGTGTTCTGCTTGGTGGGCGCGGGCCAGCCGATGATCGTGCGCAGCAGGATCAGGGAGGGCCGGCCGCTCTCGCTCTTCGCGGCCTCGACGGCGGCGAGCAGGGCGTCGACGTCCTCGACGTAGTCGCCGGTCCGGGTGAAGTCGACCGTCTGGACGTGCCAGCCGTACGCGGCGTAGCGGGCGGTGACGTCCTCGCTGAAGGAGATGTCGGTGTCGTCCTCGATGGAGATGTGGTTGGAGTCGTAGAAGACGACCAGGTTCCCGAGCTCCTGGTGTCCCGCCAGCGAACTGGCCTCGCTCGTCACGCCTTCCATCAGGTCGCCGTCGGAGGCGACGACGTACACGTGGTGGTCGAAGGGGCTCGTGCCGGCGGGGGCGTCGGGGTCGAGGAGGCCGCGCTCGCGCCGGGCCGCCATCGCCATGCCGACGGCGGAGGCCAGCCCCTGCCCCAGCGGGCCGGTGGTGATCTCGACGCCCCGCGTGTGGCGGTACTCCGGGTGGCCGGGGGTGCTGGACCCCCAGGTGCGCAGCGCCTCCAGGTCCGACAGCTCCATGCCGTACCCGCTCAGGTACAGCTGGATGTAGAGGGTGAGGCTGGAGTGGCCGCAGGAGAGCACGAAGCGGTCCCGGCCGAGCCACTGGTCGTCGGCCGGGTCGTGCCGCATGACCTGCTGGAACAGCAGGTACGCCAGAGGGGCCAGGCTCATCGCGGTGCCCGGGTGGCCGTGGCCCGCCTTCTGCACCGCGTCGGCCGCCAGCAGCCGCACGGTGTCGACGGCGCGGACGTCGAGCGGCCCCCAGCCCGCCGCCTCCGCGAGGGGCGGAGCCAGCTTCGGGTCACGGCCGCGGTTCGGGCCGTCCGGCGCTTCGGGGGCGTTGGGGGGTGCCATCAAGTCCTCCTGATCGGTGGGGCGGGCGGCGAGCGGCACACCTGCGGTCCCCGCCCCCAGCCGCCCGGCTGCATGGCCGGGTCCCCCGGGAAGCGGCGTCCAAACCTGGGCGCCCACGGGGAGAGGCAGGCGAGACGACGGAACGCCTTTATAGCAAGAAAAGGGAGGATAATAGGACACCCGACGGGAGCGAGAAGCTCACCATGTCGAAGAATCCGCCCCGGCACGGCGAGGGACGAGCGGATTCAGGGGCGGGGGCAGCACGGCCGGTCCCCCGACATCGACGAGGAGCCCCAGCAGGCCAACCCCAGCGCGCACCGCTCCTTCCACCCGGCCACCTACGCCCCGGAGCCGGACAGGCGCCGCGCAAGAAGCCGACCGACGAGGTGAAGCGCGCCTCACCGGAAGGCACCATGCCAGAGGGTTCCACCCGGAGCGGCGAGAACCGCGGCAAGGACGCCGACACGCGCGACACCGGCCGACGGGGCAAGTCCCGGCGCCCCAGCGGCGAGAAGGACGCGTCCGCCCGCACGGACGTCGACCCGCAGGAACGGAAGGGCAGCGACCCCACCCACCGGGCGGGCCCGGCCGCCCCCACCGGCCGGGCCCGCCTCCGCACGCCCGGCGATCCGCACCCCTCCCCGCACGCCCCGCGGCGTGCGGCCCCGCCCCGCCGCGCCGCAGGTCCTAGGCCGAAGGGCTGATCACTTCGCGGACCGTCCTGCTGTTAGCCTGCTCGTAGATTGCTCCTGCATATAGGTTGCAATAACAACTGGACGGCATTCCCAGCAGTCGGAGGGTTCGAACCATGGCCACGTACACGCTCCCGGAACTCCCGTACGACTACGCGGCGCTCGAACCGGTCATCAATCCGCAGATCATCGAGCTGCACCACGACAAGCACCACGCCGCGTACGTCAAGGGCGCGAACGACACCCTGGAGCAGCTGGAAGAGGCCCGCGACAAGGAGGCCTGGGGAGCGATCAACGGCCTCCAGAAGAACCTCGCGTTCCACCTCTCCGGCCACATCCTGCACTCCATCTACTGGCACAACATGACCGGCGACGGCGGCGGCGAGCCCCTCGCGGCGGACGGCGTGGGCGACCTGGCCGACGCGATCACCGAGTCCTTCGGCTCCTACGCGGGCTTCAAGTCCCAGCTGACGAAGGCCGCGGCCACCACCCAGGGTTCCGGCTGGGGCGTGCTCGCGTACGAGCCCGTGAGCGGCAAGCTGATCGTCGAGCAGGTCTACGACCACCAGGGCAACGTCGGCCAGGGCTCGGTCCCGATCCTGGTCTTCGACGCCTGGGAGCACGCCTTCTACCTGCAGTACAAGAACCAGAAGGTGGACTTCATCGAGGCCATGTGGCGGGTCGTCAACTGGCAGGACGTGGCGAAGCGCTACGCCGCGGCCAAGGAGCGCGTGAACGTGCTGCTGCTCGCCCCCTGACGTGACGCCTGCCCACCACAGACGTCCTGCCTCGTGATCGTCTTCTCAACCTTCACTTCGGCAGGCGGATGAAAGAAGAGCCCCCGCGAGGACGTGACTCGCGGGGGCGCTTCCATGGCACCTGCTTAGGTCTTTAGCTCATGTGCTAAACATGCACACATGGAATCACCCGCCGTTCCGGCCGATGACGAGGCGAGCGCCTTCCGCGCGCTCGCCGATCCCACCCGCCGCCAGATCCTGGAGGACCTGCGGGACGGTGAGCTGGCGGCCGGGGAGATCGCGAGCCGGTTCTCGATCAGCGCCCCGTCCATCTCGCGCCACCTGGGCGTGCTCAAGGGGGCCGGGCTCGTCACCGAGCGCCGGGACGCCAACCGCATCCTCTACTCGCTCGCCGAGGAGCGGCTCGCCCTGTGCGTGGGCCGCTTCCTCAGCACGGTCTGCCCCGAGCAGATCGTCCTCCGCAACACCAAGTGGCGCTCCGCGCCGGGAAGCGACGCCTCATGATCAGACCCCGGCTCTCCAGCGTCATCGAACGCCGTCTCCTGGTGAACTACCGGGTCGACCCGTACGTCGCGGCCGCCCTGCTGCCCGCGCCGCTACGGCCCCACCTGGTGGGCGGCCGGGCGGTGGCCGGGATCTGCCTGCTCCGGATCGGCGGCGTCCGCCCCGGCTGGGCCCCGGCGGCGACCGGGCTGACCAGTGAGAACGCGGCGCACCGGATCTCCGTCGAGTGGGACGGCCCAAGCGGCGTCGAGCGCGGCGTCTACATCCCGCGCCGCGACACGGCCTCACGCCTCAACGCCTTCGCGGGCGGCCGGATCTACCCGGGCGAGCACGGCCGGGCGGACTTCACGGTGCGGGAGGAGGCCGATGCCGTACGGGTGGCCTTCGCGACCCGGGACGGCGAGGTGGAGGTCGACGCGACGGTGGAGGCGGCTGACGAACTGCGCGGCAGCGAGCTGTTCTCGGACCTGGCGGAGGCGTCGGAGTTCTTCCGTCTCGGCAGCCGGGGCCTCTCCCCCAACGCCGGGGGCAGCCACCTGGACGTCCTCGAACTGTCCACGGACGCCTGGAAGGTGACGGCGGGCCGCCCCCGCTCCGTACGCTCCTCGTTCTTCGAGGACCTGGACCGCTTCCCGCCGGGCAGCGCTGTGCTGGACAGTGCGCTGGTGATGCGGGGCGTGGCGGCGGACTGGTCACAGGGGGAGCCGTTCCGGCTGGGATGCGCGGCGGGGGCGGCGTAGGGAATTACACGTCGGCGAATTCGGACCCGCACCGGCTGGGGAACAGGACGGCGGGCGGGGCGACTTCGTCCAGCCGAGCGCCGTCGACGCGCAGGCAGGTATCGGGGCTGTGGTCGCTGAGCGGGTAGCGCGGCGCGACCTGTACGGCGAGCGGGGTGACGTGTCCGGGTCGGTGAAGCTCCGCCGACTGCCTACCGCCCGGGAAGCGGCCCGCGAGAACCGGGCTCGTACAGGTCGGCGGGGCCCGGTATACGGCTCCAGTTCACGGCGTTGATCGCGTCCAGTACCACCGCATCATCCCATCCCGCCATCCCGGCCGGGCGGGAAAATACGCGCGACTCGTGGGGCGGGGCTGCCACGATGACCTTCGCACGCCTGCCCGCGCCCCCTCCCCCGGAAGTGACCCCCCCATGAGTCCCGACCTCGTCCCGGCCGACCCCACCGTCCTGCACCCGATGCCCGGCCAGCCGCGCGTGGTGCAGCTGAAGCCCCTGGTCACGTCGGAACTGGTCGAGGTCGGCGACTACTCGTACTACGACGACCCCGAGCACGCCACGGAGTTCGAGACCCGCAACGTGCTCTACCACTACGGCCCGGAGCGCCTGGTGATCGGCAGGTTCTGCGCGCTGGGCACGGGGGTGCGGTTCATCATGAACGGCTCCAACCACCGCATGGACGGCCCGTCCACCTTCCCGTTCCCGACCCTGGGCGGCTCCTGGGCCGACCACTTCGACCTGCTGACGGGGCTGCCCAACCGGGGCGACACGGTGATCGGCAACGATGTCTGGATCGGCTACGAGGCGGTGATCATGCCGGGCGTCCGCATCGGCCACGGCGCGATCATCAGCTCGCGTTCCGTGGTCGTCTCGGACGTCCCGGACTACGGCATCGTCGGCGGCAACCCGGCCCGCCTGATCCGTACCCGGTACGAGGAGGCGGACATCGCACGCCTGCTGGCGGTGGCCTGGTGGGACTGGCCGGCCGAGCACCTGACCCACCACATCCGTACGGTGATGTCGGGCACGGTGGCGGAGCTGGAGGCGGCAGCGCCGGACACGCCCTGACCAGCCCAGGGCACCGGCCCGCGATCGGCGCGAGAGCGTCAGGAATGCGCCGCGGCCCGGTCGGACTCGCTGCGCAGAACGCAGAATTCGTTGCCTTCGGGGTCGGCGAGGATGGCCCAGCCCGAGCCGTCGGGATTCCGGTGATCGGCGACGAAGGTGGCGCCGAGGTCCAGCAGCCGGTCCACCTCCCGGTCGCGCGAGGTATCAGGGCGCAGACACAGATGGATCCGGTTCTTGACCGTCTTGGCCTCGGGCACCTGGTTGAAATGCAGCACCGGGCCCTCCGCCAGCAGCACCTGGGTCTCCTGGTCCCCCGGCCGGTCCTCCGGATGCAGCGGACGACCGGTCACACCGCTCCAGAACCGGGCCAGCGCGTACGCGTCCGCGCAGTCGATCGCCACGTTCTGCACTACTGAGATCATGCGCGCGAGCTTTCCGGATCTCTCCGCCGAACGCCACCGCTCTGCCCTGCCCCTTCGCGGGCGGCCGGGACAGAATGGGCGTGTGCTTCCTCATCGGCTGCTGTGGCGCGACCCCCGGCCCGTCCCCCGGTTCAACCGCCAGGAGCCGGTGACGCTGATCGTTCGTGACCCCGGTTGCCACGAGGCGACCGACGAGGACGACTGCGCGACGTTCTGGTACTTCTGCCGGGCTCACGACCGCGCCTATCAGCACGAGGCCTGCGGGGACGGCGCGCATCTCGCCCTTGAGTCGATCACCGCGCTCGGACGGATGGGCCTGCCGGAGGACGTCGCCGACGTGGTGGGCTTCCTGGCGGGCCCGCGGGGGCGCTGGATATCCGGCCAGACCATCGACGTCTCCGGGGGCACCTACCTCGGGCCGCTCATGCCCGGGTGAGCCCGTCGGGCGTCCCTCAGGAGGGCCCCGGCAGCCGGGACCAGAAGTGGTCGACGATGTTCTCGATGTAGCGGCGTCCGTCCTCGCCGGACGCGGTGGTGCCGCCGGCCCGGCTCAGGGTGGCCGCCATGAGGATCTGATACTCCTGTTGCATGGCCTGCAAAGGGGCTTTCAGGTCCCGGCGGTCCGTGGAGACGAGCTTGGCGATGTCGCGGATGTGCGCCTGCCAGCGCGTGGAGACCGCCTCGGTGAGGAGACGGGCGAGTTCCCCCTCCAGCCCGGTGATGGCGATGAAGTCGCGCGGAGGCAGGCTGAGGACCTCGCCGAGCTTGACGGACTGCCGTTTGTCGCCGGTCCACTGACCGGCTTCCTCCATGAACACGTACGCGTCGAGGGTCAGACCCGTGGCACGTGCGACGTCCTCGGCCGAGACGCCGCGCGCGATGCGGTGTTCGAGCAAGGTGCTTGGGTGACCCATGAGTTCACTGGGCCGGCACCACAACGCGCCAGCCAGAGCGGTGAGTTCACCCGCGTCCGGCACATGGGTCCCGCGTTCCCACGCGACCACGTGCTCGGGGGTGATGTGCGACGTCCCGAAGGACGCGCGCATGCCGTAGGCGACATGGCCGGGGGCCATCCCGAGCTTCTCGCGCAGAGCGCGCGCTGCCCGCGCGTTGAAGGGGAGTGGAGGGTGCACATACGGAGCGTAGGGGAGCTGTCACCGTCACTTCCATGCCCTCTGTCGGCTGCCTGCCGGTTTGACGGAAAAGGTCGCTGCGGATTCCGTAGGAACGCACAGGAGTGAAATGGCATCAACTACACGCTCTACGCGGGTAGTTGCGATCTCCCGGGTGCCGCGTATGATCCGCTCGCAAGGTGCCGTATGTGCGTTCGCACAGTGCCCGCCACTCGCTGCCGGCCGCACCGGCCGGCGCCCTCTTTCCCTCATCATTCGCAGGCCCAGGAGACTCCGTCATGCACCCCAGTCCGACCAGCCCGCCGCCGCCCGACGCGAAGCCCGCCGGATCGGGGGGCGCCGTCGACCGGTTCTTCCGCATCACCGAACGCGGCTCGACCTACCTCCGGGAGATACGCGGCGGATTCGCCACGTTCTTCACGATGGCATACATCCTCGTGCTCAACCCGATCATCCTCGGCGGCGCCGAGGACAAGTTCGGTGAGCAGCTGGACAGCGTGCAGTTGGTCACCGCCACCGCTCTGGTCGCCGCGGTGATGACGCTGATCATGGGTGTGGGCGGCAACCTGCCGCTGGCCCTGGCGGCAGGTCTGGGGATCAACGCCGTCGTGGCCTTCCAGATCGCGCCCCTGATGAGCTGGGAAGACGCGATGGGCCTCATCGTGCTCGAAGGCCTGCTGATCTGTGTCCTGGTGATGACCGGACTGCGCGAGGCGATCATGCACGCCATCCCGCAACCCCTCAAGCAGGCGATCAGCGTAGGCATCGGCCTGTTCATCGCCTTCATCGGCTTCGTGGACGCCGGGTTCGTCACCCGTATCCCCGATGCCGCGAACTCCACCGTGCCCGTCCAGCTCGGCACCGGAACGCTCACCGGCTGGCCGATGCTCGTCTTCTGCCTCGGCGTGCTCCTGACGATCGTCCTGGTCGCACGGAAGGTGAAGGGCGCGATCCTCATCAGCATCGTCCTGATGACCGTCGTCGCCATCGTCATCAACGAGATCGCCGACATCAAGGCCTGGGGCCTGACGTCGCCCTCGATTCCCGGCAATCCCGTCGCCGCGCCCGACTTCGGGCTGCTGTGGCAGTTCGATCTGTTCGGGTCGTTCGGTCAGGTCAGCGTTCTGACGGTCGTCCTGCTCATCTTCACCCTGATCCTGTCCGACTTCTTCGACACGATGGGCACCGTCGTGGGTGTCACGGCGGAGGCCGGCCTTCTCGACGAGCGGGGCCAGGTGCCCGGTCTCGGCCGCGTCCTGCTCATCGACGGCGCGGCCGCCGTCGCCGGTGGCGCCGTGTCCTCGTCGTCGGCCACGACCTACATCGAGTCCGCTGCGGGTGTCGGTGAAGGAGCCCGCACCGGC
Source organism: Streptomyces sp. man185 (assembly GCA_002551355.1). Taxonomy (GTDB): domain Bacteria; phylum Actinomycetota; class Actinomycetes; order Streptomycetales; family Streptomycetaceae; genus Streptomyces. Next base: position 93,721 of record NTHE01000009.1, on the reverse strand, counting down.
TTCGCCAACATGGTCACCGGCGGGCTGTTCGCGCTCGCCCTCTTCCTCACGCCCGTTCTGACCATCGTGCCGATGCAGGCGGCGGCGCCCGCCCTCGTCGTGGTCGGGTTCCTGATGATGACCCAGGTCAAGCACATCGACTGGGACCGCTACGACATCGCCATCCCGGCCTTCCTCACCATCGTCGTCATGCCGTTCACCTACTCCATCACCAACGGCATCGGCGCCGGCTTCGTCGCCTACGTGGTCATCAAGGCGTGCCTGGGCAAGGCGCGCGAGGTCCACTGGCTGCTGTGGGGCACCGCGGCGCTCTTCCTCGTCTACTTCCTCATCGACCCGGTGGAGCAGATCCTAGGCATCAAGTAGCGGAAACCCCGGGGCGGATCGGCGGATCCCGGGACGGGTCAGCGGATCCCGGGGCCGGTCGCCCCGGGGTCAGCCGCCCCCGGGATCGGCGCGGCCAGCAGGCCACGGCCCGGCCCCCGGGCCCGGTCAGTGGCTGCCGGCGTCGGCGAGGCAGAACTCGTTGCCCTCCGGGTCCTTCAGGACGGTCCAGGTCATCCCCTGCATCGACTGCTCGCCGACCACGGTCGCGCCCAGCTTCGCGAGGCGCTCCACGTCGGCCGGGCGGTCGGGCGAGGCGAAGTCGACGTGCACCCGGTTCTTGGCGGCCTTGGGCTCGGGCACTCGCTGGAAGCCGAGCACCAGCGGGGTGGCCGCGAGGACGACGAACGCGTCGTAGTCCTGGACGTCCTCGACGCCCAGCGCCTCGGCCCACCAGGCGGCCAGCGTCTGGGGGTCGGCGCAGTCGATTGTGATCATCTCCGGTGAGATTCGCATGATCCTCACCGTACGGCGCACCACTGACAACGGCCCGCGGCACAGGGTCTCGTGGGGCCGTTCAGACCAGGGCGATCTCCAGCAGCGCCAGCTCACGGCCCGGGATGGAGCCCGACGGGGTGGCGCCGATCCGGACCGCGCCCATGGCCCGGTAGAACGGCTCCGCGTTCGGGTCGGCGTCGATGGTGAGGCGGGTGAAGCCCCGGCGGCGGGCCTCGTCCATGGTGTGGAGGAACAGCCGTCGCCCGACGCCCCGCCCGATGGCGTCCGGCTCGACGAACATCATGCCGAGCGCGCCCTTCGGGGGCTCTCCGTCCAGGGTGGTGAAGCCCAGGATCCGGCCCTCCTCCTCGGCCACCGCCGTCCGCCGCGCCGCCACGTCGGCGGACCGGATCGTCAGCTCCTCGCGGCACGCGGCCAGGAACTCCGCGTCGTACTCCCAGTGGCCCTTCGACCGCAGGGCCAGCTCCGTCAGTGCGGCGGCCTCGGCCGCCTCGCCCGCGCGTATCCGCATGGGGCCAGTCTTCCCCATGCGGATACCCGCGCCCACGGATTCGGGGCCGGCGTCAGTCGAAGATCGGGCCCTGCGTACGGGTCCGCTTGATCTCGTAGAAGCCGGGGATGGAGGCGACCAGCAGCGTGCCGTCCCAGAGCTTCGCCGCCTCCTCGCCCTTGGGGGCGGGAGTGACGACCGGGCCGAAGAAGGCGACCTGCTCGCCGTCCGCGCCCGGGACGGCGATGACCGGGGTGCCGACCTCCTGGCCGACCTTGTCGATGCCCTCCTTGTGGGAGTCCCGCAGCTCGGTGTCGTACCGGTCGGAGTCGGCGTACTCCGCGAGGTCGGCGGGCAGGCCGACGTCCTTCAGCGCGGCGGCCACGGCCTCGCGGGTGGGGCCCTCGCCGTTGTTGTGGAAGCGGGTGCCGAGCGCGGTGTAAAGGGGGCCGACGACCTCGTCGCCGTGGAGCTGCTGGGCGGCGACGACGACCCGGACCGGGCCCCACGCCTTGTTCTCCAGCATGTCCCGATATTCCTCGGGCAGCTCGTCCAGCTTGTCCTCGTTCAGGACGGCCAGGCTCATCACGTGCCAGCGGACCTCGACGTCGCGGACCTTCTCCACTTCCAGCATCCAGCGCGAGGTCATCCACGCCCAGGGGCAGAGCGGGTCGAACCAGAAGTCGACCGGGGTCTTGCCGTTCGCCGGGGTGTTCTCGGACATGTCTCTCCTCAGAAGGGCGTGTTCCACAGCAGGGTGTGTTCCACGGACGGCGTGTTCCACCTGCGGGCGAGAACGCCTCCGAGAGGCGGCCCATTCCCTGGCTGCCGCCGTCGGAAGACGCATGCAAGGATCAATAGGTTCGAACACGACACATGACGCGCGTCACGAAGGAGTGCCCGTGCCCGGTGAAAACCTGTCCCGCGACGAGGCCCAGAAGAGGGCCGAGCTGCTGACCGTCGACGGATACGAGGTCGCTCTCGACCTGCGGTCCGCCGTCGGCGAGCCCGAGGGGGCCGACGGGGGCGAAGGGGAGGCCGGTCCGAGGACCTTCCGTTCGCTGACCACGATCCGGTTCCGCTCCGCCCGTGGGGGCGCCTCGACCTTCGCCGACCTGGTGGCGCCGGGTGTGGACGCGGTGACCCTCAACGGGACGGCACTCGACCCGGCCGTCGTGTTCGACGGGACGCGGGTGGCGCTGGACGGCCTCGTCGAGGGCGAGAACGTGCTCGTGGTCGACGCCCGCTGCGCGTACAGCCGGACCGGCGAGGGCATGCACCGCTTCGTCGACCCGGAGGACGGCGAGGTCTACCTCTACACGCAGTACGAGCCGGCCGACGCCCGCCGCGTCTTCGCCAACTTCGAACAGCCCGACCTCAAGGCCCCCTACCGATTCCAGGTCACCGCTCCCGAGGGCTGGCGGGTGTGGTCCAACGGGGCCGAGGAGTCGCGGGAGGGCGGGGTGTGGACCTTCGCCGAGACGAAGCCGATCTCCACCTACATCACGGCCGTCGTCGCCGGTCCGTACCACTGTGTGAGCGACCACTACAGCCGTACGTTCGACGACGGCACCACGCTGGAGATCCCGCTCGGCGCGATGTGCCGCAAGGGGCTCGCCAAGCACTTCGACGCGGACGACGTCTTCCTGATCACCAAGCAGGGCCTGGACTTCTTCCACGACCACTTCGACTACCCGTACCCCTTCGGGAAGTACGACCAGGCGTTCGTGCCCGAGTACAACCTCGGGGCCATGGAGAACCCGGGCATGGTCACCTTCCGCGAGGAGTACATCTACCGCGGCAAGGTCACCTCGGCGGCCTACGAGCGGCGGGCCAACGTCATCCTGCACGAGATGGCGCACATGTGGTTCGGCGACCTGGTCACCATGGAGTGGTGGGACGACCTGTGGCTGAAGGAGTCCTTCGCGGACTTCATGGGCTCCTTCTCGATGGTCGAGGCGACCCGCTTCACCAACGGCTGGATCACCTTCGCCAACAACCGCAAGGCCTGGGCCTACCGCGCCGACCAGCTGTCCTCCACGCACCCCATCACGGCCGACATCCGTGACCTGGAGGACGCCAAGCTGAACTTCGACGGCATCACCTACGCCAAGGGCGCATCCGTCCTGAAGCAGCTCGTGGCGTACGTGGGGCGCGACGCGTTCCTCGAGGGCGCCCGGCGCTACTTCAAGAGCCACGCCTACGGCAACACCCGCCTGGGCGACCTGCTGTCGGTACTCGCCGAGACCTCGGGCCGGGACATGACCACCTGGTCGCGCTCCTGGCTGCAGACGGCGGGCGTCAACGTGCTCACCCCGGTGCCCGCGTACGGCGCGGACGGCGTCCTCACCGAGCTGACCGTCGTCCAGGAGGCCGCCGCCTCGCACCCGGAGCTTCGCCCGCACCGCGTCGCGGTCGGCCTGTACCGGCGTACGCCGGAGGGCGAGCTGACGCGTTACGCGCGCGCCGAGGTGGACGTGGCCGGTGAGCGGACCGTGGTGGAGGCACTGGCCGGCTCCGAGCGGCCCGATCTGATCCTGGTCAACGACGACGACCTCACGTACTGCAAGGTCCGCTTCGACGAGGGGTCGCTGGCCACGCTCCGCGGCCACCTGGGCGAGATCACGGACCCGCTGGCCCGCGCCCTGTGCTGGTCGGCCCTGTGGAACCTGACCCGTGACGCGGCTCTGCCGGCCCGCGACTTCGTCGCGCTGGTGCTGACGCACGCCGGGCGGGAGAGCGACATCGGCGTGCTTCAGATGCTGCACGCCTGGACACAGTCGGCTCTGGTCAACTACGCGGCGCCTCAGTGGCGCGAGGAGGGCGGCCGGGCGGCGGCGGAGGGCGCGCTGCGCGAGCTGCGGGCCGCCGAGCCGGGCAGCCAGCACCAGCTGACCTGGGCCCGCTTCTTCGCGGCGGTCGCCTCGTCCGAGGCGGACTTCCAGCTGCTCGGCGGGCTGCTGGACGGCACCGCCCGGATCGACGGGCTCGATGTCGACCAGGAGCTGCGCTGGGCCTTCCTCTCCCCCTTGGCCTCGCACGGGGCGGCGAACGAGGCGGCCATCGACGCCGAACTGTCCCGCGACGACACGGCGTCCGGCAAGCGCCACCACGTACGGTGCCTGGCCTCGCGTCCCTCGGAGGCGGTCAAGGCGCAGGCGTGGGCGGCGGTCGTGGAGTCGGACAAGCTGTCCAACGCGCTGGTCGAGGCGACCATCGCGGGCTTCGGGCAGCCTTCGCAGCGGGAGCTGCTGGCCCCGTACGCCAAGCGCTACTTCGAGGTGATCGAGCAGATCTGGGCGGAGCGGTCCATCCAGATCGGCATGCATGTGGTGAAGGGGATGTTCCCCGGTCTCCAGGACAGCCCCGCGACCCTCGCGGCGACCGACGCCTGGCTGGGCGAGCACGAGGACGCGGCCCCGGCGCTGCGGCGGCTGGTACTGGAGGCCCGGGACGATCTCGCGCGGGCGCTGCGCGGGCAGGAGTGCGACCGCGACGCGTAGTCGCGCGGGGGCGTGACCAAGGGGCGCTCGGGTGGGGCGTGCGTGCGGTGCGAAAGCGGCGCTCGCACACCTGCCCGATGCGCCCCTCCCTCAATTCCCGGCGTGACGGCCCTTTTCGGTTGTCGAACGTCCGTACTTTAGGACGGCGTTGTCCGGGAATGTCGACGGGCGTGTAACAGGGGTTAGGGCCCCCTCCACGGGCGGGAAACCCCGGGACATGACCCAGAACACCCCGCTCTCCTCCCGCCTCCCCCGCGTCCCCCTTCACCCCGACGAGGTGACGCAGCGTGTCCTGTCCGCCGCCCAGTTGAGGGCGCGGGGCGTGTCCGCCGCGCAGACGTCGGCCCAGTGTCTGCCGGGCGGCCCCTGGCAGCACCTGCTGCCGGGGGTCTATCTGCTGCACCCGGGCCCGCCCACGGGCCAGGAGCGGCTGCGCGGGGCGCTGCTGTACGCGGGGCGGCCGCCGGTCTCCGCGCGGCGCGCCCCGGCGGGCCCTGTGGACGCGGGGTACGGCGAGGCGATGGTCACCGGGACCGCCGCGCTCGCGCTGCACGGCTTCGCCGCGGTCGGGGAGCTGGGGGCGCTGCACCGGATCGACGTGCTGGTCCCCCGCACTCGGCGGCTGCGGTCCACCCGGTTCGTGGAGGTGCTGCGGACCGCCTCGATGCCGGGCGCGGTGCGGGTGGGCGAGGTGCCCGTCGCCCCGGTGGAGCGGGCGCTGGCGGATGCGGTGGCGGGCACGGCCGACGCGGCGGAGGTCCGGCGGCTGCTGACCGAGGCGGTACGCGAGGGGCACTGCGAACCAGCCGCTTTGGTATGTGAGTTGAGCGAGGCGAAGCTGTTGGGGCGGCCCGCCGTGGTGGGCGCGGTGGACGCGCTGCTGGCCGAGGGTCGGGCGGTGGCGGAGGCGCGACTGTACGCGATGGTGCGCGAGCACGGGCTGCCGGAGCCGGTGTGGAACGTGGAGCTGCGGCTGCCGGGCGGGCCGGGCCTCGGCGGGGTGGACGCCTACTGGCCCGACCACGCCGTGGCGGTGGAGCTGGACGCCCGGGCGCCCCGGAACGGCGTGCCCGGGCGGCGGGGCGGCCGGGCGCAGGAGGACCCGAAGTGGTCCGCGTACGCCGCGAAGCGGGAGCATCTGGAGCGGCTCGGGGTCACGGTCGTCCGCCTCACGCCGAGGAAGCTGCGCGAGGCGCCGGACCAGCAGGCGACGGTGGTGCGGACGGCGCTGATGGCGGCGGCGGACCGGGAGCCGGCCGCGTACGTGATGGTGCTGCCGCGTTGAGCGGGGCGGGAAGGCCGCCGGCGCCAGGGCGACCGGTACCGCCCTGATCCGGCGCCGGTCCGGACCACGGGCGGGCTGGTCCGGACCACAGGCGGGCTGGTCCGGACCACAGGCGGGCTGGTCCGGACCACGAGCCCCGAACTCGGGTTTCCTGGGGACACTTTCGCCTCATTCATCCCTGGTGGCGCATTGCCCCCACTGGCGGATCTGCGCCATGTCACCAACTCATCTCCGTCAACTCTCCACAAACCTCTGTCATTTACGACAGGGTGAGCGGTCATCCGGTACCGAATTCCGGACTCTCTCTTTCACTTACAGGGATGCTGATGACCAAGGAATCCCCCAGTTCCATACCTGGCGCGAGACGAGCGGCCCGCATCGCGGCCGCGGCGGGCCTTGCGGCCGCCCTCGCCGCCACCGGTGCCACTCCGGTGTTCGCCGCCGACGAGCCGGGCCCGGCCCCCGTCAAACCAGCCGCCACGAGCGACCGGGGCGACAAGCTCGGCACCGCCGACGCCGAGGTTCTCGCCAAGGCGGAGGCCAAGGGCGAGAAGAACGTCACGATGATGATCGCCACCACCCCGGGGGCGACCGAGCAGGTCAGCAAGCAGCTGGACGCCGTCGACGGCTCCGTGCTCGGCCAGACCTACGACAAGCTCGGCTACGTCCGGGCGACGGTCCCGACCCGGAGCGCCGAGTCCACCATCAAGGCGGCATCCAAGCTCTCCTCCGTCCTCGGCATCGATCTCAAGCAGGAGATCAAGCTGGACGACCCGACGCCCAAGGGCGACCGGGCCGCCGGCGCCAAGCAGCCGAAGGCCACGGGCAGTTACGCGGCTCCGAACAAGAAGACCCCGGCGAAGAACCCGTACAACCCGTCGTTCGAGACGGGCGCGGTCGACTTCGTCGAGAAGAACCCGGAGGCCGACGGCCGCGGGATCACCATCGGCATCCTGGACTCCGGCGTCGACCTCGGTCACCCGGCCCTGAAGAAGACCACCACCGGCGAGCGCAAGATCGTCGACTGGGTGACCGCCACCGACCCGGTGAGCGACGGCGACGGCACCTGGCTGCAGATGTCGCAGACCGTCACCGGCCCGACGTTCACGTCCGGCGGCAAGACGTACGCGGCCCCGGCGGGCAGCTACAAGTTCGCCACCTTCGCCGAGTCGGCCACCACCGGCGGCGACATGGCGGGCGATCTCAACCGCGACGGTGACACCACCGACGTCTGGGGCGTGCTGTACGACCCGGTGACCGGCACCACGCGGGTCGACCTGAACAGCAACGCGGACTTCGCCGACGACACGGTCCTCAAGCCGTACAAGGACAAGTTCCAGGTCTCCTACTTCGGTGAGGACGACCCGCGGACCCCGGTCGTCGAGCGCATCCCGTTCGTCGTCGAGACCCGTAAGAACGTGGTCTACAACGCGGCCGGCGCCAAGGCCGACTACGTCAACATCGGCGTCATCGAGGGCTCGCACGGCACGCACGTCGCGGGCATCACCGCGGCCAACGGGCTGTTCGGCGGCGAGATGGACGGCGCCGCCCCCGGCGCCAAGGTCGTCTCCTCGCGCGCCTGCACGTGGTCCGGCGGCTGCACCAACATCGCGCTCACCGAGGGCATGATCGACCTCGTCGTCAACCGCGGCGTCGACATCGTCAACATGTCGATCGGCGGCCTGCCGCCGCTGAACGACGGCAACAACGCGCGTGCCGAGCTGTACAAGCGGCTCGTCGACATCTACGGCGTGCAGCTGGTCATCTCGGCCGGCAACAGCGGCCCGGGCCTCAACACCATCGGCGACCCGTCGCTCGCCGACCACGTGATCTCGGTCGGCGCGTCGATCTCCAAGGAGACGTGGGCGGCCAACTACGGCTCCAACGTCACCAAGAAGTACGACATGCTGCCCTTCTCCTCGCGCGGTCCGCGTGAGGACGGCGGCTTCACGCCGATCATCTCGGCGCCGGGCGCGTCCATCAACACCACCCAGACCTGGGCGCCGGGCGGTCCGGTCAAGGAGGCGGGTTACGACCTGCCGGCCGGCTACTCCATGCTCCAGGGCACCTCGATGGCCTCCCCGCAGGCCGCGGGCGCTGCCGCACTGCTGCTGTCGGCGGCGAAGCAGAAGGGCATCGAGCTTCCCCCGGCCGATCTGCGCACGGCGCTGACCAGCACCGCGGGCCACATCGCGGACGTGCCCGCGCACGTCCAGGGCTCCGGTCTGATCGACATCGTCAAGGCGTGGAAGCAGATCGCCAAGCAGGGCAAGCCCGCGCACGAGTTCTCGGTGAAGGCCCCGGTCGACACCGCGATCGACTTCGCGCTCAAGGACCCGGGCTTCGGCACCGGCCTCTACGACCGCGAGGGCGGCCTGAAGGTCGGCGAGTCCAAGGTCTACGACGTCGTCGTCACCCGCACCACGGGTCCGGACCGCAACGTCCAGCACAAGCTGACGTGGAAGAACAACGACGGCACCTTCGAGCTCAGCAGCCCCGAGTACGTCTCGCTGCCGCTCGACACCCCGGTCAAGCTCAAGGTCAAGGCCAAGGCGAAGACCGCCGGGGTGCACAGCGCCATCCTCCAGGTCGACGACAAGAAGACCTCCGGCGTCGACCACCAGATCATGACCACGGTCGTCATCGCCCACGAGCTGCAGCAGCCCGGTTACGCCTACAAGGCCTCCGGCTCGGTCCAGCGCAACGGCACCACGTCGTACTTCGTCAACGTGCCCGAGGGCGCGAAGACCCTTGAGGTCGCCCTCAGCGCGCTGCGCTCGGGCAGCCAGACCCGGTTCATCGCCCTGCACCCGTACGGGACGCCGATCGACCCGACCTCCACGGTCAACTGCTACCCGAACTACGAGAACCCGGCCAACACCTGCCGCCCGGACGCGCGCTCCTACAAGGACCCGCAGCCCGGCGTGTGGGAGATCGAGGTCGAGTCGCGTCGTACGTCGCCGCTGCTGGACAATCCGTACAAGCTGGACGTCGCGCTGCTCGGCGTGGAATTCGACCCGGCGGTGCGGACCATCGCCGAGGCGAAGATCGGCGCTCCGGCCGCGGTGGACTGGAAGGTCACCAACACCGCCGCCGCCCTCCAGGGCAAGCTCCAGGGCGGTTCGCTCGGCTCCGCCAAGGTGGACAAGCCGTCGATCTCCACGGGCGAGACCCGTCAGACCACGGTGACCATCGGCGCGGGCGTCGAGAAGCTCGACTTCGCCATCGGCGGCACGTCGGACGCCAACGCCGACCTCGACCTGTACGTCTTCCGGGGCGCCACGCAGGTCGGCAGCGGCACCACCGCCGGTTCCGAGGAGACGGTCAGCCTGCTGAAGCCCGCCGCGGGCACGTACACGGTCGTCGTCGACGGCTACTCGGTCCCGGCCGGGTCGACCACGTACGACTACCGCGACGTGTACTACGCGGCGTCGCTCGGCACGATCAAGGTCGACTCCACCAAGGCGGTGAACCTGGCCAGCGGCGCGTCCGCCCAGGTCGGCGCCGAGGTCGTGGTCGCCGGGGCGGCTCCCGAGGGCCGTCAGTTCTTCGGTGAGGTCCAGCTGGTCAACGCGCGCGGCACCGCCGCGGGCACCGGCAGCGTCGTGATCGAGAAGGTCACACCGTAACGACCCCTCCTGTACGACGGCGGGGCGGGCGCTCTCACGAGCACCCGCCCCGCCGTGCGTGTTCCTCGTCACAAGCCCCGGTGGCCGCCGCAAGTGTTTCCCCCCGCGGGCACGGATGTTGCAGAATCTGCGGTCCTCGCGCGAAGAGTCCGCAGGTCGGACAATGGATTGGACAAGGCGGGCCAGGACATACGCATCATGGAGCGGCATACGGACCGCACAGACGCACCAGGTGTACAGAACAGAGGAGTCCTCGTGAAGGTCGGAATCGTCGGCGCCACCGGTCAGGTCGGCACAGTCATGCTCAGGATCCTGGCCGAGCGCTCCTTCCCGGTCGACGAGCTGCGGCTGTTCGCCTCCGCCCGGTCCGCGGGTTCCACGATCGACTTCCAGGGCTCCGCCGTCACCGTCGAGGACGCCTCCACGGCCGACTACACGGGCCTGGACATCGTGCTGTTCTCCGCCGGCGGCGCCACCTCGAAGGCACTGGCCGAGAAGGTCGCCGCCCAGGGCGCCGTGGTGATCGACAACTCCTCCGCCTGGCGCAAGGACCCCGAGGTCCCCCTCGTCGTCTCCGAGGTCAACCCGCACGCGGCCAAGGTCCGCCCCAAGGGGATCATCGCCAACCCGAACTGCACGACGATGGCCGCGATGCCCGTCCTGCGCCCGCTGCACGACGAGGCCGGTCTCGAAGCGCTGACCGTCGCCACCTACCAGGCCGTTTCCGGCTCCGGGGTCGCCGGGGTCGCCGAGCTGCACGGCCAGGCGTCCAAGGTCGTCGCCGAGGCCGAGAAGCTGGCCCACGACGGCGAGGCCGTGGACTTCCCCGAGCCGGCCGTCTACAAGCGCCCCATCGCCTTCAACGTTCTGCCGCTGGCCGGCTCGATCGTGGACGACGGCTCGTTCGAGACGGACGAGGAGCAGAAGCTCCGCAACGAGTCCCGCAAGATCCTGGAGATCCCGGAGCTGAAGGTGTCCGGCACCTGCGTCCGGGTCCCGGTCTTCTCCGGCCACTCGCTCCAGATCAACGCCCGCTTCGCCCGCCCGATCGGCGTCGAGCGCGCCGTGGAGCTGCTGAAGGACGCCGAGGGCGTCGAGCTGTCCGAGATCCCGACCCCGCTCCAGGCGGCCGGCAAGGACGCCAGCTACGTCGGCCGCATCCGGGTCGACGAGACGGTGGACAACGGCCTCGCGCTCTTCGTCTCCAACGACAACCTCCGCAAGGGCGCGGCGCTGAACGCCGTGCAGATCGCGGAGCTGGTGGCGGCCGAGCTGAAGGGCTGACCGCAGCGTCACGCGTACCGACGAAGGGGCGGCCACCGGAGTGCACCGGTGGCCGCCCCTTCGCGTGCCGGTTCAGTCCCTGCGCACCTCGAAGTGGAAGCACCCGTACTCCACCGCCCTGACGTGCACCAGCACCACCTCCGGGTCCGCGAACGCCTCGTCGAAGGCCGCGTCGAACCCCTTCGCCTCCTCGGCCGGGATCTCCAGGAGCCGGCCGCCGACGATACGGCCGTGTGCGTCGTAGCGTCGGACCGTGCGCAGGGCGCCGGGGCGCGAGTACGGGTAGCCCTCGCGCTCCGGGTCCGGGCCCGCGCACGCCTCGGCGTGGATGAAGACCGGGCCCTGCTCGTCGTACGCCCCCGGGCTCGCCCCGGTCGCGGCGGCCCAGCGGCGCAGCGGGGCGTAGGAGACGAGGGCGAGCCGCTCCCCCGGGGCGCCGCCGCGCAGGCAGCACCGCAGGGGGTGACCGCCCTCGGCCGCGGTGAACGGGTGGCAGGGCCGGCCCGCGTCGTCCACTGCGCGGAGTTCGTCGAGGACGGCGGGGACGATGGGGCGGGGCTGGTATCCGGTCATGGTTCGAGCCTGTCCCCCGAGGCCGTCCGCGTCCGGCGGAAAACGGACATCGCGCTGGGAGCACGGCACGTGGAAGGATGGCCGGAAACGCCGCATATCAAGTCGCACACCTAGGAGATGACCGCGTGCCTGGCACGAATCTGACCCGCGAAGAGGCACAGGAGCGGGCGCGCCTGCTGACCGTGGACGCGTACGAGATCGATCTCGACCTCTCCGGAGCGCAGGAGGGCGGCACCTACCGGTCCGTGACCACCGTGCGCTTCGACTGCGCGGAGGCGGGTGCGGAGTCGTTCATCGACCTGGTCGCCCCGGCCGTCCACGACGTGGTGCTGAACGGCAAGGGCCTGGACGTGGCCGCCGTGTTCCGCGACGCGCGGATCGCACTGCCGCACCTGCGCGAGGGCGCCAACGAGCTGAAGGTCGTCGCCGACTGCTCGTACACCAACACCGGCGAGGGACTGCACCGGTTCGTCGACCCGGTCGACGAGCAGGCCTACCTCTACACGCAGTTCGAGGTCCCGGACGCCCGCCGGGTGTTCGCCTCGTTCGAGCAGCCGGACCTGAAGGCGACGTTCGCGTTCACCGTGAAGGCCCCTTCCGGCTGGACGGTCATCTCGAACTCGCCGACGCCGGAGCCCAAGGACGACGTCTGGACGTTCGAGCCGACGCCGCGCATCTCCACGTACATCACGGCCCTGATCGTGGGCCCGTACCACGCGGTGCACAGCTCTTACGAGAAGGACGGCCAGTCCGTCCCGCTCGGCATCTACTGCCGCCCCTCGCTGGCGGAGTACCTGGACGCGGAGGACATCTTCGCCGTGACCCGGCAGGGCTTCGAGTGGTTCCAGGAGAAGTTCGACTACGCGTACCCGTTCGCCAAGTACGACCAGCTCTTCGTCCCGGAGTTCAACGCGGGCGCGATGGAGAACGCGGGCGCGGTCACCATCCGCGACCAGTACGTCTTCCGCTCCAAGGTGACGGACGCGGCGTACGAGGTGCGGGCCGAGACCATCCTGCACGAGCTGGCCCACATGTGGTTCGGCGACCTCGTGACGATGGAGTGGTGGAACGACCTCTGGCTGAACGAGTCGTTCGCCACCTACACCTCGATCGCCTGCCAGGCGGACGCCGAGGGCTCGAGGTGGCCGCACTCCTGGACCACGTTCGCCAACTCCATGAAGACCTGGGCGTACCGGCAGGACCAACTGCCCTCCACGCACCCGATCATGGCGGACATCAGCGACCTGGACGACGTCCTCGTCAACTTCGACGGGATCACGTACGCCAAGGGCGCTTCCGTGCTCAAGCAGCTCGTGGCGTACGTCGGCAAGGACGCGTTCTTCCAGGGCGTGCAGGCGTACTTCAAGGCGCACGCCTTCGGCAACACCCGCCTCTCCGACCTGCTGGGCGCGCTGGAGAAGACCTCCGGCCGCGACCTGAAGACCTGGTCGAAGGCGTGGCTGGAAACGGCCGGCATCAACATCCTGCGCCCGGAGATCGCGACCGACGAGAACGGTCACGTCACCTCCTTCACCGTGCTCCAGGAGGCCCCCGCGCTGCCCGCCGGGGCCAAGGGTGAGCCGACGCTGCGCCCGCACCGGATCGCCATCGGCTGCTATGACCTGGACGCGGACGGCAAGCTGGTCCGCACCGACCGGATCGAGCTGGACGTCGACGGCGAGCGCACCGACGTGCCCGCTCTGGTGGGCAAGGCCCGCCCGGCGGTCGTCCTGCTCAACGACGACGACCTCTCCTACGCCAAGGTCCGCCTGGACGCCGAATCGCTGCGGGTCGTCACCGAGCACCTGGGCGACTTCACCGAGTCGCTGCCGCGTGCGCTGAGCTGGGCATCGGCCTGGGACATGACGCGCGACGGCGAGCTGGCGACCCGCGACTACCTCTCGCTGGTGCTCTCCGGCATCGGCAAGGAGTCGGACATCGGCGTCGTCCAGTCGCTGCACCGCCAGGTGAAGCTGGCGCTGGACCTGTACGCGGCCCCGGAGACCCGTGAGGGCGCGCTCAACCAGTGGACCGACGCGACGCTGGCGCACCTGCGCGCCTCGGAGCCGGGCAGCGACCACCAGCTGGCATGGGCGCGCGCCTTCGCGGCCACGGCCCGCAACCCGCAGCAGCTGGACCTGCTCCAGTCGCTGCTGGACGGCACCGAGTCGGTCGAGGGCCTCGCCGTCGACACCGAGCTGCGGTGGGCTTTCGTACAGCGGCTGGCGGCGGCCGGGCTGCTGGACGAGGAGGAGATCGCCGCCGAGTACGAGCGCGACAAGACGGCGGCGGGCGAGCGCCACGCGGCCTCCGCGCGGGCGGCCCAGCCGTCCGAGGAGGCCAAGGCCCGGGCGTGGGCCGAGGTCGTGGAGTCCGGCGAGCTGCCGAACTCGCTCCAGGAAGCGGTCATCAGCGGCTTCGTCCAGACGGACCAGCGCGAGCTGCTGGCCCCGTACACGGAGAAGTACTTCGCCTCGGTGAAGGAGGTCTCGGACTCGCGCAGCCACGAGATGGCCCAGCAGATCATCGTGGGCCTCTACCCGGCCCTCCAGGTCTCCCAGGAGACGCTGGACGCCACGGACGCCTGGCTGGCCTCGGCCGAGCCGAGCGCGGCCCTGCGCCGGCTGATGTCGGAGTCGCGGTCCGGCGTGGAGCGGGCCCTGAAGGCCCAGGCGGCGGACGCGGCGGCGGCCACGGCCTGACACGGACGCACCAGGGGCGTCCTCTCCGCTCCGGCGGAGGGGCGCCCCTTCCGCGTTCACACGCGCCCCTGTGCCCTACGCCGGCGCGCGTTCGCCGTACGCCCGCGCGCGGGCGGGTCTCCCGTGGCCTACGGTCCGAAGGGTCGTCGCAAGCTTCGGTCGCAGGCCACGGGAGGGTCGATGCCCGGCTTCGTCGCCGTGCCGGTCGCGCTGGCCCTGTGCGCGGGGCTGGTGTCGGGCCCGGCCGCCCCGGTGGCCGACCGCCCCGACTGCCGGGCCGGTCCGGCGGGCTGCTACGACCTCTACACCTACGGCTACAGCCTGGGGCTGCATCCGTTCACCGGCGCGGACGCCGTCCGGGAGCAGCTGACCGACCACTTCTGGCTGTTCCCGGTCAGCGGTGGCTGTGCGGGGCGGATCCGGGCCGGGGCGCGCTGCGAGCTGCTGGGCGGCAACCCGGTCGAGGTCGAGTACATCGGGAGCGACTTCTTCCAGATCAACACGCTGCCGGGCCACCAGTTGGGCCGGGGCATGCACATCCGCTTCGCGTTCTCGCGGACCCTCGGCTTCCACACGATGACGGTCCGGGCCTGGCAGGACCGGTCCACCGACTGCACGGGCGAGGTCCTCTGCAACGGGGTGAACCGGGCGTTCGCCCGGGTGACCTGGCGGGTGCTGGCGAAGACGCTGCACCTCTCCGCGTACGTCGCCTGAGCCGCCGGCTCCGCTGGAAACCGCCCGGCGGGCGGGCGCAGGAGCGCAACCGTCCGCCGGGCGGGAACTGGGGGGCCGGGAGGTTACGGGGTTACGCGCCCGACTCCTCGTAGCGGCGGGTCAGCTCAGCCGCACCGGACTCCGTGAGGGCGCCGTAAAGCCGCATCCGGGCCACGCCGCCGTCGGGGAAGGCGTCGAGGCGGACATGGGTGACGACGGCCTGGGCGCGCAGCACGAAGCGGTGCAGGGTGTCGGGCTGGAGGCGGGTGCGCGGGATGATCTCGAACCATTCGCCGGTGTCGCCGTTGCGGCCCTGGAGGGCGATCCAGCCCGCGGCGTTGCCCTTGAGGTAGGCGGTGTCGATCTCGATCGCGCGGACCGCGCCCTGGGCGGGGAGGCGGAAGCGGACCCAGTCGTTGGTGTCGCGGACCCGGCGGCGGCGGTTCTCCCAGCCGTCGTCCATCTTGCGGGAGGTGCCCGGCAGGATGATCTGGGTGGGCGAGGAGTAGAAGCGGTCGGAGGCGTCCTCGTACGTACCGCCGTTGAGCACCGAGATCAGGTCGATCGTGCCGAGCGCGGCGAGCCAGGCCGGGTCCGGGACGACCTCGCCGTGCACGCGGAGGCGGGCGATGCCGCCGTCGGGGTGCTGGCAGAGGCGCAGGTGGGTGTAGCGGCGGCCGCCGCTGATCTCGAAGGCGTTGGCCGCGTGGCCGCGTACGGGGGTGGGCGGGAGGATCTCCTCCCACTTCACGTCGTCGGCGAGCAGCTGGTCGGGGCTCGGTGCGCCCTCGACGGAGGTGGCCTGCACCGATACGCGCTGCGGGTAGTTGCCGCGGAAGTGGGCGGTGTCGACGATCAGGCCGCGGACGATCCCGGGCGCGCCGAGGCGGACGATCGCCCAGTCGTGGTCCTCGGGGGCCGGGAAGGGGTGGTCGGCGTCCGCGCCGCGGCGGCGGCGGGTCTCCCAGCCGTCCATGATCTTGCCCTTGTGCCCGAAGTGCTCGGGGTCGAAGACGGCGCGCTCGCGGATCAGGAGGTTCTCGCGCTCGGCGAAGAACTCGTCGTTGGCGGCGATGACGCCCGCGCCGAGGCGGCGGTCGGCGAGGTCGACCAGCTCGGTGAAGGGGAGATCTCCGGCTTCGCGGTAGTCGGCGTAGGGGTCGCCGCCGCCGTAGGGCGCGGCGTCATTGGCGTGGGGGTCGGTGTCGGGGTCCTGGAATGTGGTCTCGCTCGCGTCGAAGGTCATGTCTCTTACCTTGATGCCACCGAACCCATCAGGTCCATCGAAAGTTTTCGCAGATATTGTTCAGTTCTGCTGAAAGAAGGTGCTCAGCCGAACGAACGGGCGGTCTCGGTGAGCGCAGCGAGGACGCGGGCCACCGCCGGTCCGCTCTCCGCCCCGTGCCGGACCGCCGCCACCACATGGCGGCGCGGCCGGTCCGCCTCCAGCACCCGCATCACCACGCCCTCGCGGCGTTCCCGGGCGGCCATCCGGGGCACCAGCGCGACGCCCATGCCCGCCTCGACGAGGGCGAGGATCGCGGTCCAGCCGGCGGCGCTGTGGGCCTGCTCGGGGACGAAGCCGGCCGCCTCGCAGGCGGCGGTGGTGATCTCGGACCAGGGTCCGGAGCCGCCGAAGATCCAGCGGTCGGCGGCCAGGTCCGCGAGGCGCAGTTCGGGTGCGGAGGCCAGCGGGTGGTCGGCGGGGAGCGCCACGTCCAGCGGGTCGGCGAGCAGGGGGAAGAGGCTGAAGCGGGGATCACGGGCGGTCGGCGCGTGGGCGGCCAGCGACAGCGCCAGGTCCACCTCGCCCGCGGTGAGCAGCTCGTACGCCTGGGCGGCCTCGGCCTCCCGGACGCGTACGTCGGGCCCCGGGCGGTCCTCGGCGCGCAGCAGCCGGACGGCGGGGACGACGAGGGCGGGCACGGCGGTGGAGAACGCGGCGACCCTGACCTCGCCGGCCTCGCCGCGCAGATAACCGGTCAGTTCGGCCTCCGCCCGCTCCAGCTGGGCGAAGACCGCCTCGGCGTGGCGCAGGACGAGGTGGGCGGCGTCGGTGAGGCGGACCCGGCGGCCCTGGGCCTCCAGGAGGTCCACGCCGAGCTGCTTGGCCAGGTTGGTGAGCTGCTGGGAGACCGCGGAAGGCGTCATCAGGAGCGCCT
Source organism: Streptomyces sp. man185 (assembly GCA_002551355.1). Taxonomy (GTDB): domain Bacteria; phylum Actinomycetota; class Actinomycetes; order Streptomycetales; family Streptomycetaceae; genus Streptomyces. Next base: position 76,536 of record NTHE01000009.1, on the reverse strand, counting down.
CGGCGGTCGCCGTGACCGTGCCCCGGTCGCGCAGGGTGCGCAGGATGCGGAGCTTCTTGACGTCCCACTCGGTCATGGGCGCAACCTACCGGCCCGGCCCTCGCCCCGGCGGGCCCGTCCGGGGCCGGACGCACGGATGCGCCGCGCGGTAGCTGCTACCGGCGGCGCACCCTTCACGCGTGGCGTACGCGTGGGGGTCAGACCTGCTTCTTGGACTTGTCCAGGACCATCACCAGGGCCGTGATCACCGCGAACAGGGCGATGGGCGCGACCACGTAGAGACCGATGGTCTCGATCGCGCTCAGGCGCGGAGCCGGGTCGTCACCGTCGTCGGGCGTGAGCGCGAGCGCCGGGGCCGACATGAGCAGCATCATCAGCGTCGTCCCGGCCGCAACGACGCCGGCGCGCATAGCGTTCTTCTTGTCCACGGACCCCAACGTAGCGAACGCCTAGGGGCGGCGCTCGCCCGGGGGTGCCGTATGAGGCTTCCGGGGCCTCAGGACGTCCATCAGCGCGTGCAGCCGGGGCGAGGCGGTGATCTCCTCCAGGGTGACCGGATGACCCTCGGCGTCGGCGATCGGGAGCCGCCAGTTGGGGTACTGGTCCCAGGTGCCGGGGAGGTTCTGCGGGCGGCGGTCGCCCACCGTGTCGGGAAGCCAGACGCCGGTCAGCCGGGCGGGGGTGCGCAGCAGGAAGCGGTGGACGGCCCGGACGGCGGCCTCCTCGTCGCCGTCGCCCTCGGGGAGCATCCGCAGCCGGGCCAGGAGGGCCAGCCACTCGGAGGTGTCGGTGAGGTCGGCGGTCAGCTCCTCCTCCAGCGAACGGGTGAGCAGGCCCAGGCGGTGGCGCAGCGTCACATGGTCGCCGGTCAGCCGGGCGGCGGTGGAGGGCAGATCGTGGGTGGTGGCGGTGGCAAGGCAGTCCCGGCGCCACGCCTCCGGGGCGAGCGGCCGGCCGTCGCCCTCCCAGTCACGCTCGAACCAGAGCACCGAGGTGCCGAGCACGCCGCGCCGGGCGAGCGCCTCGCGGACCCCGGGCTCGACGGTGCCGAGGTCCTCGCCGACGACGGCGGTCCCGGCGCGGTGGGCCTCCAGGACGAGGACGGCGAGCATCGCATCGGCGTCGTACGCGACGTACGTGCCGTCGGTGGGCGAGAGGCCCTCGGGCACCCACCAGAGCCGGAACAGGCCCATGACGTGGTCGATGCGCAGGGCCCCGGCGTGGGCCAGCAGGCCGCGCAGGAGGCCCCGGTAGGCGGCGTATCCGGTGGCGGCGAGGGTGTCGGGGCGCCAGGGCGGCAGGCCCCAGTCCTGGCCGCGCGCGTTGAACGCGTCGGGCGGAGCACCGACGGACATGCCGTGGGCGAAGGCGTCCTGCCGGGCCCAGGTGTCGGCCCCGGCCGGGTGCACGCCGACGGCCAGGTCGTGGACGATCCCGACGGCCATCCCGGCGTCCTCGGCGGACCGCTGGGCGGCGGCGAGCTGGGTGGCGGTCAGCCAGGCGAGGCGGCAGTGGAAGTCGACCCGGTCGAGCAGTTCGGCGCGGGCTCGGGCGGTCCCCGGGGAGCCGGGGTCGCGCAGGGCCTCGGGCCAGGCGTGCCAGTCGGGCCCGTACACCTCGGCGAGCGCGCACCACAGGGCGTGGTCCTCCAGCGCCTGGCCCTGCTCGGCCAGGAAGTCGCAGTAGGCGGCGCGACGGCCGGGGGTGAGGGGCACCTCGACGACCAGCTCCAGGGCCTGCCGCTTCAGCTCCCAGACGGCGTCCCGGTCGATCAGCGCGCCCTTGTTCAGCACGGCCTCGCTGAGGGCGGCGGCCTCCTGCCGGAGGTCGTCCAGGGCGGCCCGGTCGCGCACGTGCCCGTATTCGGGGATCGACTCGACGTGCAGGTGCACCGGATCGGGGAAGCGACGCGAGGAGGGGCGGTAGGGCGACGGGTCGGTGGGCTTCCCGGGAACGGCCGCGTGCAACGGGTTGACCTGAACGAACCCGGACCCGATGCTGCGCCCGGCCCAGGCGGCGAGGTCGGCCAGGTCCCCGAGGTCGCCCATGCCCCAGGAACGGGCCGAGAGCAGGGAGTAGAGCTGGACCAGGAAGCCGTGTGCGCGCTCGGGAGGCTGCGGTACGCGGGCCGGGGCGGCGACGAGGGTGGCGGTGGCCCGGCGGTGGTCCGGCGTACGGACGTGGATGCGGTGGACGCCGTGGGGCGGCGGAATCCACCAGGCGGGGACGGCAGCGGCGGGCGGAGCGGCGGCGGGAGCGGGCGAGGCAGTGGCGGCCGGGATGCCGGTGGAGCCGACGGCGGGCGCGGCGGCGGCCGGCGTGCCGGTGCCGCTGTCACCCTCCCGCGAGAGCGGAGCGGCGGCGGTGCGGTCCGGAGGTGTCACCGGCGCGGCGGGGGCCGCCGCCCGGGAGCGCATGCTCAGCGGGGCGGGCGGGCGGCCCGAGGGGTGTCCCGGGGCTTCGGCCGGCTCCGGCTCGACCGTGACGGTCGAGCCGGGGGGCAGCCCGGCCAGGGCGGGGGGCAGGGGCTCGCCGGCCCAGACCACCACGGTCGGCGGCAGCAGGCGCGAGCGGGACTCCGCGGCGGCGAGGCACTTCCGTACGTCCGCCGGAGTGCCGGCGTCGACGCCCAGCGCGGCGAGCACGGCGATGACCGTGTCGTCGGGGACGGACACCGTGACATCCGGCGACGGGGAGTAGGAGGTGGCGACACCGTGCAGTGCGGCGAGCCGGGACAAGCCCATTCAGACTCCTGGGAACTCCATGCCCCCCGCGGTGCCGGGTGCGGTCGGCTCGCTGGTCAGTGGGGCGACGGCGGCGAGCGGCGGCTCGCTCGTGAGAGGGGTGGCATCGGCGAGCGGAGGCTCGCTGGTCAGCGGCGCGGAATCGGCGAACGAGGATTCACCGAGCAGCAGGGAGACATCGGCGAGCGGCGGCCCGCTGATCAGGTGGGCGACATCGACAAGGGGAAGTTCGCTGGTCAGCGGCGCGGATGCGGGCTGGGCGGGTACCTGTTTGGAGAGGGCGGAGAGCAGAAGCTGCGCGGCAGCGGGCATGGTGGCCTCCTGGCCATGGAGAACAGGACACAGCAGACCTACCCAGGCCTCGCCACCGCAGACGTGGACGTGATGCAGGCGTTATGACAACGAGCCCAACGTGCTCCGGGTCACATTCCGTTCCCCCGTACGGAACGTATGGGCCGTTTTAAGCCACTCCCGGCCGCCACACCCGTCCCACCGAGCCCGAAGGCGTCACCATTCCCGGCAATCCCGGCAGAACGGCCAAGCGCATTGACACCCTCGCGCCCGGGTGGTGGGCTCGGACCCCGCCAGGGGTGCGGGTACGTACGGAAGGGGAGCGCGACGTGCGGATCGGACGCAGAAGGCAGGCGACGGCCGTGGCCGCCGCCGTGATCGGCGGACTCCTCGGATCCGTCTCCGTCGCTCCGGCAGCGGCGGCCGCCCCCGCCGCTCCCACCGATCCCGGCAGGCCCGTCGCCGACGCCCCCGACCGTGCCGACAGCGCACGGACGCCGTCCGTCTGGCCCCGCCCGCAGAGCATGAGGACCACCGGGCCCGCCGTGCCGCTCGGCTCCGAGGCCACGCTCGTGGCCGCGCCGGACGCCGACCCGTACGCCGTCGAGCAGGCGCGCGACCTGCTGCGCTCGGCGGGCGTCCGCACCCTGCACGAGAGCCTGCCCGGCGACGGCCCCGTGGTCCGGCTCGGCGGTACCGGCGCGGGCGAGGCGCTGCGTGCGCTGCGCGCTCCCGACCGGGCCGATCTGCCCTCGGGCGGCTACCGGATCGCGGTCGGCGAGATCGCCGGGCGCGCCACCGTCGCACTGGACGGGCTCGGCGGGGACGGCCTCTTCCACGCCGTGCAGACCCTTCGCCAACTGGTCACCGACGGCTCCGTGGCCGGCGTGACCGTACGGGACTGGCCGGGAACCGCCGTGCGCGGCATGACGGAAGGGTTCTACGGACAGCCGTGGACGCGCGAGGACCGGCTCGCCCAGATCGCCTTCATGGGGCGTACCAAGCAGAATCGCTATCTCTACGCGGCGGGCGACGACCCCTACCGGCTGGCGCGCTGGCGCGAGCCCTATCCTGCCGACAAGCGGGCCGACTTCCGGGCGCTGGCCGAGCGGGCGCGCGCCGAGCACGTCACGCTCGGCTGGGCCCTCTCCCCCGGTCAGGCCATGTGCATGGCCTCGGACCAGGACGTCAAGGCGCTGACCAAGAAGGTCGACGCGATGTGGGCGCTGGGCATCCGGGTCTTCCAGCTCCAGTTCCAGGACGTCAGCTACAGCGAGTGGCACTGCGACCTGGACGCGGAGACCTTCGGCAGCGGTCCGAAGGCGGCGGCCCGTGCGCAGGCCCGGGTCGCGGGCGCCCTCGCCCGGCATCTGGAGGAGCGGCACCCGGACGCGGCCCCGCTGTCGGTCCTGCCGACGGAGTTCTACCAGGACGGGGCCACCGACTACCGCACCGCGCTGGCGGCCGAGCTGGACGGCCGGGTGCAGGTGGCCTGGACCGGTGTCGGGGTGGTGCCGAAGAAGATCACCGGGGGTGAACTGGCCGGGGCCCGCGCCGCGTTCCGCCACCCGCTGGTGACGATGGACAACTACCCGGTCAACGACTACGCCCAGGACCGCATCTTCCTCGGCCCGTACACCGGCCGGGACCCGGCGGTGGCGAGCGGTTCGGCGGCGCTGCTGGCCAATGCGATGGAGCAGCCGTCCGCCTCGCGGATCCCGCTGTTCACCGCCGCAGACTTCGCCTGGAACCCGAAGGGGTACGACCCCGGCGCGTCCTGGCGGGCGGCGATCGACGATCTGGCGGGCGGGGACGCGTCCGCCCGGGACGCGCTGCTGGCGCTGGCCGGGAACAGTGCGGGCTCAGTGCTCGGCGCGGAGGAGTCCGCCTACCTCCAGCCCCTGTTCGACGCCTTCTGGGACTCCCGCGCCGACGCCTCCCGCCGCGACCGGGCGGCGGGCGAGCTGCGCGCGGCGTTCTCCGTGATGCGGCAGGCCCCGGAGCGGCTGAAGACGCCCGCCGACGGCCGACTGACCGATGAGGTGCGCCCCTGGACCGAGCAGCTGGCCCGCTACGGCCGGGCCGGCGAGCTCGCGGTGGACCTGCTCCAGGCCCAGGCCGCCGGGGACGGCGCCGCCGCCTGGCGCGCCCAACTGGCCCTGGAGCCGCTGCGCGAGGAGATCGGGGCGAGCCGGGCCACGGTCGGCAAGGGCGTGCTGGACCCGTTCCTGGACAAGGCGGCGAAGGTCGCCGCCGGGTGGAACGGCACCGACCGCACCTCGGGCCGGGTCACGAAGGACGCCCACAGCCATACGGTCCGGCTGGACGGGCCCCGCCCGGTGGAGGCCGTCACGGCGCTCGCCGAGCCCGGCTCCGCCCTCGCCGACGCGGTCGTGGAGGCCCATGTGCCCGGTGAGGGGTGGCGGCCGCTCGGGCGGCTCTCGCCGAGCGGCTTCACCCAGACCGCCGCGAAGGGGCTGCGCGCGGACGCCGTACGGGTCACCGTGCCGGAGGCGGCCCGGGCCGCCCGGCCCCCGTATCTGAGCCCCAGCCTGCCCGCCGCCCCCGCCGTCGTGCCGGGGCCCCCGCAGGTGCGGGCGCTGGTGCCGTGGTTCGGCGACGAGCCCGCCGCCACGCTCGATCTGAAGCACGGGGAGACGGACGCGGAGATCGGCGGCGAACCCCAGCGGGTGGCGGCACGGCTGGCCGGCCGGCGTCCGGTCGAGGTCAAGGGCAAGCTCACCGCGAAGGCCCCGAAGGGCATCGAGGTGCGGGTCCCGAAGCAGACGACCGTGCCGCGCGGATCGCGTACGGAGGTGCCCGTGGACATCACCGTCCCGGCGGACACCCCGGCGGGCGAGTACGAGGTGCCGCTGGCCTTCGGCGGCCAGGAGTCCACGCTGACCGTGCGGGCCTTCCCGCGTACGGGCGGTCCGGATCTGGCGCGTACGGCGAAGCCCTCCTCGTCGGGCGACGAGACCCCGGACTTCCCCGCGTCGGCGGCCTCCGACGGCGATCCGGAGACCCGGTGGTCCTCGCCGGTGGAGGACGGGGCCTGGTGGCAGACCGAGCTGCCTGAGCCTGTGCGGCTGGGCCAGGTGGTGCTGAGCTGGCAGGACGCGTACGCCTCCCGCTACCGCGTCCAGGTCTCCGCCGACGGCCGCGTCTGGCGCACGGCCGCGACCGTGACGGAGGGCCGGGGCGGGCGCGAGTCGGTCCGGATGGACGCGAAGGACACCCGGTTCATCCGGGTGCAGGGCGATGGTCGGGCGACGAGTTACGGCTACTCGCTGTGGTCGGTGGAGGCGTACGCGGTCGCGGACGAGTGAGCCGTGCCGGTCAGGGCCGGACCCCGCGAGCCCGGCATGATCCAAATGACAGGCCCTAGGCGGACACGCCGTCGATCCGCGCCATCACGTCGTCCGCGCCGAACGGTTGCAGATACGGCAGCCAGCGCGGATCGCGGTGTCCGGTCCCGATGATCCGCCAGGCCAGGCCGGTCGGCGGGGCGGGCTGGTGGCGCAGCCGCCAGCCCAGCTCCGGCAGATGGCGGTCGGCCTTGACGTGGTTGCAGCGGCGGCAGGCCGCCACCACGTTGTCCCAGGCGTGCTGTCCGCCGCGGCTGCGCGGGATGACGTGGTCGACGCTGGTGGCGGCGGCCCCGCAGTACATGCAGCGCCCGCCGTCCCGGGCGAACAGCGCCCGCCGCGTCAGCGGGACGGGCCCCCGGTAGGGCACCCGGACGAAGCGCTTGAGCCGGACCACACTGGGTGCGGGCACGGCACGGGTGGCACTGTGCAGGAAGGCGCCGGACTCCTCGAGGCAGATGGCCTTGTTCTCGAGGACGAGGACGAGCGCGCGGCGGAGCGGTACGACGCCGAGCGGCTCGTACGACGCGTTGAGAACCAGGACGTGCGGCACGGTGGATGCCTCCTTGTACGCCGGCGGCGCGTGGCTCGCGCCGGGACGATCCGATCTCAGTCTCTCCTCATGCCTGGTCAAAGCGCCACCACGTACGGGTAACGGGCCGGGAGGATTTTTCTCACCCCGGGCTCCGCGCGCCGTTCCGCGGCGCCGAACAAGTGCTTCACCTGGGCGGCCGTCCGCGCTGTGCGATCGGCCACAGCGAAGGTGTTCCCGGTGAGACCCGTCTCTCCTTCCGCGACGGCAACGATCCACTCCCCCGGCTTCGTTAGTGTGGTTGACCAGCCGTCGTCCCCCTGGAGGTCCCTGCCGTGTCCCTGTCCGTCCTCTTGGCCGCAGCCCCGTCTCCCGAGCCGGGTGGCTCGCTGGACGAAGCCGCCGAACAGGCCGGGAACGCCGCGGGCTGGGTCGAGGAGAACTGGTCCACCTGGCTGAGCACCGGACTGCGCATCCTGCTGATCGTGGCGGTCGCGATCACGCTGCGTTATCTGATCCGGCGCGCCCTGACCAATCTGATAGACCGGATGAACCGCAGCGCCCAGGCGGTTCAGGGCACCGCGCTGGGCGGGCTGCTGGTGAACGCGGAGCGCAGACGCCAGCGCTCGGAGGCGATCGGCTCGGTGCTGCGCTCGGTGGCCTCGTTCCTGATCATGGGCACGGCCGCCCTGATGGTCCTGGGCGCCTTCAAGATCAACCTGGCGCCACTCCTCGCCTCGGCCGGTGTCGCGGGTGTGGCACTCGGCTTCGGCGCCCGCAACCTGGTCACGGACTTCCTCTCCGGCGTCTTCATGATCCTGGAGGACCAGTACGGGGTCGGCGACACGATCGACGCGGGCGTCGCCTCCGGCGAGGTCATAGAGGTGGGCCTGCGCGTGACCAAGCTGCGCGGTGACAACGGCGAGATCTGGTACGTCCGCAACGGCGAGGTGAAGCGGATCGGCAACCTCAGCCAGGGCTGGTCCACGGCCGGGATCGACGTCACGGTGCGCCCGACCGAGGACCTGGAGCAGGTCCGCAAGGCGATCACCGCGGCCGCCGAGACGATGGCCAAGGAAGAGCCCTGGGCGGAGCGGCTGTGGGGCCCGGTGGAGGTGCTCGGCCTGGACGCGGTGCTGCTGGACTCGATGACGGTCCGGGTGACCGCGAAGACGATGCCCGGCAAGTCGCTCGGCGTGGAGCGCGAGCTGCGCTGGCGCATCAAGCAGGCGCTGGACGACGCGGGCATCCGCATGATCGGCGTGGTCCCGCTCCAGCAGGACGGCGAGTCCACGGCGGACCCGACGGCGGCGATGGCGGCCCCCTCCGCGTACGCCTCGGCGACCTCCCCGCAGTCGTTGGCGACGTCCCCGATCCCGCCGCCGACGAACCTGAACAAGTAGGCCCCTCCGCCGACGCCCCCGGCCGCGCCTGGACCCCAGGACGGCGACCGGGGGCGTCGTCGTGCGAGGTAACACTTTGATTGCCGGACGAGGGTCACCCATTGACGCCCCGGTGATCCGCGCCCTACCGTCCTCCCAACCGAATAGGAAACTTTCCTAACAGAGTTATGAACGTGAGTTCCTGACAGAGGGCGGTGCATCCACGATGGCGGGAACCACTCCCGGCTCACCCGGCGCATCCGGCACACCGGGCACCCCGCGCGTGCTGCGGGCCATGAACGACCGGGCCGCCCTCGATCTGCTGCTGGAGCACGGGCCGCTCTCCCGGACCCGGATCGGGAAGCTCACCGGGCTCTCCAAGCCCACCGCCTCCCAGCTGCTGGCCCGGCTGGAGGCGGCCGGGCTCGTCGTCGCCACCGGGACCAGCGAGGGGCGGCCGGGGCCCAACGCGCAGCTCTACAGCGTGAACCCGCGCGCCGCCCATGTCGCCGGGCTCGACGTGAACGGGCAGCGCATCGTCGCTGCCGTCGCGGACGTGACCGGGCTGACCGTCGGGCGGTTCGAGCTGGCCACCCCGGGGCGGCGCGCCGACAGCGTGGTGCGGCAGGTCGCCGACGCGCTGGACGGGGCGGTGAAGGACGCCGGGCTCACCCGCGCGGACGTCCACCGGATCGTCATCGGCACGCCGGGCGCCTTCGACCCGGGCACCGGGCGGCTGCGGTACGCCTCGCACCTGCCCGGCTGGCACTCCCCCACCCTGCTGGAAGAGCTGGCCGCGTTCCTGCCGATGCCGGTGGAGTACGAGAACGACGTCAACCTGGTCGCCGTCGCCGAGCAGCGCCTCGGCGCGGCCCGGGGCCACGAGGACTTCGTGCTGCTGTGGAACGAGGAGGGCCTCGGCGCCGCCCTCGTCATCAACGGCCGGCTGCACCGGGGCTTCACCGGCGGCGCGGGCGAGGTCGGCTTCCTGCCGGTGCCGGGCACCCCCCTCGTCCGCCAGGTCGTCAAGGCCAACAGCGGCGGCTTCCAGGAGCTGGCGGGCGCCCAGGCGGTGCCCCGGCTCGCGAAGGCGCTGGGCATCGACACCCCGCAGCAGCCGTACGCGAAGGTCGCCGCCGAACTGCTGGCGCGGGCGGCCGACGCGTACGAGGAGGACGAGCCGCTCACCGAACTGCTACGGCAGTACGCCCAGCGCCTGGCCACCGGCCTCGCCTCCGTCACCGCCGTCCTGGACCCCGGACTGATCGTGCTCTCCGGCGGCGCGGTCGCGGCGGGCGGCGAGATCCTGCGCTCCCTGATCCAGTCCGAGCTGGCCGAGCTGGCCGCCTCCCGGCCGCGCCTGGTGGTCGGCGAGATCGACCGTACGCCCGTCCTGCGCGGCGCCCTGGAGCGGGCGCTCGCCGACACCCGCGACGAAGTGTTCGACACCTCGCGCTGAACCACGCCCTGTCTCTCCGCCCTTCCCCGCCCTGTCGTCTGAATCTCTTCCCCGTCCCTGGGAGTTTTGTCATGCGCACCAGCCGTCTCACCACCACCGCTGTCGCCGTCGCCGCGATATCGGTGCTCGCCACCGCGTGTACCGGCCAGTCGGAGGCCGGCGCCTCCGACGACCCGAACGCGAAGACCACGATCAACTTCTGGCACGGCTGGAGCGCGCCCGCCGAGGTGAAGGCGGTCCAGGACAACATCGACCGGTTCGAGAAGGCCCACCCGAACATCACGGTGAAGGTCTCCGGCAACATCAACGACGACAAGCTCAACCAGGCGCTGCGCGCGGGCGGTTCGAACGGGCCGGACGTCGTCTCCTCCTTCACCACCGCCAACGTCGGCAAGTTCTGCTCGTCCGGCGCGTTCGCCGACCTCGGGCCGTTCATCGAGAAGTCGAAGCTGGATCTGGAGAAGACCTTCCCGAAGGTCCTCCTGGACTACACCCAGTTCGAGGGCAAGCGCTGCGCCCTGCCGCTGCTCACGGACGCCTACGGCCTCTACTACAACAAGGACGCGTTCAAGAAGGCCGGGATCACCGCGCCGCCGAAGACGATGTCGGAGCTGGCGAGCGCCGCCAAGAAGCTGACGGTGGAGAAGGGCGAAAGCTACGAGCAGCTCGGCTTCATGCCGACCTTCCACGGCTACGAGACCGTCGCCGACCACTACCTGTCCTCGTGGGACCACACGTACTTCGACGAGAACGGCAAGTCCAACATCGCCAAGGACCCGGCGTTCGCGGAGATGTTCACGTACCAGAAGAAGCTCGTCGAGGACCTCGGCGGCTACGACAAGCTGGAGAAGTACCGGGGCACCTTCGGTGACGAGTGGGGCGCCAAGCACCCGTTCCACACCGGGCAGGTCGCCATGCAGCTGGACGGCGAGTGGCGGCTCGGGATGGCCGAGGACACCAAGCCCGGCTTCGAGATCGGCGTCGCGCCGATGCCCGTCGCCGACGACGAGGCCGACAGCTACGGCAAGGGCTTCCTCTCCGGCACGATCGTGGGCATCGCCCCGGCCAGCAAGAAGCAGAACGCCGCGTGGGAGCTGGTCGAGTTCATGACCAGCGACACCCAGGCGGTCGTCGACTTCGCCAACGGCATCCGCAACGTGCCCTCCACCTTCGAGGCACTGAAGTCCCCGGACCTGAAGTTCGACCCGCGCTTCAAGACCTTCCTGGACATCGCCCAGCACCCGAAGTCCAACACCCCGGACGGAGCCGTCAACGGGTCGACGTACCAGCAGACCCTCCAGGACTTCGGCTACCAGTACGAGAAGGGCGCGGTGAAGGACCTCCAGGCCGGTCTGGAGAAGACCGCGAAGCAGATCGACACCGACATCGCCAAGGCGAAGTAGCCCCCGATGACGACGCACACGCTCCGCTCGAAACGCCGCAGGTCGGCGCTGCGGACGGCGGCCTTCATGTCGCCGTGGCTGATCGGGTTCTCGGTCTTCTTCGCCTACCCGATGGTCTCGACCGTCTACTTCTCCTTCACGCAGTACGACGGCTTCGGGGCGCCGGTCTTCAACGGGCTGACCAACTGGACGTACGTCTTCAGCGACTACCCGATGTTCTGGCCTTCGCTGCGCAACACCCTGTGGCTGGTGCTCGTCATGGTCACCTGCCGGGTCGTCTTCGGCCTCGGCATCGGACTGCTGATCACCAGGATCAAGACGGGGACCGGGATCTTCCGGACGCTGTTCTATCTGCCGTACCTGGCCCCGCCGGTCGCCGCCACGCTGGCCTTCGTCTTCCTGCTCAACCCCGGCACCGGGCCCGTCAACGCGATCCTCGGGGACCTGGGGCTGCCGACGCCCGGCTGGTTCAACGACGCCTCCTGGTCCAAGCCGGCGCTCACCATGCTCGCGGTCTGGGGCATCGGGGACCTGATGGTCATCTTCATGGCCTCGCTGCTGGACGTGCCGACCGAGCAGTACGAGGCGGCCGAGCTGGACGGCGCGTCCGCCTGGCAGAAGTTCCGCTTCGTGACCCTGCCGAACATCTCGCCCATCGTGCTGTTCGCGGTGGTGACGGGCGTCATCCAGGCGATGCAGTACTACACGCAGCCACTCGTCGCCGGAAAGGTCGCCTCCGGAGTCATCGGCGGCTCCGGTCAGTCCTTCGAACCCGGCTATCCCGACAAGTCGACACTCACGCTCCCCCAGCTCGTCTACAACCTCGGCTTCCAGCGCTTCGACTACGGCGCCGCCTGTGTCGTCGCCCTCATCCTGTTCGCCCTGGCCATGGCCTTCACCGCGCTGCTCATGCGGGGCCGCAACAACCTGATCTCGGCGGGTGACTGAGCCATGTCCCAACTCCTCGAAAAGTCCGCCGCCCCGGCCGCCTGGTCGCCGACCCCCGCCGCACGCACCGCCCGCCGCAAGGCGCTGCTGCACTGGATAGCCGTCCACTCGCTCGGGATCGCCGCCGCGCTCTTCTTCGTGCTGCCGTTCGTCTTCGTGGTGCTGACCTCGCTGATGAACGACCAGCAGGCGTTGACCCGCGACCTCACCCCCAACACCTGGGAGTGGGGCAACTACGAGCGGGTCTTCAACACCCCGGGCTTCCTCACCTGGTGGCGCAACACCCTCTTGTACGCGGGACTCGGCACCGTACTCACCGTCGTGTCGTCGATCCCCGTGGCGTACGCGCTGGCGAAGTTCCGCTTCCGGGGCCGCAAGCTGTCGCTGATGCTCGTCATCTCGATGATGATGCTGCCGCCGCAGGTCGTCATCATCCCGATGTACCTGTTCTGGGCCAAGCAGATGGACCTGTCCGGCACTCTGTGGCCGCTGATCATCCCGATGGCCTTCGGTGACGCGTTCTCCATCTTCCTGCTGCGGCAGTTCCTGCTGACCATCCCGAACGAGTACCTGGACGCCGCGAAGGTCGACGGCTGCGGCGAGTTCCGCACGCTGATGAAGGTCGTCCTGCCGATGGCGAAGCCCGGCATCGCGGCCATCGCCCTCTTCCAGTTCTTCGCCGCCTGGAACGACTACTTCGGACCACAGATCTACGCCTCCGAGAACCCGGCCGCCTGGACGCTCAGTTACGGCCTGGAATCCTTCAAGGGCGCACACCACACCGACTGGAACCTGACCATGGCCGCGACCGTTCTGGTCATGGCCCCCGTGATCGCCGTCTTCTTCTTCGCCCAGAAGGCATTCGTCGAGGGCGTCACACTGACCGGAGTAAAGGGCTGACATGAAGCTCGCAGTAGTGGGTGGCGGGTCCACCTACACCCCTGAACTGATCGACGGATTCGCCCGGCTGCGGGACACGCTGCCGATCGAGGAGCTGGTGCTCGTCGATCCGGCGGCCGACCGCCTGGAGCTGGTCGGAGGCCTCGCCCGGCGGATCTTCGCCAAGCAGGACCACGCCGGGAAGATCACGACGACCACCGACATCGACGCGGGAGTCGCCGACGCCGACGCGGTCCTGCTCCAACTGCGCGTCGGCGGACAGGCCGCGCGCAACCAGGACGAGACCTGGCCGCTGGAGTGCGGCTGCGTGGGCCAGGAGACCACCGGCGCCGGCGGCCTCGCCAAGGCGCTGCGCACCGTGCCGGTCGTCCTGGACATCGCCGAGCGGGTCCGCCGCACCAACCCGGACGCCTGGATCATCGACTTCACCAACCCCGTCGGCATCGTCACCCGCGCCCTGCTCCAGGCCGGGCACAAAGCCGTCGGCCTGTGCAACGTGGCGATCGGCTTCCAGCGGAAGTTCGCCCGGCTGCTGGAGGTGGAGCCGGGCCAGGTGCACCTCGACCACGTCGGGCTCAACCACCTGAGCTGGGAGCTGGGGGTGCGCCTCGGCGGCCCGGACGGCGAGAACGTCCTCCCCAAGCTGCTCGCCGAGCACGGCGACACGATCGCCGACGACCTGCGGATGGACCGGCAGATCATCGACCGGCTCGGGGTCGTCCCCTCCTACTACCTGCGCTACTTCTACGCCCACGACGAGGTGGTGAAGGAGCTCGGCACCAAGCCGTCCCGGGCCGCCGAGGTCGCGGCGATGGAGAAGGAACTGCTCGCGATGTACGGCGACCCGGCCCTGGACGAGAAGCCCGAGCTGCTCGCCAAGCGAGGCGGCGCGTTCTACTCCGAGGCGGCCGTGGACCTGGCGGCCTCCCTGCTGGGCGACGGCGGTTCCCCGGTCCAGGTGGTCAACACGTACAACAACGGGACGTTGCCGTTCCTGCCCGACGACGCGGTGATCGAGGTGCAGGCCCGGGTCGGGCGCGACGGTGCGACGCCCCTGGCCGTTCCGGCGCTGGACCCGCTGTACGCCGGTCTCATCGCCAACGTCACGGCGTACGAGGACCTGGCCCTGGAAGCCGCGCTGCGCGGCGGCCGGGACCGGGTCTTCAAGGCGCTGCTGGCCCACCCGCTGATCGGCCAGTACGCGTACGCCGAGGGCCTCACCGACCGGCTGATCGCGCACAACCGGGAGCACCTCGCGTGGGCGTGAACGTGTCGGTCCTCGCCATCGACGCGGGCAACAGCAAGACCGACGTGGCGCTGATCGGCGAGGACGGCACGGTGCTGTCCACGGCGCGCGGCGGCGGATTCCAGCCGCCGGTCGTCGGCGTGGAGGCGGCGATCGACGTGCTGGCCGCCGCGCTGGAGCGGGCGATCGCGGAGCTGCCGGCTCCGCCCGTCCTCTCCGGCCATGTCTCGGCCTGTCTGGCCAACGCCGATCTGCCGGTCGAGGAGGCCGAGTTGGCCGCCGCCCTGGAGACCCGTGGGTGGGGCTCCGCGGTGGAGGTGCGCAACGACACCTTCGCGATCCTGCGCGCCGGGGTGGACGAGCCCCGGGGCGTCGCGGTGGTGTGCGGGGCCGGGATCAACTGCGCGGGCATGACCCCGGACGGGCGGACCGCCCGCTTCCCCGCGATCGGGCGGATATCCGGTGACTGGGGCGGCGGTTCGGGGCTCGCGGAGGAGGCGCTGTGGTTCGCCGCGCGTGCCGAGGACGGGCGGGGCGAACCGTCGGAGCTGGCCCGTGCGCTGCCGGGCCACTTCGGGCTCGACTCGATGTACGGGCTGATCGAGGCGCTGCACCGGGGCGCGATCCCGCCTGAGCGGCGGCACGAGCTGACGCCGGTGCTGTTCGCCACGGCCGCGGGCGGGGACCGGGTGGCGGCCGCGCTGGTGGAGCGGCTGGCCGAGGAGGTGGTGGCGATGGCCTCGGTCGCGCTGACCCGGCTCGGTCTGCTCGAGGAGGAGGTTCCGGTGCTGCTGGGCGGCAGTGTGCTGGCCGCGCGTCATCCTCAGCTGAACGACCGGGTCGCCGAACTCCTCGCGGTCCGCGCCCCGAAGGCCGAGGTGCGCGTCGTGACCGAGCCGCCGGTCCTGGGGGCGGCCCTGCTGGGCCTGGACCGTACGGGTGCGGCGCCGGAGGTCCACCGGAGGCTGCGCGGGCAGTACGCCTGAGGGCCCGGGCCGGTCGGGACTCAGCGGGGCGTCTCCCCACGCGACAGGCGTGGGGGGACGCTCTCGTTCGTTCCCCGTACGGGTGAACGCCTGGCGTACGAGGGGCGCGAGGGAACCGATCGGGCCTCTGGAACGTGTACCTGATGGGAAGTCCGTTCGCTTATGGGGATGTATCCGGGCACGTTGTGCTGCCCGCCTTGATCGGCCGCGTCCGCCCTGATCGAATGCGGGGACTGATGACGGGAACGGGGACGGGGACCCACTGTCAGTGACCGAGGGGGAGGTCGAGTGACACACCCGCCGAGCGGCGGCTCAGACACGCTGCGCGCGCCGGACCCGGTGTCCGCGCAGGCCGGCGTTCCCGCGCAGCGCCACACCACGTGGGCCGCGCCGGCGCGGCGCCTGCGTGCCGTGGCGACGACCGAGCCCGGCCGGCTCCAGATCATCGGGGCCGTCCTGGCCCTGCTGGTCGTCGCGTTCGGCGCGGTGACCACGCTGGAGATCTCGCAGCGGGCCTCCTCGGCCGACGACGTCGTCAGCCGCAGCCAGCCGCTCAGCGCCGACGCCGCGGACATCTACCGCTTCCTGGCGGACGCGGACACGACGGCGGCGAGCGGGTTCCTCGCGGGTGCGCAGGAGCCCGAGGACGTGCAGGAGCAGTATCGGAAGGACATCGAGGAGGCGGCCCGGCTGCTGGTGAAGGCGTCGGGGAGCACCGACTCCGACAGCGCGTCCAGCCGTGAGATAGCCACCCTCAACAAGCTGCTCCCGGTCTATACGGGCCTGATCGAGCGTGCCCGTGCCAACAACCGCCAGGGCCTGCCGCTGGGCGGTGCCTATCTCCGGTACGCGAACCAGAGGATGACCGGCGAGATGCTGCCGGCCGCCGAGCGGCTGTACGCGGCGGAGACGGGCCGGCTGGAGAGCGACTCCGCCGACGCCCGGCAGTGGCCGCTGCTGTCGATCGGCGCGGGGGTCGTGGTGCTGGGCGCGCTGGTGTGGATGCAGCGGCGCACCTACCGCCGGACGAACCGGGTGCTGAACCACGGGCTGCTGGCGGCGACGGCCGCCGCCTCGGTGGTGGTGCTGTGGCTGGCCGTGGGGCACGCGGTGGCCCGTACGGAACTGCGCTCGGCGATGGTGCACGGCCAGGCGTCGCTGGATGTGCTCAACGACGCGCGGATCAGCTCCTTGAAGGCGCGCGCCAACGAGAACCTCACGCTGGTGGCGCGGGGCGCGGTGCTGACCCCCGACGGCTCCGCCGACCAGTACGAGGCGGACTACAGCACGGGGATGACGTCTCTCAAGGCGCAGTTGACGAAGGCCGAGCGGCTCGCGGACGACGACAGCGGGAGCGCGCCGGTGGCCAGGGCGGCGGACGGCGTGGCCCAGTGGCAGGTCCGGCACCGCGAGGCCCGGGCCACGGACGACCGCGGCGACTACGACGGTGCGCTGGAGCAGATCATCGGGACGGAGAAGTCCACCGGGCAGTCCTTCCAGCAGGTGGACGCCGCGCTGGAGAAGGCGCTCGCCCATGAGCAGGGCGAGTTCACCTCGGCGGCGAAGGACGGGCGCGGGGCTCTGGGGGGCCTGCCGACAGGAGCCGCGGCTCTGGCGGTGCTCGGGGCCATCGCCGTGATCGTCGGGGTCAACCGCAGGCTCTCGGAGTACCGGTGAGAGGGGCAGCGATGAGCAGGTCGAAGGACCGGCCCGGGCGCGGCGGCCTGCGCGGCTGGGGCGGCGTGACGGGGATGGCGGTGGCGTGCGCGGTCACCGCCGCGGTCACCCTGCTGCCGCTGGCCCGTCACAGCGGCGGGGCGGCCGGGGCGGACGCTCCGGGCGGCGGGGTGGTGACGGCCGACCGGGCCCGGGCCGAGGCGTGCACCGATCCGGAGGCGAGCCTGCCCGCGTCGGGTGACGACGGGCCGAACATCGACAAGATCAAGGAGCGCGGCAAGCTGATAGCGGGCGTCGACCAGAACAGCTTCCGCTGGGGCTACCGCAATCCGGAGAACGGGGACCTGGAAGGGTTCGACATCGATCTGGTGCGGGCCGTCGCCGAGGATCTCCTGGGCGACCCGGACGCGGTGATCTTCCGGGCGATCCCCACCAACCAGCGCATCGCCGCACTGGAGAACGACCGGGTCGACGTCGTCGTGCGGACGATGACGATCAACTGCAAGCGGCTGGAGCAGGTCTCCTTCTCCACCGCGTACTTCCAGGTCGGGCAGCAGGTGCTCGCCCCGAAGGAGTCGACGATCACCGGCTACGACTCCTCGCTGCAGGGCAAGCGGGTCTGCTCGGCCGAGGGTTCCACGGCGTACGAGGCGCTGGAGAAGAAGTCCTTCGGGGCGCTCTACAAGGACGACTTCGACGGCACCGGGCGCGACCCGGACCTGCTGACCGTGCCCAACCAGCTGGACTGCCTGGTGCGGCTCCAGCTCGGCGAGGTCGACGCGGTCGTCACCGACAACGCCCTGGCGGCCGGCCAGGCCGCCCAGGACCCGGCGGTGGAGCTCAAGGCGAAGAAGCCGTTCACCACCGAGTACTACGGCGTCGCCACGAAGAAGGGCGCCGACGATCTGGTGGCCCGGGTCAACAAGGTCCTCGTCGACTACCGGGCGGGAGGCGAGGACAGCGCCTGGATGCGGTCCTACGGCAAGTGGCTGGCGA
This sequence comes from Streptomyces sp. man185, assembly GCA_002551355.1. GTDB lineage: Bacteria > Actinomycetota > Actinomycetes > Streptomycetales > Streptomycetaceae > Streptomyces. The sequence goes on along the minus strand of NTHE01000009.1, from coordinate 58,604 downwards.
CCGGCCTGCCCGGCATCACCGCACCGCCCGAGCCCAAGTACCGCACCGACTGACCGTGGCACCGCGGCACCTGCGCCGCGGCCCCGTGCACCACAGCGACGTACGGACCGGAACGAGCAGACCGAAGCAGACCGATCCCGTCGGGCCACCGGCCCGGCGGGGAGAGCGGAGAGGTGATCGATGGGCGTCGCGGGATCCTTCCCCGGCTTCGCGGGGAGGCCCCCCGGCCCGGTCATGGACCGGGAGGAGGCTGACCGTGCGCTGGCCCGGCTCGGGGCGGAGCACGAGGCCATCGAGACCTCGCTCCTCGCGCTCCAGGACCATGCCGGCCGCCGGCTCCTGGAGGGCGCCGAGCTGACCGGCGTCACCCGGGAGCGCTGGGACACGACCGAGCGGTCGATCACCCTGCTGTGGGGGTACTTCGACGCGTACGCGGGCGCTCTGTCCGAGGCACGGGAGATCCGTGCGCGCCGCCGCCACCCGAACCGGGAGGACCTCGCCGCGCTGACCGAGCTGCTGCGCGGCGAGGCGGTCACCGTCGCCAACCCGCAGGCGGTGCCGCCGCCTTCGGTCGCGGGTCCGGCCCGGCTCTCCGAGCGGTTCTCGCTCCAGGAGCTGGTCGCCCGGATGAACGAGCTGTACGCCAGGTCCCTGGACATGGTCGTCGCCTCCGACTCCGTCTGGTCGGCGCTGCCCGCCCGGATCGACCTGCTCGCGGCCGAGCTGCACCGCACGCGTTCGCTGGCGCATTCGGTGGGGGTGCGGCCCGGAGAGCATCCGGCCGGGGACGACCTGGCGGAGATCACCGAGGAGCTGACCACCCTGCGGGTGCAGGTGATCTCGGACCCGCTGGCGTTCTGGCTGCCGGGTCCCGGCAGCGCCGCGCCCGGCGGCGGCCGCCCCGACACCTCGCGCTACGACCGGGCCGCCCGCGCCCTGGAGGACGTACGGCGGGAGATCGAGGCGGTGCTCGCGGTCCGGCAGGACGCCGAGGCACGTCTGGTGCGGTTGCGGGACGTGCTCTCGCGGGCCGATCGCACCCTGACGGAGGCGCGGGCGGCGCGCGGCGAGGTGCTGGCGAAGATCGCCGCCTCCGAGGTGCCCGCCGTCAACGGTCCGCCGACCGCACTCCAGGAGCGGCTGGCGGCCGCGTCGGACCACCGCCGACGCGCCCAGTGGCACCGGCTCTCGCCGCTGCTGGAGTCCCTGGAGCAGGAGGCCGAGGACGAACTGCTGCGCGCCCGTGAGTCGTTGACCTCGGTGACCGCCCCGCTGGCGGTCCGCGCCGAGCTGCGCGGCCGGCTCGACGCGTACAAGGCGAAGGTGGCCCGGCACGGTCTGGCGGAGGATCCGCTGCTGATCGAGCGGTACGACGCGGCGCGCCGCATGCTGTGGAGTGCGCCGTGCGATCTGCGGGTCGCCGAGCAGGCCGTCCTGCGCTACCAGCACGCGGTCGCGGAGACGCTGCCGCCGCGGCGGAGCGCGGGCGAACAGGGGGAGACACGATGAGTACGCAGTGCCAGCGCCCCGCGTGCGAGGGGAACTACGAGGACATGGGCGGCGGTGAGCTGTACTGCGACACCTGCGGTCTGGCTCCGGTCGTCTCGCCGACGGGCATGGTCTCCTCGCCGCCGACCGGGATCGCCGGGGGCGGCCGGGCGAGCAGCCGGGGCAGTTCCTCGCAGCGCTCCAGCTCCCGTGCCTCCGCACGGTCCTCGTCCCGTTCGTCGACCTCGCCCCGTTCGGTCTCCGGCCGGCTGTCGCGCTCGCTGTCCGGGGCGTCCACCTCCCGTTCGGTCTCGGTGCGCTCCTCCGGCTCGACGTCGGCGGCCTCGGCCCGGGGGCGGCTCGGCGTGGGTCTGGTGGAGGTCCCGGACGTCCCCCGGCCCGACCCGCGTACGGCGGTGATGGAGCGGGCGGAGGTGCCCGAGCGCAAGCGGTTCTGCTCCCGTTCGGACTGCGGGGCCCCGGTGGGCCGTTCGCGGGGTGAGCGGCCGGGCCGCACGGAGGGGTTCTGCACCAAGTGCGGCCACCCGTACTCCTTCGTGCCGAAGCTGACCGGCGGCGACATCGTGCACGGCCAGTACGAGGTCGTGGGCTGTCTGGCGCACGGCGGGCTCGGCTGGGTGTATCTCGCGGTGGACCGGGCCGTCTCCGACCGCTGGGTGGTCCTCAAGGGCCTGCTGGACACCGGCGACCAGGACGCGATGGCCGCCGCGATCTCCGAGCGCCGCTTCCTCGCCGAGATCGAGCACTCCAACATCGTGCGGATCTACAACTTCGTCGAGCACCTGGACCAGCGGACCGGCTCGCTCGACGGCTACATCGTCATGGAGTACGTCGGCGGCAAGGCGCTCAAGGAGATCGCCAACGAGCGCCGCACCCCGGCCGGCAAGCGCGACCCGCTGCCGGTGGAGCAGGCCTGCGCGTACGGGATCGAGGCGCTGGAGGCGCTCGGACATCTGCACAGCCGCAATCTCCTCTACTGCGACTTCAAGGTCGACAACGCGATCCAGACCGAGGACCAGCTCAAGCTGATCGACATGGGCGCGGTGCGCCGGATGGACGACGACGAGTCCGCGATCTACGGCACGGTCGGCTACCAGGCCCCCGAGGTCGCGGAGCTGGGCCCGTCGGTCGCCTCCGACCTGTACACGGTGGCCCGGACGCTGGCGGTCCTGACCTTCGACTTCCAGGGGTACACGAACGTCTTCGTGGACTCGCTGCCGGACCCGGACAGCATCGAGGTGTTCCGCGCCTACGAGTCGTTCTACCGGCTGCTGGTGCGGGCCACCGACCCGGACCCGGTGCGCCGCTTCGCCTCGGCGGCGGAGATGGCCGAGCAGCTGACGGGGGTGCTGCGGGAGGTCGTGGCGCTGCAGACCGGTCGGCCGCGCCCGGCCCTGTCGACGCTGTTCGGTGCGGAACTTCGCCTGGTCGACACGGAGTTGTTCGCCCCGCAGACGGACGACGTCTCGCAGCTGGGCGGCCGGGACACCGGCGCCGCGCGGGGCGGGCTGCTGGGCCGCCGCAAGGGCCGCGGCGGTCAGCCGTCCGGCATTCCGGCGCAGGGCGGCACATGGCGGGCCCACAGCGGTACGGCTCCGGTCGCGCCGGGGGCCGTGACATCCGCGGTGGCCGGGGCGCTGCCGGTGGGTGCGCAGCCGCACGGCCCGGCAGGTGCTCGCGAGCCGAGTCCCGCCGGGGCTCACGCGGCGGGTCCGGCGGGGGCCGCTCCGCTGGCTGCGCCGCCGACCCATGTCCGGGGCTCCGTGCCGGGCGGCAGGGCTCCGCACCCGTACGCTCCCTCGGCACACGCCCCTGTTCCGGCGCCCCGGGCGGCCGAGCAGGCCCCGGTCGCCTCGGCCGGATCGCAGGTCCCGACCGGACCGTACGGCCCCTTCGGAACGACTGCCGGGGGTGTCCGGCTCGCCCTGTTCGACACCCGGGCCACCTCGTTGGCGCTGCCGGTCCCCCGGGTCGACGCGATGGACCCGAACGCCGGATTCCTCGCCGGTCTCATGGCCTCCGCCCCGGCGGAGCTGATCACCGCCCTGCACGCGGTCCCGGTCCCCTCGCTGGAGACCCGGCTGCGGGAGCTGCGGGCCCGGCTGGAGATGCGGGAGCTGGATTCGGCCGCCCGTGCGCTGACCACCCTGGAGGGTGAACACGCGGACGACTGGCGGGTCGTCTGGTATCGGGGAGTCACCTCGCTGGTGACCGGCGACCACGAGACGGCGGCGCTCTCCTTCGACGCGGTCTACGACGCTTTCCCCGGGGAGATGGCGCCCAAGCTGGCGCTCGGGATCTGCGCGGAGGTGCTGGGCCAGTTGGACAACGCCGCCGAGTACTACCGCCTGGTGTGGGCGACCGATCCGGGTTTCGTCAGCGCCGCGTTCGGCCTGGCCCGGGTGCAGATCGCCGCCGGTGAGCGGGGGGCGGCGGTGAGCACCCTGGAGTCGGTGCCGGAGGCCTCGATCCACTACACGGCGGCGCGGGTCGCCGCCGTCCGGGCGCGGCTGCGCGAGCGCTCGCACCGGGAGCCGCTGCTGGTCGATCTGACGGCCGCCGGGATCCAGGTGGAGGCGCTGGGAGCCTTCGGTCTGGACCCGGTGCGGCGCGAGCAGTTGTCGACGGAGGTACTGGGCAAGGCGCTGGACTGGGTACTCTCCGGTAGTCCCGGTGTCCCGGGGCCGGGTGGCCCGGCCGCCGGGGCGGCGGATGCACGGAAGCTGCTCGGCGCCGAACTGAACGAGCGGGGACTGCGGTTCGGGCTGGAGCGCTCGTACCGGATGCTCGCCCGGCTCGCGCAGCGGGGCGACGAGAGGATCGAACTGGTGGAGCGGGCCAACCGTTTCCGCCCCCGGACGTGGGTGTGAAGATGTCACAGAGCCACCAGCAGCCCGCCCTGTCGAAGTGCCCCGGCTGCGAGGAACCGCTGGACGCGGGCGACCTGTTCTGCGGGGCGTGCGGCTACGACCTCTCGGCCGTTCCGGCGCGCCCCGGTGACCGGCCCACGATGGCCATCACCGTGCCCGCGGCCGGCCCGGCGGCGTCGGCATCGCCGGCCTCCGAGGCCGTGCGGTGGCCCGCCGCCGCGGACACCGACAGCTCGGACGTGCCCGCGCCCGTTCACCGTCCGGCGGACCTGCCGGGGACGGACTCGGGCGGCAGGCCGCTGACGGACCCGGAACACGGCCGGGAGCCGGTGTCGGCGCAGGGCGTGGCGTCCGGGCAGGGCGCGGCGTCCGGGCCCGAGCCGGGGCCGTTCGGCGAGCCGGAGTCCTCGGCCGTTCCGGTGCGCCACGACGACCGGGCGGCCCCGGACAGCGCGGAGCACTCCGGTGACTTCGCGCTGGCCGCGCCCGACCCCCGTACGGCGGAGCACGCCGCCGCGACCCCCGCCGCGCCCGCCGCCGGGGCGAAGGTCTGTGTGGCCTGTCGCTCCGGCCGGGTGGACCCCGACGGCTACTGCGAGAACTGCGGGCACGCCCAGCCCCGAGAGCGCGACCACATGGAGCAGGAGCTGGACGCGGTGGCCGCGGTGAGCGACCGGGGCCTGCGCCACCACCGCAACGAGGACTCCTTCGCGGTGTCCTCGACCGCGCTGCCGGACGGCTCACCCGCCGTCGTCGCGATCGTCTGCGACGGCGTCTCCTCGGCGAGCCGGCCCGACGAGGCGTCGGCGGCCGCCGCGAGCGCCGCCAACGAGGCGCTGCTGGAGTCCCTGCCGCGCGGTACGCATCCGCAGCAGGCGATGCACGAGGCGATCGTCGCCGCGTCCGAAGCGGTCAACGCCCTGGCGCAGGAACCGGCCGGGGCGATGGAGCACGACGCGCACCGCCACCAGAACGCCCCGGCGTGCACCCTGGTCGGCGCGATCATGGCGGGCGAGCTGCTGATCGTCGGCTGGGTCGGCGACAGCCGGGTCTACTGGGTGCCGGAGGATCGGACCCAGCCGACCGCCCGGCTCACCGAGGACGACTCCTGGGCCGCGCAGATGGTGGCGGCCGGCCTGATGAACGAGGCGGAGGCGTACGCGGACGAACGCGCCCACGCCATCACGGGCTGGCTCGGCGCCGACGCGTACGAACTGGAGCCGCACACCGCCGCGTTCAAGCCGGACCGGCCGGGCCTGGTGGTCGTGTGCACGGACGGCCTGTGGAACTACGCGGAGTCCGCCGAGGAGATGGCCGCCGCCGTCCCGGCCGACGCACACCAGCACGCGCTGCGCGGGGCCCAGGTGCTCGTCGGACACGCGCTCGACGGCGGGGGCCACGACAACGTAACAGTGGCGCTGGTCCCGTTCGCCGTGCGGCCGCAAGGGGCAGGATCGGCCTGCGACACCGTTTGAGCCGGTTTTCCGCCCTTGCCCGGACCCGTTGCCCCCTTCCCGCCCCGCGCCCCCACCGTCCGCGTCCCCTCTTCGCCTGATCCCCTGTGGAGCCTCAAGGAGCCGACCAGATGGCCAACTTCTCCAAGTCGAACGTGCCGCAGTTCTCCGTCGAGGTGTACCAGAACGCGTTCCTCCCCGAGGGCGGACGTGAGGTCAACGCGATCGTCACCGTCACCTCGACCGGCGGGGGCACCACCGGCGGGATACCGCTGGCGGATTCGGCCCCCTCTTCCCCTCCCTCACCCGCGTACGGGGCGGGGCCGGGGCCCGGGGCGGCCGTGGTGCTGATGGTCGACTGCTCGGGCTCGATGGACTACCCGCCGACGAAGATGCGCAACGCGCGCGACGCGACGGCGGCGGCCATCGACACCCTGCGCGAGGGCACCCGGTTCGCCGTGGTCGCCGGGACGCATGTGGCCAAGGACGTCTATCCGGGCAACGGGCGGCTCGCGGTCGCCGACGCGCAGACGAAGGCCCGGGCCAAGGACGCCCTGCGGGGGCTGAGCGCGGGCGGGGGCACCGCGATCGGCACCTGGCTGCGGCTGGCCGACCGGCTGCTGAGCACGGCCGACCTGGGCCTCCGGCACGGCATCCTGCTGACCGACGGCCGCAACGAGCACGAGGCGCCCGAGGATCTCCGGGCGGCCCTGGACTCCTGTGCGGGCCGGTTCACCTGCGACGCCCGCGGGGTGGGCACCGACTGGGAGGTGAAGGAGGTCACCGCTGTCGCCACCGCCCTCCTCGGCACGGCCGACATCGTCGCCGACCCCTCCGGCCTGGCCGCGGACTTCACGCGGATGATGGAGAACGCCATGGGCAAGGAGGTCGCCGACGTGGCGCTGCGGCTCTGGACTCCGGTGGGGGTGGAGATCAGGTTCGTGAAACAGGTCGCGCCGACCGTGGCGGACCTGACCGGGCGGCGCACCGAGGCGGGCCCCCGTGCCGGGGACTACCCGACCGGTTCCTGGGGCGACGAGTCCCGCGACTACCACGTGTGCGTCCTGGTGCCGGAGGCCGGGATCGGCCAGGAGATGCTGGCCGCCCGGGTCTCGCTGATCCGGCCCGACCCCTCGGGCGCGGGCGCCCCGCAGACGCTGTCGCAGGGTCTCGTACGGGCCGTGTGGACGGACGACATGGTGGCGTCGACCTCGATCAATCCGCAGGTCGCGCACTACACGGGTCAGGCCGAACTGGCACAAGTCATCCAGCAGGGCCTGGACGCACGCAAGTCGGGCGACTTCGACGGCGCGACGGCGAAACTGGGGCGTGCGGTGCAGTTGGCGTCGGCGTCCGGGAACCAGGACACTGCGAAGCTGCTTTCGAAGGTGGTCGACGTCGTCGATGCCGCGACAGGTACTGTGCGACTGAAGGCGAAGGTCGCGGAAGCGGACGAGATGACCCTCGAAACGCGCTCCACCAAGACCGTTCGCGTCAAGAAGTAACACGGCGCGGTCATCCGATGACCACCGTGCCGTGAACACAGAGCAGTCACCCGCATTCGCTGAGCAACGACGCCGCGATCGACAGCATGACGGCCTCCGCGGCCGGAAGAGGAGAGGGGGAAGCGCCGACATGCCGACCTGCCCGAACGGACACCAGTCGGGTTCCGAGGACTGGTGCGAGGTCTGCGGACACCGCATGACGACCGGCGGTGCGCCCGCGGGCGCGGTGCCCCCGCCGCCTCCTCCGCCGCCCGCGCCCGGATACGGCTACCCGCAGCCGGGCGCCGGCACCGGCGGCGGACAGCCCACCATGCAGGCGGAGCTCTGCCCGCAGTGCCGTACGCCGCGTGAGGCGATGGCGCCGTACTGCGAGGAGTGCCGCTGGAACTTCCTCACCAACACGGCGACCTCCTACACCCCGCTGGCCCCGCAGCACAGCATGCCCAGCGGCCCGCCGCCCGGCCTCAACCTGCCGCCCGGCTTCCAGGCGCAGGGCCCCGGCGGGCAGGGCGGTCCCGGTGGCCAGCCCGGCCCCGGTGGCCAGCCCGGCCCCGGTGGGCAGCCCGGCCCCGGTGGCCCCGGTGGGCAGGGCGGTCCGCCCGGTGCGCCCCAGCCGCGCGACCCGTTCGACTACCAGGGCTCGCGTCCCTCGCAGATGAACCGTCCCGCCGAGCCGCTCGCCCCCGAGCAGAACGGCCCGCACGGCAACGGCGGCCAGGGCGGGCCTCCGCCTCCGTCGTTCCAGCAGGGCCCCCCGCCGCCGCCGCCCTCGTTCCAGCAGCAGGGTCCCCCACAGCAGCAGCAGTCAGCGCCCTCGACGCGCTCGCCGTTCGAGCCGCAGCAGTCGGCGCCCTCGGCGCATTCGCCGTTCGAACCCCAGCAGGCCTCGCCCTTCGCACAGCAGCAGTCGGCGCCGCCCGCGCCGCCGCAGTCGTCGGGACACACCGGCGGGGACGACTGGATGCTGTCGCCGCCCTCGCAGGCGCAGCCGCCGCAGCCGCCCCAGCAGTTCCAGCAGCCGGGTCCCCACCAGGGCCCGGGCCAGGGACACCCGGGCCAGGGGCACCCGGGCCAGCAGGGCCAGAGTCAGGGCCAGGGGTACGACCAGGGTCAACAGCACGGTGGGGTGCCCGGCCAGGGCCGGCCCCAGCAGGCCGTCTCCTGGACCGCCGTGATCGCTCCGGACCGGGCGTACTTCCTCGCGATGATGCAGCGCAGCGGCCCCGAGGCGACCGGGCTGAACCTGCCCGCGTACTCCCCGGAGCAGCGTCTTCCGCTCACCGGCAGCCAGATCACCATCGGGCGTCGCCGGCAGAGCACCGGCGAGTCCCCGGACGTCGATCTGTCGGTGCCCCCGGAGGATCCGGGCGTCTCGCACCAGCACGCGGTGCTCGTGCAGCAGCCCGACGGCGGCTGGGCGGTCGTCGACCAGAACTCCACCAACGGCACCACGCTGAACGGCGCCGAGGAGCCGATCCAGCCCTACGTCCCCGTACCGCTCCAGGACGGCGACCAGGTGCACGTCGGGGCGTGGACGACGATCACGGTCCGCCGGGACTGAGGCCGAGGCCGCCCGGACCGATTCCGCCAGGGCCCGTACACCTGCCGCCCTGGCCGCGCACCGTCTCACCCGGCGGCGAGCGGCCAGGTGTACGGGCCCTGCGGGTCGTCGAGCCAGGCCCACTGCCCCTCCCGGCCGACGGTGATGCCGTACCTCTCCCGCTGCGGCCGCCCCTCGCGCTCCCAGAGGGAGAGGGCCTCGTGCGGATCGAGGGTGCCCGCGGTCAGCGTCAGGAGGAACCGGAACAGGTCGTCCCCGGCCACCCGACGCGGCAGTCCGCCGAGATGCGGCACCCCGCCGGGCAGCGGGAGCGCCCCGCGCAGGGGCACGAAGTACGCCGGGGTGTGCAGGAAATGCCCCTCGGCGCGCGGACCGTGCGCCGTCGCACGGACCTGGAGCGAGACCAGGCCGGTGGCGAGCGGCGCGAGGATCCGCGCCCCCGGACGGCACTGTTCCGGCCAGCTCCGCGGTACGGAGGGCAGGGTGCAGGTCGCGATGATCCGGTCGTAGGGGGCGTACCGCGGACAGCCCCGGGCCCCGTCCCCGGTGACCACCGTCGGGCGGTACCCGGCCGCGGCGAGATGTCCGCGCGCCGACTCCGTGATCTCCGGGTCCAGATCGATGCTGGTCAGCGCGGAGTCGCCGAGCCGGTGGGCGACCAGCGCCGCGTTGTAGCCGGGGCCGGTGCCGATCTCCAGGACCGTGTGTCCGTCCGCCACATCGAGGGCGTCGAGCATCAGGGCCATCAGCGACGGCTGGCTGGAGGAGGAGACGAGTTCGCCGTCCTTGAGCCGGGTGGCCAGCGCCCCGTCCGCGTACACGCCGTGCAGCCAGCGGGAGCGCCGTTCGGGGTCGGGGTCCTCGCTCCAGAGGCGTTCGAAGCCGCGGATTCCGTGCACGTAGTAGAACGGCACGAACCGATGGCGGGGCACCTCGGCGAAGGCGGTGCGCCAGGCGGGGTCGGTGAGTCCGCCCCGCGCGACGATCTCCCGCACGAGGGCTGCCCGCGCCGCGTCGGCCTCGGCCTCGGGGTCGGACGGGGAGGGGCCTTGCCGGTGTGCACCCATGTCTCCACTGTCCTGCGCCGGCGCCGGTCGGGCCAGAGGGAGTGCGGCCGGGTCCCGGCCGTTGGTCCTAGGACCCCCGTCCTCGGCCGGTGCGTCTGCGACCATGGACGGGTGACTGAGATTCCGCGCGACACGCTTCAGGAGCAGACCTTCTACGAGCAGGTCGGCGGCGAGGCGACCTTCCGGCGCCTGGTCCACCGCTTCTACGAGGGCGTGGCGGGCGACGAGCTGCTGCGGCCGATGTATCCGGAGGAGGACCTCGGCCCGGCCGAGGAGCGGTTCACGCTGTTCCTGATGCAGTACTGGGGCGGCCCGCGCACCTACAGCGACAACCGGGGCCACCCGCGGCTGCGGATGCGGCACGCGCCTTTCCGGGTGGACCGGGCGGCTCATGACGCCTGGCTCGCCCATATGCGGGTCGCGCTGGACGAGCTGGGGCTCGCGCCCGAGCACGAACGGCAGTTGTGGGACTACCTGACGTACGCCGCCGCCTCCATGGTCAACACCGCGGACTGACCGCTTCCGGGCGCCGACGGATTGCCTGCGAGCGAGCAGGTGGGCGGTCCGTGACCGGGTGACTCCGGAATTCGACGTTCCACCTCCGGATAACGATCACGATCGCATCAAGGTGCACCTGCAAGCGGTTACCGAAACCCGGTTGCCTCTGAAAGCATCACCGGTACGTCGGGGGGCGTGCGCACGCGGTGTGTTTTCCGGGGCTGGGGGATCAAGTGACGGGTTTCGTCCTTCTGCGGGTGCGGGCTCATCGCCTGCTGCTCTCCGCGGCCGTCCTCGCCGTCCTGCTGACCACCTCCGTCCTTGCCGCGCTCACCGCGTTCTCCGGTTCCGTGGGCGACGCGGCCCTGCGCCACACGCTCACCCACCGGTCGGCCGCCTCCGCCGCCCTCGTCGTCTCGGCCTCGGTGGACCACGAACAGCGCGCGGAGGCCGACGAAGCCGTCCGCGAGGCCTCCCGCGACGCCTTCGACGGGCTGCCCGTGACGGTGGGGAAACTGGAGAGCTCGGGGTCGTACGCGCTGCCGCGGGGGCTCCAGGACCCGGCCGCCCGGCGCGGCGAGCCCGACCTCACCCACTTCGCCGCCCTCGACCGCGACCGGGTGCGGATCACCGAGGGCGAGGCGCCCGCCGCGGCCCCCGACCGCGACGGCCCCGTCCAGGTCGCCCTGCCCGTCGTCGCCGCCGAGGCGCTGAAGCTGAAGCCGGGCGCGCGGCTCACCGTCACCGACCGGCTGCGCGACGACAAGAAGCAGCGGATCCTGATCACCGGCGTCTACGAGGCCGCCGACCGGTCCGACCCATACTGGCAGCTCGACCCGCTCGGCGGGCGCGGGGTGCGCAAGCTCGCCTTCACGACGTACGGCCCCCTGCTCACCGATCCTTCGGTCCTCGCCTCCGACGCGCTCGCGCACGGGCAGACGTCCTGGCTGGCGGCCGCCGACTTCGCCACGCTGGCCACCGGCTCCATGGAGGGGCTGCGCGACGCGTCGGCGGGCGCCCCGAAGGCTCTGGAAGCCGCACCGGAGTTCGCGTCCGGCGTCACCGCGCGGACGTCCCTGCCGACCGTGCTCGACCAGCTCGACCGGGCGCTGCTGGTGTCCCGTTCCACGCTGACGATCGTCGCGGTGCAGCTGGTGCTGCTCGCCGCGTACGCCCTGCTGCTGGTGGCCCGGCTGCTGAACAGCGAGCGGGACGGGGAGCGCGAACTGCTGCGGGCCCGGGGCGGTTCCCGTGGCCGGATCACCTCGTTCGCCGCGATCGAGGCGCTGTTGCTCGCCGTGCCCGCCGCCGTGGTCGCCCCGTTGCTCGCGGGCCCGCTGACCGGGCTGCTGGCTGAGCGCAGCGCCCTGTCCCGGATCGGGCTGAAGGTCGGCGAGGCCTCGACCGGGACCGTGTGGCTGGTCTCCGCGGCCGTCGCGCTGGCCTGCGCCCTGGCGGTGGTGGCCCCGTCGCTGACGGCCGGGGCGGGCGGGCGCAGGACCCGGGCCGCCTCACTGCCAGGACCGGTGCGGGCGGGCGCGGACCTCGGGCTGCTCCTGATCGCGGCGGTGGCGTACTGGCAGCTGGACCGGCAGGCCGGCGGCGGGGCGCTCACCGGCGACCGGGCGGGCGACCTCGGGGTCGACCCCCTGCTGGTCACCGCCCCGGCCCTCGCGCTGCTCGCCGGAACGGTCCTCACGCTGCGCCTGCTGCCGCCCGCCGCGAAGCTCGCCGAACGGCGTGCGGCCAGGAGCCGGGGGCTGCCCTCGGCCCTGGCGGGCTGGCAGTTCAGCCGCCGCCCGTTGCGCGGCGCGGGGCCGGTGCTGCTGCTGGTCCTGTCGGTCGCGATGGGCATGCTGGCGATCGGGCAGAGCGCCTCGTGGAACCGTTCGCAGTCCGATCAGGCGGACTTCGGCTCCGGCGCCTCGGTCAGGCTGGTGGGCGGGCACGGCAGCGGTCCGGCGACGGCCGGGGCGTACAGCGGCCTGGAAGGGGTACGCCGGGCGGCCCCCGCCTTCCGGGCCACCGTGGAGGCGTCCGGGGGACGCACGGCCGAGATCCTCGCCCTGGACACCGCCCACGCGGACGAGCGGATGCTGATGCGCCCCGACCTCGCCGACGAGAGCCCCCGTCGGCTCTTCGAGGCGATCGCCCCGCAGCGGGCCCCGCGCCCCGGGCTCGTCCTCCCGAAGGACAGCACCCGGCTGAAGCTGGACCTGCGGATCACGACGGTGTCACCGAAGCGCTCCGGGTCCGCAGCGGGTCCTGGCGAGGAACCGCCGGTGGTCACCGTGCTCCTGGAGGACCGCTACGGCCTCCCCTACCGTTTCCTGGCCGGCCCCGTGCCCGTGGACGGCCGCCCGGTCCCGGTGTCCGTGCCGGTGTCGGCGGCGGGAGGTCTGGCCGTGACCGGCTTCGAGGTGGACGACGAACCGCCGTTCGAGCGCGCGCAGAAGCGCCGGGTCGCGGTGAGCGACGTACGCGTGGTCACGGGCTCCGGCTCCGGCTCCGGCTCGGAACGCCCGGTGCCGGCATCCGGATCGGTGCGCTGGGACGCGTCGATGGCGCTCACCGAGCTCGGTGAGAACCGGCCGGGCAAGCCGCCGGTTCGCAACGGGACGTCGGGCCTGCCGGACTTCACGTACGACACCGGCGTGGAGAGCGAGGACGTCTGGGAGCCGACCACCAGCACCCTGCGGATCACCGCCGACCGGCCGAAGACCACGGTGGTCAAGGCGGTCGCGACGGACGCCTATCTGACGAGCACCAGCGCGAAGCTGGGCGACGAGATCGACCTCACCCTGGCCGGGAACACCGTCCGGGTGATCCTGGCGGAGTCGGTGCGGCGGCTGCCGACCACCGGGGCCGCCGAGCTGTCCGGCGCCACGGACCCGACGGCGGGCGGCGGCGCGCTGCTGCTGGACCTCAAGGCCGTCACCGAGGTCCTGGCCCACCGGCAGACCGCCACGATCGAGGCGACCGAGTGGTGGCTGAGCGCGGGCCCGGGCGACGCCGCGAAGGTGGCCGCCGCTCTGCGCGCCCTGCCGGACACCGACCCGGCCCAGGTGCTGGTCCGGGCGGAGGCCGCCCAGCGGCTGGTGGACGACCCGCTGGGGGCGGGGCCGCAGTCGGCGCTGCCGGCCGTCGCCGTGGTCGCCGCCGCGCTGGCGGCGGTCGGCTTCGCGGTCAGCGCGTCGGGGTCCCGGCGCGAACGGTCGGCGGAACTCGGCGTGTTGCGGGCGCTCGGCGCACCGCGCCGCCAACTGGCCCGCATGATCGCCGCCGAACAGGGCGTGCTGATCGCCCTCGCCCTGCTGATCGGGCTCGGCATCGGCACGGTGCTGACCCGTGCCGTCGTTCCGCTCATCGTGCTGACCGGGAAGGCCGGCCGGCCCGTACCGCCGGTGCTGGTCGAGCTGCCCGCCGGGCAGGTCGCGGCGCTGCTGGCCGGGGTCGCCGCCCTGCCGCTCCTGATCGTCGCGACGATGGCGCTGCGCCGCGGGGACCCGGCGGTCACACTGCGCCACCAGGGGGACCACTGACATGAGTGACGGCAACCGGGCGGCCAACGCCCCCTGGATACGGACCCGGCTGCGCACCGCGCCCGGCGCGGCGGTGGCCCTGGCGGTGCTGGTCCTGGTGACGGCGTTCCTCGCCGCCGCGTTCCCGCGAGCCGTGGACGCGTACGAGACGAAGGGGCTGCGCCACGACATCCGGACGGCCGACGCGGGCCGCGGCGCCGTGGAGGTCTCCCGCCCCCAGCCCGGGCTCGAACTGCCGCGGGAGCAGCGGGACGCCGAGGTGCGGGGCCCCGAGCTGAAGCGGGTCGGCGGCGCGCTCCTCAAGGCCCTGCCCGCGCCGCTGCGCGCGGACACGCCGTCCGTCGCCCACGGCATACGCACCATGAAGCCGGTCCTCTCGACCGAGCCCTGGCTGCCGAGGCCCGACACGGTGCCGCCGCAGCTCTCCTACACGGCGCAGACGGGACTGAAGGAGCACGCCACCCTGGTCTCGGGCGCCTGGCCGACGACGCCCGCAGAGGTGACCTCACACTCCCGTGCGGTGCAGGGCGCGGTGACTCAGGAGACGGCGGCAGCGCTGAAGGTGAAGGTCGGCGCGACCCTGAAGCTGCCCACCGCGACCCGCGGTCCGCTCACGGTGACCGTCACGGGCATCGTCGCCCCGCGTGACCCGCGCGGCAGCTACTGGTCCGCCGAGCCGCTGCTGCGCACCCCGTCCCTGGTCCCGGACCCGGCGAGCCCCTTCCCGCAGAACTACTGGACCGGCACCGTCCTGCTGGCCGAGGACGCCGGGCCCGCACTGCTGAGCACCGCCACCGAACCGACCCTCTTCTGGCGGATTCCGCCCGACGCCTCCGCGCTCACCGGCCCCGACGGCGCCCGGCTGACGTCCGTCATCGCCTCGCTGGAGAGCGGCCCCGGGCTGTTGAAGGTGCGGGAGATCGCCGGGGGCACCGCGGTGGTCGCCACCGGGCTAGGCCACATCGTGGAGGCCAACGCGCGGATGCGCGACGCGATCGGTCCCGTGATCGCGGTGGCCGCGCTCGGGATCGGCTCCGTGGCCGCCGTCGTCCTGGTGATGACGGGCGCCCTGATCGCCGCCCGCCGCAAGGCCGAACTGGCGCTGATGCGCTCTCGTGGCGGCTCGCTGCGCGGCATCGGCGGGCGGCTGCTCGCGGAGACCGCGGTGACCGTGCTGCCCGCGAGCGCTCTGGGACTGCTGCTCGCGGTGCTGCTCGTGGGCGAGGGCCGCTGGTGGCCCGGGGCCCTGGCGGCGGCCGGCGTCGGTCTCCTGGTGTGCGTCGCCCTGCCCCTGCGGACGACGCTCCAGCACGTCCGGCCCGCCCTGCACGGGGCCCGCGAGGACATGGTGAGCGCCCGGCCCTCGCGTCGGCGGACCGTCGCCGAACTGACCCTGCTCGTTCTGGCGGTCGGCGCGGTGACGGCGCTGCGCCGACGCGGCACGTCGACCGGGGACGGCACCGATCTGCTGGTCAGCGCCGCGCCCGTGCTGGTCGCGCTGATCGCGGCACTCGTGCTCGTACGGCTCTATCCCCTGCCCCTGCGGCTCGCCGCACGCCCCATGGCCCGGCTGCGCGGGGCGATCGGTTTCCTCTCGCTCGCCCGCGCCGGGCGGTCCTCGGCGGGCGGGGCGCTGCCGCTGCTCGCCCTGCTGCTGGCGTTGGCCACGGCGGCGTTCGGCGGCTCGGTGGTCGCCGGCATCGGGGATGCTCGGGACGACGCGGCGCTGACGGCCGTCGGCGCGGACGCCCGGATCAGCGGCAGGAGCGAGCGGGCGACGCTGCCCGGCGAGCTGGACCGCTCGGTGCGCGACCTGGACGGGGTGCGGAGCGCCGCATCGGTACGGATCGAGTACGGCGTGGCCCTGCCGGAGGGGGCGGCCGGTGACGGCGGCGCGGACGTCACCGGTTCCGACGCCGGTACGGGAACGGGCGGCGGCGACGCCGAAGACGCGGGCGGCTCGGGTGGGGCGAGGACGGCGGCCCTGGTGGGCGTCGACCCGGCCTCGTACACCCGGCTGGCCCGCACGACCGGGCTGCCGGACTTCCCGGTCGGCCGGCTGCGGGCCACCGGCTCCTCGGCCCCGCTGCCCGAGGGCGCGAAGTCCGGTCCCGAGCGTGTGCTGCCGGCCATCGCCTCGCCGGCGGTGGCGGCACGGCTGGGCGGGGAGCCGCACGCGGTCGACACGCTGTCCGGGGACTTCAAGGTCCGGATCGTGGGGACCCTCTCGCGCGTGGCCTCGCTCGCCTCCACGAACTTCCTGATCGTCAACTCCGCCTCCCTGGAGCAGAAAACGCCCACCACCCTGCTGCTCACCGGAACCCCGGACCCCGGGGAACTCCGCGCGGCGGTCGGCGGGGCCGGCAAGGAGTTCGTCGTACAGCTGCGTTCCGAGGAGCGCGCGCGGTACGTGAACACCCCGATGCAGGCGGGGGCCGAGCGGATCTACCTCGCGGCCGTCGCGGCGGGCGCCGGATACGCCCTGCTGGCAGTCCTGCTGTCGCTGCTCCAGACCGCGCCGGAACGCAGGACACTGCTGGCGCGGCTGCGGACGATGGGGCTCACCACCGGGCAGGGCAGGCGGCTGCTGGCCTTCGAGGCGACGCCGCAGGCGCTGCTGGCGGCGGGCGGCGGACTGCTCACCGGCTGGGCGACCATCGCCCTGCTCTCCCCCGGCATCGACCTCGTGCCGCTGGCGCTCGCGGGCGTCGCCGGAGCGGACACGAGCCCCGTCACGCTGCGCACCGACCTCTGGTCGCTGGGGCTGCCGGCCGCCGGGGTCGTGGCACTGGCCGCGGCGGTCGCGGGCGTCCAGGCGTGGTGGGCGAGCCGCCGCGGATCGATCACCGAACTCAGGGCAGGAGACTCCCGATGACCTCGTCCACCGAGACGGCAGGCACGGCCCGCGCGGCCGAGACGACGCTGGCGGAACTGGAGCAGCGGGCCGCGGCCCGCCGGGACCGCCCTTCCTACGGGCACGACGCGCTGATCGCCTGCGACCGGGTGGTGCGGATCTTCACCACGGACGGGGTGGAGGTACAGGCCCTCCAGGGTCTCGATCTGCTGGTCACCGAGGGCGAGTTGATGGCTCTGGTGGGGGCGTCGGGCAGCGGCAAGTCCACGTTGATGAACATCCTGGCGGGGCTGGACGTGCCGACGGCCGGCTCGGCGAAGGTCGCGGGCTGCGATCTGCTGTCGATGGGCCCGAAGGAGCGGCTGCGCTACCGCCGGGACGTGGTCGGGTTCGTCTGGCAGCAGACCGCCCGAAATCTGCTCCCGTATCTCACCGCGATCCAGAACATCACCCTGCCCATGCAGCTGCGCGGTGGCGGGAGCAAGCGTGAACGGGCTTCCCGCGCCGAGTCGTTGCTCGCCATGCTCGACATCGCGGACTGCCGTGACCGGCGGCCCCAGCAGCTCTCCGGCGGGCAGCAGCAGCGGGTGGCCATCGCGGTGGCGCTGGCCAACAACCCGTCGGTGCTGCTGGCGGACGAACCGACCGGTGAGCTGGACTCGGCCACCGGGGAGCAGGTCTTCGCCGCGTTCCGGCGCGCCAACGAGGAGTTGGGCACCTCGATCGTGATCGTCACCCATGACCAGGCGGTCGCGAACGAGGTGCGCCGTACGGTCGCCATCCGCGACGGCCGTACGTCCTCCGAGGTGCTGCGCCGCACGGAGGTGGACGCGGCGACGGGCCAGGAGTCGCAGGTGGCCCGGGAGTACGCGATGCTCGACCGGGCGGGACGGCTCCAGTTGCCCGCGGACTACACGCAGGCGCTGGGCATGGAACACCGGGTGCTGCTGGAGCTGGAGCAGGACCACATCGGCGTCTGGCCCGACGCGCACGGGGGGCCGGAGAAGCAGGACGGGCCTTCGCAGGACGGACCTTCGCAGGAAGCACCGGAGAAGGAGTAGCGGGCGAGCCGGACGGTTCCGGCTCCCCGAGGGACGGCGGACACGCCCTAGCCGTGCCCGACGGAGAGGCTGAGCCCGCCGGGCCCGCCCAGGCCGCCGGCCGGGTCGCGGCGCAGCGCGATGGAGCCGAAGGGCGTCCGCAGCCGCAGCCAGCCGCCCGCGCCGCCGGCCGAGAGCAGCGAGACGGGGAAGTCCGGGTCGGGGCGCAGGAAGCCGAGGGACTGGGCGGCGTGCACGGCGCGCAGGGGCAGCCCCGTCGCCCCGACCTGCCGGGACCAGATCTCGCGGCCGATCCGGTCCCGCTCGGCGCGGGTGCGCGACTCCTCGGGCAGCGCCTCGTCCCGGGTACGGAATTCGGCGACGGCCAGGTCGAGCGCGGTGCGCAGGGCGTCCGGCCGGGGCAGGCCGGCCTCCTCCCGCCAGGGCCCCCGGGGCGGCAGGACACCGGTCCACGGCGGCCCGGTGACGGGCGCGGGCAGCGAACCCCCCGCGTCGGCCCCACGCCCCTCCGCTCCGGCCTCGCCGGAAACGTCGAGGGACTCCAGCAGTTCCCCGGCCGACACCGTGACGTCGAGCGTCTCGGGGCGGGCCAGGCGGGCGGTGCGGATGGCGAGGACCTCGAAGGAGGGCGGACGGCCGAACACGGCCAGTGCGTCGCCGCCGCCCGCCTGCAACCGGACCGCGGCGGCCCGGTCGTAGTGGAGCAGCCGACCGAGGAAGGCGGCGAGATCCGCCGCCTCCCTCGGGTCGGCGAAGCGCAGCGACTTCACGGGCACGGTCATGCCGCGGCGGGCTCCTCTGCCAGGTACTGCTGGAGGAAGAGCTTCTCCTCGGCGGAGATCCGCCGGGGCCGCTCCGCCGCCAGGTCGTACGGCACGACGACGGTCGAGGCGCGAACGTACACCTGCTCCGGGTCCTTGATCTCATAGGCGATCGTCAGGGACGCGGCGCCGATCTTCGTGACCCACGACTCGACGGTGACCGGCTCGTGCCGGTGGACCAACGGCCGTACGTAGTCGATCTCGTGACGGGCCACGACGGACCCGCCCGAGAACGACGGCGAACCGTCCCCGGGCGCCAGCCGGAACATGAAGTCGATGCGCGCCTCCTCCAGGTAGCGGAGGAAGACCACGTTGTTGACGTGGCCGAAGGCATCCATGTCCGACCAGCGCAGGGGGCAGCTGTAGAGGTGACGAGCCAAGACGATCAGCCTCGCGTGAGCTTCTTGTACGTGGCGCGGTGCGGGCGGGCCGCGTCCGCACCGAGACGCTCGATCTTGTTCTTCTCGTACGACTCGAAGTTGCCCTCGAACCAGTACCACTTGGAGTCACCCTCGTAGGCGAGGATGTGCGTGGCGACACGGTCCAGGAACCAGCGGTCGTGGGAGATGACCACAGCGGCGCCCGGGAACTCCAGGAGGGCGTTCTCCAGCGAGGACAGGGTCTCGACGTCGAGGTCGTTGGTGGGCTCGTCGAGGAGCAGCAGGTTGCCGCCCTCCTTGAGCGTCAGCGCGAGGTTGAGGCGGTTGCGCTCACCACCGGACAGGACGCCGGCCGGCTTCTGCTGGTCCGGGCCCTTGAAGCCGAACGCGGAGACGTAGGCGCGGGACGGCATCTCGACCTGGCCGACGTTGATGTAGTCCAGCTCGTCCGAGACGACGGCCCAGAGGGTCTTCTTCGGGTCGATGTTGGCGCGGGACTGGTCGACGTAGGAGATCTTGACCGTGTCGCCGATCTTGACCGAGCCGCTGTCCGGCGTCTCCAGGCCCTGGATCATCTTGAACAGCGTGGTCTTGCCCGCGCCGTTCGGGCCGATGACGCCGACGATGCCGTTACGGGGCAGCGTGAACGACAGGTCGTCGATGAGGACCTTGTCGCCGAAGGCCTTCGAGAGGTTCTCGACCTCGACGACGATGGAACCGAGCCGCGGGCCCGGCGGGATCTGGATCTCCTCGAAGTCCAGCTTCCGCATCTTGTCGGCCTCGGCCGCCATCTCCTCGTACCGGGCGAGACGGGCCTTGGACTTGGTCTGACGCCCCTTGGCGTTCGACCGCACCCACTCCAGCTCCTCCTTGAGGCGCTTCTGGCGCTTCTCGTCCTTGCGGCCCTCGACCTTGAGGCGGGTGGCCTTCTTGTCGAGGTAGGTGGAGTAGTTGCCCTCGTAGGGGATCGCACGGCCGCGGTCGAGTTCGAGGATCCACTCGGCGACGTTGTTCAGGAAGTACCGGTCGTGGGTGACGGCGACGACGGCACCCGAGTACTTCGAGAGGTGCTGCTCCAGCCAGTTCACCGACTCGGCGTCCAGGTGGTTGGTGGGCTCGTCGAGGAGGAGCAGGTCCGGGGCCTCGATGAGGAGCTTGCAGAGCGCCACGCGGCGCTTCTCGCCACCGGAGAGGTTGGTGACCGGCCAGTCGCCGGGCGGGCAGCCCAGGGCGTCCATGGCCTGCTCCAGCTGAGCGTCCAGGTCCCACGCGTTCGCGTGGTCCAGGTCCTCCTGGAGCTTGCCCATCTCCTCCATCAGCGCGTCGGAGTAGTCGGTCGCCATCAGCTCGGCGACCTCGTTGAAACGCTTGAGCTTGCCCATGATCTCGGCGGCGCCGTCCTGGACGTTCTCCAGGACGGTCTTCTCCTCGTCCAGCTTCGGCTCCTGCATGAGGATGCCGACGCTGAAACCGGGCGACAGGAACGCGTCTCCGTTGGACGGCTGCTCCAGGCCCGCCATGATCTTCAGCACCGTGGACTTGCCGGCGCCGTTGGGCCCCACGACACCGATCTTCGCGCCGGGCAGGAAGTTCAGGTTGACGTCATCGAGAATCACCTTGTCGCCGTGCGCTTTGCGCGTCTTGCGCATGGTGTAGATGTACTCAGCCAAGAGAAACCGTCCGGCAGCAATAGAGGTGTGGGCAGATACACCCATCTTGCCTGACACCCGCCCCCGGAAGGAAACCCGTCCACCCACGGGACCGGAACCCCGGTCACCTCATGCGCGCGGGTGCTCACTCACCGTCGGTGTGCGGCTTCCTGCGGCGGAGCAGGAAGACCGCGCCGCCACCCACGCCGAGCAGTCCGATGGCGACGGCGGCGAGCATCGGGGTGGCGCTGGATCCGCCCGTGGCGGCGAGATCACCCTCCAGCCCCGACGTACCGGAGCCGGTCGTGGCCGGGGCGGACCGCTGGGCGCTCTGCGTGCCCACGTCGTTGCCCGCGCCGCCCGCCTCCTCGCTCTCCTTCTCCAGGACGCTGCCGCTGGTGGCGCAGTCCAGCCTCCCGGTGAAGGTGCGACCGAACCCGGCGGGCCCGGTGATGGTGAAGTCGTACGCCTGGTCCTCGGCGACAGGGACCGTCACCGTGCGGGTCTCCCCGGCGGCGACGGTGTACTCGACGCCGGCCGGCTCGAAGGTGAAGGGCTCGTCGCCCCGGTTGGCGGCCGTGATGTCCACACCGCCCTTCGCGCAGTTCTTCCGCGCGGTCAGCGCGGGGACCGCGCCGGTCTCGGCCCAGGTGGCGGTGGCCCGGGCGGAGACGGTCGACTCGCTGGAGCCGGCCAGGATCTGGGTCTGGGTGCGGCCGGTCCCGGCGAAGGCCAGGCCGACCGGCACGGAGGTGGTGGCCTGGACCGTCAGTGCGGCGGTTCCGTCGGCGGTGTCCTTCGGCACGGAGAAGTAGAGCCGGTCCCCGTCGGACGCCTCGGTGACGGGGGCGCCCGTCTTGTCGGTGACCTGGACGCCGCTGGCCGCCGCGTCGACCGGGGGCGATACCGAGACCTGGTCCGCGGCGGTGCGGACGGTCACGGGACCGAGCCGCTCACCGGCCCGGCCGGAGACGGCGGCCGGCTCCAGGGTCAGCGCGGCCCGGGGCTCCTTCGTCGCGCGCGCGTTGCGCTGCAGCCAGTCGGCGAGCTTCTCCGCCTGCTGGTCCGCCGCGGTGACGTCGGCGTCGTCCGAGTAGCGCCAGATGGCGACCTGGGTCCCGGCGGCGGCGGTCCGCTCGGTCAGCGGACCGGTGCCGGCCGCCTCGGCGAGCGCCGCCAGGTCATCGACCTGGGGGTAGGAGTGCTGGAGGATCCAGCGGATCTTCCCCGCGTTCCGGTTGCCGCCGAGCGAGGTCTCGGCCCAGGGGGTCTCCAGGTACTTCGCCTGGTCCTGGGTGGGGTTGTGGAGGTCGATGCCGTAGGTCTTGAGCTTGCCGCCGCCGTCCACGGTCATCTCGAAGAGCCCGGCGGGCAGTTCCTGGGTCCGGTCGGGTGTCCGGTCCTTCCCCGCAATGCGGAGCACGGCGCTGTCGAAGGTCTTCAGTCCGTCGAGCACCGCGGCCGCGCCGCCGTGGTGCCGGCCCGGCTCGTCGGCCGCCGCCGGTCCGGCGCCGACGAGTGCTGCGGCCCCGACGAGACCGAAGAGCAGCAGCGCGGCGACCGGGCGGAGGGTCCCGCGGCCGGGGGGCGCCCCTGTCGTGCCGGACGGCGCAGCGGACGCAGAAGACACAGAAAGCACAGAATTCCCCTCCGGGCGAGGCCCTCGCGCATGGTGCGCATGTGGGGGAATGCCTCGCCAGCAGACCCAAGTGACCCGTGAGCACTGGGAATCCTAAAGAACGGGCGGAGGCGATTCCCCCGTACCGCCCTTCGCCAACCATTCCGAATCGGAATCGTTATCGCCGAGTCGACGGCCGCGAACAGTCTTTTCAGGACACCGCCGCCATTTCGCCGACGTGTTCCCGGTCCGTGCGAGGGTGGTCCGCATCGCCGTCCGTGATCCGTTCCGGACGCTCCGTCAGAACCGGTTCCGCTCGGGCCGTTCGGCGGAACGCGGCCGTTCCCCGGCTCAGGTCGTGGCCGACGGCGACGGCCTCCACATCGACGAACGTCTGTCGCTGACCGGCCTGTTCCTCTTCGCGGACCTTCAACCGGCCGTGCACCACCAGGGGTTCTCCGACCGAAACGGAACCGGCGAGATTCGCGGCGAGGGTGCGCCGGGACCAGACGGTGTAGAAGCTGGTGCGGCCGTCGGCCCAGAGCTGTTTCTCGCGGTCCCAGCGGCGCGGAGTGACGGCGAAACGGAATCGCGCCATTCCTCCCGTGGCCGTCTCCCGGAAGTCCACCGCCGTCGCCGCGTTACCCACCAGGGTCACCAAGGTCTCGTTCATTTCCCGCCCCCGCTTTCCTTGTCGAACCGCTTCGATCCGCTTCGCACCTCTCCGTGCGGCATCGGGTGACGCCGCTGTGCGTACGGTCTCCATCGTGGACGCCGGGCGGGAATCGCGTCGGGGCCTGTGGACTACCGGCCGGTTGTGGAAAACTCCGTCACCGTCACGTACCGCTCGCGCACTTCCCGGTAGCGCACCAGCTCCGCCGCGACCGGGTCCAGGACCCTGGCCCGGCCGCACCCGGCCGCCGCCTCGCGCAGCCGCCGCTCGGCGTCCTGCCCGTACCGCCTGGCCGGTCCCCGGATGGCCGCGGCGCAGGCCCACTCCACCAGCGGGCCGCCGACGACGCCGGCCAGCATGATGAGCGCGGGCGTGACGAGCCCCGGCTCCAGGACGCCGATGATCTGGCCGACCAGCCACAGGCCGCCGAAGATCTGGAGCAGCGTCATCGACACCTGGGCCAGCACCGCGGCCGGCCACCACTTCGGCCGGGGCGGCTTGGCCGGCCGGCCACCGAGCGGGGCGCCGACGAGCGGGGGGCCGCCGACCGTGCCCCGCCCCTCCTCCGTCCCGCCGCCCCGCTTGGACGCGCCGGGCGCCCCGGCCTTGACCGCCAGTTCGTCCAGCGCCTCGGACAGCCCCTGAGCCCCGTTGAACGCGGCCTCGCGCACCGCCTGCGCCCAGGGCCCCGGCAGTCCGTCGGCGGCGTCGTCCGCGACGATCCGCACCGCCTGCTCGACCCGCTGCCGGGCCGTCAGCTCCTCCTCGGGCGGGGTGAGCGCCTGGCCCATCCGGTCCAGGCTGCCGGGCAGGCCCCGGTTCTCGTACCAGCGCCAGAGCCGCAGCCACGGCGTCCCGCAGGCCCGGCTCGCGTTCCTGCGCCACTCCCGCTCGGCGGCCTGTCCGGCGGCCGCCGAGCCGACGGCCTCGGCCAGCCGGTCGGTGAACTCGTCGCGGGCCCGCTCGCCGAGACCGGGCCGCCCCCCGGCCACGTACACCGGGCGCAGCCGTGCGGCCGCCGCGTCGACGTCGGCGGAGAGGCGGCGGGTCGCGGCGGTGCGGTCCTGGACGAACCGGCCGATCATCTCGCGGAGTTCGGGCACCCCGTCGCCGGTGAGCGCGGACAGGGACATGACGGTGGCGCCGGGTTCGCCGTGCTCGCCGAGCGCGATGCCGTCCTCGTCGAGGAGGCGGCGCAGGTCGTCGAGGACCAGGTCGGCCGCCTCGCCGGGCAGCCGGTCGGTCTGGTTGAGGACGACGAAGGTGACCTCCGCGTGTCCGGCGAGCGGGCGCAGATAGCGCTCGTGGAGGGCGGCGTCCGCGTACTTCTCCGGGTCGACGACCCAGATCACCGCGTCGACCAGGGCCAGGACCCGGTCCACCTGGGCGCGGTGCTCGGTGGCCGCCGAGTCGTGGTCGGGCAGGTCGACCAGGACGAGCCCCTGGAGCGCCTCGTCGAAGGCGGCCGGCCCCGGGTGGGGCCTGCGGCGCAGCCGGCCGGGGACGGCGAGACGGTCCAGCAGGCCGGCGGCCCCGTCGGTCCAACTGCACGCGATGGGCTGGGAGGTGGTGGGCCGGCGCAGCCCGGTGTCGGAGATCGGAGCCCCGGCGAGCGCGTTGAACAGGGTCGACTTCCCGCTGCCGGTGGCGCCCGCGACGGCGATGACCGTGTGCCGCGAGGAGAGCCGCTGCCGGGTGGCGGCCTCGTCCAGCACGCGTCCCGCCTCGGCGAGGGTGTCCCGGTCGAGCCGGGCCCGGGAGAGCCCGACCAGTTCGCGCAGGGCGTCGAGCCGGGTGGGCAGCGGCCCGTCGGCGGGGGCGTACGCCTCGACCTGCGGCTCCGCGTCGTCCTCGGCGGGCGCAGGGGACTCGGGCTCCCCGGCCCCGCGGGCCTCGGCCGCAGCCGCGCGCCGGGCGATGAGCCCGTCGTCCCAGCGCCCGTCCTTGCGCCCGTCCGTCTTCCCTGTGCCGCTGCCGCTGTCGTTGTCGTTGCCCTGGTCCTCGTCCGTGACGGCAGTCATCGCTGCCACCTCTCCTTCTGCAGTACGGAAAGCGCGGCGATCAGTTCGGCCTGGGGTTCGGGGGTGACGTCGAGCGCGTCGAGCGGGGCGAGGCGGCGTTCGCGTTCGCCGGCGAGGACCTGGTCGAGGTAGGCCGTCAGCAGCTCCCCGCCCTTGTCACGGAGGCGCAGCGCGCCCTGGGCGCCGATGCGTTCGGCGAGCTGCTCCCCCGCCGCCCGGGCGCGTCGCCCGCCGAGGAGGGCGGCCGCGAGCAGTGCGGCGACGGTCTCGGGAGCGGGCGCGACGCTGCGGTCGAGCTGGCGCACCTCCTCCTCTGCCAGCTCCTCCAGGACCCGCCGCCACCGGCGTACGGCGACGGCGATCCGCCCCTCGACGTCCTCGGCGGACCCCCAGCCCCCGGCCTCCCGCCCGGCGTCCTCGAACCGGAACAGCGCGCCGGCGGGCTCGCGGCGCCACTGGGTGCGGATCTGTTCGTCGGCGGCGGAGACCGAGCACTGGAGCAGGGCCACCAGGCTGTCGACGAGGGCTTCGAGGAGTTCCTCGGGCGTGCTGTAGAGCGGGTAGCCGCGCCACCGGGTCCGCGCGTCCCCGGAGAGCACCGCTCCGCTCCCCAGACGGCGGCGGATCCGGGCGGCCTCCTTGCCGTACGCCTCCTCGACCACCCCGGTCAGCCGTACGGAGGCGGCGTACTGGGCGGCGACGGCGGAGGCCAGTGCGGGCATCCGTACGTTGAGCGACTCGATGACGCCGGAGGCGGTGCGCCCCACCGCCTGCTGCCGGGCGGCGGGGTCCTGGGCGCGGTGGGTGAGCCAGGCGCGCAGCGGGGCGACGGCACTGGTGGGCAGCAGCCCGCTGCCGCCGCCCGTGGACTCGGGCAGCTCCGGGATGGTGAACCGGGGTACGTCACCGAGTCCGGCCCGGGTCAACAGCGCCGCGTACTGCCGGGACACCTCGGCGATCACCTGGTGGGGCACCCGGTCGAGGACGGTGACGAGGGCGGCGTCGTACTCCTTCGCGGCACGCAGCAGATGCCAGGGCACTGCGTCGGCGTAGCGCGAGGCGGTGGTGACCATCACCCAGACGTCGGCTGCGCAGACGAGTTCGGCGGCGAGGACGCGGTTGCGGACGACGAGCGAGTCGATGTCGGGGGCGTCCAGGATCGCGAGTCCGCGGGGCAGGCTGAGCGCGGTCTCCACCCGCAGGGCGGTCTCCCCGTCCTCCCCGCGTGCGGCGAGGTCGTCGAGCCCGTCCGGGTCGGGCGTCTGCCCCGGCGGCAGCCAGATCCGGGTGAGCTGCGGCAGCACCCGTACGCCGGCGAACCAGTGGTGGTCGTCCGGGTGGCAGACCAGCACCGGGGTCCGGGTGGTGGGCCGCAGCACCCCGGCCTCGCTGACCCGGCACCCCACCAGCGAGTTGACCAGGGTGGACTTCCCGGCTCCGGTGGATCCTCCGATCACGGCGAGCAGAGGCGCCTCGGGGTCCTTGAGGCGTGGCAGGAGGTAGTCGTCGAGCTGGGCGAGGAGTTCGACCCTGGTCTGCCGGGCGCGTTCGGCCCCCGGCAGGGGCAGTGGGAGACGCACGGCGGCGACACGGTCGCGCAGGGCGGAAAGTGCGTCGATGAGCTGAGGCCGTACGTCCATGGTCACCACATGCGAAGAATGCCCAATTTTGGAGCCTTTTTGAAGCGTATAGACCCCTCTGCGCGGCGGTTCCACCCTCTGGACAGAGTCAGGACAGAGGGGACGAGTGGGACGGGGGCATAACGAGTGCACAACACCCGGCGCGAGGGGAGCGAAAAGCGGTGCAGGAATCGCACCTACCTGCGATTATCGGTTCGCTTCACCGAACCTCCACATCGTGCCACGCAGGTGAAGCAACCGGGTCCAGGGGATCGGAGCCCTATCCTTGTCCCGGCACGGCCACGGAACCACCGATCAGGACTCCCGGCCCCCGTAGCTCAGTGGATAGAGCAGGCGCCTTCTAAGCGCTTGGCCGCAGGTTCGAGTCCTGCCGGGGGCGCCACCGACCGTACGACCGTGAGGCCCTCCACATCGGAGGGCCTTTCGTCTGCCGGGTTCGTCGGCCGAGCTCGTCGTCCAGGGGCACGCTAGCGAGCGCGGCGTCGTGGCGGCGTAAGCGCCCGGCCGACCCCCCTGCGGCTTCCGGGGACGATCCGGCGCCAGTCCCGCACCCCGGTGTCCGCTTCCCGGCGATTCTCGGCCGCCCCTCGCCCCCCGAGGCGGGAGAGCGCCCTCTCGCATGCCCGGCCGCACGCCCGCCCGCGCACCCTCGCCGACGGCAGGACCCACCACCAAGGGCGTACCCGGCGGCCCGGCCGGTACCCCGGGGGCCGGTCACCCGGCCGGGCCTGACGGTGAACGACAGCCGGTCGACGGCGGTCCGCCGCGAATCCTCCGGTGGGGGCCGTTTCCTGCTTCCACCGGAGAACGGTCAGCGGTCCCCGGCCCGGACCAGGCCCGTCTCGTAGGCGAGGACCACCAGCTGGGCCCGGTCGCGGGCGCCCAGTTTCGTCATGGTCCGGCTGACATGGGTCTTCGCGGTCAGCGGGCTCATGATCAGTTCCTTGCCGATCTCGTCGTTGGACCGTCCGGCGGCGACCAGTGCCATCACCTCGCGCTCCCGGGCGGTGAGCACGGCGAGCCGTTCGGCGCCCGCCGCCTCGGGGGCCTTCAGCCGGGCGAACTCCTCGATCACCTGGCGGGTGACGGCGGGGGCGAGCAGGCTCCGGCCCGCCGCGACCGTGCGGATCGCGGTGCGCAGGTCCTCCGGCTCGATGTCCTTGAGCAGGAAGCCCGCCGCGCCGTGCCGGAGTGCCTCGAAGACGTACGCGTCGACCTGGTACGTGGTGAGCATGACCACGCGGACCCGGTCGAGGGAGCGGTCCGCGGCGATGCGGCGAGTGGCCTCCAGGCCGTCGACTCCGGGCATCCGGATGTCCATCAGCACGACGTCCGGGCGGGTCGTCCGGACCGCCTCGACGGCCCGCGCCCCGTCGGCGGCCTCCGCGACGACGACCAAGTCGTCGGTGAGGTCGAGCAGGGCCCGGAATCCGGCCCGTACGACGGTCTGGTCGTCGGCGAGGACCACCCGTACGGGCGCGGGCGTCGTTCTCGCCCCACGGTCCGCCCGCTGCTCGGTCACGGCGTCGCTCCCTCGGTCGGCAGTTCGGCGCTGACGCGGAATCCGCCGCCCGGCTCCGGACCGTAACGGACGCCGCCGCCCACCGCGACCGCCCGCTCCCGTATGCCGATCAGGCCGAAGCCCCGCTCGGTGGGCGGGGCGGCGGCGGGCGGCGGCACCGGCGGGCCCTCGTCCACGACCTCGACGGTCAGCCGGGTGGCGTCGCAGGTGACCGACACGGCGGCGTGCCGCGCCGCGGAGTGCTTCACCACGTTGGTCAGCGCCTCCTGCACGATCCGGTACGCCGTGGCCTCGACGACCGCGGGGAGGGCGGCGTCCCCCGTGTCCCGCCGCAGGCTGACCCGCACCCCGCCCGCCTCGACCCCCGCGACCAGTTCGTCCAGCTGGTCGAGGCGGGGGCCGGCGCCGTGGACTCCGCCGCGCGCAGCACGGACAGCGTGGCGCGCAGTTCCCGTACGGCTTCCTTGCCGGAGGCGCGGACCTGGGTCATCGCCTGCCGCGACACCTCCGGGGCGGCGTCCAGCGCGTCGAGGGCCACCCCGGCCTGCACGGTCATGGCGCTCACCGTGTGCGCGAGGATGTCGTGGATCTCCCGGGCGACCCGCACCCGCTCCTGGCGGACCCGGCGGGCGGCCTCCCGCTCGCGGTCCTCCTCGGCCCGTGCGGCGCGCGCCGCGTACTCCGCCAGCAGCTCCCGGCGGGTCCGCACCACCTCGCCCAGGAGCAGCGGGACGAGCGGCCAGACCATCTCCAGGACGGGCAGCCCCTGCGGGTTGACCACGTCCCGGCCGACCTTCAGCGCCACGAGGCCCGAGACCGTCGCGGCGATCGCCCCGGTCCACAGGGTGCGCCGGCGGTCGCCCAGCACCGCGACCGTGTACAGCGCGACGATCACCGGGAGGTTGAGCAGCTCGCCGATGTGCCCGTGCAGCGCCCACCCGGCGCAGGCCGCCCCGGTCACGCAGACCACCGGAACGGGCCAACGGCGGCGGCAGGCGAGCGCCGCCAGCGAGACCACGAGGAGGGCCCAGGTCAGCGCGTCGGCCTGCCGGTAGCCGGGCTCGTTGACGGC
Source organism: Streptomyces sp. man185 (assembly GCA_002551355.1). Classification (GTDB taxonomy): domain Bacteria; phylum Actinomycetota; class Actinomycetes; order Streptomycetales; family Streptomycetaceae; genus Streptomyces. Next base: position 29,287 of record NTHE01000009.1, on the reverse strand, counting down.
CGCGTCGGCGGTGGTGAACGCCCCCACCACCGCCACCACCAGCAGATCCGCGACGATCGGCGGCAGGGCGCGCACCCGGGCGGCCGGGCGGTCGAAGGTCATCACCCCCCTCACGGTAGGAGGGGGAACGTCCGGCCGCATACGACAGCGGGAGTAGCCCGACGCATCCGACGCCCGTGGACTTCGAGCGGGAGTTCGGACATACCCGGACGGGAGTTCGGGTGCGGTGAAACCTTCCGCCCGGCGGGACGTTCGTCAGGGCATGGGAGCGGGCAAATCGATCAGGTGGGCTCCGAAAGGCGGAATCCCCTCCGCGGGACCGGCCCCCCGCCCCGCCCCGTCACCCGGCGGGCCATCCGCGGCTCTGGTGCCGCCGTCCGTCCACCCCGGTCCCGCCGCACGCACACCGAAGCGCCTGCGTGAACTACGCACCATCAGGGAAAGGAGCGCCGCGATGGCGACGCCGCTGTCCGCCGACAAGCTGCTCAAAGCCCTCCGCGACGAAGGCCTCCACGTCGTCGAGCACCGGAGCTGGCGTACCAACAACCGTAACCACAAAGGTCCTTGGGGTCCGACGCACGGGGTGATGATCCACCACACCGTCACCTCGGGCACCGCGTCCTCGGTCGAGCTCTGCTACAACGGTCACTCCGCCCTGCCCGGGCCGCTCTGCCACGGGGTCATCGCCAAGGACGGGACCGTCCACCTCGTGGGGAACGGGCGGGCCAACCACGCCGGGCTCGGCGACGACGACGTGCTGCGTGCCGTCGTCGCGGAGAAGGCGCTGCCCCCGGACAACGAGGCCAACACCGACGGCAACCGGCACTTCTACGGCTTCGAGTGCGTCAATCTCGGGGACGGCAAGGACCCTTGGCCGTCAGCCCAGTTGCTGGCGATCGAGCGGGCCGCAGCTGCCGTCTGCCGGGCGCACGGCTGGTCGCAGCGCTCCGTGATCGGGCACCTGGAGTGGCAGCCGGGCAAGATCGATCCGCGCGGCTTCACCATGAACTCGATGCGCACGCGGATCGGCAAGCGGCTGGGGGGCTCCCCGGACGGCCCGTCCGAGCCGCCGCCGAAGCCGAGGTACGAGCCGTTCCCCGGGTCCGCGTTCTTCAAGGTCGGCCGTAACAGCGCGATCGTCACGGCGATGGGCAGGCGCCTGGTGTCCGAGGGCTGCGGCCGGTACACGGTGGGCCCAGGGCCGGCCTGGTCCGAGGCCGACCGGAAGTCGTACGCCGCCTGGCAGCGCAAGCTGGGCTACTCGGGAGGAGACGCGGACGGCATTCCCGGGAAGAGCAGTTGGGACCGGCTCAAGGTGCCCAACGTGTGACGGACGAGGGCGCCCGGCTCTCCCCTTCCTGCGCGGGAAGGGGAGAGCCGGGCCTCCGCGCCCCGGGTCAGCGGTTGAAGCCGCTGCCCAGTTCCGCCTTCGCGGCCACCGTGCCGAGCGTCCCGTGGCCGAAGCTGAACGAGCCCTTGGCCGCGAGGCCGGAGGCGGCGGCCGGGAACACCCACAGGGAGCCCTCGTCCGCGTTCTCGCCCGGCGCCCCCACGGCCAGTTCGGTGCGGCCGTCGCCGTTCAGGTCGCGCAGGGACACCGCGCCGCCGAAGCGGTCGTTCCTCTCCACGGCCCCGACGACATCCGGGGTGCCCTGGTTGAAGCCGTAACTGCCCTTGCCCGTGGGGCCGGCGGCGGTGCCGGGAAGGACGACCGTGCCGCCCGCGTTCTGGACCGTGCCCTGGTCCTCGCCGGGGACGCCCACCGCGATCTCGCCGTAGCCGTCGCCATCGGTGTCCCCGATGGACACGGACGCGCCGAAGTTGTCGCTGTGCTCGGCGGCCCCGGGGACGCCGGCCGAGTCCTGGTTGAGTACGACGGCCTTGGTGCCCTGCGGTCCGCTCGCGCTGCCCGGTACGTAAGTGAGCATCCCGCCCTTGGCGAGCGGCAGGTCCAGGTCGCTGTCGTAGCCGTCGATGGCCCGGCCGACGGCGAGGTCGGCGTACTTGTCGTTGTTCACGTTGCCGACGGCGAGGTGTTCGCCACCCTCCAGGGAGTAACCGTCCTTCCCCTTGACGCTGGTGAGCTCCTGGCCGAGCCCGGCCGCCGAGCCGAGGCCGATGTGGATGCGCCGGGCGTCGAACTCGTCGCCGTCGTTGACCAGGACGGCGAGGTCGTCGCGCCCGTCGCCGTTCACGTCGCCCGCCGCAACATCGAGGTAGCGCTCGTCGTCGAGGTTCGGGATCTCGCCCGTCGTGGCCGCCGCGCCGTCCCGGGTGAAGGGGCCGGTGAGCGTGCGCAGGGCGGCGCCGCCCGCGGCCAGGAGGTCGGGCGCGCCGTCACCGTTGAAGTCGCCGACGGCGAGCCCGCGCCCGAGGCCGTCGTACTCCTCGCCGGTCAGCAGGGTCGCCCCGCCGGCCAGACCGCCCGGTCCGCCCCACAGGACGGTCGCGCCGCCGCCCGCGCCTTCGGCCGCGCCGGTCTTCTCGCCGGGCGAGCCGACGACGAGGTCCGCGTAGCCGTCCCGGTCGAGGTCGGCGGAGGTGACGGCGGCGCCGAAGGCGTCACCGGCCTCCGGGGTGCCGGGGACGCCCGCCGAGGCCTGGGTGAACACCCTCTTCGCGGAGTCCCTGACCCCGTTGGCGGAGCCGTAGGCCACGCCGACGTATCCGGCGCCCTTGGCTCCCTTCACGGTCGCGCCCGGCGCGGCGAACGCCAGGTCGGGGAAGCCGTCGCCGTTGAAGTCGGCGCGGGCGCCGTGGGGGTCGGGGGCCGGTGCGGCGTGGGCGGTGGCGGGCAGGGCGACGACTGCGGTGGCCAGGGTGAGGGCCAGGACCACACCGGTACCGATTGCTCGGGATGTCACGGGGACTCCTTCTGCTGGAACGTTCGTTTCCGGGGTGCCGGGCGGACAGCGGGAAAGCGCTGTCTGCTCGGCGCCGCGGCGTACTTCGGTTGTCACGGACATGGGGGTGATCGAGTGGCCACTCGCACCCCTTCAGACGGGCCTACTGGGCGAAGGGTTGTGCCCGGACCGGCAGTTCGCGGATGATCCGCCGGTGACATCCGGGGTACGGCGGAGGGACGGTGCGATGACGACCGAGGTGCGAACCGTGGGCCCCGGGGAGCTGATCCCGTACACCGACGGCATCCGCGACGTGTACGCGAGCGCCTTCGCGGCCCCGCCCTGGAACGAGGATCCGGCGCAGGCCGACGTCTATGCCGAGCGACTGGCGCGGGACGCGCTGCGGCCCGGGTTCACGGCGGCGGTGGCGACGGCCGGGGGGACGGTAACGGGTTTCGCCACGGCCTGGATCACACCGGAGATCTTTCCGGCCGACCGCAGTTACGGGCAGGTCGCCGAGGCTCTCGGGGCCGGGCGGACCCGGGCGTGGCTGTGCGGGTCGCTGGAGGTGAACGAGCTGGCGGTCGCACCGGAAGCTCATGGTGCGGGGCTGGGCGCGGCGCTGCTGGACGCGGTGACGGGACCTGCTCCGGGCGGCCGGTGCTGGCTGCTGACGTCCACGCGGGCCGAGGCGGCGCTGCGCCTGTACGAGCGGACCGGCTGGTGGCGGGTCGGCGGACCCGTGCCGGGGAAGGCCGCCCTCGTGGTGCTGCTCGGCCCCCGCCATCCGGGGCGGGCGGAGGCGGCGGGAGGGCGATAGCCCCGCCCTCGGGGCCCCGGACACGCCCCGGACACGCCCCGGACTTGCCCCGGACGGAAACGGCCGGGCGGCCCGGCCCTACAGCGCGACGACCAGCAGCACGCACGCCGCCAGCGAGAGCGCTGTGCGCACCCGGTGGAGCGTGTTCCAGCGGGACTCGAAGGCCGCGCGGGCCGCGCTGTCGTCGCCGCCCTCGGAGGCGGCGAGGGCGTTGTTGAGCGGGATGTTCCCGGCCACGGTGATCAGGTGACCGGACACCGAGCAGATCAGCGCCACCAGGATGGCCGGCCCCGTCACCTCGTCGTGCTCGCCGAGGCCCGTGAAGAACGCGGCGGCGGGCAGCGCGACGACGCCGAGGAACAGGACCAGGAAGACCGGCCCGGGAACCTTCTCGTTGAAGCGGCGCATGGCCGCGGTGAACTGCTCGTCCGTCAGGTCGGCCAGCCCGGGCATGATCGCGGTCAGGAAGGTCAGCATGAAGCCCGCGTAGAGACCGGTGACGATCGCGGCGAGCACGAGGAAGAGGGAGGTCATGGCGGACATCATGACCCGGAACGGCCGTGCGCAGGGCCGGTATTCGGCCGGCCGTGCGAACCGACCCGGCCTGACCCGGCCCGACCGACCCGGCCCGACCGACCCGGCCTGAGCGACCCGGCCGATCCGGCCGGGCCCCGCGTCGCCGGGGGCCCGGGTGAGGGCGGGCGGTCGGCCTCAGCCGATCTCGCCCTCGCTAGCCTCCGGTACGTCGCCCGTCCCGGCTCCGCCCTGGAGCCGGTCCGCCTGCCCGATGGCCGTGGCCAGCTTCCTCACCGCGCTGTCATCGGTCGACTCGGCCAACCCGGATGCCCGGCGCGCGAGTTCACCGAGTGCGGGTGCGCCGGGCAGGTCGCCGCCCCGTAGCCGGTCGGCGAAGTAGGCTGCCACGGCGGCCACTTGGAGCCGGTCGTCCCCGCCGCCCCACAGCGTTGCGTCGACCGACCCGGTCGTGACCGTCCCGGTCTCCTCCTGGGCCTCGCGGGTCTTGGGGTCGAGCCAGCGCACGGTGGCCTTGGCCACGGTGCCGGACGCGCCCTCGCGCAGCCGTACGGCATAGAGAGCGGTCACCGTGTGGCCCGGGCCGACCTCGCCGCCGTCGACGCTGTCGTCGCGGAAGTCCTCGTCGGCGACCTTGCGGTTCTCGTAGCCGATCAATCGGAACTGCCGCACGTTCTTCCGGTCGAACGCCACCTGGGCCTTGGCGTCGCGGGCCCGGATTTCGAGGTGGGCGGGCAGCTGGTCGACGAAGACCTTGCGTGCCTGCGTCTCGTCGCCGACGTACGTGGTGTTCCCGTCCCCCTTGTTGGTGAGCTGCTCCATGAACGCGTCGCCGTAGTCGCTGCCGACGCCGACGCCGAAGAGCGTGATGCCGAATTCGCGGCGGGCGGATTCGATCTTCTTCAGGATGGACTCGGCCTCGGTGTCGCCGGTGTTGGCGAGGGCGTCGGAGAGGAGCACCACCCGGTTGGTGGCGCCTTCGCGGTGGCCGTCGACCGATTCCTCGTAGCCGAGGGTGATACCCGCCCCGACGTTGGTGGACTGCGCCGGCCGCATCTCCTCCACGACGTCCTTGATCCGGTTCCGATTGCCCTCGATACGGGTCATCGGCAGCCGGGTCTCGGCCTCGTCGCTGAAGGTGACCAGGGCGATGGAGTCGTCGTCGCGCAGTTCGTCGGTGAGGAGGGCCAGGGACTTCCTGACCAGGTCGAGGCGGCCGGTCTCGGACATGGACCCCGAGATGTCGACGACGAACGTAAGGGCGGCGGGCGGCCGTTCGGCGGTGGGAGGCGCGGTCTTCGTGGCCAGGCCGACGCGCAGCAGCGACCAGCCGGAGGCTCCGGTTCCGCCTCCGTCGCCTGTGCCCCCGCCCGTCCGGGATGCGATGCGCGCCCCGTCGACGTTGACCGAGAAGCCGTTGCCCCCGGGCCGTTCGTACCCCTGGCGGAAGCTGTTGACGAACTCCTCGGGGCGTACGTCCTCGGCGGCGGGCAGCATGCCGTCGCCGAGGGTGCGGCGCGCGTAGCCGTAGCTGGCGGTGTCCACGTCCAGGGCGAAGGTGGAGAGATAGTCGGGGGCCTTGAGGCCCGGCTCTGCGGAGGCGCCGGACTCGGCGTCCGCCCCCGGTGCGGCCGACCGGCCCGCCTCCGGCGCGGCCGCGTCCGGCGCGGGCTGTCCGCCGCCGGTCGATCCCTGCCCCTGACGCTTGTCCGAGCTGAGGTCTGGCGTACCGCTCGATCCGCTGTCGGAGGCGGAGCAGGCGGTGAGCGCCATGGCGCCCGCCAGAAGGAGCGCCACGGCTCCCGCCCGGCCTCCTGCCCGCTTCTCATGTCGTCGGCTGATCCGGTGCATGCGTAACCCCCCACGTCGTCACGATGTCCTCGACATCTGTGAATGTGACGTACGGGACCGCCGACCGGAGTCGGCGAAAGCGTTGCGGAACCATCTCGATGTGGCAACAGCGGGCAGGAAACCGGCGGAACATCAGGTTCAGGACACGATGTCCTTACGACTGAACCCACGGAAGGCCAGCGCGAAGAGAATCAGGGCATACGTCACCGAGATCGCCGCCCCCTTGATCATGCCGCCCCACTCCAACTGCGGCTGGAGCGCGTCGGCCCAGGCGAACTGCCAGTGCGCGGGCAGGAAGTCGCGCCAGGAGCCGAGGGCGGTGACCGCGTCGAGGACGTTGCCGACGATGGTGAGGCCGACCGCGCCGCCGACCGCGCCGAGCGGTGCGTCCGTCTTCGTGGACAGCCAGAACGCCAGCCCGGCGGTGACCAGTTGGGAGACGAAGATGAACGCCACGACGATCGCGAGGCGGGGCACCGTGTCCCCGGCGGCCAGCGCTCCCCCGGTGGGCAGTTTCAGCGGCCCCCATCCGTAGGCCGCCGTGCCCGCCGCCAGGGCGACGACCGGCAGCAGCACCATCGCGGCCAGGCTGAAGCCGAGCGCGACGACGAGCTTGGACCACAGCAGCCGCACGCGCGGCACGGGCGCGGCGAGCAGATAGCGCAGGGAGGACCAGCTCGCCTCGGAGGCGACGGTGTCCCCGCAGAACAGGGCCACCGGCACCACGAGCAGGAATCCGGCCGAGACGAACAGCGAGGTGGCGGCGAAGTTCGCGGCGGACTCGGTCGCCACGTCCATCAGGTTGATCCGGCTGCCGCCCCCGCCTCCCCCGCCCCCGTCCTCGCCGTCCGGTGTGCCGCCGATGGCGAAGGCGATGATCAGGATGAACGGGAGGGCGGCGAGGATCCCGCCCATGAGCAGGGTGCGGCGGCGGCGCAGTTGCCGCATGGCCTCGACGCGCAGGGGAAGCGTGCGCCCGGCGCGGTAGCCCGCGGCCTCCGGATGGTCGGTCTCCACCCGGTCCTCGGGGGGCTGTACGGGGGCGCTCATGCTGCTCCTCCGGAGATCAGGGTGAGGAAGGCGTCCTCCAGGCGGCGGTGCGGTCCGACCCCGATGACCGGGACGTCGAGCCGGACCAGGTCGGAGACGAGCCGCGAGGTGGTGGCCCCGTCCAGGCGGACGAGGAGCCCGCGCCCGTCGTCGGTGCGGACGGCGGAGCCGATGCCGGGCAGGGCGGCGACCTTCTCCGCGAGCGGCTCGGACACCTCTTCCGCCGTGGTCACCAGGATCATGTCGCCGGATCCGGTGATCTCGGCGACCGGGCCGGCCTGGACGAGGCGCCCCCGGTCCATGACGACCAGGTGGGTGCAGGACTGCTCGACCTCGGAGAGGAGGTGGCTGGAGACGATGACGGTCCGGCCGCCGGCCGCGTACCGGATCATCACGTCCCGCATCTCGCGGATCTGCGGCGGGTCGAGCCCGTTGGTCGGCTCGTCGAGGATCAGCAGGTCCGGCATGCCGAGCATGGCCTGCGCGATGGCGAGCCGCTGCCGCATGCCCTGGGAGTACGTCCGCACCGCACGGGCCAGCGCGTCGCCGAGCCCGGCGATCTCCAGGGCCTCGTCGATGTACGCGTCCTCGGCGGGCCGGCCGGTGGCCTGCCAGTACAGGTCGAGGTTGGCACGCCCGGAGAGGTGGGGCAGGAACCCGGCCCCCTCCACGAACGCCCCCACCCGGGACAGCACCGGGGCGCCCGGCCGGATGGCCTGCCCGAAGACGCGGATCTCGCCCTCGTCGGGGGTGATGAGCCCCATCAGCATGCGCAGCGTGGTCGTCTTGCCCGCACCGTTGGGCCCGAGGAGCCCGAGGACCTGGCCCTTCTCGACCCGGAAGGACAGCTCGCGCACGGCGTACCGGTCGACGGACTTGGCGTACTTCTTCGACAGGCCGGTGATCTGGAGCGGTACGTCGGTGAGCGCGGGATCCGGCGCGGGCGTCGCGGTGCGGCGGCGGGCGGTGAGCAGGAGCGCGGACGCGATGACGAGGGCGGCGGCCGGGAGGCCCCAGGTCCACCACGGGAGGGTGGCGGCGGCGGTGGCGACGGCGGGCGCGGTGGGGATGGTCAGCGGTCCGTCGGCGGTGACGCTGTACGTGGCGGGCTCGGCCGGGGACGCGTAACCGAGGTCGGTCGCGGAGAACACGAGGCGCAGCCGGTGGCCGGCGTCGAACTCGTGGTCCACGGCGGGCAGCGCCAGCTCGATCGGCTTGCCCTGCTGGTCGGGGGTGATCCGGTAGGGGGCGACGAGCTGGTGGGGCAGCACCTGCTGCCTGCCGTCCGGCGACACGTCGTACACCTTGCCGAAGAGCACCGCGTCCCGGTCGCCGTCGGCCTTCACCGTCACCTTCGCGGTGGGCGTGCCGGTGACCCGTACGGAGGTGTCCAGCGGGGCGGACTCGAACCGGCCGAACTGTCCCGGGAAGTCGAGCGAGAGCCCGACGCCGAGGGAGGAGAGCTGGGCGAGTCCGCCGCCGACGCCGGGCACGGCGGAGATGGCGGGCGGCGCGGCCCCGGCCGGGTTGCGGAAGGTCTTCGTCCCGCCGCCGATCGCCATGTCCCGGCCGCCGCTGCGCAGCCCCGGGTAGGTGTCGCTGCTCGCGCCCCGCAGGAGGGCGGCCCCGTCGGTGGAGTCGACGCCTCCGGTACGGGTGACGCGGAAGGCGGGCCCGGTGCCGGTGCCGGTGTCCTCCTTGAGATACCGGTCGAACCAGTCCCCGACGCGCCCCTGGATCCGGCCGGTCTCGCTGTCGCCGCCGTCGTGCCCGCCCGCGATCCAGTCGACGGAGACGGGTGCGCCGTTGGCGCTGATGGCCTTCTGCATGGCGTCGGCCTGGCCGAGCGGGAAGAGGGAGTCGGACTGCCCCTGAAGGAGCAGCGAGGGAACCTTGATGCGGTCGGCGACGGCGGACGGCGAGCGCTCGGTGAGCAGCTCGACGGCCTCCGCGTCGGGCTTGCCACTGACGGCGACGCGCTCGTACATCTCGCAGAGCTGCTTCTCGAACCTCTCGCAGCCGCCGCCGGTGGTGATGAAGATCCCCGCCCAGAGCTTCTTGAAGACCCCGTCGGGGAAGAGGGCGTCGGCGAGGTTCCAGTAGGTGATCACGGGCGCGATGGCGTCGACGCGCTCGTCGTGCCCGGCGGCGAGCAGGGAGACGGCCCCGCCGTAGGAGGCCCCGGTGAGGCCGACCCGGGGGTCGCCCTTCTCGTCCAGCTGCACCTCGGGCCGGGTCGCGAGCCAGTCGATGAGCCGGGACACGTCCTTGACCTCGTGGTCCGGGTCGTTGAGCGAGATCTCCCCGCCGGACTTGCCGAACCCGCGCGCCGACCAGGTCAGCACCGCGTATCCGTCGGCGGCCAGCTTCTCGGCCTGGGTCCGTACGTCGTTCTTGCTGCCGCCGAAGCCGTGCCCGATGAGCACGGCGGGCCGCTTGCCGGAACCCTTGGCGTGGAAGTACGAGGTGTCGATCGGCACCCCGTCCATGCGCAGCGTCCGGTCCTCGCGCTGCACGGCGGGCGTGCCGTCGTCGGCGACGGCAGACCAGGTGCCGCCGCCCACGAGCACGGCGAGCGCAGCGCCGACCGCGGCCCACCGGCCAGGGGTGCGGGGCAGCAGGCGCCGCCATCGAGCAGTAGGGGTCTCCATCCCTCGACCCTAAGCGGAGGATGCAAATCGGTTGAGTGCCGCCAGGGTGAAGTGCGCGGCCTCCCAGAGAGGTACGGTGCGCCCCCGGCATACTCCGGACGCGGTACAGAATGCCCGCAGAACCCTTGAGCAGGAAGGCCATTGTGGACATTCGGCGCGCAACGACCGTCACGGAGCTCCTGGCCGCCGGCCACCTCTTCGACGCCCCGCCCCGCGACGACTGGGCGGCCCGCTTCCTCGCCGCGGGCGGCCACGTACTGCTGATCGCGTACGAGGACGGCGTCCCGGCGGGCTTCGTCTCCGGCATCGAGATGCTGCACCCGGACAAGGGCACGGAGATGTGCCTGTACGAACTGGGCGTCGACGCCCCGTTCCGCCGCCGGGGCATCGGCAGGGCCCTGACGCGGGCACTGGTGGACTTCGCCCGGGAGCGCGACTGCTACGACGTGTGGGTCGGCGTGGAGACGGACAACGAGGCGGCGCTCGCGACGTACCGGTCGGCGGGGGCGAGGGACGACGGGAGGTTCGCGATGCTGGTGTGGGAGTTCGGGGGCGGGCCCGTGCGGTAGAGGGGGCGGCGCACCCCGGGAGTCAACCCTGACCTTCGTCGGGGGGCGCTCCTGCCGTTCGGCCCCCGCGCCGGACAGAGTCGCCTTCGTACGTTCGCCGCATGGCAAAGCACACACATCAACACCACTGGCCGCTGCGGCTGTTCGGGTCGGCCGCGCTGCTGGCGACGGCGGCGGCCGGGATCGGGACGCTCTCGCCCGGCGGCCTCGGCCGGCCCGGCCCGAGGCGTGCCCGGCCCGCGCCTCCGTCCGAGCGCCGGTCGTCCGGGCCCACGGGGCTTCGTTGCGGACCACCACCCGGGTTTCGGTCGCCGTGTGCGAGAGCTCGACGCTCACGGCCGCGCCGGGCGCGTGCTTGGCCGCGTTGGTCAGGCCTTCCCGCACGACCCGGTGCGCGGCGCGCCCGACGGCGGGCGGCAGCCCCGCCGCCTCGCCGTCCACGGACAGGTCGACGGGGAGCCCGGAGGCGGCCGCGTCACCGACGAGCCGGGCGACGTCGAAGTCCTCCGCCCCCTGCGGCGGGCCGTCGTTCTCCTCGCGGAGGACGCCGATGACCTCGCCGAGGCGCTCCACCGCTGCCGCCGCTCTGCCCCGGATGTCCTGGGCGGCCCGCCGGTGCTGATCGTCCAGGCCGGGCGCTAGTTTCAGGGCCCCGGCCGACAGGGCGATCAGGCTGAGGTCGTGGCCCAGCACGTCGTGCATGTCCTGCGCGATCCGGGCCCGCTCCAGCAGTCTCGTCTGCTCGGCGACCAACTGCCGCTCCCGCTCCAGCTGTTCGGCCCGCGCCCAGCCGGCCCGGACCAGCTCCCGGTACTGGCGGGAGAACCGCCCCACGAACCAGGGCACCAGCACGGCGAGGACGACGACCGCGACGAACTGCGTCGCGAGCGAGAGCAGGGACGGCACGACGGCCACCGCCACCGCCCCGGCCAGGAGAGCCCCGCCCAGGAACAGGACGACGGTCCTGCCGCGCCCGGGACCCCGCCCGGCGGCGAACGCGGCGATCGCGGTCGGCAGGCCCCACCACCACCCCACCAGGGTCAGCGCGCCGAACGCCGCCGTCGCGGGCACCAGCAGACCCCCGGGATCCGCCCACCGCGGGCCGGCGGCCCCCCGGCCGGACCTGCGGGAGGCCCTGTTCAGGAAGGCGCTTGAGGCCCTGTTCAGCAGGGAGAGGCTGTTCACGGGGGAGAGGTTACGGAGCCCCGGGGACGTCCGGCACTGCCGAAAGTCACATGGCCGACCCCGGGGGGGCGCTCACCACCGGCCGTACGCCTGCCAGAGCCCGCGCCCCCCGCCGATCGGCGGGGGCGCGGGCCTCCGCCCGGCGGATACCCCGGGCCGCATCCCCCTGCGAGGCTGCTCGGCGTTGACGTTCACCAGGGGCCCGCCCCCTGGCCTGCAGCAAGGACCCACATGTCTCGCACCACCGATCGCTCCCCGCACCGGCACCGCGGCGCGGCCCGGATACTCGTGGCCGCCTGCACCGCCGGCGCCGTCCTGCTCACCGCGACGGGCGCCCGGGCCGACACCGTCTCCACCGAGCGGGTCGTCCAGGCCGCCGAGGCGGTGGAGCGCGTCACGGGGACCGCGGACCTCGTCCCCGGGACCGCGCTCGCGGACGGCGCCACCCGCTCCGAGGTGCCCACCGACGCGGGCTCCGCAAGGATCACCGCTCCCGCGACCGCCGACGGGTTGGTGGAGTCCGTCCACGGCGAGGACACCGTCCGGTTCGGTCTGCCCGGCGGCGCGCACTCCGCCGCCGCGCGCAGCACCGGCGGGACCGTCGTGTACGCCGACGCCGAGGAGGGCTTCGACCTCGCGGTGCAGCCGAACCGGGACGGCGTGCGGGCCCTGATCACCTTGCGGGACGCACAGGCGCCGACCGAGTACCGCTTCCCGCTCGACCTGCCCGCCGACGCGGTGACCGAGCATCTGGAGGACGGCAGCGTCCTGGTCAGCCAGGGGGACGCGTACCTCGGCACCTTCGACGCGCCCTGGGCGAAGGACGCGAACGGCGAGACCGTGCCCACCGAGTACCGCGTCGAGGGCGGCGCGCTCGTCCAGACCGTGCGCCCCGGGCCGAACACCGCGTACCCCGTGGTCGCCGACCCCGCGTGGTTCATCCCGCTCGCCATCGTCGCCGGGCGCCTCCTGCTCTCCACCGGCGTGAAGAGCATCTCCAAGCACGCCGCGCAGCGGATGGCCCAGCGGGGCATCAGCCAGGAGATGGTCGCGCGTACCGTGAAGAACGGCAAGAAGACCAAGGGCAAGTCGGCCGGTACCTGGAAGTACGTCAGCGGAAAGATCTGGGTCGTGGTCAACAAGGCCGGCAACGTCGTGTCCGTCGGCCGCAACTGACCCCGGCTCCCGTGGAACGGAACGGAAGGGAATCCATGCACATCGAGTACGACCGCGAGAACGACGTCGCGTACGTCTCCCTCGTCGCGCGCATCGCCGACGGGGCCGCCGTCCGGCAGGTCACCGTCGAGACCCCCGGAGGGGGCGCGGACCTGAACCTCGACTTCGACGAGGCGGGGCTGCTGCTCGGCATCGAGGTCGTCGGCGCCCACGCCGGGCTGCCGGAGGAGCTTCTCCTCCCGGCCCCGCACCCCGACCGGTAGCGGCGGGCGGACCGGTCAGCCCGGGCCCGACGTCCGGGCCGGGAAATCGGCCCGGACGAGGAAGCCGCCGCCGGGCAGCCGCGCCGAGGCGAACGAGCCGCCGAGGAGGTGCGCCCGCTCCCGCAGGCCGACCAGGCCCATCCCGCCGACGGGCAGCCCCGGCGGGGCGGCCGCCTCGTCGGGGGCGGCGTTGCGGACCTCCACGCGCAGCCGCCCGGCGACCAGCCCCACCCGCACCTCGGCGCAGGCCCCGGGGGCGTGTTTGCGTACGTTGGTGAGCGCTTCCTGCACCGTCCGGTACGCGGCGCGTTCCACGGCTTCGGGGAGCGGGCCCGGGAGATCCCCCAGGTGCAGTTCGACCGGCAGGGCGCTCTCCTCGGCCAGCCTGCCCAGGTCGGCGATGCGGGGCTGCGGGGCGAGGTCCCGGGTGTTCCCGCCGTCCGCGCGCAACACCCCGAGCAGGTGCTGGAGTTCGGTGAGGGTGTCCACCGACAGCTCGCGGATCGTGCCCGCCGCTTCCCGTACGGCGGGAGCGTCGGACTCCGCGACCTGGATCACCCCCGCCTGGAGGCTGATGAGGCTGACCTTGTGGGCGACGACGTCGTGCATCTCCCGGGCCAGCCGGGCGCGTTCGGTGGCGAGGGTGTGGCGCTCCAGCAGCCGGTGTTCGCGCTCCCGGCTCTCCGTGATCTCGCGCAGCCTCTCCCGCCGCTGCCGGGCCGACCGGCCCAGCACGAAGGCTCCCGCGCCGAACGCACAGGAGTCGAGCGTGTCCAGCACGGTGTCGTGGTCGAGGCGGAGCAGCGTGAGGTCCCCGATAGGGACGGGGAGGAACTGCGCGAGCGCGACCAGTACCGCGCCGACGGCCCCGGGAACCGCGCTGCGGCGGTGGGCGGCCAGGAAGTACAGGGCGATGAGCGGGGCGAACGCCAGATGGCCGAGGTAGAGCCCGGGGATCCCCGCGGCCAGCGCCAGTTCGGGCTGCCGCCGCCGCAGGACGAGCGCCCCGGCGGCGGCGAGGGCGCCCCACAGCACCGGTCCCGCCTGGACGGCGTTGACGACCAGCCCGTCCAGGGCGGCCACGCCCACGGGGAGGGCGGCCGACCCGATCCGCCGCAGGCTCCGTGCTCCGGAGGCGCTCATCGCTCCCGTACCGGCGGGTCGGCCAGCCCCGCGCGGTCGGCGACGACGGCGGCCTGGACCCGGTTGACGCCGCCCAGCTTCGCCAGCACCGAGCTGACGTGGTCCTTCACCGTGCCGTGGGCCAGGTACAGCCGTCCGGCGATGTCGCGGTTGGTCAGGCCCCGGCGGACGAGGGCGAGCACATGGCGCTCGCGTTCGGTCAGGGCCTCCACGCGGCGCGCCGCGTCACGCGTGGTGGCGGACGCGCGGTAGCCGTCGACGACCGGGGCCATGGCCTCGGGGGCGAGAATCCGGCTGCCGCCGGCCAGCACCCTTACGGCGTGCCGCAGTTGCTCGGGGGACGAGTTCTTCATCAGGAACCCCGCCGCGCCGGCGGTCAGGGCGGCTTCCACGTACTCCCCCGCGTCGAACGTCGTCAGCATCGCGACCGCCGGGACCGGCGTCAGGGCGGCGATCTGCCCCAGCACGGTCAGTCCGTCCACGTCGGGCATCCGGATGTCCAGCAGCAGCACGTCCGGCCGGTGGCGCGCGACCGCCCCCGCCGCTTCCGCCCCGCCGCAGTCCGCCACCACGGCGATGTCCCCCGCCGAGCCGAGGATCGCCCGCAGACCCGAACGAACCAACAGCTCGTCATCCACGACGACGACCCGAATCACCAGTGCTCCCCCTTGCCCCCGTACTCCACGAGCCCACAAAGGGTATGACAAACACAAAAACGCCCGCCCGTAGCACCATCGCTACGGGCGGGCGGACGCGGAAGGGCGCGCGTCAGTGGTTGCGCGGGAACCCGAGGTCCACGCCGGCCGGGGCGTCGGCCGGGTCGGGCCAGCGGGTGGTGACGACCTTGCCTCGGGTGTAGAAGTGCACGCCGTCGTTGCCGTAGATGTGGTGGTCGCCGAAGAGCGAGTCCTTCCAGCCACCGAAGGAGTGGTAGCCCACCGGGACCGGGATCGGGACGTTGACGCCGACCATGCCGGCCTCGACCTCCAGCTGGAAGCGGCGGGCCGCGCCGCCGTCGCGGGTGAAGATCGCGGTGCCGTTGCCGAACGGCGAGGCGTTCATGAGGGCGACGCCGTCCTCGTACGTGTCCACGCGGAGCACGCACAGGACCGGGCCGAAGATCTCGTCCTTGTACGCGTCGGAGTCGGTGGAGACCTTGTCCAGGAGGGACAGGCCGATCCAGTGGCCGTCCTCGAAGCCCTCGACCGTGTGGCCGGTGCCGTCGAGGACGACCTCCGCGCCCTGGGCGGCCGCGCCCGTGACGTAGGAGGCGACCTTGTCGCGGTGGGCGGCGGTGATCAGGGGGCCCATCTCGGACGCGGGGTCGTTGCCGGGGCCGATCGTGATCTTCTCGGCGCGCTCGCGGATCTTGGCGACCAGCTCGTCGCCGATCGCGCCGACCGCGACGACGGCGGAGATCGCCATGCAGCGCTCACCGGCGGAGCCGTACGCCGCCGAGACCGCCGCGTCGGCCGCCGCGTCCAGGTCGGCGTCCGGGAGGACGAGCATGTGGTTCTTCGCGCCGCCCAGCGCCTGGACCCGCTTGCCGTTGGCGGAGGCGGTGGCGTGGATGTAGCGGGCGATGGGGGTGGAGCCGACGAAGGACACCGCGGCCACGTCGGGGTGGTTCAGGAGGCCGTCCACCGCGATCTTGTCACCGTGCAGGACGTTGAGGACGCCGTCCGGAAGGCCCGCTTCCGACGCCAGCTCGGCCAGCAGGTTGGCGGCCGAGGGGTCCTTCTCGCTGGGCTTCAGCACGAACGTGTTGCCGCACGCGATGGCCAGCGGGAACATCCACATCGGCACCATGGCCGGGAAGTTGAACGGGGTGATGCCCGCGACCACGCCGAGCGACTGGCGGATCGAGGAGACGTCGACCCGGTTGGACACCTGGGTGGACAGCTCGCCCTTGAGCTGGGTGGTGATCCCGCACGCCAGCTCGACGATCTCCAGACCGCGGGCGACCTCGCCCAGCGCGTCCGAGTGCACCTTGCCGTGCTCGGCGGTGATCAGCGCGGCGATGTCGTCGCGGTGGGCGTCCAGCAGCGCGCGGTAGCGGAAGAGGACGGTGGTGCGCTGGGCGAGCGAGGAGGTGCCCCACGTCGCGTACGCGGCCTTCGCCGCCGCCACGGCCGCGTCGACCTCCTCCACCGAGGCGAGCGCCACCTGCGTGGTGACGGCGCCGGTGGCCGGGTCGGTGACGGGACCGAACTGGCCCGACGTGCCCTCCACTGTCTTGCCGCCGATCCAGTGGTTGACGGTCTTCGTCATGACGTACTCCTTCAGGCTTCGGGCAGGCGCAGGTTCAGGCGTTCAGGCAGGGCTTCACAGGTGGCGGCGTCGGGCGGCGACCTGCCGGTCGTACTCCTCCCGGGCCCTCACCGCCGCCGGTCGGCTCGCGGTTTCGGCTACCGGAACATCCCACCACGCCTGTGCCGGAGGAGGGCCCGACACTGTGTCGGGCGTTTCGGTCTCGACGTAGACACAAGTGGGGCCCTCCGCGTCCCGGGCCTCGGTGAGGGCTTTGCGCAGGTCGTCGACGGTGGTGGCGCGCAGCACCCGCATGCCGAGGGAGGCCGCGTTGGCGGCCAGGTCGACGGGGAGCGGCGGACCGGTGAAGCCGCCGTCGGCGTCCCGGTGGCGGTAGGCGGTGCCGAAGCGTTCGGCGCCGACCGACTCGGAGAGGCCGCCGATCGAGGCGTACCCGTGGTTCTGGAGGATCAGCAGCTTCAGCGGCAGGTTCTCCTGGACGGCGGTGACGATCTCGGTGGGGTTCATCAGATACGTGCCGTCGCCGACGAGCGCCCAGACGGGGCGGTGCGGCCGGTCGGGGTGTCCGTGTGCGCCGGTCGCGAGCAGGACGCCGATCGCGGCCGGGATCTCGTAGCCCATGCAGGAGTAGCCGTACTCGACGTGGTACTGGTCGCGGGAGCGGGCGCGCCAGAGTTTGTGCAGGTCGCCGGGGAGGGAGCCCGCGGCGTTGATGAGGATGTCGTCCTCGGTGAACAGTGCGTCCAGGAGGCCGAGGACCTGGGTCTGGGTGGGGCGCGCGGTGGGGGCGGGGGTGGCGAAGGACGCTTCGACCCGTTCCTCCCACTCCTCCTTCGCGCCGGTGTACTCCGTCTCGTACGCCGGGTCGACCCGGTATCCGCGTCCGGCGAGAGCCGTCGTGAGCGCCTCCAGCCCCGCGCGGGCGTCGGCGACCAGGGGGAGGGCGGCCAGCTTGTGGGCGTCGAACGCGGTGATGTTGAGATGGAGGAAGCGGACCGCCGGATCGGCGAAGAGCGTGCCGGAGGCGGTGGTGAAGTCGGAGAAGCGGGTGCCGACGCCGATCACCAGGTCGGCGGTGCGGGCCAGCTCGTCGGCGGTGGCGGTGCCGGTGTGGCCGATGCCGCCGACGTCGGCCGGGTGGTCGTGGCGGAGCGCGCCCTTGCCCGCCTGGGTGGAGGCGACGGGGATGCGGGTCGCGGCGGTGAACGCGGCGAGCGTCTCCTCGGCCCCGCTGTGCCGGACCCCGCCGCCAGCGACGATCAGCGGGCGGCGGGCGGAGCGCACCGCCCGTACCGCCGCTTCCAGTTCGGCCGTGTCGGGCACGGGCCTGCGGATGTGCCAGTCGCGCTCGGCGAAGAACTCCTCCGGCCAGTCGTACGCCTCCGCCTGCACGTCCTGCGGCAGCGCGAGCGTGACGGCCCCGGTCTCGGCGGGGTCGGCGAGGACCCGCATCGCCTGGAGGGCCGCCGGGATCAGCGCCTCCGGCCGGGTGATCCGGTCGAAGTAGCGCGAGACCGGGCGCAGACAGTCGTTGACGGAGACATCACCCGCGTACGGCACTTCGAGCTGTTGCAGTACGGGGTCGGCGGGCCGGGTCGCGAAGGTGTCACCGGGCAGGAGCAGGACGGGGAGCCGGTTGATGGTGGCGAGGGCGGCCCCGGTGACGAGGTTGGTGGCCCCGGGCCCGATGGACGTGGTCACCGCGTGCGCGGAGAGCCGCCCCGACTGGCGGGCGTATCCGACGGCCGCGTGCACCATGGCCTGTTCGTTGCGGCCCTGGAGGTACGGCATCCGGTGCGCGAGTCCGGGGGCGCGGGTGGTTCCGTTTCCGTGGGTGCTTCCGTTGCCGTGCGCGGTGCCGATTCCGTGGGCGGACCCGTTTCCGTGGGTGGGCCCGGCGGGGCCGCCGCTCGCCGCTTCCACGAGTGCCTGGCCGATGCCCGCGACGTTGCCGTGGCCGAAGATGCCCCAAGTGGCGCTGATGAGCCGCTGCCTGCGGCCGTCGCGCTCGGTGTACTGCCGGGCCAGGAAGGCGACCAGGGCCTGAGCGGTGGTCAGGCGGCGGGTGGCACCGTGCGGGTTCTCGGGACTCGTCGGGCTCGCGGGAGTCGTCGGGCTCGCGGGACTCGTCGGGCTCAAGGCGTTACCTCCGGGCCGGGCGACGGATGCGCCGTGTAGAGCGGGAGTCTGGCGTCGATCGGCTCGCCTGGCCAGGTGTCGCGGATCCACCGGTGGTCGGGATGGTCGCGGATCAGCCAGGCGCGCTCCTCCCCCGGCCCGGCCATCACGTTCAGGTAGTACAGCGTCCGGCCGGGCGGGGCGATGGACGGGCCGTGCCAGCCGTCGGGGATCAGGACGGCGTCCCCGCTGCGCACTTCGGCCAGCACGTCCGTACCGCCGTCGCGCGACGGGGAGACCCGGTGGTAGCCGAGCCCGCCGTCCCGCACCTCGAAGTAGTAGATCTCCTCCAGCTCGCACTCCTCGCCCGGGACGTGCTCGTCGTGTTTGTGGGGCGGGTAGGAGGACCAGTTGCCGCCGGGAGTGAGGACCTCGACGGCGATCAGCCGGTCGCAGTCGAAGGTGTCGGCGGCGGCGAAGTTGTTCACCTGGCGTGAGCAGGTCCCGGAGCCGCGCAGCTCGACGGGTACCTCCGGCGCGGGGCCGTAGCGAGCGGGGAGTCGTCGCTCGCACTTCGCTCCTGCCAGGGCGAAGCGGCCACCTGCGCCGGAGGAGATCTGTGCGTGGGCGTCGCGCGGTACGTAGGCGAAGTCGGATACTCCGCTGAACACGCTCTCCCGGCCCAGCAGTTCAAAGGTCCCACCTGCTGTACGCACCGTACAGCCACCGGCCAACGGCAGGACGATCCATTCACTGCCGCCGGTGACGAGCTCATGAACACCGCCCGGCTCCAGCTCCAGCACCCGCAGGGCCGAACGGTCCCAGCCGGCCCGCTCGGGATCGATGTCGACGGCGTACGCACCGCGCGCGGCGTCGCCGGCCGGCAGGTGGTACCGGCGCTGGTCCTGGGGCTGGTCCTGGGGCTGCCCCTGGTCGGGGTGATGCGTCGTCATAGCCCCTCCCTACCCGTGCGGAGCAGCGATACGGCGGTGTCGACGGCGCTCGTCACGTCCCCGTCGACCGGGTAGAGCAGCGAGCGTCCCACGACCAGCCCCCGCACGGTGGGCAGCCGCAACGCGTCGCGCCACTTCCCGTACGCGGCGTCCTGGTCGTCGCCGACCTCGCCGCCGAGCAGGACGGCGGGCAGCGTGGAGGCCTCCATCGCCCGGCCCATGGCGTCGGGGTCGTCGGTGACGGGGACCTTCAGCCAGGTGTACGCGGAGGTCCCGGCGAGGCCCGACGCGATGGCGATGGAGGTCGCCACGGCGGCGGCGCCGAGATCGTTGCGGAGGCGGCCGTCGACGCGGCGGCAGAGGAACGGCTCGACGAAGACGGGCAGTCGGTGCGCTGCCATCGCGTCGACGGTCCGGGCGGCGGTGTGCAGGGTGTCCAGCGAACCGGGGTCGTCGTGGTCGATGCGCAGCAGCAGCTTCCCCCCGTCGAACCCGTGGCGGACCAGGTCGTCGGGGCGGTAGCCGGTGAACCGGTCGTCGAGCTCGAAGGCCGCACCCGCGAGACCGCCCCGGTTCATCGAGCCCATCACGACCTTGTCCTCCAGGGCTCCGAGCAGGAGGAGGTCGTCGAGGACGTCGGCGGAGGCGAGCACGCCGTCGACCCCGGGGCGGGAGAGGGCGAGGCAGAGCCGCTCCAGCAGCTCGAAGCGGTTGGCCATGGCGAGGGACCGGTCCCCCACGGCGAGCGCGCCGCGTGCGGGATGGTCGGCCGCGATGATCATCAACCGGTCGCCGGGGTGCCGGATCAGCCGGCGCCGCTTCCGTCGGGCGGCGGCCTCGGCAATGGCTTCGGGACGCTCGGCACGCAGCCGGACGAGTGCGGAGAGGGAGGGCGCGAGAGGCGTCATGAGCCCGCCCCGGTCCGGGGGCCCGTGGGAGCGCCGGGGTCGGCCGTGACGGCTCCGGCGGCGAGGGCCCCCTCCACCTCGTCCGGGAAAGGCATCGCGGAGGAGCAGGCGAGCCGGGAGGCGACGATCGCGCCGGCCGCGTTCGCGTACTGCACGAGGCGGTCCAGCGGCCATCCGGCGAGCAGCCCGTGGCAGAGCGCGCCCCCGAAGGCGTCCCCCGCGCCGAGGCCGTTGACCACCTCCACCGGCAGCGGCGGGCAGTCGGCGGTGGTGCCGTCGCGGTGCACGGCGAGCACGCCCTTCGGCCCCTGCTTGACGACGGCGAGCTCCACGCCGGCCGCGAGCAGGGCCCGGGCCGCGGCGTACGGTTCGCGTTCGCCGGTCGCGATCGCGCACTCGTCGACGTTGCCGACGGCGACCGTGGCATGGGCCAGCGCCTCCCGGTACCGCGCGGGCGCGACCGTGCTGTGGTCGCCGCCGTCCCAGAACATGGGCCGCCAGTCGAGGTCGAAGACCGTCGCCGTACGGTCCGCGCCCGCCGGGCGATCGGCCCGCGCCGCGCTCTCGCTGCGCGCCCGGAGGGCGGCCAGCGTGGCAGAGCGGCTCGGCTCGGCGCTGAGTCCGGTCCCCGTCATCCAGAAGATCCGGGCGTGGCGCACCGCGTCCAGGTCGAGGTCCGGCGCGTGGATCTCCAGGTCGGGGGCCTTGGGCTGCCGGTAGAAGTAGAGCGGGAAGTCGTCCGGCGGGAAGATCTCGCAGAAGGTGACCGGGGTCGGATACTCCGCGACGGCCGTCGCCCAGCGGGGGTCCACGCCGAACCGTTCCAGTTCCTGGTGGAGGTAGGCGCCGAAGGGGTCCTGCCCGGTCCGGGTGATGAGGGCCGTGCGCCGCCCCTGCCGGGCCGCCGCCACCGCGACGTTCGCCGGGGAGCCGCCGAGGAACTTGCCGAACGTCTCGACCCGGGCCAGCGGTACTCCGACCTCCAGCGGGTAGAGGTCCACCCCGATCCGCCCCATGGTGATCACGTCGTACGGCTCAGGCATGCGCATCCCTTCGAACCGCCGGTTCGCCCCGCCGGTGGCCGGCTGGTCCCAGGTCTAGCCCTCTCCCGGGAACCCTGTCAACATTTTGTCCGGACATTCGGACGAAGCCTTGACACTTTTCCGCACGGGCCACGAGGCTGGGCGTTATGACCCCCTCCGTCCGCTCCTCGGCCCGCATCCGCATCGGCTCGGCCCCCGACTCCTGGGGCGTGTGGTTCCCCGACGACCCGCAGCAGGTGCCCTGGCAACGCTTCCTCGACGAGGTGGCCGAGGCCGGGTACGAGTGGATCGAACTGGGCCCGTACGGCTATCTGCCCACCGACCCGGCCCGGTTGGCCGACGAGACCCGCCTCCGGGGGCTCACGGTCTCCGCCGGCACCGTTTTCACCGGATTGCACCACGGCCCGGACGTCTGGGACCGGACCTGGGCACATGTCGCGGACATCGCCGCGCTGACCCGGGCCATGGGCGCCGAACACCTGGTCGTCATCCCCTCGTTCTGGCGCGACGACAAAACGGGCGAGGTGCTGGAGGACCGGACGCTCACCCCGGCGCAGTGGCGTGACCTGACCGCGCAGACGGAGCGGCTGGGCCGGGAGGTCCGGGAACGCTTCGGGCTGCGCATCGTCGTCCACCCTCACGCCGACACCCACATCGACACCGAGGAGAACGTCAACCGCTTCCTCGACGCCACCGATCCGGACCTCGTCTCCCTCTGCCTGGACACCGGGCACTACGCCTACTGCGGCGGCGACAGCGTCAAGCTCATCGAGACGTACGGGGAACGCATCGGCTACCTCCATCTCAAGCAGGTCGACCCGGAGATCCTGGCGGCGGTGGTGGCGGACGAGGTGCCGTTCGGCCCGGCCGTGGCCCGGGGGGTGATGTGCGAGCCGCCCGGCGGGGTCCCCGCCCTGGAACCGGTCCTGGACGCGGCCCGCGCCCTGGACGTCGACCTGTTCGCGATCGTGGAGCAGGACATGTATCCGTGCCCGCCGGACAAGCCGTTCCCCATCGCGCGCCGCACCCGGGAGTTCCTCCGCTCCTGCGGAAGGCCCGGCTCGCCCCCCGGGTGACATTCCGCGACCCCCGGACCGGAGATCCTCGGGTCAGAGATCCTCGGGCCGGAGAGCCCCGGGTCAGACTCCCGTGCGTCCGTCGACGCGTTCGCGGACGAGGTCGGCGTGGCCGCAGTGCCGCGCGTACTCGCCGATCATGTGGGTGTAGATCCAGCGCAGCGTGACCTGCCCGCCCATGAACGGGCTGGTGTCGCCGAGCGCCCGGGCCGCGCAGTTCTCCCGGGCCGCCGCCACCTCTCCCTCCCACCGCGCGAGCGCCTGCTCATGGGTGGCGTCCTCGGCGAGCGCCCACCCTCCTTCGCGGCCCTGGCTCCCGTCCCCGCCGTCGGCCGCAGCGGCGAAGAGCGGCGGCGCGTCCTCCTGCGCGAGCACCCGGCGGAACCAGTTCCGCTCGACCTCCGCCAGGTGCTGGAGCAGTCCGAGCAGCGTGATCGGCGAGGGCGCCGCGGACGCCTCGCGCAGGCCCTCCTCCGGCAGGTCGGCGCATTTCCGGGCGAGAGTGGCGCGGTAGAAGTCGAGCCAACTCTCCAAGGTGGTGCGTTCGTCGGCGTCCAGCGGGGGCATCGGGCGTTCGGCAGTGCTCATGTTCTTCATCGTGGCACCCGGGTCTGACAGCAGCCGCGCCCCTCGCCGCCGCCCCGTCACCACCAGCCGCACTTCATCCCTTCTGTCACAGCAGTAACCGTTTCGGTACACGTATCTCCGTTACGCGGGTTTTCTGTCACAGCCGGGCGACAGCCCCACCCCGCCTGTCGCCCGGGGTCGTTCAACCGGGCACAGGCTGAGTGATCGTCGGCTTGGGAAGTGCAGAGAGGTGTCACCGATGACGGACAGAACGCTCTGGTCCTACAAGGACATTGCCGCGCACATCCAGGTCCAGCCGGACACCGTCCGCTCCTATCGCAAGCACGGACTCCTGCCCGCGCCCGACCAGGTGAAGAACGGGAAGCCGTACTGGTACGGAGACACCGTCCGCGCCTGGGTCGCCTCGCGCCCCCGCAACCGGGGCCGTTGACGCCCGGCTAGTCCTGGTCGGCCGCCCTGCGGAAGAGGGCAGTCCAGAGGAACGACTCTCCGAAGAGCGGGGATTGGGGTGCCTCGTCGTTCATGCGGCGCAGCTCGATCTCCGTCAGTCCGGAGAAGACGCGGCGCAGCTCGTCGTCCGTGTAGGCGAGCCCGCCGTGCAAACCGCCCGTCAGGTAGAGCTCGGTGTCCGGGAGTTCCGAGCCCATCCCGCCCTCCCCGGCGGCGAAACAGGTGAGCACGAAGTGACCGCCGGGCGCCAGGCAGCGCTCCAGGAGGGCGAGATAGCTGATCCGCCGGTGGGGCGGCAGGTGGTGGAAGCAGCCGGAGTCGTAGATCAGGTCGTAGGGACCCGTCAGGGCGGCCCCCACCGCCGTCAGGGCGAACGCGTCACCGTGGTGGAACCGGATGGAGCCGGCCCCTGCCTCCTCGGCCCGCTCCCGGGCCCAGGCCAGCGCTGCCGGAGAGAGGTCGACCGCGTCGACCTCGAAGCCGAGCGAGGCCAGGTGGAGCGCGTTGCGGCCGGGCCCACAGCCGAGTTCGAGCGCGCGCCCCGGGGCGATCCGCCCCTGGCGGAGATGGGCGTCGAGGTTCTCGTCGGGCTTGTCCACGAAGAACGGCACCGCCCGTGAACGGTCCGCGTAGAACGCATCCCACCAGGACGCCCCGCCGGCCGTCCACCGGTCCGCCTCCGGGGCGAACAGGCCGTCCATCAAAGCCAATACGTCATCGGTCGTACGAACATTCCGGTCCATCCGGGCCCCTTTCCGTTGAGGAAATTTTAGGCCGGATGAGCATGAAATCCCAGGTCAGCGGCGCTTTGCCGATGCCGCCGACCGGCCTGTGGTGCCACCCTGGCGGGTGGAGGAGCCGGGACCCCGCCCGCCACCCGATCGGCGGCGGGCGGGCCCGCGCTGCCGCGTCCGGAGGGCATTCCCGGCTCCCCCGAGGACCCTTTCCGGGCGACTTTCCTTCGGGGTTCTCAGCGTCGCGCCGGTTCGCCGATATCCCTGCTCGCGTCCGCCGTCTCCTCGCTCTCCGCCGTGGGTTCCGGGTCCTCCGGGCCGCCCCGGCCGCCCGGGTCCGGCACAGCCGCGGGGGCGCCGGGCGGCGCCGCATCCCCTTCGCTGAGGCCGAACCTGCGGTGGAAGGCCCGCAGGGGCGCGGGGGCCCACCAGGTGGAGCGGCCCATCAGCTTCATCACCGCGGGGACCAGCAGACTGCGCACCACCATGGCGTCCATCAGGACGGCCAGCGCGATGCCGAGTCCCAGCATCTTGGTGTTGGTGACCCGTGAGGTGCCGATGGCCACCATCACGACCGCGAGGATGACCGCGGCCGCGGTGATCAGTCCGCCGGTGTGCCGGAGCCCGAAGGTGACGGAGTGCTCGTGGTCGCCGGTGCGGTCGTACTCCTCCTTGATCCGGGATATCAGGAAGACCCCGTAGTCCATGGAGAGCCCGAAGGCCACGCAGAACATCAGGACGGGCAGCGTCGTCTCGATGTCGCCCGTGCTGGTGAAGGCGAGCAGCCCGGAGAGATTCCCGTCCTGGAAGACCCAGACCACCGCTCCGAACATCGCGGTCAGGCTGAGGGCGTTGAGGACGACCGCCTGGAGCGGGATGAGCACGCTGCCGGTGAGCAGGAAGACCAGGAGCAGGGTCACGACCACGATGATCGCCAGGGCCCAGGGCAGCCGGTCGGCTATGGCGTCCTTGGAGTCGACGAGGACCGCCGCCGTGCCCGTCACCGACGTGTCGAGGGAGGAAGCGGAGGGCACGGCCCTCAGGTCCCGTACGAGCTGCTGGGTCTCCTCGCCGACGGCCTCGCCCTCGGGCAACACGCTGTAGTAGGCGACGGCACCCTCGGCGACCGGGCCGTCGACCCGCAGGACGCCGGGGAGCTTCTCGATCCGGCTCTTCAGGTCCGCGTACTCGGCGGGGGAACCCTGCCCCTCGGCCAGCACCTCCAGGCCGCCGCCGGGGCTGCCGGGGAAACCGTCGCGGATGTGTTCCTGGACGACCCGGGACTCCGCGCCGGCCGGCAGCTGACGGTCGTCCGCCGTGCCGAACTTGACGCCGAGGAAGGGCAGTCCGAGCAGCAGGAGCCCGACGGTGGTGACGACGGCGAAGACGGGCGCCCTGCGCATCACCAGCGCGGCCAGCCGCGCCCAGCCCCGGCCGGGAGCCGCGTCGGCACCGTCGCCGAGGGCCGCCCCGGTCGCGCCCTTCTTCCGGCGGCGGAGCAGCCGGCGCAGATCCAGTGAGTTGATCCGGGGGCCGAGCAGCACGAGTGC
The DNA here is from genome assembly GCA_002551355.1 of Streptomyces sp. man185. Lineage (GTDB taxonomy): Bacteria > Actinomycetota > Actinomycetes > Streptomycetales > Streptomycetaceae > Streptomyces. The sequence goes on along the minus strand of NTHE01000009.1, from coordinate 3,511 downwards.
CGCGGGCAGCAGGATCAGTGCGGCAGCGGCGGCCAGGAGGACCACGGCGATACCGGCGTAGGCGAAGGACCGCAGGAAGTACTGCGGGAAGACGAGCATGGCCGACAGGGACACCGCCACGGTCAGCGCGGAGAACAGCACCGTTCGCCCGGCAGTCCGCAGCGTCGTGCCCACCGCCGCCCGTGGGTCCGCCCCGCCGCTCAGTTCCTCGCGGAAGCGGCGGACGATGAACAGGGCGTAGTCGATGGCGAGTCCGAGGCCGAGCGCCGTGGTGAGGTTCATGGCGAAGACCGAGACGTCGGTGAACTCCGTCAGGCCCCGCAGCACGGCGTTGGTCCCGAGGATGGCGACGATGCCGACCCCGAGCGGCAGCATCGCGGCGACGGCGCTGCCGAAGACCATGACCAGCAGGACGAGCGTCACCGGCAGGGCGATCAGCTCGGCCCGCAGCAGATCCTCCTGGATGATCGTCTGCATCTCGTGCTGTACGGCGACGGGCCCGCCGAGGGAGACCGTCACCGGCCCCCGCTCCCCCGCGAAGGCCGGGGCTATCCGGTCGAGGGTCTCGCCCGCCGTCGTCTCGTCGCCCCCGATCCGGGCGGCGATGATCGCCTCGTGACCATCCTCGGAGCGCAGGGCGGGCGATGTGGACCCCCAGTAGGACCCGACGCCCGAGATGCCCGGCTCGGCCTCCAGCCGCTCGACGAGGCGGGCGGCTTCGGCGGCCACCGCCGGGTCGTCGACGGTCGTGGAGCCGCTGTCCACCAGAAGGAGCAGGTTGGGCTGGGAGGCGGGGAACTCCCGCGCCAGCACCTCGGTCGCGTAGGTCGACTCGGCATCGGGGGCCTGCCAACCGCCGCTGCCCATCCGGTCCGCCACCCCGCTCCCGGCGAACACGGCGAGCGCGGTGATCACCAGCGCGGCCAGCAGGGCGAGCCGCGGCCGGGCGGTGACGAGCCGGGTCCAGCTGCCTACCGGCGGCGGCGCGGAACGGTTGACTTCGGACATGGTGCGGTGTCCCCTTCACCGAGACCCGGGCAGCACAGGGCAGCATGGGTCGGTCGTTGCCGTTTATCGCGGCAAACACGAGTAGTCGCTCGCGTTTCTCTAGAATGCGAGCGACCACTCGTGTTTGTCAATCGCGTCATGAGAGCTGGGGATTGACCGTGCCGGAGGCCAAAGCCAACAAGGGCGCCGCGACGGACGGGGCGGATGACGGCCCCACCACCGACGGAGCATCGGGCTCCGCCCGCCCGCGCCGTCGCCAGGCCCGCGGCGAAGCCCGTATCGCCCAACTGCTCCGGGCCGCCGCCGACGTCTTCTGCACCAGCGGCTACACCGCGTCCAGCACCAACGCCATCGCCCGCGAGGCAGGGGTCTCCCCGGGCACGCTCTACCAGTTCTTCCCGAACAAGGAGGCCATCGCCGTCGAGCTCGGCGACCGGCTGCTGGACCGCTGGCGGGACACCTACGGCGCAGCCTTCGCCCAGAGCCGCACGGAGCTGCCGCTCGACCGCATGCTGGACGCCGTCCTCGACCCCCTGATCGCCTTCAACTGCGAGAACCCTGCGTTCTCCGTCCTGATGCACGGCTCGGAGATCCCCGGCCAGATCACCGAGGCGCACGACACGCTGCATGCCACGATGCTCACGCGGGTCGAGTCGGCGCTCGCCGACTACCTCCCGGACGCGCCCGCAACCCAGATCCACCGCATCGCCGAGATGGCCTTCATGGTCTTCAAGGCCGGGCTGGACCTGATCATGGCCCACGAGGGCGAGGAGCGCGCGGCCTACATCCAGGAGCTGAAGACGATGATGTTCCGCTACCTGGACCCCCTGGTCGGCGACGACGCACCGGGCCCGGCACCGCAAGCGCGCACCGATACCCCCTAGGGGTATAGTATGGAAGAGGTGGGACGCCACGGAGCCCTCTGCGGTCCCACGCGCCCCACCGTGCCGCCGAAACGTGTTCGCGAAGAGGAGAACGCCATGACCGCCGAGACCGAGACCGCCCAGTCCACAGGTTCCTGCTGCTCGCCCACCGGCTCCTGCCACGACGGCGCGGCCGACGTGCAGATCGGGCAGACCGACTCGGTCACCACCGTTTACCAGGTCAAGGGCATGACCTGCGGCCACTGCGAGGGGGCCGTGTCGGAGGAGATCTCGGAGATCGCGGGCGTCACCTCGGTCGCCGCCGTCGCCGCCACCGGCCTGGTCACCGTCACGTCCAAGGCCCCGCTCGCCGAGGACGCCGTCCGCGCCGCCGTGGACGAGGCCGGTTACGAGCTCCTCGGCCCGGCCGCCTGAGCGCCGGCCGCCGCCGAACCACCCCGCTCACCCGCCGCACCACCCCGTTCGCCGTCGGGCCGGCCCCACCAGTCGATACTGGTGGAGTACGGCCCGATCTGCGTTTTCCAGGAGTTCCGGACATGGCCAGCACAGCAGCAGCCGATTCCCCGGCCGCCGACGCCTCCGAGGCCGAGCTCATGATCGGCGGGATGACGTGCGCCTCGTGCGCCGCCCGCGTCGAGAAGAAGCTCAACCGGATGGACGGCGTCACCGCCACGGTGAACTACGCGACCGAGAAGGCCCGCGTCACCTTCGGGCAGGGGCTGAAGCTGGGGGACCTCGTCGCCACGGTCGAGAAGACCGGCTACACGGCCCGCCCGGTCGCCCAGCCGGAACGGACGGCGTCAGCAGGACCCGCTGCCGGCACCACGCCCCCGGGGCCGGCCCCGGCGCCGGCCCCGACCGCCGCCCCGGACACGCACGCCGACGAGGGCCGCCGTACGGACACCACCGGGCCCGACGGCGCTCCCTTCACCGACCCGGCCCACGAGCCCGCCCTCGCCCCCAGCCCCGACCCCGCCGCGCGGGACGCCGAAGCGGAGCAGGAGGCCTCCCTCGCCGCGCTCCGGCAGCGCCTCGTCACCTCCGCCGTGCTCGCCGCCCCCGTCGTCCTGCTCGCCATGGTCCCGGCGCTCCAGTTCGACCACTGGCAGTGGCTGAGCCTCACCCTCGCGGCGCCTGTCGTCGTCTGGGGCGGCCTCCCCTTCCACCGCGCCGCCTGGACCAACGCGAAGCACGGGGCGGCGACGATGGACACGCTCGTCTCGCTCGGCACGCTCGCCGCGTTCGGCTGGTCGTTGTGGGCCCTGTTCCTCGGCGACGCGGGGATGCCCGGCATGCGCCACGGTTTCGACCTCACCGTCTCGCGCGCCGACGCCACCTCGACGATCTACCTGGAGGTGGCGGCCGGGGTCATCGCGTTCATCCTGCTGGGCCGCTACCTGGAGGCCCGGGCGAAGCGGAGGTCCGGCGCGGCGCTGCGAGCGCTGATGCACCTGGGCGCGAAGGACGTCGCCGTGCTCAGGGCGGGCCGGGAGGTACGCGTCCCGGCGGGCGCGCTCGTCGTCGGGGACCGTTTCGTGGTGCGTCCCGGGGAGAAGATCGCGACGGACGGGACCGTCGTCGAGGGCTCCTCCGCCGTGGACGCCTCGATGCTCACCGGC
>NTHE01000089.1 GCA_002551355.1 Streptomyces sp. man185 | reverse complement strand
GATCTACCAGGCCCGGCTCCAGGCCCGCTTCGGCCGCAACTGGCGGCGCAAGGCCCCGGTCGAGTCGATGATGCCGCTGCGCCTGGCGAAGTACGGCGTTCCGCTCGCGGAGACCGGCCCGGCCGGACTCGCCGCCGCCGGGATCGAACCGGCCCTGCTGCCTCCGGCGCCCGTCGCGGCCGACCGCCCGAAGGCCGAGCTGCCGTACGAGCCCCAGCTGGAGCACCGGCAGCACGACAGCCAGGAGCACCGGCTGCACAACGGCCAGGAGCAAGGGCAGCACGGCCAGGAGCACCGGGAGCACGGGCCCCGGCACGAGCAGGCCCAGCCCCACCCCCCGCAGCAACAGCCCCACCCCGCCTCGCTCCAGAAGCAGGCTCCGCCCGGCCCGCCGACCCACGACAGCCCCTGGTTCGCCGCCCAGAAGCTGCCGGACAACGTCCACGAGAGCGCGTACAACCCGCAGTACGTCGAGGGGCTGGAGCCCACCCCCGTCCAGATCCCCGCAGGCCCCGGCCGCACCCGGCCGCTGGGTGACGTCGGCACCATCGGAGCGGTCCCGCGCCCCCGCCAGGAGGAGCCGTCCCTCGAGCCGGCCGAGGCTCCGGCCCCCGAGGAGGCGCCGCAGGTGGAGGAGTGGCCCATGGAGGACACCGACTTCGCCAGGGAGGCGTACGAGGTGTTCAGCGACTACACCGACGAGCAGGGGCAGCACCCGTCCCTGGAGGTCCTGGACATCCACCTGGCCGATACGCGCAATGTCCGCCACCCGCGCTCCACGCAACTGCTCCAGCAGCTGATGCCGCAGTTCAGGGACGCCTACGCGCAGCAGGCGACCGCCGACCAGCCCGCCTGAGACGCAGACGCAGACGCACAACAGGCGTACAGGAACGGACGTAGACGTACGACAGGCGAAGGGCCGCCGCCCGGGAGGGATTCCCGGGCGGCGGCCCTTCGCCGTGACGTGCCCCGTTACGCGCCCAGCAGCCTGCGCACCCGGTCCGCCCCCACCGCGAGCAGCAGCGTGGGCAGGCGGGGCCCCGTGTCGCGGCTGACGAGCAGCCGGTAGAGCAGGGCGAAGAAGGACCGCTGGGCGGCCTTCAGCTCGGGCGTCGGCTTGGCGTCCGGCTCCAGTCCCGCCAGCACCTTCGGCACGCCGTAGACGAGCGTGGTGAGGCCGTCCAGGGACCAGTGCGAGTCCAGCCCCTCCAGGAGGAGGCGCAGCGACTCACGGCCCTGGTCGTCGAGCGAGCCGAGCAGCTCCTTGTCGGGCTCGTCCCGGACGATGGTGCGGGCCTCGGCCGGGACCTGGGTGGTGATCCAGTTCTCGGCGCGGTCGAGGCGCGGACGCGCCTCGTCCAGCGAGGTCAGCGGGTTGTCCGGGTCCAGCTCGCTGAGGATGCGCAGCGTCTGGTCCTCGGCGCCGGCGGTGATGTCGGCGACCGAGGCGAGCGTCCGGTACGGCAGCGGGTGCGGGGTGCTCGGAAGCTCCCCGGCCGCCGTGCGGACGGCCCGGGAGTGCGCGGCGGCGTCGGCGGGCAGCACCGTGCCGTCGGCGACCTTGCGGCCGAGCGAGTCCCACTCGTCGTACAGCCGCTGGATCTCCTGGTCGAAGGCGATCTTGAACGACTGGTTGGGCTTGCGGCGGGCGTAGAGCCAGCGCAGCAACGGCGCTTCCATGATCTTCAGCGCGTCGGCCGGGGTGGGGACCCCGCCCTTGCTGGAGGACATCTTGGCCATGCCGGAGATGCCGACGAAGGCGTACATCGGCCCGATGGGCTGCACGCCGTCGAAGACCTCGCGGACGATCTGGCCGCCGACGACGAAGGAGGAGCCGGGCGAGGAGTGGTCGACGCCGCTGGGCTCGAAGATCACACCCTCGTACGCCCAGCGCATCGGCCAGTCGACCTTCCACACCAGCTTGCCGCGGTTGAACTCCTTCAGCCGGACCGTCTCGGCGAAGCCGCACGCCGAGCAGGTGTAGTTCAGCTCGGTGGTGTCGTCGTCGTAGGAGGTGACGACGGTGAGGTCCTTCTCGCAGTTGCCGCAGTAGGGCTTGTACGGGAAGTAGCCGGCGCTGTTGCCGCTGCCGTCGTCCTCGGCGGCGGCGCCGGAGCCCTCGGCGGCCTCCAGCTCTGCCTCGTCGACCTTCTTCTGCTGCGGCTTCTTACCGCCGCCGCCCTTGCCCTGGGCCGCCGGGTCCTTCTTCGTCCGGTAGCGGTCGAGCACGGCGTCGATGTCGGCGCGGTGCTTCATCGCGTGCAGGATCTGCTCGCGGTAGGTCCCGGCGGTGTACTGCTCCGTCTGGCTGATTCCGTCGTACTCGACGCCCAGCTCGTCCAGGGCCGCCGTCATGGCGGCCTTGAAGTGCTCGGCCCAGTTCGGGTACGCGGAGCCGGCCGGGGCGGGCACCGAGGTCAGCGGCTTGCCGATGTGCTCGGCCCAGGACGCGTCCACGCCCGGGACGCCGTTCGGGACCTTGCGGTAGCGGTCGTAGTCGTCCCAGGAGATCAGGTGGCGCACGGTGTATCCGCGGCGGCGGACCTCGTCGGCGACCAGGTGAGGGGTCATGACCTCGCGGAGGTTGCCGAGGTGGATCGGGCCCGACGGGGACAGGCCGGAGGCGACGACGACCGGTTTGCCAGGCGCACGACGCTCCGATTCGGCGATGACATCGTCCGCGAAGCGGGAGACCCAGTCGGTCTCGGTGCTGGTCTGACTCTCGGCCACGGTCGGCACGTCCTTCTCTCGTCTGTCGGTCCCAGTGGGTTACCGGCCATTCTCCCAGCTACCACCCGCAGCGCGAAAACGGCTTTGTGCCGGGCGCGGAACAACGTGCGGAACCGTGCGGAACACCGTGTGGAACAGCCTCGCGCCGGGCGCAAAACGGTTTTGCACCCCGTGGGATACTGGGGAGATCCCTTGTCTCCCTACGGAAACGGCAGCCAGACATGGCCTCGGTCCCTTCCCTCGCTTCCACGCTCCAGCAGCAGCTGGCGGACGCCCTGACGGCAGCTCTGCCGGATGCCGGCGCCGCGGACCCGCTGCTGCGCCGAAGCGACCGGGCCGACTTCCAGGCCAACGGCATCCTGGCGCTCGCCAAGAAGCTCAAGGGCAACCCGCGCGAGCTGGCCGCCCAGGTCACCGCCGCCCTCCCGGCGGGCGGGCCGATCAAGGACATCGAGGTCTCCGGCCCCGGCTTCCTCAACATCACGCTCACCGACAGGGCGATCGTCGAGACGCTCGCCGCCCGGGCGGCGGACACCGAGGACCGGCTCGGCGTGCCGCTGAAGGACGACGCCGGGACCACGGTCATCGACTACGCCCAGCCGAACGTGGCCAAGGAGATGCACGTCGGCCATCTGCGGTCGGCGGTCATCGGTGACGCCATGGTCAAGATCCTGGAGTTCACCGGCGAGAAGGTCGTCCGGCGGCACCACATCGGCGACTGGGGCACTCAGTTCGGCATGCTCATCCAGTATCTGATCGAGCACCCGGGCGCCCTGAAGCACGAGGACGGCGCGACGGACGGTGAGGCGGCGATGTCGACGCTGAACCGGGTCTACAAGGAGTCGCGGGTCCTGTTCGACTCCGACGAGGAGTTCAAGGCCCGGTCCCGGGACCGGGTCGTGGCGCTCCAGGCCGGGGACCCCGAGACGCTTCAGCTGTGGCAGGGCTTCGTCGACGAGTCCAAGATCTACTTCCACTCGGTGTTCGACAAGCTCGACATGGAGATCGCCGACCCGGACATCGTCGGTGAGTCCGGCTACAACGACATGCTGGAGGAGACCTGCCGGATCCTGGAGGAGACGGGCGTCGCCGTCCGCTCCGAGGGTGCGCTGTGCGTGTTCTTCGACGATGTGAAGGGCCCGGACGGCAACAAGGTCCCGCTCATCGTGAAGAAGACGAACGGCGGCTACGGCTACGCGGCGACCGACCTCTCCGCGATCCGGAACCGGGTCCAGGACCTCAAGGCCGACACCCTCGTGTACGTGGTGGACGCGCGGCAGTCGCTGCACTTCAAGATGGTCTTCGAGACGGCCCGGCGGGCCGGCTGGCTGAACGAGGACGTCAAGGCCGTGCAGCTCGCCTTCGGCACGGTCCTCGGCAAGGACGGCAAGCCGTTCAAGACCCGTGAGGGCGAGACCGTGCGGCTGGAGGACCTCCTCGACGAGGCGGTCGGCCGGGCCACCGCGGTCGTCCGGGAGAAGGCCGAGAAGGTGGGCCTGTCCGAGGAGGAGATCGTCGAGAACGGCCGGTACGTCGGCGTCGGCGCGGTGAAGTACGCGGACCTGTCGACCTCCGCCGTACGGGACTACAAGTTCGACCTCGACCAGATGGTGTCGCTGCACGGCGACACGTCGGTGTACCTCCAGTACGCCTACGCCCGGATCCGGTCGATCCTGCGCAAGGCCGGGGACGCGGTCCCGGCCGCACACCCGGAGCTGGAGCTGGCCCCGGCGGAGCGGGCGCTCGGTCTGCACCTGGACCAGTTCGGCGAGGTGCTCGCCGAGGTCGGGGCGGGCTACGAGCCGCACAAGCTGGCCGCGTATCTCTACCAGCTGGCGTCGCACCTGACCACGTTCTACGACCAGTGCCAGGTGCTCAGCCCGGACAACGCCCCGGAGGTCGTCGAGAACCGGCTCTTCCTGGTCGAGCTGACCGCCCGGACCCTGCACCGGGGGATGGCACTGCTCGGCATCCGGACGCCCGAGCGGCTCTGACGGCACTGGCTGTCCCGCCGTACGCACGTCGGCCCCGGCACCTCTTTGACAGGTGCCGGGGCCGATCGCGTACGGCGGGGCCTGCCGTCCCCGGGGCGTCAGGGTGCGGTGAGTTCCACCACGACGTCGTAAACCGCCGGGTTCGGCGTGACCGGCTGCACGGTCTCCTCGCGCGCCTCCCGGGCCCGGGAGGCGAAGTCGGGGTCTGCGGTGGCGGCCTCCCACGCCTCCTGGCTCGCCCAGTGGGAGACGTTGACGAGCTGGAAGCGGGAGTCCGAGGAGCGGGCCCGGTGCAACCGGGAGTCGATGAATCCGGGCTTGTCCCGCATGAGGCGGGCCCGCTCCTCCCACTTCCCGACGAACGCGTCAAGTTCCTCGGCGGCTATCTCGAAGACGTTGATGAAGGTGACGGACGATTCCGGTGCGCCGGCGGCTAAGCCGTTCTCTGCGGTCATGCCGCAACCCTAGGAGCCGGCCGACCTGCTACTGCGGGCGGCCCAGCGCCCATCCCGACACATCGGAGAGGCGTCCGCGCCACAGCGGCAGGGAGACCGGGTTCATGGACCCGACGACGAGCGTGACGTCCCGCAGATGGATCCAGCGGGGCAGCCGGGCCGTCTCCGCGTCCTCGTCGGCGCGCAGTTCCCGTACGCCCTGGTCGACCGTCTCGGGGAACTCGGCGAGCAGGTTGGCTCCCTCGCCCTCGACCTGGCGCAGGCTCCTGGCCCACTCGGCCTTCCACTGCTCGTGCCCGATGACGTCACCGTGCAGGAGACCGCCCGGGTGCGTGAGGGTGAGGGGCAGGCTGGAGCGCGGGTCCTCGTCGAGGAGCTGGATGAGCAGCTGGAGCTGAAGGTCGGGCAGGGGTTCGGTGATCACCGCGGCGGACGGTGCCGGCGAGGTCTCGGCGGTGGCGCTCATGGGCCCTTCCCTTCACATGACGGACGACGGTCGTCCACCCGCCTGCCCGGCGAACGCGCGAGCACGCCCCCGGCCGGCCGACTCGTCGGTGGCGCCGGGATCCGGAGGCAGGGATCAGAGGAACCGGCGGATGGGCACGACGGCCGCTTCCTTGGCCCGCTGCACGAGGTCGCGGCGCTTCCACCGGCCGCGCTCGATCGCCACGCTGTTCTCCCGGTCCTCCTCGAAGTGGCCGTCCAGGGTGGCGGTGAAGTCCTGGTCGAGGACGGCGAGCATGACTTCCTCGTCGTGGTCGAGGGAGCGCCGGTTGAAGTTGGTGGAGCCGATGAGGGAGGCCACCCGGTCGATGGTGAGGGTCTTGGTGTGCATCATCGTCGGCTGGTACTGGTAGATCTTCACACCACAGGCGGTCAGGTCCTCGTAGTAGCGCTGCCCGGCGAGCTGGCAGACCCGCTTGTCGGTGTGCGGTCCCGGCAGCAGGATCTCGACCTCCACCCCGCGCGCGGCGGCGGCGCACAGCAGCCCGGTGAAGTAGGCGTCGGGGGCGAAGTAGGCGGTGGTGAGGCGGATGCGTTCCTCGGCGGACTCCAGGACGACCCGGATCAGGGTCTGCATGTCCTGCCAGCCGAAGGAGGCGGAGCCGCGCACCACCTGGACGACGGAGTCGCCGTGGTGCTCCTCGGTGACGAACCGGTCGCTCTCGTCGAAGAGTTCGTCGTGGCACTCGGCCCAGTTCTGGGCGAAGGCGGCGGCCAGCCCGTCGACGGCGGGCCCGGTGACCTGGACGTGGGTGTCGCGCCACTCGTGCTCGTTGCGGGCGTCGCCGCACCATTCCTCGGCTATCCCGACGCCGCCGGTGAAAGCGGTGCGCTCGTCGACGACGAGGACCTTGCGGTGGCAGCGGTGGTTCTGCTTGAGCGGCGAGAGGTAGAGGGGCTTGCGGAACCAGGTCACCGTGACCCCGGCCCGGTCCATCAGGTCCAGCTGGTCCTTCTCTATGAGCCGCGACCCGAACCCGTCGAGCATGAGCCGCACCCGGACCCCGGCCCGGGCGCGGTCGGCCAGCGCCTCGGCGAACTGGGAGGCGATGTCACCGCGCCAGTAGACGAAGGTCATCAGATCGATGGTGTGCTCGGCCTCACGGATCGCCTTCAGCATCGCACCGAAGATGGCGTCGCCGTTACGGAGCGGGACGAGGGAGTTCCCCTCGGTGGCGGCGATGCCGATCAGCCGCTCCAGCCTGCGTCTGAGTCGATGGGATCGTTCTTCGCAAGTACGCGCCTCCGGGGCCGTGCGGTCGGAGGCTTCGGCAGCAGTGGCGGACATGAATCACCTGATATGTACGGGGATGAGGCGGCCCTACGCCGTCGTCGCGCGGCGGCGGGGTCGCCAGGACCTCGCAGACTGTACTCCCGAGTTCTGAACGTGTGTACGACTGCTATCGGTCAGCCACCGGGGACGGTCCGCGTCGCCTCACGTCTGCCCGGCGCGCTCCCACCCGTAACCAGGACCGCCGTAGACGTACTCCGGCCGCCCCTTCATCCCGCTCGTACGGAACGGCTTCCCGCGGTCGTCGATCCGCAGCATTCCCTCCTTGCCGCCGCTGCTCCACTCCAGCTCCAGGTACCAGGTGACGTCGTAACTCACGGCCTTCATGTCGAGGTTGAACACCTCCACGTCCTCGGACGACACCTTGTACGGGAAGTCCACGGCCGGGACCTCGATGTCCCCCTGCGTCCCCGGCACCGGCCGGAGGACGGGGTTCCCGGCGTCGAGGTGAGAGGCGAAGGACTGGGGCGTGATCCCGCTGCCGCAGCCGTTGCCCATCCGGTACGCCGACCAGGGCAGCGGAGCCATACGGGACACGACGCGGACGTGCATGCCCTTGAGGACGACCGCCTCACGGGAGGTCCCCTGCACGGTGAGCTGGAGCAGCATGTTCCCGGCGTCGACCCCGCCGTACGACTCCGCCCAGCCGCGCCGCTCCTGCGACGCGGGTGGCGGATCGACCTCGTCGGGCTCCCGGTTCAGCAGATAGTGCTGGCCGCAGGGTTCTTCCCAGTTGTACGAGGAGATGCTGACGGTCGGCGGAGCGCCGAGGCCCGTACCGCCCCCGCCCCCACCACCGCTCTGCGACTGTCCGGGACCGGAGCCGCCCGAGGGCTTCGCGGACGGCTGCCCCGACGGGGACGCGGACCCGCTCGCCGAAGGTTCGGCCGGACTCGGCTCCCCGGAGGGCCGGGGCGTGCCCGATGCGGAGCCTTCCGGCGCCGCCACGAGGCCCCCGCCCCCGTCCTCCACCCGGTCCGCGGCGCTCCCGCCGCCTTCCTTCCCCGACCCGGCGAGATCGACGGCGACGACGGTGGTGGGCACGAGGAGCGCGGCGATCCCGGCGGCGGCGATGAGCACCCGCGTACGCCGGGAGAGCCGGGACCAGCGGGAGCCCGGGCCCGGCCGGTCACGACCGCTGAAGCCACGTGCCGTAACGGGCGGCGGGGACACGTCGCCGCCCTCGTCACGCTCGTCACGCCCGGATGCCTCGTCGGCTTCAGCGGCTCGGGGGCCGGCAGCAGCCGCGGGAACACCGGCAGGCGCGGCGGGAGCAGGGGCGGCGGGGGCCGGGGCTGCGGGAGCAGGGGCGGCAGGGGTAGGGGCTGCCGCTCCCGCCGGAGGGCGCCGCCGCGCCGCGTCCGCCACGATCCACCGCCGGTGCACCTCCACCAGCTCCTCGCCGGACGCCCCGCACACCCGCGCGAACCGCTCCACCGGGGCGAACTCATTCGGCACGGCGTCCCCGTTGCAGTACCGGTGCAGGGTCGACGTACTGACGTGCAGCTTCCCGGCCAGCACACCGTAGCTGCGCCCCGAACGGTCCTTCAGATCCTTCAGCAGAGCCGCGAACTCCACGGCCTCCGGCGTCGCCACGACGGCGCTCCCCTTCCTCGTGCGTCCCGGAACGGCGTTCCAGGGACGCGGAATTCCCGCAGGTCACCGTATGCGTAGACGTTCCAGCTTCCCCAATGGTTCGACAGGCGTTGCGGCCGGAATCCGTCACCCCACAAGCTCGGACCAGACCACAGCAGCACCACGGACCGGCCGTTCAACCGGATCAGCACGCCAACCGAGTACGGGGAGTACCACCACCATGCGCACCAACCGCATCCGCACCACCGCCCTCGCCGCCACCGCCCTCGCGGCCGCCCTCTCGCTCACCGCCTGCGGCGGCGAGGACAAGGCCATGGGGACCAAGCCGGCCGGCTCCGCCGAGACCGCGACCCCCGCGGCGACGAGCACCGACGGCAAGGCACAGTCCGACGCGCCGGAGGCGGGCGCACCCGAGACGCAGACCGTCCCCGCCGAGGGGAAGCACGCGGGCGGCAACGGCAGGAAGCCGGAGACCGCGCCGAACCCGGAGGCGGCGGCGTCGATCCCGACCTGCACACCCAAGAACTCCACGATCAAGGTCTCCAAGGTGAGCCGCCCGATCAACCACCTGCTGCTCACGGTGACCAACACCGGCTCCACGGACTGCGCCACGTACCACGCGCCGTTCCTCCGCTTCGACGGCGCGCAGGCGGTGTATCCGATCCTCGACGACAGCAAGCCGCAGGCGGTCGTCGTGGTCTCCCCCGGAGAGAAGGCGTACGCGGGCGTCGCGCTGCTCGGGGAGCCCGGCGAGGACGCTCCGGTCAAGAGCGACAACCTCGGCGTGATCATGGTCGACAAGAACAACAAGGCCAAGGGCGAGGCCACGCTGAAGCTCCCGGCGGAGACCTACACGGACAGCCGGGGCTTCGTCACCTTCTGGCAGTCGGACGTCGAGAACGCCCTGATGTTCTGAGCCCTCACAGAACACCGCAGGCCAGCGCCTGACGTGCCGTAACCCTGCGCGACCCGTACAGGTTTCTTGTACGGGTCGCGCATGCGTGAAGCAGGTTCCGGGGTGGGAGTGGGAACCGTATGCACCCCAGAAAGCGACAGCGTAAGAACGCGTCGACGATGAAGCTCGTGGGCAAGCTCCTGGCCCGGTTCCGCACCGAGGCGGGCATGAAATGGTGATCTGGGAGCCGGTGCTGATGATGAGACTGACGTCGGACGAGGACCACCGGGAGCAGTTGCGCCACCTCTGTGCGATGGCTCAACTCCCGGGCGTGTAACTCCAGGTGCTCCCGCTCGACAGCAGGGTCCATGCCAGCCTCGCAGGCCCCTTCACCCTCCTGGAAACACAGGACCACCAACACATCGCTTACACCGAGACCCAGCGCCGCAGCCACCTGATCTCGGACCGGAACGAGATCAGCATCCTCGCCCAGAAATACGCGATGCTGCGAGCCCAGGCGCTCACCCCCGCTGGGGACCCTGCGCCTGGTGGCCCGTTTACTGGGAGAGACATGAGCAGCGCACTGAACTGGTTCAAGTCGAGCTACAGAGTCAGCGAAGGCGGCCAGTGCCTCGAAGTCGCCTACGGCTGGCGGAAGTCGAGTTACAGCAGCGACGCAGGCCGGCAGTGCGTCGAGATCGCCGCGCACCCCGCCGCCGTCCACGTCCGTGACTCCAAGGACGTCGAGGGCCCGACGTTCACCGTCGCGCCCACCGCTTGGTCGGCGTTCGCCGCCTACGCGGCCACCGCCTGACCCCGCACCGCCGCTACCCCGCCCGGACCGTCTCGTAACGGAGCATCGCGACCCCGTTCCCGAAGGTCCGGGTCTCCACCAGCCGCAGCATCTGCCGCTCCTCGGTGTCCCGGAAGAAGCGGCGGCCCCGGCCGAGGATGACGGGGTGGATGTAGATCCGGTACTCGTCGATCAGATCGGCCCGCCGGAACGACTCCAGCAGATCCGCCCCGCCGACCGCCAGATCCCCCGAGGCGGCGTCCCGCAGACCGCGCACCTGCTCGGGGTCGACCTCGTGCAGCAGGGTCGCGTTCGGCCCCACGCTCTCCAGCGTCCGCGAGAAGACGAACTTCGGCATGTCCCGCCAGATGCCCGCGAATTCGGCCATCGGGCCCTCGTTGTCCGGGTCCTGATCGGCGGTCGGCCAGAACTCCTCCATCAGCTCGTAGGTGACGCGCCCTTCGACGAACCCGCCCATGGTCCGGAAGTAGTCGTTGAAGTGCTGGTGCAGCTCCTCGTCGACGGTGTGCCAGTCGATGTCGCGGTCGGGCCCTTCGAAGAATCCGTCGAGGGAGAGCGAGATGGACGTGACGATCCTGTTCACGGCGGCTCCTGCCGGATCGGCCCGGCCGGCGGTGACCGGGCGGTGCGCAACGGGCCTCGACGATACGTCCCCCGCAGCCGATTCCCCGGGAAATGAGCCTGCCCGAGGCAGGCGTCGGCACGCGGAAAGCGGCCTAGCCTGGACGCATGATCACCTGCGTCGTGCGGTACACCATCGACCCGAAGAAGATCGCGGCCTTTGAGCGGTTCGGCACACGCTGGATGGAGCTGGTGCAGGCCCACGGCGGCACGCACCACGGCTACTTCCTCCCGGCGGAGGGCGCGAGCGACGAGGCGCTGGCCCTGTTCAGCTTCCCGAGCCTGGCAGCGTACGAGGAGTACCGGCGGCTCTTCGGCCGGGACCCCGAGTTCATCGAGGCGGACCGCATCCGCGACGAGAGCGGCTGCGTGCTGCGCTACGAGCGCACCTTCATGCGCCCGCTGCTCCCGGGCGACCTCGCGGGGGGATGATCAGCCGCGTGACGGAAATCGATGCGCCCGAAGCTGTTGTGGCCCGCCTCCTCCAGGAACTTCTCAGCGAGCCGTGGCCTGCCCGGCTCAACAGTGCCGAACGGGCCGGCGTCGACCTGGAGAGGCTGGACAGCGACATCGCCGGATGCGTGACATCGTGGCTGGACAACGGCGGTTCGCTGGACGCGTGGCGGCTCGGCATTCTGGACCGCAAGCTCTCCGAGCTGGAACAGATCCTGCCGGAGCTCGGCGAAGCGGACCAGCCGCGACGATGGCGGCTGTGGCACGAGATGGCCCGGCTCATCACTGATACCGACTCGCCGCCCGCCACCTGAGACAGGCCCTCGATGGCCGCACCGCTTCAGGCCCCCGGCCTCGGTGGCTGACCGGCCGCAGGAGCCGCACGGCTCCAAGGGGCCGCCCCTGCCTCAAAGGCCGCCTGCCCCGCTCGTTGTCAGTGCCGCCGCCTAGGCTCCCCGTCATGGCGACGCTCCCGAATCCTCTGCCCGATCTGGCCTCCTCCGGCCTGGATCTCCCGCCAGGCTCCCTGGTGGACGCCACGCTGGACGGCCCCTGGCACGAGCCCCTGCTCTGGCACGCGGACGGCCCGGCGGCCCCGCGCGACTGGACGGACCTGCGGGCGGCCGGGCGGCGGCTCGGACTGCTGCCGGTGCTGGTCACGGGCGGCCACCGCGAGCAGTGGCCCGAGGACTGGGACCTCTGCCCGGACGAAACGTCGTATCCCGGCGACCACGACGCCGACGAGGTCCTCGCGGGGTACTGGACGGACAGCGTCGACCACGCGGACGACCGGACCGGCGACGGCACGGCGGCCGACGAGACGGGCGAGGCGGACGACGGCCCCGACGCCTGGCCCGGTCTCGCCCCCGTCCCGGCGCGGGAGGCGGCCGAGGACGCGGACACGGCCGCCGCAGGCCTCGCGGGCGTGCTCGCATCCGACGCGGACGACTGGCTCGGCGGGGCCCGGATGGCGCTCGTGCCGGCCCGCCGCAGCGCCGACATACCGGCGGCGATCGGCTGGTCGGGCCCGATGAACCACGAGAACGACGTGGCCCGGCTCTGCGCGGTGCTCCGCTCCTGGGAGGACCGCTACGACGCCCGGGTGGTGGCGCTCGGCTTCGACACGATGATCGTCTCCGTGGGCCGCCCGCCCGGCACGGCGGAGGAGGCCCGCGCCCTGGCCGCCGAGCACTACGCGTTCTGCCCGGACAACATCGACCAGTCGCCGCCGCACGACCTCGACGTCTATGCCGAGAAGGCCGTGCTCAACCAGGAAGTGTGGTCGTTCTGGTGGGACTAGACACCACGGGACCGGACGCGACGGGACCGGACACCGCAGGGCCTGGCACCGCAGGGCCTGGCACGACGGGGCCTGGCAAGGGCCGCCCGACCGGGCGGCGGTCGGACCTCGGCGCGATCAAGAAGTGGTGGCGCACGCTCGGTGGAGACGACTTCGTCGCGCTGCCCCCGCCGACCCGGAGCCGCTACACCCAGTCCGACGGCCACGAGGACGCCGCCGAGCTGTTCGCGGCCCGGTCCATCGCCACGACCGCCTCCTTCGCGTACTGGCACTGGCAGTCCCAGGACGCCTTCGACCGCTCCGGTGACCTCCGGGGCGTGCTGTACGTGCACTGGGGCGGCGACCACGCCACGGTCGCCTCCGGCCTCGGGGACGGCCCGCCCGGCTACCGGATCGTCAACGGCGGCCCGCAGGGCGCGTTCCAGCTGGACCGGGTGACGGCGGCGGACGCCGACGGACTGCCCGACCCCGAGAACACCGCAGGCGTACGCCAGTTCCTCGCCCGGCTCGACAGCCCCTCCCGCCGGACGGCCCGTTCGGTGGAGTACGCCCCGCTGGCCCCCGCCGAGGAACGCTGGCTCCACGACCGGCTGTCGGGCCCCCTGGACCTGGGCCCCGCCGCCCGCTTCGCCGCCCCGCTGGAGCACCGGCGGGCGCTCACCCCCGGCGAGGCGGCACGGCTGCTGTCCGCCTGGCGGGAGACGTACGCCGGTCGGCTCGCGGCCTGGCGCGGCTGGGGTTCTGTGCTGCGAGCCCTCCTGCGCCAGGAGCATCCGGAGGCCTGGGCGGTGGCCGCCGAACTGGGAACCGACGCGTCCCACGCCCTCGCCGCGCACCCGTCCCCGCGATCGATGGACCTGCTACGCGCGTGGGCGCTGACCGGTGACGACGACGCCGTACGCGGCTGGTTCCGCGCCCACCACGCCCTGCGCGAACCGGACCCGGTGCGGGCCGCCGCCGTGCTCGCCGAGGAGCTGACGGAGCGCAGCGCGCCCGAAGCCACCCAGACCGGCCTCCTCCACGCGCTGCGGGAAGCCGTCGTGGACGAGCCCGACACCCGCCGCCCCGCCGCCGACGCCTTCTTCCCCTTCCTCCTCGCCACCATCCGGTTCGCCACGGACGAGCGTCTGCCGCGCCCGCTGCGGGTCGCCGCCGCGAAAGCCGCCGCCGACACAGCCGACCGCGTGCGCGAAGCGGCCGGCCGCCTCACCGACGCCTCCGACACGGCCGAGGCACTGGCCGCCGTCGACCGCTACGAGGCCGCACGCGACGACCTCCTCGCCGGCACCGGCCCCGATCTCACCGGCTACGAGGGCGGCCTCGGCGACATCTGGCACCACTACCGCACTCTCACCCCCGCCGACGTCCAGTGGCTCCGCGCCCAGCTGGCCGACCCGGCCACCGGCGTCCAGGGCATCGCGTTCTGCCTCGAACTGCTCCACGCCCACGGCGAGGCCACCGAAGCAGACCTGCAAGCCCTCCTCCCCCGCTGGAAGAAGGAGCTGACCAAGCAGTACCGCACCACGTACACCGAGTGGCGCCACCCGCTGGTCACCCTGACCTGCCTGGCCCTCGACCTGGAACACCCGGTCGCCGCCGACCTGTTGGCCTGGTGGGCGAAGCCCAAGCCGCTCTGGAAGGACCCGGTCCGGCTGCTCACCCACCTCGGAGCCCCCGACGAGGCGAAGGCCGCCGAGCTGTGGGAGTTCGTCGTCTCCGGCGGGCACGACACCGGCCACCTGATGACGTGGGTGCTGCTCCGCGCCCGCCTCGACGGCACGCACCCGCTGCACGTCGCGGAGAAGCTGATCGGGGAGCCGGGCATGCGCCCGTACGTCCTGCACCGCGTCCTGATCGGGGTGACCGACCCCGCCCAGCCGCTCTGGCACTACGCGATCGACCCGCGCAGCCACAGCTGGTGGCACCGCGCCCAGGAGGTGGCGGACGATCCCCGTCTCTCCGACGCGGCCCGGGGGATCGGTCTGAAGGCGGCCCGCGAGCACCACGTCACGCGCTACCCGGACCAAGTGCGCCCGCCCCTCACGGACAACGAGGTGAACGCGGCGCACGCCTGGCTGGAGGCCCGCGCCGACAGGACGGCAGCGGACTGAGCCCTCGTACTCATGCAGGCGGCGGCCCCACGCGGTTGACTCGGGCGCATGAGCGACGACAGGCCCGGCGCGGCCCCTGCACCCGACGAAACGCCCGACCCCCGCGCCTGGGTCGCCCCGCTGATCTCCACGGTCGTGACCCTGCCGCTGGGGCTCATCGCCCTGTTCATCGGCGGGCTCACGCCAATGGCGTGCGACTCCTGCAACGGCGCGGCGGCCGACCGCTTCGACGCGAGCTTCACCGCCGCGTGGACCGTCCTGTGGATCGGCCTGCTCATCGCCCTGATCGTGCTGATCGCGAGCTGGGCCGTGCCGCGCCAAGTTTTCGACGCGGCCCGCCGCACAGGCCTCGCGATCGCCGCACCCACCACCGTCGCGGTCACTTTCGTAGCATTCATGGCACTGGTCGACTGGCCCTGACAGAAAGTGTCCACCCCCATGAACGACACGAACCTCACGACCACGACGGAAGCCGCCTCCCCGGCCCCAGCCATGGGAGCCGCTGAAGCCGCCCGAGCCGCCGAACGCCTCATAGCGGAGTTCCGGGCGCTGCCCGCCGGCAGCGACCGCAAGTGCGAGATCATCACCGAACTGGACGCCAATGCCCAGGCGTTGCCGTTCCTCGTCTCGGTCGTCGCGGACCCGGGCGAATACGACCTCGCCCGCGTCGAGAGCGCCACCGTCCTGCGCCTGTGGCCCCCGGCCGACCCCGCTCTGCGCCACGAGGCGGGCCGCGCCCTGCTCACCGCGCTGCGCGACCCGGAGGAGGACCTGGTCCGCCAGTACGCGGCGATGTCCCTGGCCCCCTACACGGCCGACCCGGTCGTCGCCACCGTCCTGGACACCACCGCACGGGCCGACGAGGACCCGCTCGTACGGGACAGCGCCCGCTTCTCCATCAAGGAGGCCCACCGGCTCCAGGAGACCGGAGCCGGCCGCCCCTGAGCTGCCCGGGCCCAGGCACCCGGCCCAGGGGCCGCCGGGCTCAGCGCCGCAGCCACCCGGCGACCTCGGTCGCCCAGTAGGTGAGGATCATCTGCGCCCCGGCCCGCCGGATCCCGGTCAGGCTCTCCAGGATCGCCTTGTCCCGGTCGATCCAGCCCTTCTCGGCGGCGGCCTCGATCATCGCGTACTCCCCACTGATCTGGTACGCCGCGACCGGCACGTCCACGGACTCGGCGACCTTGGCGAGGATGTCCAGATACGGTCCGGCGGGCTTCACCATGACCATGTCCGCGCCCTCCGCCAGGTCCAGCGCCAGCTCCCGCAGCGACTCGCGGGCATTGGCCGGGTCCTGCTGGTAGGTCTTGCGGTCACCGGTCAGCGAGGAGCCGACGGCCTCGCGGAACGGGCCGTAGAAGGCGGAGCTGTACTTCGCGGTGTAGGCGAGGATCGACACGTCCTCGTGCCCGGTCTGGTCCAGGGCGTCCCGGACGACCCCGACCTGGCCGTCCATCATGCCGCTGGGGCCCACCACATGGGCCCCGGCGTCCGCCTGGACCTGGGCCATCTCCGCGTACCGCTCCAGGGTCGCGTCGTTGTCCACCCGGCCGTCCGCCGTGAGGACCCCGCAGTGGCCGTGGTCGGTGTACTCGTCCAGGCACAGGTCCGACATCACGACCAGGTCGTCGCCGACCTCCTCGCGGACCGCGCGCAGGGCGACCTGGAGAATCCCGTCCGGGTCGGTGCCCGCCGTGCCCCGGGCATCCTTCTTCGCGTCCTCGGGCACCCCGAAGAGCATGATCCCCGAGACCCCGGCCGAGACCGCCTCGACGGCGGCCTTCCGCAGGGTGTCCAGGGTGTGCTGGTGCACGCCGGGCATGGCCGAGATGGCGACCGGGGCGTCGATGCCCTCCCGGACGAACGCGGGGAGGATCAGGTTCGCCGGGTCGAGCCGTGTCTCGGCGACCATCCGCCGCATCGCCGGGGTCGTCCGCAGCCGCCGGGGGCGGGAGCCGGGGAAGTTTGCGTACGCAGTCATCCTTCGACGATAGACCCGTACGCCCCACGGTCTTACCGACACCGACGCCGGGAAAGGCCGGCGAACGGGCCCCTGACAGGCCCAGGCGGCCGGCTCCGGAAAAGACGGTGGGCCCGGCCGCCGAAGCGACCGGGCCCACCCACCCACGTACCTGCTACGTCGTCGTCCGGCGTCTGCGCGCACCCGGGCGCCGCTCGCTCGGCCGGGTCACCGGGTCGCCGGCCTCCTTGGCCGCGTCCCGGCGCTGCGCGCCGAAGGCGGCGAGCGCCTCGGCGAGCTTGTGCACCGACGGCTCCGGGGACAGCACGTCGACCCGCAGGCCGTGCTCCTCGGCGGTCTTCGCGGTGGCCGGGCCGATACACGCGATGACGGTCACGTTGTGCGGCTTGCCCGCGATGCCGACCAGGTTGCGGACCGTCGAGGACGAGGTGAACAGGACCGCGTCGAAGCCGCCGCCCTTGATCGCCTCGCGGGTGTCGGCCGGCGGCGGCGAGGCGCGGACCGTGCGGTACGCGGTGACGTCGTCGACCTCCCAGCCCAGCTCGATGAGCCCGGCCACCAGGGTCTCGGTGGCGATGTCGGCGCGCGGCAGGAACACCCGGTCGATCGGGTCGAAGACCGGGTCGTAGGGCGGCCAGTCCTCCAGCAGCCCGGCGGCGGACTGCTCGCCGGAGGGCACCAGGTCCGGCTTGACGCCGAAGTCGATCAGCGCGGCGGCGGTCTGCTCGCCGACCGCGGCGACCTTGATCCCGGCGAAGGCCCGGGCGTCGAGCCCGTACTCCTCGAACTTCTCCCGGACCGCCTTGACGGCGTTCACGCTGGTGAAGGCGATCCACTCGTAGCGCCCGGTGACCAGGCCCTTGACCGCGCGCTCCATCTGCTGGGGCGTACGCGGCGGCTCGACAGCGATCGTCGGCACCTCGTGCGGCACCGCACCGTAGGAACGCAGCTGGTCGGAGAGCGACGCGGCCTGCTCCTTGGTGCGCGGGACGAGCACCCTCCAGCCGAACATCGGCTTGGACTCGAACCACGCGAGCTGGTCGCGCTGGGCGGCGGAGCTGCGCTCTCCGACCACGGCTATGACCGGCCGGTGGCCCTCGGGCGAGGGGAGCACCTTGGCCTGCTTGAGGGTCTGGGCGATCGTCCCGAGGGTCGCCGTCCAGGTGCGCTGGCGGGTGGTGGTGCCCGCGATCGTCACGGTGAGCGGGGTGTCGGGCTTGCGGCCCGCCGAGACCAGCTCACCGGCGGCGGCGGCGACCGCGTCCAGGGTGGTGGAGACGACGGCGGTCGCGTCGCTCGCGCCGACCTCGCTCCAGCACCGGTCGGACGCGGTACGGGCGTCGACGAAGCGGACGTCCGCGCCCTGCGCGTCCCGCAGCGGCACCCCGGCGTACGCGGGCACGCCGACGGCGTTCGCGACGCCCGGGACCACCTCGAAGGGCACCCCGGCGGCGGCACAGGCGAGCATCTCCGCGCCCGCGTCGCCGTCCAGCCCCGGGTCGCCCGCGACCGCACGGACCACCCGCCTGCCGCCCTTCGCGGCCTCCATGACAAGATTGGCCGCATCCCTGAGAACGGGTACACCGGCGCTTGTTGACGAGACGTCAACAAGCGTCAGCTCAGGCGTGCTCACGCCTTCCCGCGCATGGCTGCGAACGACGTCGAGCACATCGGGCTCGGCGACAAGGACGTCCGCGCTCGCGAGCGCTTCGACAGCGCGCAGAGTCAGCAGTCCCGGGTCGCCGGGACCGGCGCCGAGGAAGGTGACCTGGCCTTGGGCGGACAGGACCGGAAAGTCGGATGCGGCGGGGCCGGTGGGGCTCAAAGTGCTCGCTCCCCCATAAGACCGGCCGCACCCTTGGCGAGCATCTCGGACGCGAGTTCGCGACCGAGGGCCGCCGCGTCGTCGTGCGACGTGGGGACGGGACCGGTGGTGGACAGCTGTACGAGCGAGGAACCGTCGGTGGTACCGACGACTCCACGCAGGCGCAGTTCGTTGACAACCTGCCCGTCGACCAGGAGGTCGGCCAGCGCACCCACAGGTGCGGAGCAGCCGGCCTCCAGGGCGGCGAGCAGGGCACGCTCGGCGGTCACGGCGGCCCGGGTGTACGGGTCGTCGAGCTCGGCGAGCGCGGCGGCGAGGTCGGCGCTGGACGCGGCGCACTCGATCGCCAGTGCTCCCTGGCCGGGAGCGGGCAGGACGGTGTCGACCGGCAGGAAGTCGGTCACCTCACCGCTCCGGCCGAGACGGCTGAGCCCGGCGGCGGCGAGAACCACCGCGTCGAGCTTCCCGTCGCGCACGAACCCGATCCGCGTGTCGACGTTGCCCCGGATGGGGACGGTCTCGATCCGCAGTCCGTGGGAGCGGGCGTACGCGTTGAGCTGCGCCATGCGGCGCGGCGAACCGGTGCCGATGCGGGCGCCGTCGGGCAGCTGCTCGAAGGTCAGCCCGTCCCGGGCGACCAGCGCGTCGCGCGGGTCCTCGCGCTGCGGCACGGCCGCCAGCACCAGGTCGTCGGGCTGGCTGGTCGGCAGGTCCTTGAGCGAGTGGACGGCGAAGTCCACCTCGCCCCGCAGCAGCGCCTCGCGCAGGGCGGCGACGAACACGCCGGTGCCGCCGATCTGCGCCAGGTGCTCGCGGGAGACGTCCCCGTACGTGGTGATCTCGACGAGCTCGACGGCGCGCCCGGTCACCTCGCGAACCGCCTCGGCGACGAGTCCGGACTGGGCCATGGCGAGCTTGGAGCGCCGGGTGCCCAGCCGGAGCGGCGCGGTGCCCCGCGCGCCCGGGGATGAGTTGTCGGTCATGACCGCCCTCTATTCGGGTCGTTCAGGTCTGCCCGGGAGACGGCGGCCACCGTCTGCGGGTCGAGGTCGAAGAGTTCTCGCAGCGCGTCCGCGTACCCGGCGCCGCCGGGCTCGCTGGCCAGCTGCTTGACCCGCACGGTGGGCGCGTGCAGGAGCTTGTCGACGACGCGGCGCACGGTCTGGGTGATCTCGGCGCGCTGCTTCTCGTCCAGGTCGGGGAGGCGACCGTCCAGCCGGGCGATCTCGCCGGCGACCACGTCGGCGGCCATGGTGCGCAGGGCGACCACGGTCGGGGCGACGTGGGCGGCGCGCTGGGCGGCACCGAAGGCGGCCACCTCGTCGGACACGATGGTGCGGACCCGGTCCACATCGGCGGCCATCGGGGCGTCGGCGGACGCCTCGGCGAGCGACTCGATGTCGACGAGGCGCACACCGTCGACGCGGTGGGCGGCGCCGTCGATGTCGCGCGGCATGGCGAGGTCGAGCAGCGCGAGCCGGACGGGACCGGTGGACTGTGCGGGCACGGTGACCCGGCGCGGCCCGGTCCTCGGACCGGCGTGCGCGGCGGAGGCGACGGAACCGTTCTCCACCCAGGCGGCGTGCTGGTCGACGTCGTCCGGGGCCGGGGTGACGGTGGCCGTCGGCCGCTCGGGCGCGGCGTCCAGGGTCACGCCCAGGGCGTCGGCGAGGGCGTCGGCGGTGAGCACGAGGCCGGTGGAGCCGGTGCAGGAGACGACGATGTCGGCACGTGTCAGCTCGTCGCCCACCGCGGACATCTCGACGGCGCGGGCGCGCACGGCGGTGTCGTCGCCCTGCTGGAGGATCTCCACCAGGCGGTCCGCGCGGGCGCGGGTCCGGTTGGCGACGACGATCTCGGCGACCCCGGTGCGGGCGAGGGTCGCGGCGGCCAGCGAGGACATCGAGCCGGCGCCGATGACCAGGGCACGCTTGCCCTCGGCCCACAGGGCGGGGTCGGCCCCGGCGGCGAGCTGCTGGAACCCGAAGGAGACGAGCGACTGCCCGGCCCGGTCGATCCCGGTCTCGCTGTGGGCGCGCTTGCCGACCCGCAGGGCCTGCTGGAAGAGGTCGTTCAGCAGCCGTCCGGCGGTGTGCAGCTCCTGGCCGCGCGCGAGCGCGTCCTTGATCTGGCCGAGGATCTGGCCCTCGCCGACGACCATCGAGTCGAGCCCGCAGGCCACCGAGAACAGGTGGTGGACGGCCCGGTCCTCGTAGTGCACATAGAGATACGGAGTGAGCTCGTCCAGCCCGACGCCGCTGTGCTGGGCGAGCAGGGTGGAGAGCTCCGCGACGCCCGCGTGGAACTTGTCCACGTCCGCGTACAGCTCGATGCGGTTGCAGGTGGCCAGCACGGCGGCCTCGGTCGCGGGTTCCGCGGCGAGGGTGTCCTGGAGCAGCTTGGCCTGGGCCTCGGCAGCGAGGGACGCCCGCTCCAGTACGGAGACGGGGGCACTGCGGTGGCTCAGACCGACGACGAGGAGGCTCATGCCGGCATCACGGCGGGCATGTCCCCGTCGGGTCCTTTCCGGCCTGCGGGCGTGGCGCGCATCGGGGGCGCACCCTCGTCCTCGGCGGCGGCGTCCTCGCCGGCCTTGCGCTGCTCGTGGAACGCGAGGATCTGGAGCTCGATGGAGAGGTCGACCTTGCGCACGTCGACGCCCTCGGGCACCGACAGCACGGTCGGCGCGAAGTTCAGGATGGAGGTCACACCGGCGGCGACGAGCCGGTCGCAGACCTGCTGGGCCGCGCCGGGCGGGGTGGTGATCACACCGATGGACACACCGTTGTCGCTGATGATCCGGTCGAGGTCGTCGGTGTGCTGGACGGCGATCCCGGCCACCGGCGTACCGGCCATGGCGGGGTCCGCGTCGATCAGCGCGGCGACCCGGAAGCCGCGGGAGGCGAAGCCGCCGTAGTTGGCGAGGGCCGCGCCGAGGTTACCGATGCCGACGATCGCGACCGGCCAGTCCTGGGTGAGCCCGAGCTCGCGCGAGATCTGGTAGACGAGATACTCGACGTCGTATCCGACACCGCGGGTGCCGTAGGACCCCAGGTAGCTGAAGTCCTTGCGCAGCTTCGCCGAGTTGACGCCGGCCGCCGTGGCCAGCTCCTCGGAGGAGACCGTGGGGACCGATCGCTCGGAGAGCGCGGTCAGGGCGCGCAGATACAACGGAAGTCGGGCGACGGTGGCCTCGGGAATTCCTCGGCTACGGGTCGCCGGTCGGTGAGTTCGGCCAGTTGCCACGGTGCTCCTGCGGGATGAGCGGGGCTGCAGGCGGCCGTATGTCCCAAGACCGCCCCGTCGAATGCAGGCTATGTCTTTGTGAACGCGTGCACAAAGATAGTGTCCGTTTTGTCCGGTCAAAGTGACCGGGGTCACGCACATTTCCCGCGCGATCCCGGAACCGGGGACCGCATCAGCCCGTTGCAGCCTCGAAGGGGGCAAAGCGGTACACACTCCTCACATCTACGCCCCCGAGGCCACTCAAAACGCCCACGATGTTAACCGGGTTTCGCGTCCGCACCCAGCGCCTTGCGCAGTCTCGCCGGGTCCACGCGCCAGAACGTGTGCTGTTCGTCATCGATCAGCACCACCGGAATCTGCTCCCAGTACTCCTTGTACAGCTCCTCGTCCTCGGTGATGTCCTTCTCCACCCACGACGCACCGGTCTCCTCACAGACCGCGCTCACCACCGCCCGCGCGTCCTCGCAGAGATGGCACCCGGGCTTTCCGACCAACGTGACCACCCGCTCGGCAGGCTTCTTCCGGTTACGTCGCAACAGAAGGCTCATGCCTACATTCTGCGCCCGCCGCGCCTGGATCCCGAGCCGCCGCATCCCCGCGACGGACCGCCCGGAATCGCCCGATTCACCATTCCGACCCGAAGCGTTCACGCCACCGCATCGCGGCAGGTCGGGAAGGTACGGGCGGACTGGCTATGCTCACCGCATGGCCGCTCTTGGATGGCTCACACCCCGTAGGCGTTCCGCTACCGCACGGAGCGTCCTGGCAGGCGAGGCCGCCGCCGAGGCCGCGCGCAAGACCTCGGCCGCCGACGACGACTCCGCCCTCCTGACCAAGGCCCCGGCAGACGCGGACGCCACACCCCCGGAGGAGCCCGCGTTCCCGGTCGCCGGGGACGACCGCGCCGCCGCCTTCTTCGACCTCGACAACACCGTGATGCAGGGTGCCGCGATCTTCCACTTCGGCCGCGGCCTCTACAAGCGCAAGTTCTTCGAACGCCGCGAGCTCACCCGGTTCGCCTGGCAGCAGGCGTGGTTCCGGCTGGCCGGCATCGAGGACCCCGAACACATGCAGGACGCCCGCGACAGCGCCCTGTCCATCGTCAAGGGCCACCGCGTCTCCGAGCTGATGTCCATCGGCGAGGAGATCTACGACGAGTACATGGCCGACCGCATCTGGCCCGGCACCCGCGCCCTGGCCCAGGCCCACCTGGACGCCGGACAGAGGGTCTGGCTGGTCACCGCCGCCCCCGTGGAGACCGCCACCATCATCGCCCGCCGCCTCGGTCTGACCGGCGCGCTCGGCACCGTCGCCGAATCGGTCGACGGCGTCTACACCGGCCGCCTGGTCGGCGAACCGCTGCACGGCCCCGCCAAGGCCGAGGCCGTCCGCGCCCTCGCCGCCGCCGAGGGGCTGGACCTGGAACGCTGCGCCGCCTACAGCGACTCGCACAACGACATCCCGATGCTCTCGCTGGTCGGCCATCCCTACGCGATCAACCCGGACACCAAGCTCCGCAAGCACGCGCGCGCCCGCGACTGGCGACTGCGCGACTACCGCACCGGCCGCAAGGCGGCCAAGGTCGGCATCCCGGCCGCCGCCGGGGTCGGCGCGCTCGCGGGCGG
>NTHE01000088.1 GCA_002551355.1 Streptomyces sp. man185 | reverse complement strand
CGCCCCCGAAGCCGCCGCCGTACTCGGAATGACCAGCGCCACCGTCCGCTCCACGGTCCGTCACTCCCTGCGCCGCCTGCGGGAGATCCTCGGACCCGACCGCACCATGGAAGGACTGCGATGACCCCGCACATCGACGAATTCCTCTCCCGCGCCCGCCTCGCCTCCGCCCCCTACACCCAGGCCGACATCGACGCCGCCGAAGCCCGCGTCCTCGCCCGCTGCAACGCCCTCGACCCGAGCTCCGCCCCGGCTGCCGCAGCCGCTGCGGAAGAGCCGACTGCCGTGGAAGCCGCCCAGAACCTCCGAAACCTCTGCGCGGCCGTCGTCACCGACACCGCCGCCCTTCCCGCCCTGCGCACCTTCCTCACCCCCCGGCTTCCCGAACCCCCCGGCGCCCGCGTCCTGGGCTGCATCCTCCAGCTCGCCGAAGCCGAGGAGAACGCCCGCTTCTGGTGGCAGTACGCCGCCGGAGCCGGCGACCCCGCCGCCTCCTACTGCCTCTACCTCCACCACCGCGCCCTCGGCGAACACGCACCAGCCCGCTGGTGGCACGAACAGACCGAACTCCTCCAGAACACCCCCTCCACCGACCACCTCCCCACCCGAGGCGAAGCATCCGCGGCCGAGCCCGCCACCGTCCCCCGCGCGGTCACCAACGCACTCAACGATGTCTCCACCACGGACGCGAGCCTTCTGCCCACCGCCCTGCGCATCCTCGGAGCCCTCAGAACCGGACCCGCCCCCGTCCCGGCCACCGTCGGGGCCGTCATCGACTACGCCCCGGCCGCCGTCGGCTACGTCGACGACTTCGACCTCCCCCTGACCGACCCCGACTTCACCGACCACATCCGTACCCTCATCGCCACCGACACCACCCCCACCCGCGTCCGTAACCGACTCCAACCACGACCCAAGGCATCGCGGCCCTTGATCGCCGCCGCCCGCCGCCCGCCGGCACCGCACCTGGGCATGGGGATGACGGGGAAGACGTGCACGGCCCAGCCCGCGACGCTCGCTCCGGCGGTCGGCGCTCATCCGTCGGGGGAGGGCACGAGCAAAGGGCCCGCGCGGTGGCGCGGGCCCTTCACCCACATCTGGAACTATGCGGTTGTGCGAGCCCGGTTGGCGTGGTCAGCGGACGATCCAGCCGCGCTCCGCGTCGAAGTAGGCTGCCTGCCCCTTGACGGTGGTGATTCCGTACGGGCCGCCGAGATTCTGGTACTCGCCGATGGCCCAGCCGGCCTCGATGCCCGCGTGGCCGCCACCGTGGGCGTCCCAGTCGTTCGCTCCGTTCGCGGACGCCGGGGCCGCGGCGACGAATCCAGCTGCGGCGACAGCTGCCAGGGTGATCGCGATACGACGCATCATGAGCGCTCTCCTTCGTGTCATGGGCATATGCCTGCGAGGTCACTCTGACCACAAGACCGATCGACGGCATACGCGGCACGCAGAGATCTCGGCACGGAGAACCCGATCGGCCGCCTGCAGCCCTGGCACGCGACTTCCCGCCCGCATCGCTCGATCGGGTCAGTTCACTGCGGAACTGCGGGGGCCGGGAGCGGTCAAGGAGCGATTATCGAGCGGCAGTGGCGGCGTACTCGTGGTCGAGGATGGAGTGGGTTATGGAGTCGCTCCATCGGCCGCCGCGTTGGACGTGCTCGCGGATGCAGCCCTCCTCGGTGAGTCCAGCGCGCTGCATGGTGCGGGCGGAGGCGGTGTTGAGGGGGGAGCGGGCTCCCCAGACCCGGTGCAGGTCGAGGTCCTCGAAGGCGCAGGCCAGTAGCAGGCGTACGGTCTCGATGCCGAAGCCGTTGCCCCAGACGTCCGGGTTGAGGGCGAAGCCGAAGGTCGCGGCCCGGGGCTGGTGGGGGTCCAGGGCGAGACGGCCGAACCCGATAAGCCGCCCGTCGCCGTCGCTGGTGGCGGCGACGGCCAGGGCATACTCCTGGCGTGGATCCGCGGCCGCCGAGGCGATCGACCGGGCGACGATCCCCTCGACGTCCTCGCGGGTGCGCGGGTCGAAGCTCATGTGCTCGGTCGCGCGGGCGTCGCCGTAGATCGCGAACATGCCCTCGATGTCGTCGGGTCGGAGTTCACGCAGGTGGAGACGCTGGCTGCGGCGGCTGATCGGGTACATGGCAGGACTCTACGGTCAGCGCGGCAGGGCAGAGGCCGGGGGAGTGGACGGAGCGTACTGGGTAATCTCCTCGCGGAGCCCGCGGGCGAGGTGCGAGGTGCGGGCCGGGCTGCATTCCTGCAGATTCTTCAGCACCCTCGTCGCCGGCCCGCCCTCGCCGATCGGCAAGGTCACGCTGCGTGAGCGCCGGATCCTGCCTGTCATCTCGCGCAAGGGATCGCCCAACATCAAGAGCATCGGCAAGCTCCGCTACGTCGTCGAGCAGACCTTCGCCCTGCTCCACCACTTCAAACGCCTCGCCGTCCGATGGGAACGACGCACCGAACTCCACGATGCCTTCGTCTCCCTCGCCTGCAGCCTCATCTGCTACCGACGCCTCAAGAAGGCCCACTCATGATCGTGCTACGAGCTCTGAGGGGGCAGGACGGGCACGAGGGCGATGTGGCAGCGTGCGTGGTGCAGCAGCGCCTGGGTCACAGGTCCAAGTTGTAGTCCTGGGAACGACTTTCGGCGATGTGCGGCGATAACGACGACAGTACTCGTGGCGCTGGCGTCGATCAGTGTCTGGGCAGGTGCGCCGCGTACCGATCGACTGTCCAGTTGTATGAAGGGGTCCTTCTTGTGGAGGGCTGTCGCAATGCGTGCGACCGTCGCGTCCTCATGCCGGGCGCGGGACGCACGATCGTCGTGTGTGCGGTCGCTTCGGTTGTATGTCCATGCGTGCACGATGGAGAGATCGGCGTTCCGGCGGACGGCTTCTGTGAAGGCGAAGGCCGCTGCCGGATCATCCTCTTCTCCCCGTATGCCCACCACGAGGGTGGGGGGAGACGAGATCGGCTGTGCCGCGGGGTCGTCCCGGATGACGAGGAGCGGGCTTCGGCAGTGGGTGGCCACCCGTAGGCTCACGGAGCCCAGTAGCAGGCCCTTGAACCCTCCGTTGCCGCGGGTGCCGATGACGGTGAGTGCCGCCGTGCGGCTCCGCCGTACCAGGACTTCCGCTGCGTCGTCCGGGACGGCGGTCGTGGTGACCTGGAGCCCCGGGCTACGGTCGTTGACGTGCTGGGCGGCTCTCGCCAGGATGTCCTGCGCATCATCGTCCAAGGGCTCGTAGGCTCCGCCCCATGGCCAGGCGTGGACGATCTCCAGAGGTACCTGGCGGCGGTGTGCCTCTCCGGCGGCCTGGTCGAGTGCGTGGGTTGCCGCTTGGGATCCGTCCGTTCCGACCACGACGTGGCCGTGCGTGGGTGCGCTTCTTAGGCTCACTTCTACTCCTTCTCGTGCTGACGGAGACACTGCTGGACGCGTGCCGGGTACGGGCGGGCTTCGGACGGCGGCCTTCGAGTTGGCCAGATGCACCCAGGACGTTGCTATCGGGCTGAAGTGCTTTCCGGGCGCGATGTGGTGGTCGTCCTGGAGGCGTTACTGGTGCTTTTCGCGAGGTGGCTTTCTGTGCGTGCCGCAGTGAAGGCGGCGAGGCCGGCCGCCGTGGCGATGCCGAGGTCCGGCCAGGAGGGGGCGGAGGTGCCCAGGAGGTGTGAGAGGAAGGGAATGTAGACGGCGGCGACCCCCAGAGCTGCTGCGGCCAGGATGGCTGCCGGGAGGGAGGGGTTGAGGCGGGTGAGTGCTCGTTCGCGCAGTCCCAGGGCGATTCCGAGCTGGGCGGCCAGCAGGGCCAGGAACAGCACCGTCTGCCAGGGACCGCCGGTGTGCCGGATCCACAGGCTGATGCCGAGGCACAGGATCGTGACGAAGACCGCCAGTCGCAGGACACGCTGCCACAGGCCGTCGCCGAGGACGTGTTGCTGCGGTCGGCGGGGCGGGCGGGTCATCGCGTCGGGGGAGGCTGGTTCTGCTCCCATGGCCACCCCGGTCAGGCCGTGGGTGAGGAGGTTGATCCAGAGGATTTGTCCGGCGCGCAGGGGTAGGGCGAGGCCGATCATCGGGCCCAGGAGCATGATGAGGATCTCTGCCGCCCCGCCGGCCAGGGCGTAGAGGAGGAAGCGGCGGATGTTGATGTAGACCCGGCGTCCTTCTTCGACGGCTGCGATGACGGAGGCCAGTTCGTCGTCAGCGAGGACCAGGTCGGCGGCCTGCCGGGCGACTTCGGTGCCGCGGCGGCCCATGGCGACGCCGATGTCGGCCTGGCGGAGTGAGGGGCCGTCGTTGACGCCGTCACCGGTCATCGCGGTGACCTCACCGCGTGCCTGCCACGCCTCGACGATGTCGAGTTTCTGCTGCGGTGTGGTCCGGGCGAAGACCCGTATCCGGGTGAGGTCGGGAACCTGGCCTGCCGCCAGTTCCTGGCCGGTGGCCACCAGGTCCGGCTGGGTGGCTTCGTCGCCCTGCAGGATGCCGACGCGCGCCGCGATCGCGCGGGCGGTCGCCGGATGGTCTCCGGTGATGAGGACGGTGGTGATGCCCGCGCGCCGGCAGGCGCGCACAGTCGCCTCGGCCGCTTCCTTGGGCGGATCGCTGATGGCTGCCAGACCCAGCAGTTTCAGACCGCTTTCTGCCTCCTCTGCGCGTCCTGGCAGGTCGGCGCGGGACCCGGCGGCCACGGCCAGGACACGGTAGCCCTCGGCGGACAGGGCGGCTGCCTTCTTGCGTGCCCGTTCCAGCATGTCGGGCTTCTCGCCGAGCAGTGATGGTTCGAGGACCGCTTCCGGTGCGCCCTTGAGGTAGATCTCGATCTGCCCTCCTGGTGTGCTGTGGAGAGTGGTCATGCGTTTGCGGATGCTGTCGAAGGGGACCTCCCCGGCACGGGGCCGGGCGAGGGCCACGTCTTCCTGTGCGCAGCCTGCTTTCGCGGCGCCGGTCAGCAGGGCGGCTTCCGTGGGGTCGCCGAGGGCGGCCCAGCAAGTGGTCTCTTCGGTGGGCCGGACCAGCGAGGCGTCGTTGCACAAAGCTCCTGCCACGAGGACTTCGCGCACAGCCTCAGCCAGTGCGGGAGCGGGAACAACGCCGGCGTTCAGGAACTCGCCCACGGGTTCGTATCCGGTCCCGGAGAAGGTGACGGTGCCATGCGGGGTCCAGACGCGTTCGAGGAGCATGCGGCCCTGGGTGAGGGTTCCGGTCTTGTCGGTGGCCAGGACGGTGACCGATCCCAGGGTCTCGACCGCCGAGAGACGGCGAACCACCGCGTTGCGGGTGGCCATCCGTCGCGCGCCCAGGGCCAGGCCGAGGGTGACCACGGCCGGCAGTGACTCCGGGACGGCGGCGACGACGAGGCTGATCGCGGTGACGGCCATGAGCTCCAGCGACTGACCGCGCAACAGGCCGAGGGCCAGGACCAGGAGACACAGTCCGACGGTGACGAGGGCCAGCACCTTGCCGAGGCCGGCCAGACGCTTCTGCAAGGGGGTCATCTGCTGCCTGGGATGCATCGATGCGGCGATCACGCCCAAGGCGCTGTGCTCTCCGGTCGCGGTGACCGCGGCCAGGGCCCGGCCACGCACCACCACGGTGCCGGCCCGCAGCTGTGCCTCTTCCGGGTCCGCGCTCCGGGCGTCTTTGTCCACCGGCACGGATTCGCCGGTCAGTGTCGACTCATCGACCAGGAGCGCGGCGGCCTGCAGGAGGGTGGCGTCAGCCGGCACGATGTCACCCTCCCCCAGCACCAGGACGTCCCCGGGTACGACGTCGGCGGAGGGCGTCTCCTGCTCCGTGCCGTCGCGCAGGACGCGCGCGGTCGGGGCTGTCATGGCGGAGAGAGCTGCGACCGCGTTGTCGGCGCGGACCTCCTGCACCACCCCGACAGTGGTGTTGAACAGGACGACCACGCTGATGATGACCGCGTCGGCGTAGTCCGCAGTGCCGATGGTCAGTGCCACCGCGGCCAGCAGCACGACGATCAGGGGGTCGCGGAGCTGCGAGAAGACCCGGGACCACAGGGAGATCGCGGGGGGCGGGGCGAGCCCGTTGGGGCCGTACTCGGCCAGCAGACGGGCAGCCTCCTCCCGGCTCAGACCCTCTTCACGGGTCGGTTCGGGGTGAAGACCGGACGATACGGGCATGGGGGCTCCGACTGCTCTGGTTCGGCGATAAGGGTTTCGTGACGCGGTGCGGGGTCCGGCGAGCGACCGGCCGGGCGGTACAAGCTGTGTCCCAGCCGGTTGCGGCGCAGAGCCATCACGCATCCGTGGGCGTCAGTTGGTCCAGGTCCAGTCGCTGACCTCGGGAAGGTCAGTGCCGTGTTCGCGGATCCAGGCGTGGTGGCGCAGGCGGACGTCTGCCATCTCCTGGCGGACTGCGGCCGCGCGGACGGCGAGGCCAGGGACGCGGTCGATGACGTCCATGACCAGCCGGTAGCGGTCCAGGTCGTTGCGCACCACCATGTCGAAGGGGGTCGTCGTGGTGCCTTCCTCCTTGTAGCCGCGCACGTGCAGGTTCGCGTGGCCGGTCCGCCGATAGGTGAGGCGGTGGATGAGCCAGGGGTAGCCGTGGTAGGCGA
The DNA here is from genome assembly GCA_002551355.1 of Streptomyces sp. man185. Classification (GTDB taxonomy): domain Bacteria; phylum Actinomycetota; class Actinomycetes; order Streptomycetales; family Streptomycetaceae; genus Streptomyces. The sequence goes on along the minus strand of NTHE01000088.1, from coordinate 17,226 downwards.
AGACGACGGGCTTGTCGGGTGTGAACAGGGCGTCGAAGTCCGCGTCCGGCATTCCGTGCGGGTGCTCCTCCTGCGGGGTGAGCCGGGCGAGGTCGACCACGTTGACGACCCGGACGGCGAGGCCGGGGAGGTGGCACCGCAGGAGCTGGACGGCGGCCATCACCTCCAGGGTGGGGACGTCCCCCGCGCACCCGAGGACGACATCGGGCTCTCCCGTGGGGTTTTCGCTGCAGGCCCAGTCCCAGATGCCCGCACCCCGGGCGCAGTGTCCTCGGGCTTCTTCGAGCGTCAGCCAGTCGAAGCACGGCTGTTTGCCGGCCACGACGACGTTGACGTAGTCGCGGGAGCGCAGGACGTGGTCCGCCACGGCCAGCAGCGTGTTGGCGTCCGGCGGCAGGTACACCCTGACGACCGCGGGTGACTTGTTGAGGACGTGGTCGATGAAGCCGGGGTCTTGGTGGGAGAAGCCGTTGCTGTCCTGCCGCCACACATGGGAGGTGAGCAGGTAGTTGAGCGAGGCAATGGGCCGCCGCCAGGGCAGACGGCGGGAAGTCCGCAGCCATTTGATGTGCTGGTTGACCATCGAGTCGACGATGTGGACGAACGCCTCGTAGCAAGAGAAGAGACCGTGCCGGCCGGTGAGGAGGTAGCCCTCCAGCCATCCCTGGCAGGTGTGCTCGGAGAGGATCTCCATCACCCGGCCGTGCGGGTCCAGGTATTCATCGGTGTCCAGGGTCTGTGCCTGCCATGCCTTGCCGGTCGCCCCGTATACGGCCTGGAGCCGGTTGGAGGCGGTCTCGTCCGGTCCTACGAGACGGAAGTCCCGGCGTTGCGCGGTGTTCTCCATGACCCCTTGGAGCAGGTCCCCCAGGATGCGGGTGGGTTCGTGCAGGGTGGCGCCGGGTTGGTCGACGGCGACGGCGTACTGCTCCAGCGGCGGGACAGGCAGGTCGCGGAGGAGGACCCCTCCGTTGGTGTGCGGGCTCGCGCCCAGCCGCCGCGCACCTGCGGGCACGCATTCCAGCACGGCCTCCACCGGCCGTCCGGCCTGGTCGAAGAGCTCTTCGGGCCGGTAGGAGCGAAGCCACTGCTCCAACTGGCGCAGGTGGTCGGGGTTCTCCCGCACGCCGGTCAGCGGGACCTGGTGGGCGCGCCACGTTCCCTCCACCGGCAGCCCGTCGACCTCGGCCGGTCCGCTCCATCCCTTGGGTGTCCGCAGGACGATCATCGGCCAGCGGATGCGTCCGGTCACGCCTTCCTCGCGGGCCTTGTGCTGGGCGGCTTCGATCCGGTCGAGCGCGATGTCCATTGCGTGCGCCATGGCGCTGTGCACCTGCAGCGGGTCGTCGCCTTCGACGTGGAGGGGCTCGTGCCCCACGCCGCGCAGGAAGGCGTCGAGCTCTTCTTGGGGCAGGCGTGCGAGGACGGTCGGGTTGGCGATCTTGTAGCCGTTGAGGTGCAGGATCGGCAGGACGGCTCCGTCGTGGACGGGGTCGAGGAACTTGTTGGAGTGCCACGAGGCTGCCAGCGGCCCGGTCTCCGCCTCACCGTCACCGATCACGCAGGCGACGAGTAGGTCCGGATTGTCCAGGGCCGCACCGTAGGCGTGGGCCAGGGAGTACCCCAGTTCTCCCCCCTCATGGACGGATCCAGGCGTCTCCGGTGCTACGTGACTGGGCACGCCGCCGGGGAAGGAGAACTGCCTGAAGAGCCGTCCCATGCCGTCGGCGTCCCGGCTGACGTCGGGATACGTCTCGGAGTACGTGCCCTCCAGCCAGGAGTTCGCCAGAACGGCCGGCCCGCCGTGGCCGGGGCCCCAGACGCAGACGGTGTCCTGGTCGCGCTCCCGCGCCGCGCGGTTGAGGTGGGTGTAGACCAGGTTCAGGCCGGGGGATGTTCCCCAGTGACCCAGCAGGCGCGGCTTGATGTGCTCGGGCAGTAGTGGCCGCTCAAGCAGCGGGTTGGACATCAGGTAGATCTGGCCGACAGCCAGGTAGTTGGCAGCTCTCCAGTGCGCGTCCAGTGGCGTGAGTGTGGCGTCGTCGAGGTACTGGTCGTCTCCCCGGACAAGAGTGGGCATATCTTGCTCCTTGACTGATTCCGAGCCGATCTGGCCTTGGTGTTCAAGCCGCCCGCCGATGTCCGATGGCCGCCGCAACGACGACGCGGCGCCGCCCCGCCGACAAGGGTTCCGGCCGTGGGCGAGCGTCGGGGGCGGCCTCGGGCTGTTCTCCATCGTTGTCGCCGCGGCGGGCCGGATGAGAGGGGCCGGTCGGCCCTGTGCGGGAGCCGGGTGGCCTCTCTTGCCCCGCTGCGGCCGGTGCGAGGCTTGAAACTGAACAAGCCACGCCCTCGGACCAGCGCCCATCAGGAGGCAACCGTCATGCACCGACCCGTCATCGTCGGCATCGACGGATCTCCCGAAGCCCTTGCCGCCGCCGGGTGGGCCGCGCGGGAGGCGCAGCGTCACGACGTGGCACTGCGCCTCATCCACGCCTGGACACGGTCCCCGCACTCCTCCGCCCTGCCTTCGACAACCAGCCAGTACCACTGGGCACGACGCATCCTGCGCGAGGCCCATGACCATCTCGGTGCCCTGTACCCGTACCTCCCTGTCGAGGAATACGCCGTGCAAGGGTCCGCTCCGAGCGTGCTCCTCGAAGCGTCGGCCGACGGATCTCTCCTGGTCATCGGATCGAGGAGCCTCGGCGGGGCGACCGGCTACCTCGCGGGATCAGTCGCGCTGCACCTCACCACCCGATGTACCACCCCGGTCGCCCTCGTACGGGCAGGAGAACAGGCCGAAGACGCGCATCACCTGAACGCCGAGGGCCACAGCGCGGTGAATACTCCGTACCGCGACATCGTGCTCGGAGTCGACCTCGCATACCCCGACGACGAGACCTTCGCCTTCGCCTTCGAGTCGGCACGCTTACGGGGCGCAGCCCTGCGCATCCTCCACGGCTACCGTCCACTGCCGGTCACGGCCAGGGGGACCGGAGCCACGGTCGAGTCCGAGGTGCCCGCCGAGTACGAGACGGCTCTCGACACGCTGGTGCGTCCATGGCGAGAGAAGTACCCGGAAACAGTAATGACGGCAACGGCTCGGCCGGGCCGTGCACAGAGTCTGTTGCTGCATGCCGCGTCAGAGGCAGGGCTTCTTGTCCTCGGCCGGTGCAACCGGCTACGGCCCCGGCCGTACACCGGGCCCGTGATCCAGGCGGCCATGCATCACGCCCAGTGCCCGATAGCAGTGGTGCCGCACGCCTGACCGGCGGTCGGCGCCCTGCCGTTTACGGGGGACACACCCGCGGCGGGCTTTCGCCCAGAGCAGCGGGGTCCGGACCAGGCCGACCGGACAAGAGAGAAGGGCGGTCCCCAGGGGACCGCCCTTCGGCCGTTCTTCCGGCCGGGCGACCTCCAACCGGCGTACCCGGCAGGGACCTTCGGCAGGGTCCGAGGACCGACCGGACCGGTGCCGGTGCCCGGCCGGCGGGACAGTCTGGACGGGCACACGCATCCACGCGTGGCACAAGCAAGGGCGAGAAACCATGGCGCTGCAACAGAACCCCCGACCCCTTACGGGCAACCACTCCTCTGCTTCCCACAGAGGCACAGCAGAGCGAGCGGCCGACGGCGGAACGGCCACGCGCGACGGAACGACCGGCACCGCTCCTCTGCGTACCACCGCCGTGCTCCGCATTCTCACCGCGTTCACCTTCCTGTGGGCGTTCTTCGACAAGGCTTTCGGCTGGGGCTACGCAACCGGGGCCGGTAAGGGGTGGGTGGACGGCGGCTCGCCGACCATGGGCTTCCTGAGCGGTGTCTCGGCCGGGCCAATGGAGAGCACCTTCCATGCCTGGGCCGGTGACGCCTGGGCGGACTGGGCGTTCATGCTGGGACTGCTGGGAATCGGTGTGGCGCTGCTGAGCGGAATCGCGCTACGGCCAGCCGCACTCGCCGGCACGGCGATGATGGCGCTGATGTGGGCGGCGGAGTGGCCTCCCGCCCGGCACCTGTCCGACGGGTCGCCCAGCATGTCGTCGAATCCGATGATCGACTACCACGTGCTGTACGCCGCCGTCCTCGTCCTGCTCGCTGTGGCGCCCGCCGGGCGGACCTGGGGCCTGGGCCAGGCATGGGCGCGCCTGCCTCTCGTACGCGGAAACCGCTGGCTGCTCTGACCCGGTGCCGACGTCTGCCGTCAGGGTCCCTCGCGCCCTCGCATCACTGTCCCGTTCCTCATCTGGGCCCTGCGGCCCATCGGCTGCAGGAGCACCGTTATGACCCCACACCCGCAGACCACGACGGGGAGCTTCGGTCACGCCGCCCGTCCCGGCCGGGCGGCCGCCGATGGCCGCGTGTCCGCCCGGGGTCGGCCCCGTCCGGCCTCTTCACAGGACGCGACAGCAGTCGTTCTCGACACCGACGGCGGCATCACCGACTCCGCCAGGATCCACGCGGGCGCGTGGAAGACCGCCTTCGACGCGTGCCTGCGCACCCATCCACCGACGAGCCCTGGAGCGGAGCGGCCCTTCGACGTCCAGGACGACTACCTGCAGTTTGTGGACGGCAAGGCGTGGCTCGACGGCGCCGCATCGTTCCTCTGGGACGCCTACCGGGCGCGCTACGGCGACATCCGCCGGCTCGACCGGATCCTGGAGGCGGAAGGCGACACAGTCAACCGCTACCGGGCGTCGAAGCAGGCCGACGTCCTCATGCTCGGCTACCTCTTCTCCCCGACCGAACTGCGTCAGGTCTTCGCCCGGCTGGGCTACGAACTGGACGACGCGTTGTGGACCAGGACCGTCGACTACTGCCTGCAACGTACGAGTCACGGCTCGACCCTCAGCGGACTGGTGCACGGCTGGGTACTGGCCCGCGCGCGGCGTGCGGATGCATGGACGTACGTCGAGGAGGTCCTGGCAGGCGATGTCGCCGACGTCCAGGGCGGCACCACGCAGGAAGGCATTCATCTGGGTGCCATGGCGGGCACCCTGGACCTGGTCCAGCGCGGGCTCACCGGTCTCGAAACACGCAACGGGGCCCTGTGACTCGACCCTGTCCCCCTGCCGCAGCTCTCCGGCTACGGCTTCTCCCTGCACTGTCAGGGACATGTGGGGATCACCGTGCAGGTGCGGGTTGGAGACCTCCGGATCAGCGCACCGCCCTCCCAACGATCACCGATCGACATCAGGCTTCCCACCACAACGCTGTCCCTCGCCCCGGGGGAAACCTGCTCGCTGCCGCTGCACGACCGGTGACGCACACCCCTTCGGCACGACCCGGCGGACAGGGCGACAGGGGCCGTTCGGGGGCGGCCAGGGACCAACGGCCCCTGCAGCCAGGCCCCATGGCGCAGACAGAGTGAGGGCATCCCCTACACGACCCCAGCAGGAGGCTTGCATGTCCCGCACCGTGACCGCTGGTACCGACCATTCACGAGAGAGTCTGGCAGCAGTGAAATGGGCCGCCACTGAGGCAGCACGGCGAGGGCTGCCGCTGCGGCTGCTCCACGTCCGGGAAGCCTCACCGGCGGTGAGCGCCTCACTCACCGGATCCGAGAGGGCGGGGTGGCCCTACGGCGGACCGCAGTTGGCGGCGCAGGCCCTCCGGGCAAGGCATCCGGGCCTCGAAGTGGAAACCGATGACGTTGCCGGCAGGCCGGCCGAAGTCCTCTGCGCGGGGGCAAAGGACCAGGAGCTCCTCGTGCTCGGCTCACGAGGGCTGGGACGCCTGGCGGGTTTCCTTCTCGGCTCCGTTTCCCTGTCGGTCATCGCCCGCAGCACCACACCGGTCGTCCTCGTCCGTGCGGAGGACACTTCCTCCGCACGGGAGTGGCAGACGTCCGGCGACGTCGTCGTCGGTGTGGACACCTCCCAGCCGTGCGACGCGGTACTGGAGTTCGCCTTCGCTCACGCGGAGCGGCACGGGCTCGCGCTGCGGGCGCTGCACAGCTGGCGGCTCTCCCCCCTGTTCGTCGGCGACCCGACGGGCGCGATGCTCTCCGTCCAGACCGAACTGGACACGTTGACGAACGAGTCCCTCACGGAGGCTCTCGCGCCCTGGCGGGAGAAGTTCCCCAGCGTCCGCGTCACCGAGCAATGCCAGCTGGGTCACCCCGCGCACGACCTCGTGAAAGCATCCCACGATGCCGGTCTCCTCGTCGTGGGCCGGAAGGAGCGCTATTCGGCCCCCGGCATACACATCGGTTCCGTCGCACACGCGGTGCTGCACCACTCCAAGACCGCGGTCGCCGTAGTACCTCACGCCTGACCGGAGCAATCCCGCACCGAACTCCAGCGGCCGGCGCCAGTCGAATGCCGCACGGGACAGATACGTTGCCCCACCTCGCCGAAGCAGCGCTTCGGCCCACGAAAGGCAGACTGCCCCATGCCGCACACGACAGCCCTCAGTCCTCCTTCCCCCGTGTCCCACTCCCGGCAGGAAGACCTGGGCCGACGCCTCTCCACACGTCGAGAGCAACTCGGGCTGACACACCAGGAAGTCGCAGCCCGATGCCGCTCGGCGGCCGGATACATCAGCTACCTGGAGGAACAACCGGTCACCTCACCCGGCATCGGGTTCCTCATCACCCTCGCCAACGCCCTGGAGACAACGGTGGCCGAACTGACGGGAGGCACCGCACACCTCCCGCCCGGAACCGGAAGGGCCCCCTATCATCCGCAGTTCACCGAGCTCGGTGCCGGAGAATGCCGTCGGCTGCTGGGCACGCACGGCGTCCGGCGGGTGGGCATCTCCACACCCGAAGGGCCCCTCATCCTGCCGGTCAACCACACCCTCCTGGAAAGCGCGATCGCCTTCCGCACAGCCCCGAACGCCCCGCCCGCCGCCGCGGGAAACCGGATCGCCTTCGAGGTGGACTGCATGGACGACGCCCTCAGCCAGGGGTGGAGCGTCCTCCTGGTCGGAGTGGCACGTGCGGTCACCGACATCGTCCAGGTCAGTCTGCTGGATACGAAGGCGCTCTCCCTCCCGTGGGCAGGCGGCAACCGCAGCCTGTGGATCACAGTCGTCCCCACCCAGATCACCGGCCGCCGGATCACTGCCCGCAACACCCATTTCTCATCCACCAGCACGGGACCCGAACTGCAGTAGCAGGCCCACCGACCCGGGCCATGGCGGTTCGCAGCCCCCGCTCAGGTTTCTGCCCCCTGCTGGTCACCGGCCCGCTCCCCTCAGGAGGGTGGCGGGGGCGGGTGTCCCGTCTCTAACGACCCAGCGCGGGGACACGCCACACCAGGCGGGTTCCGCCCCCCACCGGTGAGGACAACTCCAGTGTGCCGCCGCATTCCTCGGCACGGTCGGTCAGGTTCCGCAGGCCGCTGCGGCGGCTGCCAGCACCGATCCCGCCCCCGTTGTCGCTGACGGTCAGCGCCACCTGACGTCCATCGGTCTGAAGAATGACGTCCACCCGCGTCGCCCGTGCGTGGCGGGCGACGTTGGCCAGGCTCTCACCGAGAACGGCCAGGACATGGTCGGCAACGGGCCGGGAAACCTGCGTGTCGAGCAGCCCCTCCTTGCGCAGACTCGGCGAGAAGCCAAGGGCCGCAGCCGCATCGGCGACAGCCCGCACCGTACGGGCCCGCAGACTCTCCCCGTCTCCGCTCACTTCCGACCGGAGACCGAAGATAGTGGAACGGATGATCTTGATCGTTTCGTCCAGGTCGTCGACCGCCCGCTCCACCCGCTCCGACGCCTCTGGATGATCGATGAAACGCCCGGCACTCTGCAGCGTCATCCCCGTCGCGAACAACCGCTGAATAGCCAGGTCGTGCAGGTCACGGGCGATACGGTCACGTTCCTCCAGGAGCACCATCTGCTCGGCGTCCCTGCGACGTTCGGCCAACTCCATCGCCACAGCTGCCGTACCGGCGAAACCGAGAACAGGGCTGGTCTCCTCGGCTGCGAAAGGCTCACGCCCCTCGGCGCGGACAAGCAGCAGAACACCGCGTACGCCGGTGCCGGTGCCGATAGGGACCCCCACGGCCGGCCCCAGAGCGGCGGGCCAGGCCGGATCCGCCGCGAGCCGCACAGTGTCCGCATCCTCACTCGTGACTGCTGCCGCGCGGGCGAACGCCGCACCGATCAATCCGCCGGCCACTATGGGGCGCGAACCTTGGAAGGTTTCGGCCTCCAGACCCCTAGCCACTTCCACTACAAAAAGGTCACGCTCGGGTGTGGGCAACGCCACCACGACTAGGTCCGCTCCGGAGATCTCACGTGCCCGGTCGGCGATCAGAGCGAGCACCGCGCCACGCGGGCTGCCGGAGAGCAGACTGTGCGTGACCTCAGCCGTCGCCTGCACCCACAACTCCCGCTGCTGCGACCTCTCGTACAGGCGCGCATTGTCGATGGCCACCCCGGCCGCCACGGCGAGCGTGGTCAGGATCGACTCGTCCTCGGCATCGAACTGGGCGCCGCCCAGCTTCTCGGTGAGGTACAGGTTGCCGAACACCTGGCCGCGGATCCGGATCGGCACTCCCAGAAAGCTGTCCATCGGAGGGTGACCGGCCGGAAATCCGTAGGAAGACTCGTGCTCCGAGAGTTTCGCCAGACGAAGGGGCTCGGGGTGCGCGATCAACGCACCGAGGATGCCGTGGCCCGAAGGCGACGAGCCGATCGAGGCGACATCCTCGTTGTCCATGCCGACGGTCAGGAACTGGACGAGCTTCTCGTGATCGGGCCCGATGACGCCGAGCGCCCCATACCGCGCCCGGACCAGGGTCGTAGCTGCTTGTACCACGTGCCGCAGCACATGCTCCAGGTCCAAATCACGGCCGACGGACGTCACTACTTCCATCAGGTCATGAACCCGGTCCCGGGTGCTGTGCGCCGCGTCCAGCCGGCGCTGGAGGAGAGCGAGTCGCTTCGCGCACTCCTCCAGGTCATCCTGCGAGCAACTGTCCTGGGCGTGCGACACCAAAAACACTCCTCGGGCTGCGGGAGAAAACCCATCTCGGGACTTCGGGTGCCTTGAGAACATTCAAAGCTGCCCGGACACGCGACGAGAGACCCGACAGGTCGGCGGTACCGCTTTGGTTTCCGGCACGGCTAAGCGTTTCTGCGCCTGCTCCCGTCGTGGCGTGTCTCGGCGTCCGCTCCCCTAGGTACCTGGGCAGCGATAACGGCGGCCTGAACCCGTCGCTCCACTCCGAGCTTCGCCAGCAGGCGAGAAATATGGTTCTTGATCGTCTTCTCAGCGAGATAGAGCCTCAGTCCGATCTCACGATTGGTCAGGCCCTCTCCGATCAGCGCGAGGACGTCACGTTCCCGGTCAGTGAGACCGTACAGCGCATCCCCTTCGGGCTCCTCGCGGTCGTCCCCGCGTAGCCGCGACATCAGCCGGGCGGCAGCGCTGGGATCCAGCATCGAGCGGCCGGAGCCCACCGTGCGTACCGCCGCCACAAGGTCACCACCCTGGATCAATTTGAGGACGTATCCGGACGCCCCGGCCATGATGGCGTCGAGCAGGGCTTCCTCGTCATCGAAGGACGTGAGCATCAGACAGGCGAGGTCGGGCATGCGTGAGCGCAGTGCGCGACAGACATCCACACCGTTGCCGTCCGGGAGCCGTACGTCGAGCACCGCCACGTCCGGGCGCAGGGCCGGAATCCGCGTCAGAGCCTGCTCCGCGGTCCCCGCTTCTCCGACGACGCTGATGTCGGGTTCGACACCGAGAAGATCACGCACCCCGCGCCGGACCACTTCGTGATCGTCAAGAAGGAAAACCCGGATCGGGTTCTCAGCACTGCGTGAACTGCTGTCCTGCATGGGCCGCTCCTCAGCGCTGTTGGACGCGAATCTGCGGGAACAGGTGTTCCCGCAGCGTCAAGAGTGCAGCAGTACCGCTCGCCGGTCCTGATCGCATCCGCCTGATCGCACAGCTCCATAGCTGTGAACCGAGCAGCTCTTCGCCTGCCGCCAAGCGCAGCAGCGGCAGGATCTCGGCGACCGAGGACCGGAGACTCCTACCTCGGCCGTGTACCCGGCTGACTGCCCTTCAGGCTGACGCCCCTCAGCCGGCCACCTCCTCCTCGGTTCACTGCCGGAGGTATGCGGGCAGAGATCTCGGGGAGCCATAAGAGCTCGTAACAAGATCTTGTTGTTCAAGCCCTCTGGTCGGGTGGGGCAGAGTCGGCGCTAGGAGAGCATGCGCGGGCTGAGGGCGGAAAACGAAGTTGGCAAAGTGGGGCCGCCCTTTTCTGCCTCAAGGCTGTGGCGTGCGCCTGCCACGGCGGTGGGCAACCGTTTGTTGATCTCAGCTGTCATATGCACATGACGACGACGCCTGCAGAGGCCGGCCGCCCTCCTGCCGTGTACGCGGTTCACGATGCCAGCGCCGCTGCCGTGACCGCGTTCTGCGCCGCCCTGCAGGCCCGCCTGCCCGAGAGAGCGGTCGAAGGACCGCGCGTCGACGGCGAAGACCTGATCACCGAAGTGCCCGCTGGACACCTCCGAAAGATCGACCCCCAGCTGAGCTTCTCGTAGCCCCGGTCCGCAGGCGTCCGGCCGGCCGGCCGGGGTAGACGGCTGACCGGTCCGCCCATCGGCGCGGCCCAAACTCAGGAGAGGACACGATCAGCGTGAGCGACGCCGAGTACCGGAAGCAGATCCCCGACGGAGCGGCCGAACTACTGGTTCGCTGCCTGGAGAACGAGGGCGTCGAGGTGGTGTTCGGCGTACCGGGCGAGGAGAACATCCGTTTCACCAACGCCCTCGCCCGCTCGGAGAAGATCCGCTACGTCCTTACCCGGCACGAGCAGGCCGCGTCTTTCATGGCGGAGATGCACGGCCGGCTCACCGGCTCGGCGGGTGTGATGTCCGCGACGCTGGGGCCCGGCGCGATCAACCTGATGCTGGGCGTCGCCGACGCTATGACGAACAGCACGCCCGTTGTCGCGATCACCGCGCAGGTCGGCAAGGAGCGCAACTACAAGGAGTCCCACCAGTTCGTGGACCTGGTGAGCATGTTCGCCCCGGTCACGAAGTGGTCGGCGGAGGTCCCGGCTACCCAGGCCATCCCCGAGATGGTGCGGCGCGCGTTCAAGACCGCGGAGTCCGAGCGGCCCGGCGCCGTCTACCTCGCCGTGCCCGAGGACGTCGACGAGGCGACGGACGGCTCGGACCTGCGCCCGCTGCGCAGGAACGTCGTGCAGCCCGAGGCACCGTCCCCGAAGCAGATCAAGCGGGCGGTGGAGCTGCTGCGGGAGGCCCGCCGGCCGGTGATCCTCGCCGGACACGGCGCAGTGCGCGGTGGTGCCGAGGAGTCGCTGGCGGCGTTCGCCACCGCGCTCGACGTGTCGACGGCGACCACCTTCCACGGCAAGGGCGTCCTGCCCGACGACCACCCGTGCGCGACCGGCACGTTCGGCTTCATGCGGCGCGACTACACCAACTTCGGGTTTGAGGAGGCCGACGTCGTCATCGCCGTCGGCTACGAGCTGCAGGAGTTCGACCCGTCCCGGATAAACCCGGACGGTGACAAGAAGATCGTCCACATCCACCGCGTTCCGGCGGAGGTGGACGACAGCTACTCGGTCGACGTCGGCATCATCGGCGACATCTCCGCCTCCCTCGACGCCCTCGCCACCGAACTCGACGGCCTGCGCTGGACCATCGACGACGAGGACACCACGGCCACCCGCACGCTGCTGGCCAAGGAACTCGAGCAGGGTGCCGCGGACGAGCGCTACCCGCTCGCCCCGCAGCGCGTCATCGCGGACACCCGCGCCGCGCTCGGTCGCGACGACATCGTGCTGGTCGACACCGGCGCGCTGAAGATGTGGATGGCCCGGCTCTACCCGACGTACGCGCCGAACACCTGCCTCATCTCCAACGGCTTGTCCACCATGGGCTTCTCGCTGCCCGGCGCGCTCGCGGTTCAGCTCGCCAGGCCGCAGACGAAGGTGCTGGCGGCGGTCGGCGACGGCTCGTTCCTCATGCACTCCCAGGAGATCGAGACGGCGGTTCGCGAGAACATCCCGCTGACCGTGCTGATCTGGGAGGACAACGGCTACGGGCTCATCAAGTGGAAGATGGACCTGGAGGTCGGGGAACACTCCAACACCGACTTCGGCAACCCGGACATCGTCCAGTACGCCCGCAGCTTCGGCGCGAAGGGCTACCACATCGAGTCCGCCGGGGACCTGCTGCCGACGCTCCGTGAGGCACTGGCGGACCCGGGCGTGTCGATCATTAACTGCCCGGTGGACTACGCCGAGAACATGAACCTCATTGAGCACCTCGGGCACCTCGACTCGGCGCTCTGACCCGCCCCCGGCGCGGCCCGACCCCCGTACGGGCCGCGCGGCGGCCCTCCCGCAGGGGCGGTGCCCTCGGGTCTGCGGCATCGCGTGGCATTTCCGTGGCGTGGGGTAGATGGCCACCGTGAAGTCCGGCCATTCGAGGAGGGGAACGTTTGTCATGCGCGCTCGGAGCATAGGTGCCGCAGCCGCCACGGGGTTGGCGCTGGTGGCCGCCCGCGACCTCGTGCAGAAGAAGCACGCGCTGCTGAGGAACTTCCCCCTGGTGGGACACGCCAGGTACGTGCTGGAGACGATCGGCCCCGAGCTACGGCAGTACATCGTGACGTCCAACGACGAGGAGCGTCCCTTCAGCCGTGACCAGCGCAGCTGGATCTATGCGTCGGCAAAGGGGGAGAACAACTACTTCGGGTTCGGCACCGACAACGACATCGAGCACGTGCAGGGTCATGCATACGTGAAGCAACGTACGTTCGCCGGTGCGCTGCCCGATCTGAGCGACCCGCAGGCGGCGTTGCCCTCGGCCAAGGTGCTCGGCGGACCGCGCGGCCGCGCGAAGGCGTTCCGCCCGGCGAGCGTCATCAACATCTCGGCGATGAGCTTCGGCTCGCTGTCCGGCGCGGCCGTCACGGCGCTCAACAAGGGCGCGGCGCTGGCCGGGACGACGCAGAACACCGGCGAGGGCGGCCTGTCGCCCTACCACCTCAACGGCGGGGACCTCGTCCTCCAGATCGGTACGTCGTACTTCGGCTGCCGCAACGAGGACGGGACGTTCAACCTCGACAAGCTCAAGTCCATGGTCGCGGGCGCGCCCGTCAAGGCGATCGAGATCAAGCTCTCGCAGGGCGCGAAGCCGGGGCTCGGCGGCATGCTGCCGGGTGCAAAGGTGACCGACGAGATTGCCGGGATCCGCGACATTCCCGCAGGCAAGGACTGCGCTTCGCCGTCGCGGCACACCGCGTTCCACGACGTGGACTCGATGCTCGACTTCGTGGAACTGTTGGCCACGGAGACCGGATTGCCGGTCGGGATCAAGAGCGCCGTCGGGGAGATGGACTTCTGGGAGGAACTCGCCACCCTGATGGAGCGGGGCGAGCGAGGGGTCGACTTCGTGACCGTCGACGGTGGCGAGGGCGGCACCGGGGCGGCTCCCCTGATCTTCGCCGACTCGGTGTCCCTGCCGTTCCGCATGGGCTTCTCCCGCGTCTACGGCGTGTTCGCCGAGCGGGGCCTGACCGACGACATCACCTTCATCGGCTCCGGCAAGCTCGGCCTGCCCGAGAACGCCGTCGTCGCGTTCGCTCTCGGCGTCGACATGATCAACGTGGGCCGTGAGGCGATGCTGTCCATCGGCTGCATCCAGGCCCAGAAGTGCCACACCGACAAGTGCCCCACCGGCATCGCCACCCAGGACCCGTGGCTGGCGCGCGGCATCGACGCGCCAACGAAGGGCATCCGGGCCGCGATGTACCTGCGCACCCTGCGCAGGGAGTTGCTGAAGGTCTCGGGCGCCGTCGGTGTCCCTCACCCGTCGCTCATCACCCCCACCGACATAGACATCCTGAACGGCGACTACGACGCCCGCAGCCTGGGGAGTGTGTACGGCTACAAGGATGGCTGGGGTTCGCTCGGCCCGGAGCTCGCCCATGAGATCGCCGAACTGCTCACCACCTGAGCCAGCTACTCGGCCACCTGTCTCAACCGTCATGCCCTGCGCAGCACGCCCACCGAATGGAGCGCACCGAGTGGACGGTGGTGCGCATCGCGGTGCGCACCGGGTGCGGAGTGCACCGCGTGCGCGAGCACCAGGTGCTCATCGCACATCGCCTCCAGGGTGTCGGCGGTGTCCGGGTGCTCGGGGTCCGGGATCACGTTCACCGTGAACCGGATGATGCTGCGGGCGATGCCCGGCGCCGCCGTGACGGGGGAGTCCCGCGCCCAGTCCCGCAGCGCACACCCGACCTCGTCCAGCGCGAAGGAGTCCGCGGACAGCTCTGCCCCCCGTCCACGGCCGTGGCGGCCCGACGATGTCCTCGGCAAGCCGCAGCAGGACGAACGCCAGCCCCGGGTCCGCTTCCGCCCGCCCGGCGACAGCGGTGCCGCCACCCATCTGCAGCGCCAGGAGGTAGTCGAAGCCGAGCTCCACCTGTTCGGGCGTCAGCGGGGTCCGGGGCGGGATCAGGTACGGCATGGAGGTCTCCTCAGACGGGTGGCGCCGCGCTGATCGCGACGACTCCCCCCAGCAACCCGGATCGCACCGCAGCCGGGAGGCCGGCCACTGAGCGGACCCGAGGGTGCGTGGTGCTGCGGTGCTTCAGGCGGTGCGGTGCGTTCCGACGTAGGACTGCAGGGCTTCTTGGGTGTGGGGAAGGCCGAGGTCCCGCAGCCGGTCGGCGGACGAGCGGATGAGCCAGGCGTGCCGGTGGCCGGCGAGATCCCCCAGCAGCTGCTGCTGCGCCGCTGTCAGGTCGGCGTACCGGGGTGCGGGGTGCGGCAGCGGAGCGGGGAAGAGTTCCTGGATCGCTCTGCGGGTGCGGGACCCGGAGGAGTCCCAGACGATGCGCGGCAGGCACGCGTCGAGCGCCTCGCGCACGGAGGCCGGGTTCGAGCCGGGCGGCAGGGAGCGCAGGGTGCGCTGGATGTGGCCGTGAAGGTCGCCCTCGCAGTAGTCGGTGACGCGATCGGACGGGCTGCGGGCAGCTGTGGTGAGTTCCGTGACAGCCCGGCCGAGCAGGCCGGGGCCGACAGGGGTTTCGTTCAGAGCGGCGAGGCGGATGAGCGCGGTGGCCGCGGCCCATCGCATCAGCGGGTCTGCGGCATCCAGGTGCGGGGTGATGTCCTCAGCCGTGGCAGAAGGTCCGACGAGGCCGGCGGCGAGCAGCGCGGTGGCGGCGGTGACCGGGTCCTTCTCGTGTGCGGCAAGGGAGAGGAGACGGGGCAGGGAGGTGGTGGAGAACTCGGGAAACCAGGCCAGGAGATAGGCGATTCGGGTCCGCAGACAGGCGTCATCATCATCGAGCAGGACGAGAAGGCCGGGGAGTTCGGCTAGGACAGCGTCGTACGACTGGAGCGCCGACCATCTGGAGTCAGGCGAGTTACCGGCCGCCACCCAGTCCCTCAGCTCTTGCAGCTGCGCGCGCTCGTAGGTATCCGTCGCGGCGGCCAACTGCTCCTCGTACCAAGGCAGGAACTCCTCCGGCCCGACCTCCGCCGCAGCCGCACGCCATCCGGTCACGTTGATGCCGGTAGTCACGTCGTACTCGTCGTGCCAGTCCACGGCCAGGCGCGTGAGCAGCAGCATCGTCTTCTCGCGCGCGGCAGCAGGTCCCGCGACAGCGATCCTCGCGAGAAATGGCACGGCTACCGGAGAGGCCGAATACCGCGACCCCTGATGAAAAATGCTGCTGAACAGGCTGCTGAACGCCTGCTTGCGCGCCTCATCGTCGTCCCCGCACAGAGTGCGTATATGCCCCGGAACGTCATGCGCCGACTCATAGGCGTGTGACAGGTTGGCCCAGTCCACATCGTCCAGCCCCGCCAGCAGCTGCTCGTATTCGTTGATCATCGAGGCAGGATCGCAGGAGGCACTGACACAGCCTCCGCGGCACAGCAACACCGTGATCGCGCTGCTGCCCGAAGCCGAACCTGGCCAAGCTCGCCGACGACCCGCCCCACGTCCGGGCCGCCGCGCAGGTCGCCGTCGACTCACCGCCCGGGATCGGCACGATCGCCTCGTACTGCACCGAGGTCCCGCTCCCGGCGACCGGCACGTGGAACGCGCCGGGCAAGGGCGGCGCCCAGGCCGACCTGGTGCTCACTGCCCCGCAGGACGGAGTGGGGCTGTTGTTCATCGAGGTCGACAACTGCCACGAGACCGCGGAGGAGCTCGCGGCGAAGCACGCCGTTGTCCGTGAAGCCGGTGGGAACCAGGCCCGGCGCAACCTACGGGGCCCTTAAAAGTCATCTCATTTGGCGAGTCTGCGGTAGCAGATGAGGGTGCAGGCGATGCTGGTGAAGGCGTGGAAGTAGTCGGCTTTGCGTTCGTAGCGTCGGTGGAGGCGGCGGCAGCCGGTGAGCCAGGCCATGGTGTGTTCCACGGTCCAGCGGTGGCGGCCCAGTCGTTGCGAGGACTCGATTCCCTTGCGGGCGACGCGGTGGGTGATGCCGCGTTTGCTTAACCATCGCCGCAGGTGGACGTAGTCGTAACCCTTGTCGGCGTGGAGTTTGCCGGGCTTGCGTCGTCGCCGGCCGCGGCGCGAGCGGATCGGCGGGATGCCCTTCACGAGCGGGATCAGGGCCTGGCTGTCGTGCAGGTTGGCCCCGGAGATTCCGACGCAGATGGGCAGACCGGAGCGTTCCGTGATCAGGTGGATCTTCGAGCCGTACTTGCCCCGGTCGACAGGATTCGGACCCGTCAGGTCCCCCTTTTCAGGGCCCTCATGTTCACCGAGTCGATCGCGCACCGCGACCAGTCCAGCTCGCCACGAGCCCCGAGTTCGTCGAGGACCAGGCGATGGAGCTTGGCCCAGCGCACACCCTGGCCTTCGACCACTCCGAGAACCGCCGATGGGCGGTCGCCCCGGACGGGCCGAACGACGCCGAAGGCAACTGCTGCCAGGTACAACCCGACGTCGCCACGAACACGATCGCGGCCAGCACCTCCCGGTCGCCGTGCCGACGCCGACCACCGCCCTGCGGCCGCGACGGCGCCTCCGGCACCACCCGCTGGAACAACTCCCACAACTCGTCCGGCACCAACCGCTCAACGCTCCCCACCATGACTCAAAGAGTACCGAGTCACCCAAATGAGATGGCTTCTTAGAGGTCGTTTTCATCCCTACCGCCCGGATATGCGCCTATTCTCGGGTGCAAGATTGTGGTGATCGTGAGGTAGCTGCTGGGCTTTGGGGCTTGTGAGTTGGATGGGGTGGCGGGAGGG
>NTHE01000087.1 GCA_002551355.1 Streptomyces sp. man185 | reverse complement strand
AGATGTGTATAAGAGACAGGCCCAGTTGGGGTCGAAGCCGCCGGGCGCCGCCGACAGGTCCGGCGCGGCCACGGGCGCCCCGGCCGGCGGCGGAGGCGGCGCCAGGTGCGAGCCCGCTCCCCCCGACGAGTCCCCCGCCGCGTTCTGCGTGTACCAGGCGGGAGGGGTGTAGTCGATGGTGAACTCACCCGTCATCTCGGCGGGATCCGCGTCGGACGACTCGTCGACGGGCAGGTCCCATCCGTCGCGGATCTCGTCCCGATCGCCGTTCACTTTGCCTCCTGATGTGGTCGAGCACCCTTGTGCCGTGGTGGGTGGGGGCGACCGTTCCCGACGTACCGGTCCGCCCGGCTCTCCCCCTTGCGACGCGCATCACCTGCTCGCAGGTTTCCTCTGCCGCGCCCCACCCACCCTAATCGCCATCCGGTGAACTCAGGCAGGGCGTTCTGCATCGCTCAACCGGTCCGTTACGTCACCGGCCGACCAGGAGCGGACAGGGAGCGGTACGAGAACGGGCCAAGAGCGGCACGCCTGTGCAAAGTTCCCCACAGGACCCGCACAAGTCGACCGAGACAGGGGCGAGCGCCTCCGGACCGGAGCGCAGGCCCGCCCGCTCAGTCCATCCGGCGCGCGGCGCCCAGCAGCCCGGATTCGGCGTCCGTGGCCTGGGTCATCACGAACTGGCGGTCCCGGTCCGCGCACCACAGGGTGACGCCGTCGGCCAAGGTGGACAGCGCCTGGGCCTCGGCGGGCGAGAGGTTCATGATGCGGCCGATCTGCGCCGCCTCGTCCGGAGAGACCCGCTGGACGCCGACCAGCGCCGACTTCTTCATCAGTCGCGGAGCCACCGGGCTGAGATAGGGGAGCAGCGTCACCACGGACTGCCACGGCCCCGACACCACCCGGCCGCGCGGGGGCCGCATCCCGCAGTCGCGGATCACGACCACCGGCGAACCGGCGGAAGCACCCTGCGGCGGCACCCGGCCGACGTCGTGCAGCGAGACGCACGGCTGCCCGCCGCCCGCCGCCTGCGCGAGGGAGGTCCAGGCCTGGGCCCGGCCCGTCTCCACCGCGATCCGGGCCCCGGTCGCGGCGGCGCGCAGCGCCAGGACCTGCGCGGTCCAGACGCCGCCGATCAGGGTCACCTCGTACGGGGTGGGCCGGTTGATGCCGAGGACCGCGGGGCGGCCCTCGGCGTCGACCCCGATCACCGTGCCGTCGTCGCCGACCGGCAGTCCCAGCGAGGCGAGCTCGTCGAGGGAGACCGCGTGGCGGCCGCGGCGGGGGCCGATCAGCCCGAAACCGCGCCGGGCACGGCTGCCCGCCTGGGTGGGCCTCGTCGGAGTGGACATCAGTACCTGCTCCCGTACGTCCCGGTGACCATGACCGCGTGCCTCTTCGCCTTCTTCTCGGTCTTCCTCGCCGCCGGCATCAGCGGGTTCCGCCCAGCGGCAGCGTGGCGAGGACGCCGGGCAGCTGCTCGCGGTCCAGTCGCACCAGGGCCGTCTTCACGCCGCGTGCGGTGCGCTCCAACTCATGGCGTGCGGCGACGAGTTCCTCGTCGCTGCGGCCGGTGATCCGGACGTGGCCGGTGACCGAGACCTCGGAGCGGTCGCCCTGCGCGAGCGTCAGGCTGAAGGTGGTGGCCAGCGCCGGGAGCGAGGTGAGCAGCGCCACCAGCTGCGGCATCGACGCACCGCCGCCGCCCAACTGCGGCCAGCGCGCCACCCAGTAGGTGGTGTGCCGCCGGTCGTCGCAGCGCCAGGTGCGCGCCGTCTCCTGGGTCCGGCGGCCGGGCGTCTCGGCGCGGCTGGCGTGCGTCATCGCCATCGGGCTGACGCACGCCGACGTGGCGATGGCCGACGTCAACTCCTGCTCGGTGAGCACCGTCGCCCGGAATCCCGCGCCGGTGAGCCGGCTCGCCAGCTGGTCCGCCACCCGAACCGCGCACTTCTGGGCGCCGACGATGCCGCCGCCGCGTGCCTCCACGGCCTCCGGGCACAGCTCCGGGTCGACCTTCAGGGCGATCCAGGTGATCCGCAGCGCCGGGGAACCGGTCTGGGCCTGCAACGGCACGTAGTTGCGGGCCGCGACGGACTGCGGCGGGAGGTGCGGTGCGGGAGCGGGCTGGGTGTGCTGGACGACCTGCGCGGACTCCAGCCGGATGCCGTCGACCTCCAGCACGTCCCGGATCAGCGTCAACGGCAGCGGATGGGCCGAGCGGTCGGGCCGCAGAGCGGTGGCGTCCGACTCGACCTGCACGACCGTCGTGACGAACGTGCCGTCGCCGATGATCCCGACCGGCCGCCGGTCGCCGTCGCTGAAGGAACGCGTGCGCAGCGCCGGATCGCACTCGACGGCCGGCGCGAGCCCCGGCTCGGTGTCCGGCGGCAGCGTCAGCGCGGCCGCCCGTCGGGTCCGGGCCCGCAGCGCGATGACCGTGCTCAGCCACTCCGGCAGCGACCGGCGGTGCCTGCGGACCACGGCCAGCAGCACCAGCACCGCCGCGATCACCCCGGCCGGGGCGAGCATCAGCGGATCGATCACCCAGGCGGTGAGCAGCAGACCGACGGCGATTTCGATGAGTACGAGCTGTTGCAATCGGAACAGGCCGAACTGTCCGACACGTCCGCTCAGCCGTGGGGCGGCCCCTCCGCCGGTCCCGGCCGGAGTGCCCGACGGGCCCCGGGCGGCGGAGCGGGAACCCCGGCGTCCGGCCGGCTGCCCCCCTGCTCCGCGGGCCTCCGGAGAGGCCCTGTGCCCGGCCTGACGTGTCCGCGTTGCGGAAGCCATCATTCCGGCATCCCCCCGTTCGTAAGGCCCCAAGTCAACCCGATCGCCCCTGCCCCGCCGGGGGCTTGGGGGCTGGATCACCCTACCCGGCCCACCGGGGCCCGGCGTCAGCAGGCATAGTAGGGGGCCGGTCCGGCAGCAGGATCCGGCATCCGGGGTCCGGCACGGGAGCGACGGCATCGCCCGCTTCCCGGCCGCGCGGGGAGACACGGGAGACAGACAGACTCATGGCATCACGGCGGGACGAGCTCAACGCGTACACCTTTGCGAAGAAGCGCACGGTCGCCTCATTCCTCCAACCGTCGGCCACCGGTACCGAGGAAGGCGCTCCGCGGCCGCTGCGCGCCGTCGTTCCCAGCCTGATCGTCGGTGCGCTCGTGCTGGCGGGATTCGGCGCCTGGGGCATGTTCAAGCCCACCGCTCCCAAGGACTGGGACAAGGCCGGCTCCAAGGTGATCGTCGGCAAGAAGTCCACCACGCGTTACGTGGTGCTTCCGACCGGCAAGGGCAAGGACCGCAAGAACCTCCTCCACCCCGTCCTCAACCTCGCCTCGGCCAGGCTCCTGCTCACTCCGCAGGAGTTCGGCGTCATCCAGGTCGCCGACAACATCCTGGACGCCGGCAAGCCGCCGCGCGGCCCGATCCTCGGCATTCCCTACGCGCCGGACCGGCTGCCGGAGTCGGCCGACGCGGGCACCGCCAAGCGCTGGGCCGTCTGCGTACAGCCGGGTGGCAAGGGCAACACCGTGCAGAAGGCGGCCTTCGTCTTCGCGGGCCGCGACGACAAGCTCACCGAGGGCAAGAAGCAGCTCAGCGGCGGGCAGGTGCTGTACGTCCAGGGCCAGAAGGGCAAGGCCCGCTATCTCGTCGACGCGACCGGCACCAAGTACCTGGTGAACGAGACCGCCGCCGGCAACGGCATCCTCACCAACGCGCTCGTCGGCAGCCGTACGCCGCAGCCCGTCACCGACGACTGGCTCGCGACCCTCCACGAAGGCAGTCCGGTGGCCTTCCCGCAGATTCCCGGCGCCATCGGTGAGCCGGCCGGCGTCCAAGGACAGCTCTCCGCGGAGGAGAACAAGATCGGCATGGTGCTCAAGACCCGTACCGGAGAAGGCACTCAGCACTACGTGGTCCTGGCGCGCAAGGTCCAGCCGATCTCCGAGTTCACCGCCTGGCTGCTCATCAACTCGCCGCAGACCGCCGAGCTGAACCTCAACAGCGAGGCCCGCGCGGTCGGCCTCCAGGACTTCGTCCCGGACGGCTCGACGTTCGCCGGACAGGGCGAGCGCTGGCCGGAGCGGAGGGCGAAGCAGGTCAACTCGGCCGGTGGCGAGGGCAGTCGGGACACCGTCTGCAATGTGCTCACCAAGGTCGACGAGCGTGGTCGCACCACGCTGACCACCTGGGCCGGCACCGCCTATCCGGCCGACATCAACGCCGGTGGCACCAGCACCTACGTCACTCCGGGCAGCGGTCTCCTCTACACGCAGATGCGGACCGGCCAGACGCGGCCGGACGGCTCGCTGTTCCTGGTCACCGACACCGGACTGCGGTACGCCGTGCAGGCCAACGGCGACAGTGACGCCGAGCGCTCCGACATCGGCGCCGGAGGCCAGCAGACCCAGGACGGCCGGCCCGAGCCCAGCCAGGCCCAGATCCGCCTCGGCTACGAGAAGGTGACACCGCCGCTCGTCCCGATCGAGTGGTCGGACTGGCTGTCCAAGGGGCCGCGACTCGACACCAACAGCGCCCGTCAGCCGCAGGGTTCCTGACCGGCCGACGAGCCGGACGCGTGGGAACGTGCAACTCGGGGGAGAGGGAAACATGTTGGACCGGATGACCGCACGGCTGCCGGTGGTGGCGGCCGCCGCACTGGCGGTCCTGGCCGCGCCGCACGCCGCCTACGCCGCCGAAGGCACCGGTGCCGTGGGCCTCGGGATCGACGGCAGCGGCGAGTGCTCCTTTCCGATGAAGAAGCAGTTCGAGGGACGGCCCTGGTCGCTCCAACGCGTCCTGCTCGACGAGCTGTGGCAGGACACCAAGGGCAAGGGCGTCCGGGTCGCGGTCATCGACACCGGCGTCGACAACGTCAATCCGCAGCTCAAACCGGCGGTCGACACGAGTGCCGGACGCAACCTCCTCAAGGGCGGCAAGCGGGACGGCACCGGCGACGCGATCGGCCACGGCACGAAGGTCGCCGGCATCATCGCCGCGCGGCCCGCCAAAGGCACCGGATTCGTGGGCCTGGCCCCCGAGGCCACCATCATCCCGATCCGGCAGAACGACGAGAAGAACAGCGGCAAGGACACCACCATGGCCACGGCGATCGACCACGCGATCGCCAAGAAGGCCGATGTCATCAACATCTCGCAGGACACCACCAAACCGCTGACCGCCGACTCGCCGCTCGGCAGGGCCGTGGCACGGGCGGTCCAGGCGGACATCGTGGTCGTCGCGTCCGCGGGCAACGACGGCGTGGACGGCAAGCAGAAGAACACCTATCCGGCGGCCTTCGACGGAGTCCTCGCCGTCGCCTCCTCCGACCGCAACAACGAGCGGGCCGCCTTCTCGCAGGCCGGCGAGTTCGTCGGAGTCGCCGCACCGGGCGTCGACATCATCTCCACCGTGCCGGGCTTCGGACAGTGCAGCGACAACGGCACCAGCTTCTCCGCCCCGTACGTCGCCGGAGTCGCCGCTCTCCTCGTCGCCAAGTACCCGACCTGGAAGCCCGCCGAGATCATCGCGCGGATCGAGCAGACCGCCGAACGCTCCATCACCGGCCATGACGCGTTCGTCGGATGGGGCGTCGTCGACCCGGTGCGCGCCCTCGCGGGCGACAAGGACGACATCCCGCAGCCCGCACCGAAGCCCGATCCGCCCATGCCGAAGCCCCCGGCCCCCGAGCCCGCCCACCTGGCCATGTCCGAGACCTCGCAGGAGCGCAGCGAGCGCTACGCCACCTACGCGCTCGCCCTCGCCGCCGTACTCGTCTCCGTCGTGGCGGGCACCGCGACCGTCGTCCGCGATGTCCGGCGACGACGTGGTTTGCGTGGAGAGGTACGCCGGGTGAGGTAGCTCTCTCCCGATAAACCGCAGTTGGGGTCAGCTGACGAAGTGGCTAGGGTGGTAGCAGACTTCACGTGTGTGACGGGGGAACGAGAAGTGGTTGAGCCCGATGTCCGGGGTGTGGGAACACCACCACGCACCTCAGGGACCTGCCTGATCCCCACTCCTGATCCGGATCACACGGGGGACAGAGAACCTGCCCGCGTCGCGCGAGCAGGCCCGGAAAGCGAGAGAGAGGACCTCGGATGACCACGCCCAACAACCCCACGGCCGGTTTCGGACTGGCCGACGATCCGGTCATCAAGGCACAGAACCGGATCATCGAGACGGCCAACGCCGTTTCCCGGCAGTCCCGGGAACTCGCCGACATCCTCGCCACCGTCGGCGCGGGCTGGACCGGTGTCGGAGCCGCGGGATTCGCATCCGCGCAGGTCAAGGTCAACGAGGACCACGACGTCATCCGGCGCCTTCTCCAGGTGCTCCTGGACGCCGTGGGCCAGACCAAGAACCTCAGCAACGCCAACGACGACGAGGTCTACGCGGCGTTCAACAAGGCCAAGAACAGCTCCGCGCTCAACGGCATCTGAGCCGTCACGGCATCCCACCACATCCACACCACACACACGGGAGATCACTGATGGCCGGGGACCCGAGCAACACCAAGGTCAGTTACGCAAGCGTCCAGGAGATGGCGAACCGTATCCGCCAGGTCTCGAAGAACATCACCGACGACCTGCGCGAGATGGACGCCGCCCTCAAGGTCGTCACCGGCACCTGGGACGGTGAGGCGCACGCCGAGTACGTCGTCCTCCAGGGCAAGTACAAGGCACGTGCCGACGACATGCACGAGCGCCTGAAGCTGGTCGCCCAGATCATCGAGAACGGCAAGGACAGCTACCGCAGCACGGACGTCAAGTCCTCGCGCCTGTTCACCGAGGCGTTCTGAACCACCCTCCGCACCACCGCGTGCGGACGGCCGAGAGGGGCACGCTCCACCGTGAGCGTGCCCCTCTCGCGTGCGGTAACGGCTACTTCAGGTCGAACTCCCCGTCCCGCGCCCCCAGTACGAAGGCGGTCCACTCGGCCTCCGTGTAGCGCAGCACGGTGTCCGGATCCAGCGAGGAACGCATCGCCACGGCCCCACCCGGCAGATGAGCGATCTCCACGCGCTCCTCCGCCTTCTCCGTCCCCGGGGCGCTCAGCCACTCCACCCCCGAGATGTCGAGTGCGTACAGCTCGTCCTTCTCCTGCTGGGTGCCCATCAGTTGCCTCTCTCTCGCGTGCTGCGGGAACGTGCTCGTCGCCCCGCTGCCAGATTATCCCCGGCACTCACCTCACGGGCGTCCGTCAGGAGAGAGCGGGAACCGCCCCGCGGGTGCGCCCGCCACGCCTCCGTCGACGGCGGCGCCACCGCGTGAGGAGGAGCATGACTGCGCGGCGAGCGGGCTCAGCGCTGTTCCGGCAGCCGTCCGATCTGCACCATCGGCGCACCGCGCCGCCGCGAGGCGAAGTACCCGCGCCCCGGCGGCATCGCGTGACCGCGGACCGGGCCGATGAGCTCGCCCTCGCTGGGGTCGCCGGACAGCACCACGCCCTGCGCCCCCAGCTCCTTGATGCGCTGCATGAACCCCTCGTACATCGCTCGGGACGCACCCGCGGAGCTGCGCGCGATGATGAACCGCACCCCGGTGTCCCGGGCGAACGGCAGGTACTCCGCGAGTGCCGCCAGTGGGTTGCCCGCGTTCGTCGCCACCAGGTCGTAGTCGTCCACGATGATGAAGATCTGCGGACCGGTCCACCAGCTGCGGTCGCGCAGCTGCTGCGGCGTCACGTCCGCCGGCGGCTGCCGCCGGGAGAACACCCCCGCCAGCGCCTCCATGTGCATCTGCATCGAGCTCGCCATCGGCGCGTACTCCAGTACGTACTCCTCCGGCAGCGCGCCCAGCAACGCCCGGCGGTAGTCGCCGACGACCAGCTTCGCCTCGTCGGAGGAGTAGCGCTCCGCGATCTGCTTGGCGATCAGCCGCAGCAGGTTCGTCTTCCCCGACTCGCTGTCGCCGAAGATCAGGAAGAACGGATCCGTCTCGAAGTCGACGAACACCGGCTCCAGCGCCGTCTCGTCGATGCCGATCGCGATGCCCCGCTCCGGGAACTCGAACCCCTTGGGCAACTGATCCGCGTCCAGCCTGCGCGGCAGCAGCCGTACGGCAGGCGCCGACCGGCCCGACCAGTTGGCCTGCACCGTGGCGACGAACGCCTCCGTGCCCTCCGACAGGTCCGCCGGGTCGCTGACCGAGTCGATACGCGGCAGCGCACCCATGAAGTGCAGCTTCTCCGGCACCTGACCGCGGCCCGGCACCCCCGCGGGGACGTTCGCCGCGACCTTGCGGTCGAACTCGGAGTCCATCGTGTCGCCGAGACGCAGTTCGAGCCGGCCCAGCATCTGGTCCTTCAGCGCCGCGCGCATCTCCATGTACCGGGCCGCCGTGGCGACCAGGTGGATGCCGTACCCGAGGCCGCGCGAGGCGAGATCGGTGACGACCTCCTCCAGCATCTCGTACTCGGTCCGGAACGCACTCCAGCCGTCGATCACCAGGAACACGTCGCCCCACGCCTCGCCGGGCAGCTCACCCCGGGCACGCCTGCGCCGATAGGTGTTCATGGAGTCGATGGAGTTGGCGCGGAAGAACTCCTCGCGCCGGTTCAGGATCCCCGCGACCTCGGCGACCGTACGGCGCACCCGCTCGGGATCCAGTCGCGAGGCCATTCCGCCGACATGCGGCAGCCCTTCCAGCGAGACCATGCCGCCACCACCGAAGTCCAGCCCGTAGAACTGCACCTCGTCCGGGGTGTGCGTGAGCGCGAACGACGAGATCAGCGCACGCGCCAGCGTCGACTTGCCGGACTGCGGACCGCCCACGATCAGCAGATGGCCGGCCGCACCGGAGAAGTCCCGGTACAGCAGCTCCCGCCGCTGCTCGAACGGCTTGTCGATCAGCCCCAGCGGCACGATCAGCCCGCCCGGACGCGTGTACTCGGTCGAGGTGAACCCGCGGTCCGCCGTCGGCGCGAGCCCCGGCAGCAGCTGGTCCAGGGTCGGCGCCCGGTCCAGCGGCGGCAGCCACACCTGATGCGCCGGCACCCCCTGGCCCTCCAGCCGCCGCACGATCACATCGAGCACCGTGTCCGCCAGCGCGTCGTCCTCCGCCCGCGCCCGCGCCGCCTCCGCGGCCAGCAGCTCGGGATCCGGCGCCCGGTACACCACGGGGACCGGCGCGGCCGAGAACACCGCGGGCCGCCGGTCGACCGACAACTGCCCCACCGACAGATCCGCACCGCCCGTGCGGTACGTCCCCGACACGTACGCCGCCTTGAAGCGGGTCATCTCGTCCGTACCGAACTTGAGATAGCCGGAACCCGGCACCGACGGCAGGTGGTACGCGTCCGGCACACCCAGCGCCGTACGCGACTCCGAAGCCGAGAAGGTCCGCAGACCGATCCGGTACGACAGATAGGTGTCCAGACCGCGCAGCTTGCCCTCCTCGAGACGCTGCGATGCCAGCAGCAGATGCACACCCAGCGAACGGCCGATCCGGCCGATCTGGATGAACATGTCGATGAAGTCCGGCTTGGCGGTGAGGAGCTCGGAGAACTCGTCGATCACCAGCACCAGCGAGGCCAGCGGCTCCAGCGCCGCGCCCGCGGCCCGCGCCTTCTCGTAGTCGTGGATGTTGGCGTAGTTGCCCGCCGACCTCAGCAGCTCCTGCCGCCGCTGCAGCTCACCGCGGATCGCGTCGCCCATCCGGTCCACGAGCGTCAGGTCGTCCGCCAGGTTCGTGATGACCGCCGCCACGTGCGGCATCTGCGACATCCCGGCGAACGTCGCACCACCCTTGAAGTCCGCGAGCACGAAGTTCAGCGTCTCCGACGAGTGCGTCACCGCAAGACCCAGCACCAGCGTCCGCAGCAGCTCCGACTTGCCGGAACCCGTCGCGCCGACACACAGCCCGTGCGGCCCCATGCCCTCCTGCGCGGCCTCCTTGAGGTCCAGCATCACCGGCGCACCGCCCTCGCCGATCCCGATCGGCACCCGCAGCCGCTCCGACACCGACCGGGGCCGCCAGGTACGCGCCACATCGACCGAACCGGCATCCCCCAGATTCAGCAGATCCGTGAAGTCCAGGTTCGCCAGCAGCGGTTCGTCGTCGTCGCCCCCGCCCGTCCGCAGCGGCGCCAACTGCCTGGCCAGCCCCTCGGCGGCCGGCAGCGACATCGTGTCCGGCACTCCCTCGTACGCCAGACCCGCACCCGACTCCAGCCGCAGCAGCCCCGGCCGCACCACCACCGACAGACCGCCGCGCTGCTCGTCCAGATCCCCGGAGACCACCTCGACGATGGTCACGCCCTGCAGCCCCTCCGCCGCCGCGAACAGCGAGTCCGGCGGCACGATCCCGCCGTCCAGGACCACCACGACGTGCGGCTGGTCCAGCACCGGCTGACTCTCCCGCCCGAACCGCGGCCGGCCCTCCAGACGGTTCGCCATCAGCTGCTCCAGCTCGCCGAGGTCGTCGCCGAACAGCCGCTTCGTACCGGCCCCGTCGATCTCGCCCGGCACCTGCGCGTGCGGCAGCCACTTCGTCCAGTCCCAGCGCTCCACCGCGTTCGGGGCCGCCACCACCGCGACCATCAGGTCCTCGGGGGAGTGCAGCGTCGCCAGCTGAGCCACCATCGAACGCGCCGTGGACTGCGCCGCCTCCGGATGACCGGAGACCGTCACGTGGTAGAACGCCCGCATCGAGACCGCCATCGGCAGCCCGTCCAGCGAACCGTGCACCGCCAGGAACTTCTGCATCGCACCGGCGCACATCGGCTCCAGCTCGTCCACCGGCGCGGTGTCCGGGGCGACCAGCGGCGTCGACAGCTGCTGCGCGCCGAGACCGATCCGCACCTGCGCGAAGTCCTTGTCACCGACGCGCCGTTCCCACAGCCGGGAGCCCTCCGCCACCACCGACCACAACTGCTCCGGCGACGGATGCAGATACAGCTGCACATCGCGCTGCTTGCGCGCCGTGCGCCGGACCGTGCGCCGCGTCTGCGCCAGGTACTTGAGGTAGTCACGGCGGACATCTGCCATCTCCCCCTGCGTACCGCGGCGATACCGGACAAGCTGGGCAACCACCATGCCGACCGTCGAGACGAGCATCAGAACGCCCATGATCCGCATGAACGGAGGGGCCTGCGGCGAGAAGAAGAAGACAACCGACGAACCCATGCCGAGCACCGGCAGGATCTGCATCAGCATGCCCTCCTGCTGCCCGCGCGGCAGCTCCGGAGGCGGCTCCAACGTCAACGCGTCCGCCGGTACTTCCGGCGGCAGGGACCGCGGAGGTCGTTTCACGACGATCTGGCTCACCGGAACATCAATCCCTCGATACGGACGGGCGGAAAGCCGGTCTTGATCCGCACCGACGCCCCCGTGGCTGCGTGCGCGCACAACTTCCGTCCGCGCGACGGCGATCCTACTTGCAGGCCACCCGGCCCCCTCCCGGTAGGGTGGCGCGCGCACCGTGCGCAACCGCGAATCAGGGGGACCAGACACGTGAGTACGACCGCAGCGACGGGCTTTTGCCGCGTCACCGTCGTGGCACCCGACAGCCGGATCGACGTCGCCCTGCCCGAGGACATCGCCGTCGCCGACGTCTACCCCGAGATCCTGCGTCTCACGGGCCAGACCCAGGCCGCCGGAACGCCCACCGGCTACCACCTCGTCCGCCGTGACGGAACGGTTCTGGACGGCGCCCGCACCCTCGGCGTCCAGCAGGTCCTCGACGGCGAGATCCTCAGCCTGCGCCCCTTCGGCCAGTCGCTGCCGCCCGCGGTCTTCGACGACGTCTCCGACGCCGTCGCCTCCGCCGTCACCCGCGACCGCCACCTGTGGAGCGACGAACTCCTGCGCGGTGCGGGCCTGGTCGGCGGCGTCCTGCTGCTCGTCCTCATGGCCTTCGTGATCTGGTTCGCCGACCCGGTGCGCCACGACATGCACAGCCTGCCCGGCATCATCGCGGGATCCGCCGGACTGCTCCTCACCGCCTTCGCCGGAGTGCGCGCCCGGGTCTACGGCGACCGCTCCACCGCCGTCGCCCTCGGCCTCGGCGCCCTTCCGCTCGTCCTCATCGCCGGCTCCGGCATCATCGGCCCGGACGCCGGCCAGGGACCGGGCCGGCTGCAGTTCCTGCTCGGCTGCGTCGCCGTGCTGGTCGCCTCGGTGGTCCTGGTCGCCCTGACCCCCAGCGGCGACGCGCCCTTCGTCGCGACGACCTTCCTGGCCACCGTCGGCATGCTGGCCACCTTCGTCGCGATCCTCACCGAGGCGTCCGCCACCGAGACCGCCGCCGTCTGCGCCCCGGTCGCTCTCGGCCTGGTCGCCTTCCTGCCCGGCCTCTCCGCACGCTTCGCGCGCCTGCCCATCGGCTACGCCTCGCCGCGCACCGCCCCGGGCGGCTACGACGACACCGACCCGGACACTCCCGAAGGCGACCCGGAGCCCGTCGACGCCGACCGCATCGCCGCCCAGGCCCGCCGCGGCCACGAGATGCTCCTCGGCCTCGTCGGCGGCTGCGCGGCCGTGGTCGTCGGCTCGGCGGCCGTCCTCGGCTTCTCCGACAACATCTGGGGCCAGATCCTCGCCCTGGCCGCGGGCCTCGCCATGCTGCTGCGCGCCCGTCTCTTCCGCTACACCTCCCAGGTCGCCTGCGTCCTGGTGGCCGGCATCGGGGCCATCGGGCTCCTCGTCCTCGGCCTCTCCCTGAACCCGCCGACGGACCTTCTGTACGAGCTGGTCCGCTATGGCGACCGCGGAGCCCTGGACATCCGTACGATCTGGCTCTCCGCCGCCGTCGCCGCCGGAGCCGCCCTGCTCACCGCGATCGGCCTGGTCATCCCGCGCAAGGGGCTCTCGCCGTTCTGGGGCCGCCTCCTCGACCTGGCCGAGAGCGCGGTGCTGCTCTCGCTGGTCCCGCTCTGCCTGGCGGTCCTCGACGTCTTCGTCCGGGCCCGGGCCCTCACCAGCTGACCGGGGCGGGGGCGCCCGACCAGCGGCGGGCCGTGACCTGAATGGCTGGTACTCTGACCAGTGGCCGTTTGTGTACGCGTCCTCGGATCATCCTGGGGGCTGCGCTCATCGGACCTTCGCCTCCGAGTCACGGAAGCTCCCCTGAGATCAAGACCAGGGGCACTCGTGGGCGCTTCGAACACCAAGAGGAGTACGCGTGCCGCTCGACGCCGCTACGAAGAAGCAGATCATGTCCGAGTTCGCCCAGAAGGAGGGTGACACCGGATCCCCCGAGGTCCAGGTCGCCATGCTCTCCCGCCGGATCTCGGACCTGACGGAGCACCTCAAGACGCACAAGCACGACCACCACTCCCGTCGTGGTCTGCTGATCCTGGTCGGCCAGCGTCGCCGCCTCCTGCAGTACCTGGCCAAGAAGGACATCCAGCGCTTCCGTGCGCTCGTCGACCGCCTCGGCATCCGCCGTGGCGCGGCCGGCGGCGCCAAGTAAGGACGCTGTGGAGAGGGAGCGGTTCCCGCGTTTGAGGGGACCGCTCCCTTTGCCGTACGTGCACGACCGGTGTCAAGCTCAGTAACCTGGGTCCAGCGACACCCGCACGACCCGCAAGACCCGCGCGATGAACACGCGCGACCCGCAGGAACGAGGGAGAGGCGCGACGACGCCGCCGCCGGTCCTCGGTAGTGGCCCCCGGGAACATGCCCGGGAGCTTCGATCGAAGACCGGCCCGCATCCACAGTGCGCCTCTCCCGCACCGTCCCCCGCCACACGGGCGTGAGGACGAAAGACGACGAGTATGGAGAAATCACTAGTGGAGAACGAGACCCACTACGCCGAGGCCGTTATCGACAACGGAACCTTCGGCACCCGCACCATCCGCTTCGAGACGGGCCGCCTGGCCAAGCAGGCCGCCGGCTCCGCCGTCGCGTACCTGGACGACGACACCATGGTGCTGTCGGCCACCACCGCTTCCAAGCGGCCCAAGGACAACCTCGACTTCTTCCCCCTCACGGTGGACGTCGAGGAGCGGCAGTACGCGGCCGGCAAGATCCCCGGCTCCTTCTTCCGCCGTGAGGGCCGGCCCTCCGAGGACGCGATCCTCACCTGCCGCCTGATCGACCGCCCGCTGCGCCCCTCCTTCAAGAAGGGCCTGCGCAACGAGATCCAGATCGTCGAGACGATCATGGCGCTCAACCCCGACCACCTGTACGACGTGGTCGCGATCAACGCCGCCTCCTGCTCCACCATCCTGGCGGGCCTGCCCTTCTCCGGTCCGATCGGCGCCACCCGCGTCGCCCTGATCAAGGGCCAGTGGGTCGCGTTCCCGACGCACACCGAGCTCGAGGACGCCGTCTTCGACATGGTCGTCGCCGGTCGCGTCCTGGAGGACGGCGACGTCGCGATCATGATGGTCGAGGCCGAGGCCACCGAGAAGACCATCCAGCTCGTCAAGGACGGCGCCGAGGCTCCCACCGAGGAGATCGTCGCCGCCGGTCTGGACGCCGCGAAGCCCTTCATCAAGGCGCTCTGCAAGGCCCAGTCGGACCTCGCCTCCAAGGCCGCCAAGCCGGTCGGCGAGTTCCCGGTCTTCCTGGACTACCAGGACGACGTCTTCGAGGCGCTCGCCAAGGCCGTCACCTCCGAGCTGACGCAGGCGCTCACCATCGCCGGCAAGCAGGACCGCGAGGCCGAGCTGGACCGCGTCAAGGAGATCGCCGCAGAAAAGCTTCTGCCGGCGTTCGAGGGCCGCGAGAAGGAGATCTCCGCCGCGTACCGCTCGCTGACCAAGAAGCTGGTCCGCGAGCGCGTCATCAAGGACAAGGTCCGCATCGACGGCCGTGGCGTCACGGACATCCGTACGCTCGCCGCCGAGGTCGAGGCCATCCCGCGCGTGCACGGCTCGGCGCTGTTCGAGCGTGGCGAGACCCAGATCCTGGGCGTCACCACCCTCAACATGCTCCGGATGGAGCAGCAGCTGGACACCCTCTCCCCGGTGACCCGCAAGCGCTACATGCACAACTACAACTTCCCGCCGTACTCCGTCGGTGAGACCGGCCGCGTGGGCTCGCCCAAGCGCCGCGAGATCGGCCACGGCGCTCTCGCAGAGCGCGCCATCGTGCCGGTCCTCCCGACGCGCGAGGAGTTCCCCTACGCGATCCGCCAGGTCTCCGAGGCGCTGGGCTCCAACGGCTCGACGTCGATGGGCTCGGTCTGCGCCTCCACCATGTCGCTGCTGAACGCCGGTGTGCCCCTCAAGGCCGCCGTCGCCGGTATCGCCATGGGCCTGATCTCGCAGGAGATCGACGGCAAGACCCACTACGTCGCCCTCACCGACATCCTCGGTGCGGAGGACGCCTTCGGCGACATGGACTTCAAGGTCGCCGGCACCAAGCAGTTCGTGACCGCGCTCCAGCTCGACACCAAGCTCGACGGCATCCCCGCCTCGGTCCTGGCCGCCGCGCTGAAGCAGGCCCGTGACGCGCGTCTGCACATCCTGGACGTCATGAACGAGGCCATCGACGTCCCGGACGAGATGTCCCCGAACGCCCCGCGGATCATCACCGTCAAGATCCCGGTGGACAAGATCGGTGAGGTCATCGGCCCCAAGGGCAAGATGATCAACCAGATCCAGGAGGACACCGGCGCCGACATCACGATCGAGGACGACGGCACCATCTACATCGGTGCCCAGCAGGGCTCGCAGGCCGAGGCCGCCCGCGCCACGATCAACGCCATCGCCAACCCGACCATGCCGGAGGTCGGCGAGCGCTACCTGGGTACGGTCGTCAAGACGACCACCTTCGGCGCGTTCGTCTCGCTCATGCCGGGCAAGGACGGCCTGCTGCACATCTCGCAGATCCGCAAGCTCGCCGGTGGCAAGCGCGTGGAGAACGTCGAGGACGTGCTCGGCGTCGGAGCCAAGGTCCAGGTCGAGATCGCCGAGATCGACTCCCGCGGCAAGCTCTCCCTCATCCCCGTCATCGAGGGTGAAGAGGACGAGACGAAGGACGACACCGACAAGTGACGTCCCGTAGTTCCGCGACGACGGCCCGCGCCTCCTCCAAGGCGCGGGCCGTCGCCCGTACCCAAACGCTTCTCCAGGGCAGCAACGGCATCGGCACGGTCCGCCGGACCGTCCTCCCCGGCGGTCTGCGGATCGTCACCGAGACCCTGCCCTCCGTCCGGTCCGCCACCTTCGGCATCTGGGCCAACGTCGGTTCCCGCGACGAGACGCCCACCCTGAACGGCGCGACCCACTACCTCGAACACCTCCTCTTCAAGGGCACCGCCAAGCGCACCGCCCTCGACATCTCCTCCGCGATCGACGCGGTCGGCGGCGAGATGAACGCCTTCACGGCGAAGGAGTACACCTGCTACTACGCGCGGGTCCTGGACACCGACCTGCCGCTGGCCATCGACGTCGTCTGCGACATGCTGACCGGCTCGCTGATCGCCCCCGAGGACGTCGACGCCGAGCGCGGCGTCAT
This sequence comes from Streptomyces sp. man185, assembly GCA_002551355.1. GTDB lineage: Bacteria > Actinomycetota > Actinomycetes > Streptomycetales > Streptomycetaceae > Streptomyces. Next base: position 7,476 of record NTHE01000087.1, on the reverse strand, counting down.
CCTCGAAGAGATCGCGATGACCGAGGACGACCCGGGCGACTGCGTGCACGACCTGTTCGCGCACACCATGCTCGGCGACACCCCCCTCGGTCGCCCGGTCCTCGGCACCGTCGACACGATCAACGCGCTGAACCGCGGCCAGATCGCCCGCTTCTACAAGAAGCACTACGACCCCACGCACCTCGTCGTCGCCGCCGCGGGCAACGTCGACCACGCGACGGTCGTACGCCAGGTCCGCAAGGCCTTCGAGAAGGCCGGCGCCCTCTCCCGTGCGGACGCGGTGCCCATGACCCCCCGCGAGGGCTCCCGCACCCTGCGCACCGCCGGCAAGGTCGAGCTGCTGAACCGCAGGACCGAGCAGGCACACGTGGTCCTCGGCATGCCCGGCCTCGCCCGCACCGACGACCGCCGCTGGGCGCTGGGCGTCCTCAACACCGCCCTCGGCGGCGGCATGAGCTCACGCCTCTTCCAGGAGGTACGGGAGAAGCGCGGCCTGGCCTACAGCGTCTACTCGTACACCTCGGGCTTCGCCGACTGCGGCCTCTTCGGCGTGTACGCGGGCTGCCGGCCCAGCCAGGTCCACGACGTCCTGAAGATCTGCCGCGACGAACTGGACCGGGTCGCCACGCACGGCCTGGACGACGACGAGATCACCCGCGCCATCGGGCAGCTCTCCGGGTCCACCGTCCTCGGCCTGGAGGACACCGGCGCGCTGATGAACCGTATCGGCAAGAGCGAGCTGTGCTGGGGCGAGCAGATGTCGGTCGACGACATGCTCGCGCGCATCGCGGAGGTCACCCCCGACGACGTACGGGAGGTGGCGGGCGAGCTCCTCACCCACCGCCCCTCGCTCTCGGTCATCGGCCCGCTCAAGGACAAGCAGGCGGACCGCCTGGAAGAAGCGGTCTCCTAATCCCTTAATCCCTCAAGGAATCAAGATGAGCAAGCTGCGCGTAGCCGTTCTCGGTGCGAAGGGCCGCATCGGCTCCGAGGCCGTCCGGGCGATCGAGGCCGCCGACGACCTGGAGCTGGTGGCTGCCCTGGGCCGGGGCGACAAGCTGGAGACCCTCGCCGACACGGGCGCCCAGGCCGTCGTCGAGCTCACCACCCCAGCATCGGTGATGGGAAACCTCGATTTCTGCGTCCGGCACGGCATCCACGCCGTCGTCGGCACCACCGGCTGGACCGACGAACGGCTCGCGCAGCTGACCACCTGGCTGGACAACTCCCCGGAGACCGGCGTCCTCATCGCCCCGAACTTCTCCATCGGCGCGGTGCTGACCATGAAGTTCGCGGAGCAGGCCGCCCGCTACTTCGAGTCCGTCGAGGTGGTCGAACTGCACCACCCCAACAAGGTCGACGCCCCCTCCGGCACCGCCACCCGCACCGCCCAGCTCATCGCGGCCGCCCGCGCCAAGGCCGGTAGCGCACCCCAGCCGGACGCCACCACCACCGCCCTGGACGGCGCGCGCGGCGCGGACGTCGACGGCGTCCCGGTCCACGCGATCCGCCTCCGCGGCCTGCTGGCCCACCAGGAAGTGCTGCTCGGTGGCGAGGGCGAGACCCTCACGATCCGCCACGACTCCCTCCACCACAGCAGCTTCATGCCGGGCATCCTGCTCGGCGTCCGCCGCGTGGTGACCACTCCCGGCCTCACGTTCGGCCTGGAACACTTCCTCGACCTGAACTGACTGAGCCCACCATGCGCGCAAAGATCACCTACTTCGTCACGGCAGCCGTCCTGGTCTTCTACTTCGTCCTGGTCGGCGGCCGCGGTCTGATGCTCATCCGGCACGGCACGCTGCTCACGGTCACGTTCGGCGTCGCCGTGCTGATCCTGCCGGTGATCGGCGTCTGGTTCCTCTGGAAGAACACCCAGTTCGTCCGCCGCGCCAACGTGCTCGCCGCCGAGCTGGACGCCGAGGGCGGCCTGCCGGTCGACGACCTGGCCCGCACGCCGTCCGGGCGCATCGACCGGGACGCCGCCGACGCGGTCTTCACCAAGCGCCGCGAGGAGACCGAGGACGCTCCGGACGACTGGCGGACCTGGTTCCGGCTGGCGGTCGCCTACCAGGACGCGAGGGACACCCCGAGGGCCCGCAAGGCCATGCAGAGGGCGATCGCACTGCACCGCTCCAGCGGGCCCGAACCCACGTCCCCGCCCGACGCCCCCGCATCCTCCAGCCCGTCCGGCGCTTGAGGACACCCGTACAAGCCCGTCCGGCGCTTGAGGACATCTCTCACCCCGTACGCAAGTGAGCCCGGCACCCACACGGGTCCCGGGCTCACTCACATGCAGACGGCGGCAGACAGAGGCTCACTCGTGCCGATACTCATCCGCCCAGGCCTCAACCGCGTCCGTGGCCCGCTCGAACGCCTCCTCGCGCCCGAGGAAGTCCGCGTTGTGGTCGGTGGCCAGCGGCGGCAGCGTCTCACCGCTCAGCCGGACCACGACGAGCGCCTGGCCCTGGACCGTACGGGGAAAGCCCATCCACTTCACGGGCTGCTGGACCGTACGAACGGCCGACGTCTCGGTCCACGCCACCGTGGTGGTCCAGAAGAAGCCGACGCGCCGCACACCGTGGCGGCTGACCCATGCGCCGGCCCGCAGCAACCGCAGAGCGGCGGCGATCACCGCACCGGCCAGCACCAGACACACCGTGGCACCCGAAGGCGCTCCGGCCACACCGATGATCATGGCCGCGAGCAGAACGAACGAGGCCAGCAACAACAGGGTGGCCGCCGCCGCGACCCGCCACGGACCGGGGCGGTAGGGCCGCCGCCAGCTGTCGTGGTCGTCGAACGGCAGCGCGACGTCCTCCGCGCTCGCGTCGAATGCGCGGTCGGCCGTCAGAAAGGGCAGGGGCACGGCTCATCCTCACTCACAAGCACGCTCGATTGCTGTGCCCGGTGAGGCTACCGAGACCGCCCCCGACCCGACCACCCCAGGGGGTCCGTACGAGTCAGCGGCCCTGCGAAGCTTCGGACTGCTTGCCGTGCGCGGGGGACTGCTCGGAGTCGAGCGCGGGGATCCCCAGCAAGAGCGAGCCCACGAGTCCGGCGACCACGGTCAGCCCGACGAGGGACCGCCCCAGCAGCTCGGGAACGCTGGCACGGGCCGCGCGAGGGGGAGTGACATTACTGCGGAACCGGTCGGACTCCGCGACGAACGAGAACGGGACGGCTTCACGCCGGCGAAACATGAGGAAACTCTCCTTGATCTGCGTGACAGGTGCTGCTATTGAGTCAGACGTACGACAGCCCGAATCGGTGCCCGAATCGCCGTACTTGTTGGGGGAACTCCACGAACGGCTGCCCGAGGCCGCCACGTGCATGCATGCGAGCAAGGGGTGGATGCACGCGAGCAAGGGACACGTAAAGTGGTCGCCGCCCGAGCGAAGCCTCGGGTTCTCCCCGCGCCGCCCCTGGAAGGACCCCCGTCGGTGACCGACACCCCCGAACCCGCAAAGCCCCACTTCCGCAGTGACGTCACCGTCGAGCTGGTGAAGAGCGACGCGCGCGACGCGGATGTGCTGTTCGCCGCCCGGGTCTCCACCGCCGGCGAGCAGTCGCTCGAAGAGGTCACCAAGGACCCCGAGCGCTCCAAGGGGCTCATCAACTACCTCATGCGGGACCGGCACGGCAGCCCGTTCGAGCACAACTCGATGACGTTCTTCATCAGCGCCCCGATCTTCGTCTTCCGCGAGTTCATGCGGCACCGCGTCGGCTGGTCCTACAACGAGGAATCGGGCCGCTACAGGGAGCTGGAGCCGGTCTTCTACGTCCCCGGAACCTCCCGCAAGCTGGTCCAGCAGGGCCGCCCCGGCAAGTACGTGTTCGTCGAGGGCACCGAGGAGCAGTACGACGTCACGACCCGCGCAATGGAGGAGTCCTACCGGGCCTCCTACGAGGCGTACCAGGAGATGCTGGCGAAGGGCGTGGCCCGCGAGGTCGCCCGCGCGGTCCTCCCCGTAGGACTCTTCTCCTCGATGTACGCCACCTGCAACGCGCGCTCGCTGATGCACTTCCTCGGTCTGCGCACCCAGCACGAGCTGGCGAAGGTCCCGTCCTTCCCGCAGCGGGAGATCGAGATGGTCGGCGAGCAGATGGAAGCCCACTGGGAGCAGCTCATGCCGCTCACTCATGCGGCCTTCAACAAAAATGGACGGGTAGCCCCGTAGGCGGTGTCCGTATTGCGGCGTTTCGAGAAGTTCATCTAGGCTGATCAAACGGACCCGGCACTGCTTGAACCCCCGAGCAGGCAGTGCCGGGCTCCTCTTCCTCGTCCCCCCGAGGGGACCCCGCGCGCTGAGCAGCGAGTAGCGTGTTACCCATGGCTCCGATCTCCACTCCGCAGACCCCCTTCGGGCGGGTCCTCACCGCTATGGTCACGCCCTTCACGGCGGACGGCGCTCTCGACCTCGACGGCGCCCAGCGGCTCGCCGCCCACCTGGTGGACGCAGGCAATGACGGCCTGATCGTCAACGGCACCACCGGTGAGTCCCCGACCACCAGTGATACGGAGAAGGACCAGCTCGTACGGGCGGTGCTCGAAGCGGTCGGCGACCGAGCGCATGTCGTCGCCGGCATCGGCACCAACGACACCCGCCACAGCGTCGAGCTGGCCCGGACGGCCGAGCGCACCGGCGCCCACGGGCTGCTCGCCGTGACGCCGTACTACAACAAGCCGCCGCAGGAGGGCCTGCTCCGGCACTTCACGGCCATCGCCGACTCCACCGGCCTGCCCGTGATGCTGTACGACATCCCCGGCCGCAGCGGGGTGCCGATCGACACCGAGACCCTCGTCCGGCTCGCCGATCACCCGCGGATCGTCGCGAACAAGGACGCCAAGGGCGACCTGGGCCGTGCCAGCTGGGCCATCGCCGAATCCGGTCTCGCCTGGTATTCCGGCGACGACATGCTCAACCTGCCGCTGCTCTCGGTCGGCGCGGTCGGCTTCGTCTCCGTCGTCGGCCACGTGGTCACCCCCGACCTGCGGGCCCTGATCGAGGCGCACCTGAGCGGCGATGTCCACAAGGCCACCGAGATCCACCAGAAGCTGCTCCCGGTCTTCACCGGGATGTTCCGCACCCAAGGCGTCATCACCACGAAGGCCGCTCTGACCCTCCAGGGTCTCCCGGCCGGACCGCTGCGCCTGCCGCTGGTGGAGCTCAGCGTCCAGGAGACTGCCCAGCTCAAGATCGATCTCGCCGCCGGCGGGGTACAGCTCTAATCACAGACTTCACAACTGAACACGCGAGGCGACTCGCATCGAGCACCACCCTTCCAAGACAACAGCAAGTGCACGAATGACATGCGCGCCACGTGCCTCAGCGGTACGTGGCGTGCGTGGTAAGGAGAGTCTTTTGAGTCATCCGCACCCTGAACTCGGTACCCCGCCGAAGCTCCCGAAGGGCGCCCTGCGGGTCACCCCGCTCGGCGGCCTGGGCGAGATCGGCCGCAACATGACGGTCTTCGAGTACGGCGGCCGCCTGCTCATCGTCGACTGCGGCGTCCTCTTCCCCGAGGAGGAGCAGCCGGGCATCGACCTGATCCTGCCGGACTTCACCACGATCCGGGACCGCCTGGACGACATCGAGGGCATCGTCCTCACGCACGGCCACGAGGACCACATCGGTGGTGTCCCCTACCTGCTGCGCCTGAAGCCGGACATCCCCCTCATCGGCTCGAAGCTGACTCTCGCGCTCATCGAGGCGAAGCTCCAGGAGCACCGCATCCGCCCCTACACCCTTGAGGTGCAGGAGGGACAGCGGGAGCGCATCGGCGTCTTCGACTGCGAGTTCATCGCGGTCAACCACTCCATCCCGGACGCCCTCGCCGTCGCCATCCGCACCCCTGCGGGCATGGCCGTGGCCACCGGTGACTTCAAGATGGACCAGCTTCCGCTGGACGGCCGTCTCACCGACCTGCACGCCTTCGCACGGCTGAGCGAGGAGGGCATCGACCTCCTCCTCTCCGACTCCACGAACGCCGAGGTCCCCGGCTTCGTGCCGCCGGAGCGGGACATCTCCAACGTCCTGCGCACGGTGTTCGCGAACGCCCAGAAGCGCATCATCGTGGCGAGCTTCGCCAGCCATGTGCACCGCATCCAGCAGATCCTGGACGCCGCCCACGAGTACGGCCGCAGGGTCGCCTTCGTCGGACGCTCGATGGTCCGCAACATGGGCATCGCCCGTGACCTGGGCTACCTGAAGGTCCCCGCCGGACTGGTCGTCGACGTCAAGACCCTCGACGACCTCCCGGACGACGAGGTCGTACTGGTCTGCACGGGTTCGCAGGGCGAGCCGATGGCGGCCCTCTCCCGGATGGCCAACCGCGACCACCAGATCCGGATCGTTCCCGGCGACACGGTGATCCTCGCGTCGTCTCTCATCCCCGGCAACGAGAACGCGGTCTACCGCGTGATCAACGGCCTGACCCGCTGGGGCGCCAACGTCGTCCACAAGGGCAACGCCAAGGTCCACGTCTCGGGCCACGCCTCGGCCGGCGAGCTGCTGTACTTCTACAACATCTGCAAGCCGAAGAACCTGATGCCGGTCCACGGCGAATGGCGCCACCTGCGGGCCAACGCCGAGCTGGGCGCGCTCACGGGTGTGCCGAAGGACCACATCGTCATCGCCGAGGACGGCGTGGTCGTCGACCTCATCGACGGCAAGGCCAAGATCGTCGGCAAGGTCCAGGCCGGTTACGTCTACGTCGACGGCCTCTCCGTCGGGGACGTCACCGAGACCTCCCTCAAGGACCGCCGCATCCTCGGCGACGAGGGCATCATCTCGGTGTTCATCGTGGTCGACAGCTCCTCCGGCAAGATCGTGGGCGGCCCCCACATCCAGGCCCGGGGCTCCGGCATCGACGACAACGCCTTCGTCGGCGTGACCCCGAAGATCCAGGAAGCCCTGGACAAGTCGGCGCAGGACGGCGTGATGGAGCCCCACCAGCTCCAGCAGATGGTTCGCCGGACGGTCGGCAAGTGGGTGTCCGACACCTACCGCCGGCGCCCGATGATCCTTCCGGTCGTCGTCGAGGTCTGACCCCTCACGGCAGCCTGACCTGGAGCGGGGCCCTCGATTTGCATCGGGGAGCCCCGCTCCAGTACGTTTACGTCTCCGCCTGAACGGGAAGAGCCGCGCGTACTCGTACGCCTGCAACACCCGAACAGGGCGGGAATTCCGACTCAGAAACTCTGATAAAGTCGGATCCGCCGAAAGGCAAGGCCACTCCACAGGCCACTGGAAATCGAATTCGAACCGGAAACGGAACGAAAAAGAGTCTGGTAAAGTTGGAACCGCCGGAAAGGGAAAACGCGAAAGCGAAGGACCTGGAAAGCGAAACTGCACGGCCCGCTTCGACCGGGAATCAGACACTGGAAAGCGTCTGATAGAGTCGGAAACGCAAGACAGCAAGACAAAGAAAAACGAAGGGAAGCGCCCGGAGGGCCCCGGTGATACGGGACCG
>NTHE01000086.1 GCA_002551355.1 Streptomyces sp. man185 | reverse complement strand
CCTCCCTCGCGCCATCAGAGATGTGTATAAGAGCCAGGGCTGGCCCGGCGGGAGACGGAGCGCCGGGCCGCCCGCCGGGGCGCGGTGGGCCGGGGCGGCGGCGGGGCGCCCCTCGAACCGGAGCTGCTGGACCACCTGCGCTGGTCCGCGGTGGCCTGCGGGCTGCCGCTGCAACTGCGCCTGGGCGCCGCGGACCCGGCCCGCCTCGCCGACTTCGCCGCCGCGACCGAGGGGCACGGCTGCGACCTGGTCCTCCTGCACGGTTACCCGTACCACCGACAGACCGCCGCGCTGGCCGGCCGGCACCCGCACGTCTACGCCGACCTGGGGGCCGTACCGGCGTGGACGGGGGCGCGGGCGGCGGCCGTGCTCGCGGAGATCATGGAGCTGGCGCCGTTCGGCAAGCTGCTGTTCTCCAGCGGGGCACAGGCTCTGCCGGAACTGCACCTGGTGGGCGCGCGGCAGTTCCGTGAGGCACTCGGGCGCGTACTGGGCGGCTGGGTCGAGGACGGCGCGTGGACCCGGCAGGACGCGGCCAGGGTCGCCGCGATGATCGGGTCGGGGAACGCGCGCCGGGTGTACAGGCTGGGGCGAGCGGCCGGGACGTGAGGGAGGGGCGGCGGGCCACCCGGCCCGCCGCCCCTCACCCGCCGTACGTACGTCCGTCAGACCGCCGTCGCCGATGCCGTCTCCGGCCGCTCGGCGGACGGGCCGGGCAGCGGGGCGCTCGTGTCGTCGCCGCGCTCGCGCATGCTCAGGACGAGCCGGACCACGGCGATCAACAGGATGGCCGAGCCGAACATGTGGACGCCGACCAGGATCTCGGGAACGTCGCTGAAGTACTGGACGTACCCGATCGCGCCCTGGGCGAGCAGGACGAGCAGCAGGTCACGGGCGCGGGCCCGGGTGTCGGCGGGGGCGTCGACCACCCGCAGGGCCAGCCACATCGCGATGGCCAGAGCGCAGACCACCCAGGCGGCGATGGCGTGGATGTGGGCGGCGGCCGACCAGTCCCACGGCATGCGCGGTACGTCGCTGCTGTCGCCGGCGTGCTTGCCGGAACCGGTCACCGAGGTGCCCAGCACGATCAGGACGATCGTGGTCGCGAGGATGGCCCAGGCCAGGCGGCGCACCGGCAGTGGGGTCCGAGGCCGCGGCGGGCCGTCGCCCTCGCCGATCCGCACCCAGGTGATCACGGCGACCGCGAGGAGCACGTTGGCGAGCAGGAAGTGCCCGGCCACCGTCCACGGGTTGAGTCCCGCCCAGACCGTGATTCCGCCGAGCACGGCGTTGCCCAGCACGATCCAGAACTGCAACCAGGCCGGCCGGGTCACCTTGCGGCGGCGCGGCTTCATCGAGCTGACGGCGATGATCGCCCAGCCGACCGCGGCCGACAGCACATAGGTCAGCATCCGGTTGCCGAACTCGATCGCGCCGTGCAGCCCCTGCTCGGGCGTCGCGAACAGGCTGTCGTCGGTGCACTTGGGCCAGGTGTCGCAGCCGAGACCCGAACCGGTGAGCCGGACGGCACCGCCGGTGATGATGATGAAGACGCTCATCACGACGGCGGAGAGCGCGGCGCGCTTCACCACCTTGGTGGACGGCGTCCAGCGCTTGGCGATGAGGGAGATGGGGGTTTCCACGCGGACCATCGTAGGACGGGGCTTGTGCGCGTTTTCACGAGGGGGTGGGTACGTGCCTGCTTGCCCGGGAAACTCCCTGATGCGGGACCTACTCCCAGCGGAAGAACTTCGCCGCCGCGCCGAGCCCGAGTGCCGCCCACACCGCGAGGATCCCGGCCTGGGGCCACGGCATCGACGCACCGTGCTGGAGGACGTCCCGCAGGCCCTCCGAGAGTGCCGAGACGGGCAGCAGCCCCAGCACCGACTGCACCGCGTCCGGGAACTTGTCCAGCGGCACGATGACCCCGCCGCCGACCAGCAGGAGCAGGAACACCAGGTTGGCGGCGGCGAGCGTCGCCTCCGCCTTGAGCGTCCCCGCCATCAGCAGGCCGAGCCCGGAGAACGCGGCGGTCCCCAGGACCAGGAGCAGCAGCACCGAGAGCGGATTGCCCTCGGGCGACCAGCCGAGCGCGAAGGCGATCGCCGTCAGCAGCACGATCTGCAGCACCTCGGTGACCAGCACCGACAGCGTCTTCGCGGTCATCAGCGCCCAGCGGGGCAGCGGGGAGGCCCCGAGCCGCTTGAGGACCCCGTAACGGCGTTCGAAACCGGTGGCGATGGCCTGGCCGGTGAAGGCGGTGGACATCACCGCGAGGGCGAGGATGCCCGGCGCGAGGAAGTCGACCGACGCGCCCGAGCCGGTGTCGACGATGTCCACCGCGCTGAACAGCACCAGCAGCAGCGTCGGGATGATCACCGTCAGCAGGAGCTGCTCGCCGTTGCGCAGCAGCATCCGGGTCTCCAGCGCGGTCTGCGCGGCGATCATCCGGGGAAGCGGGGCGGCGCCGGGGCGCGGGGTGTACGTACCGGCGCTCATGCGCGCAGCTCCTTGCCGGTCAGTTCGAGGAAGACGTCCTCCAGGGTGTGACGCTCCACCGAGATGCCCTCGGGCATCACCGCGTGCTGGGCGCACCAGGAGGTCACGGTGGCCAGCAGCTGCGGGTCGATGCTCCCGGTGACCCGGTACGTCCCCGGCAGCGGCTCGGCCGCCCCGGAGCCGTCGGGCAGCGCCTTGACGAGGGAGCCGAGGTCGAGCCCCGGGCGGCCGGTGAAGCGCAGGGTGTTCTCCGCGCCGCCCCGGCAGAGCGCCTCCGGACTGCCCTGGGCGATGACCCGGCCCGCGTCGATGATCGCGACGTCGTCGGCGAGCGCTTCGGCCTCGTCCATGAAGTGGGTGGTGAGCACCACGGAGACCCCGTCGGAGCGCAGCTCGCGCACCAGGTCCCAGGTGGAGCGGCGGGCCTGCGGGTCGAGGCCGGCGGTCGGCTCGTCCAGGAAGACCAGCTCGGGCCGGCCGACGACCGCCAGGGCCAGGGAGAGCCGCTGCTGCTGGCCGCCGGAGAGCCGCCGGTAGGTGGTGCGGCCGCAGTCGCCGAGGCCGAGACGCTCGATCAGGGCGTCCACGTCGAGGGGGTGGGCGTGGAGCTTCGCCATGTGCCGGAGCATCTCGTCCGCCCGGGCGCCGGAGTACACGCCGCCCGACTGGAGCATCACCCCGACCCGCGGTCGCAGCCGCTCGGCGTCGGCGACCGGGTCGAGGCCGAGGACCCGCACGGTGCCCGCGTCGGGACGGCGGTAGCCCTCGCAGGTCTCGATCGTGGTGGTCTTCCCGGCGCCGTTCGGGCCGAGGACGGCGGTCACCGCGCCGGTCGCGACGACCAGATCGAGGCCGTTCACCGCGGTCTTCGCGCCGTACCGCTTGACCAGGTTCTCGACCTGTACGACGGGCTCGTTCTCCATGGCGCGTAAGTCTAGGCAGGGGCTCCGGCCGCCCCTCTGCCGGGGCCAGATTAGGTAACCCTAAGTGACCAACCCCACCGTAGATCGTTTCGGACCGTGGTTGTCATGGTCGAATGAATTACGCAACAATGGTGTTGTGAAATACGACGGACGGGCTCCTCAGGAGGAACTCGCGACCGGTGAGCGCTCGACGCGCAACCGGGTCGCGCGCTCCATCCTGGACCACGGTCCCTCCACCGTCGCCGATCTCGCGGGGCGGGTAGGCCTCACCCAGGCCGCCGTCCGCCGCCATCTGGACGCCCTCGTCTCCGACGATGTCGTCGAAGCCCGTGAACAGCGGGTCTACGGAGCGCGGACCCGCGGCAGGCCCGCCAAGGTGTTCGCCCTGACGGACTGCGGCCGGGACGCCTTCGACCAGTCCTACGACAAGCTGGCCGCCGACGCCCTGCGCTTCATCGCCGAATCCGGCGGGGACGAGGCGATCATCGCCTTCGCCCGTGCCCGGATGGCCGCGATGGGCGAGGCGTACCGCGCGGCGGTCGAGGCCGCGGAGCCCGAGGGGCGCACCGAGGCCCTGGCCAAGGCCCTGTCCGCCGACGGGTACGCTGCTACGGCGCGAAGCGCGCCGGGCCCGCAGCAGGGCGAGCAGCTGTGCCAGCACCACTGCCCGGTGGCGCATGTCGCCGAGCAGTTCCCACAGCTGTGCGAGGCGGAGACGGAATTCTTCTCCAGCCTCCTCGGGACCCACGTGCAGCGACTGGCCACCCTCGCCCATGGCGACGGCGTGTGCACGACCTACGTGCCGCGGAGTGGCCACGCAGCACCCCCACAGACCACCCATTCAGCATCTGCAAGCACGGCCGGGAGGAACCCCGCATGACGCTCCCCACGGAGACTGCCCACCCTGAGCTCGAGGGTCTGGGTACGTACGAATTCGGTTGGGCCGACTCCGACGCGGCAGGCGCGGCGGCGAAGCGCGGTCTGTCCGAGGCTGTCGTCCGCGACATCTCGGAGAAGAAGAACGAGCCCGAGTGGATGCTGAAGCTGCGGCTCAAGGGCCTCAAGCTCTTCGGCAAGAAGCCCATGCCGAACTGGGGCTCGGACCTGTCGGGCATCGACTTCGACAACATCAAGTACTTCGTGCGGTCCACGGAGAAGCAGGCGGCCTCCTGGGAGGACCTGCCCGAGGACATCAAGAACACGTACGACAAGCTCGGCATCCCCGAGGCGGAGAAGCAGCGCCTCGTCGCCGGCGTCGCCGCGCAGTACGAGTCCGAGGTCGTCTACCACCAGATCAACGAGGAGCTGGAGGCGCAGGGTGTCATCTTCATGGACACCGACACCGCGCTGAAGGAGCACCCGGAGCTCTTCAAGGAGTACTTCGGCACCGTCATCCCCGTCGGTGACAACAAGTTCGCCTCGCTGAACTCGGCCGTGTGGTCCGGCGGCTCGTTCATCTACGTGCCCAAGGGCGTCCACGTGGACATCCCGCTCCAGGCCTACTTCCGTATCAACACGGAGAACATGGGCCAGTTCGAGCGGACGCTGATCATCGTCGACGAGGACGCCTACGTCCACTACGTCGAGGGCTGCACCGCCCCGATCTACTCCTCGGACTCGCTGCACAGCGCCGTGGTCGAGATCATCGTGAAGAAGGGCGGCCGCTGCCGCTACACGACCATCCAGAACTGGTCGAACAACGTCTACAACCTGGTCACCAAGCGGGCCGTGGCCTACGAGGGCGCGACCATGGAGTGGGTCGACGGCAACATCGGCTCCAAGGTCACCATGAAGTACCCGGCCGTCTACCTGATGGGCGAGCACGCCAAGGGCGAGACCCTGTCCATCGCCTTCGCGGGCGAGGGCCAGCACCAGGACGCCGGCGCCAAGATGGTCCACATGGCCCCGAACACCTCCTCCAACATCGTCTCCAAGTCGGTGGCGCGAGGCGGCGGCCGTACGTCCTACCGCGGACTGATCGAGATCGGCGAGGGCGCGCCGGGCGCGAAGTCCAACGTCCTCTGCGACGCTCTGCTCGTCGACACGATCTCCCGCTCGGACACCTATCCCTACGTCGACGTCCGTGAGGACGACGTGTCGATGGGCCACGAGGCGACCGTCTCCAAGGTCTCCGAGGACCAGCTCTTCTACCTCATGAGCCGCGGACTCACCGAGTTCGAGGCCATGGCGATGATCGTGCGCGGCTTCGTCGAGCCGATCGCCAAGGAGCTGCCCATGGAGTACGCCCTGGAGCTCAACCGGCTGATCGAGCTGCAGATGGAGGGTTCGGTCGGCTAGGTCCTCGCCCGAGGACCACCGGGACGGCCGTCCGCGGCCGTCCCCGCCCCCACCGAATCCCCCGAGTTCTTGACTGAAGAAAGCGAGCACTACGACAGCCATGGCTGAGGCTCAGAACACTCCGGCGGGCTCCACCACCGCCGGCTCCATCGCGGTGGCCGCCGAGTCGACCGTCGCCACCCGCATGAGCGCACCCCCCTCCTTCGACGTCGCGGACTTCCCCGTCCCGCACGGCCGTGAGGAGGAGTGGCGCTTCACGCCGCTGGAGCGGCTGCGCGGGCTGCACGACGGCACCGCGGTCGCGAACGGCGGCGGCGTGAAGGTCGCCATCGAGGCGCCCGAGGGTGTCACGGTCGAGACCGTCGGCCGCGACGACTCCCGGCTCGGCAAGGCCGGCACCCCGGTGGACCGGGTCGCCGCCCAGGCCTACAGCTCCTTCGAGCAGGCGTCGGTCGTCACGGTCGCCAAGGAGGCCGTGCTCACCGAGCCGATCCGGATCGCCGTGCACGGCGAGGGCGGCGTCGCCTTCGGCCACCAGCTCATCGAGCTGGGCGCCTTCGCCGAGGCCGTCGTCGTCATCGACCACACCGGTGACGCGGTGCTCGCCGCCAACGTCGACTACGTGCTGGGCGACGGCGCCAAGCTGACCGTCGTCTCCGTCCAGGACTGGGACGACAGCGCCGTCCACGTCGGCCAGCACAACGCGCTGGTCGGCCGGGACGCCTCGTTCAAGTCGATCGTCGTCACCTTCGGCGGCGACGTCGTGCGCCTGCACCCCCGGGTCGCCTACGCGGCCACCGGCGGCGAGGCGGAGCTCTTCGGCCTGTACTTCACCGACAAGGGCCAGCACCAGGAGCACCGCCTCCTGGTCGACCACAACACCCCGCACTGCAAGTCCAACGCGGTGTACAAGGGCGCCCTCCAGGGCGACGGCGCGCACGCCGTCTGGATCGGCGACGTCCTCATCCAGGCCGCGGCCGAGGGCACCGACACCTACGAGATGAACCGGAACCTCGTCCTCACCGACGGCGCCCGGGTCGACTCCGTGCCCAACCTGGAGATCGAGACCGGCGAGATCGTCGGCGCCGGCCACGCCTCGGCGACCGGCCGCTTCGACGATGAGCAGCTCTTCTACCTCCAGTCCCGCGGCATCCCGGCCGAGGAGGCCCGCCGCCTCGTGGTGCGCGGCTTCTTCGCCGAGCTGGTCCAGCAGATCGGCCTGCCGGACGTCGAGGAGCGGCTCATCGAGAAGATCGAGGCCGAGCTGAAGGCGTCCGTCTGATGTCCTTCGTCAAAGCCTGTGCGCTGAGTGAGCTGGAGGACGACACCCCCAAGCGGGTGGAGCTCGACGGCACACCCGTCTCCGTCGTCCGCACCGAGGGCGAGGTGTTCGCGATCAACGACATCTGCTCGCACGCGAACGTGTCCCTCTCGGAGGGCGAGGTGGAGGACTGCGCGATCGAGTGCTGGCTGCACGGATCGTCGTTCGACCTCCGCACCGGCAAGCCGTCCGGCCTTCCCGCGACGCGCCCCGTCCCCGTATACCCCGTAAAGATCGAAGGGGACGATGTGCTCGTCTCCGTCACCCAGGAGTCCTGAGTCACCCATGGCAACGCTTGAAATCCGCGACCTGCACGTCTCCGTCGAGGCCGACAACGCCACGAAGGAGATCCTCAAGGGCGTCGACCTGACCGTGAAGCAGGGCGAGACCCACGCCATCATGGGCCCCAACGGGTCCGGCAAGTCCACCCTCGCGTACTCGCTCGCGGGTCACCCCAAGTACACGATCACGAGCGGCACGGTCACCCTGGACGGCGAGGACGTCCTGGAGATGTCCGTCGACGAGCGCGCTCGCGCCGGCCTGTTCCTGGCCATGCAGTACCCGGTCGAGATCCCCGGTGTCTCGGTCTCCAACTTCCTGCGCACCTCCGCCACCGCCGTCCGCGGCGAGGCCCCCAAGCTGCGTACGTGGGTCAAGGAGGTCAAGGAGACGATGGCCGGGCTCCAGATGGACCCGTCCTTCGCCGAGCGCAACGTCAACGAGGGCTTCTCCGGCGGTGAGAAGAAGCGCCACGAGATCCTTCAGCTGGAGCTCCTCAAGCCGAAGATCGCCGTCCTGGACGAGACCGACTCCGGCCTGGACGTCGACGCGCTCAAGACCGTCTCCGAGGGCGTCAACCGGGTCCGCGAGACCGGCGAGGTCGGCACCCTGCTGATCACGCACTACACCCGCATCCTGAAGTACATCAAGCCCGATTTCGTGCACGTCTTCGCCAACGGCCGGATCGCGGCCTCCGGCGGCGCCGAGCTGGCCGACCAGCTGGAGAACGAGGGCTACGAGGCCTACACGAAGGGTGGCGCTTCCGCGTGACTGACGCCCGACAGGGGCTCTCCGGCCTCCTCGACACCGAGGCGATCCGCAAGGACTTCCCGCTCCTGGACCGCACGGTCCACGACGGCAAGAAGATCGTTTACCTGGACTCCGCGGCGACCTCGCAGAAGCCGCGCCAGGTCCTCGACGCGCTCAACACGTACTACGAGCGCCATAACGCGAACGTGCACCGCGGCGTCTACACGATCGCCGAGGAGGCCACCGCGCTGTACGAGGGCGCCCGCGACAAGGTCGCCGCCTTCATCAACGCACCCAGCCGAGACGAGGTGATCTTCACGAAGAACGCCTCGGAGTCGCTCAACCTCGTGGCGAACATGCTCGGCTGGGCGGACGAGCCCTATCGGGTGGACCGCGACACGGAGATCGTCACCACGGAGATGGAGCACCACTCCAACATCGTGCCGTGGCAGCTGCTCGCGCAGCGCACCGGCGCGAAGCTGAAGTGGTTCGGCATCACCGACGACGGCCGGCTCGACCTGTCGAACATCGACGAGATCATCACCGAGAAGACGAAGATCGTCTCCTTCACGCTGGTCTCCAACATCCTGGGCACCGTCAACCCGGTCGAGCAGATCATCCGCCGCGCCCAGCAGGTCGGCGCGCTGGTCTGCATCGACGCCTCGCAGGCGGCCCCGCACATGGTGCTCGACGTGCAGGCGCTGCAGGCCGACTTCGTGGCCTTCACCGGCCACAAGATGGTCGGCCCGACGGGCATCGGCGTGCTGTGGGGACGGCAGGAGCTTCTGGAGGACCTGCCTCCGTTCCTCGGCGGCGGCGAGATGATCGAGACCGTGTCGATGCACTCGTCCACCTACGCTCCCGCGCCGCACAAGTTCGAGGCCGGTACGCCCCCGATCGCCCAGGCCGTCGGCCTCGGCGCGGCCGTGGACTACCTCACCTCCATCGGCATGGAGAGGATCCACCAGCACGAGCAGGCGATCACCGCGTACGCGGTGAAGCGCCTCCTGGAGGTCCCCGACCTGCGGATCATCGGTCCGGCGACGGCCGAGGACCGCGGCGCGGCGATCTCCTTCACGCTCGGCGACATCCACCCGCACGATGTGGGCCAGGTCCTCGACGAGCAGGGCATCGCCGTCCGGGTCGGGCACCACTGCGCGCGCCCGGTCTGCCTGCGGTACGGAATTCCTGCGACGACGCGAGCGTCGTTCTATCTGTACTCCACGCCCGCCGAGGTCGATGCTCTGGTGGACGGTCTGGAGCACGTCCGGAACTTCTTCGGCTGAGGGCTGACTGGTGAAGCTTGATTCCATGTACCAGGAAGTGATCCTGGACCACTACAAGCACCCCCACGGGCGAGGCCTGCGGGACGGCGACGCCGAGGTGCACCACGTCAATCCGACGTGCGGCGACGAGATCACACTCCGGGTGAAGTACGACGGCGAGACCATCGCCGACGTGAGCTACGAGGGCCAGGGCTGCTCCATCAGCCAGGCCTCCGCCTCCGTGCTGAACGAGCTGCTCGTCGGCAAGGAGCTGTCCCAGGCGCAGAAGATCCAGGACGCGTTCCTGGAGCTGATGCAGTCCAAGGGCCAGCTGGAGCCGGACGACGCGATGGAGGAGGTGCTGGAGGACGCCGTCGCGTTCGCCGGCGTCTCCAAGTACCCCGCCCGGGTCAAGTGCGCGCTGCTGAGCTGGATGGCGTGGAAGGACGCGACGGCCAAGGCGCTGTCCGAAGGGAAGACCGCATGAGCGACAACGAGACCGCGACCATGAAGCCGGCCTCCGAGGAGGAGGTCCGCGAGGCGCTGTACGACGTCGTCGACCCCGAGCTGGGGATCGACGTCGTCAACCTGGGCCTGATCTACGGCATCCACGTCGACGACGCCAACATCGCCACCCTCGACATGACCCTGACGTCCGCGGCCTGCCCGCTGACCGACGTCATCGAGGACCAGGCGAAGTCCGCCACGGACGGCATCGTCAACGAGCTGCGGATCAACTGGGTCTGGATGCCGCCGTGGGGCCCGGACAAGATCACCGACGACGGACGCGAGCAGCTCCGCGCGCTGGGGTTCAACGTCTGACACGCTCCTCGAAGAGTGACGAACGGCCATGCCCGCCAGGCAGACTGGCGGGCATGGCCGTCTCCATGTACCACATCGCCGTCGACGCCCACGACCTGCCGCTCCTGGCCCGCTTCTGGAGTGCGGTGCTGGACTGGCAGGTGCTCTTCGAGCACGAGGAGGAGATCATCATCGGCGCGCACGAGACCGCGCTGCCGGGCATGTGCTTCCTCCCCGTGCCCGAGGGGAAGACCGTCAAGAACCGGATGCACATCGACCTGACCCCGGACGACCAGGCCGCCGAGGTCGAACGGATCCTCGCGCTCGGCGCCCGGCGGGTGGACGTCGGCCAGGGGGCGGACGCCACCTTCGTGGTGATGGCCGATCCCGAGGGCAACGAGTTCTGTGTGCTGCGCCCCAAGCGCACCCTGACCGACTGAGCCCGGCCCCTCGGCGTCCTCAGACGTGGACGGGCGGCGGGCCGTACTGCTCCGGCAGGGTCGCTCCCGCTGCCCCGGCCAGGACCGGGCCCAGGTTCTCCGTGCGCATCCGGAGGTCGACGTACAGCAGGCCGATCACCAGCGGCGGGAGGATCATCGTGATCAGCTGGGAGATCATCTGGCTGGTGAACGACAGCAGTGCCAAGCTGCCGAGCATGGCGATGAGCGTTCCGCCGCTGGGTTCGGAACCCATGTCGCCGGGGTCGAACAGGCCGGGAACCATGCCGATCATCTGGAACGGCATCTGGATCATGAAGCCGATGACGGCCGCGAGGCCGAAGCCGAGCAGCGTGACGCCGAAGACCCGCCACCACGTGCCGCGCACCAGCTGGGCCGAGCGTCGCAGGGCCGCCACCGGGCGCTGGTTCTCGAAGACCACGACGGTCGGGGCCAGGGAGAACCGCACCCAGAGCCACATCGCCACCGGAGCCAGGACCAGCCCGGTGAGGGAGCCGACCAGCGCCATCGGCATCAAGCCGTCCTCATCGCCCAGCGAGACCGTGTAGGCCATCAGCCCGACGAACGCGAGCAGGAAGAGCGCCATCGGGACGAGCATGATCAGCCCGGTCAGGAACACCGCGCCGATGATCGACCAGACCTGCGCCCACGCCCGCCTCCAGACCTCCCCGAAGCGGATCGGGCGGCCCAGGACGGCTTCCTGGAGGACGACGGGGACCGCCGCCTGCATCATGGCCGACGCCAGCAGGTAGACGATCATGCCGATGACCATCAGCACGCCGAACGCCACGCCCAGCGGGACGAGTTCGGCGGCGTCGGGGGAGCCCGGGGAACCGGACGTCAGCTCGTCCCACTGGCTCGCCACGGCGGATGCGGCCACCACCAGGGCGACGACCATCACGAGCGCCACCGCGCCGAACAGCGTCAGAGCCATGCCGATCAGCGGCTTCCAGTACCGCCCGATCGTCGCGAAGGCGCCGCTGAGCATGTCCGAGACCCTCAGCGGCGCCAGGGGTATGACCCCCGGCTTCGGCGGTGCGGCCCACCCGCCGTGCCAGCCGCCGCCCGGTCCCCGCGCGCCCCCGTGGAAGGGCCCCCCACCGTGAGGTGCGCCCCCGTACGGGCCACCGCCCCACCCTGCATCCTGCGCCACTGCGTCTCCGTCATGTCGTCGGCCCGGGTACCGGGCCGTGTGTTCGGTCGGCACACCGTAGCGCCCCCGACGTGGGCCGATGATGGGTACGGCCGTACACAACGTTGGGTACAGTCGTACACATGGGATACGCATACGGGCTGCTCGCCGCCGCCATCGCGGCGGAGGTGGCCGGGACGACGGCCATGAAGTACAGCGAGGGCTTCACCCGGCTCTGGCCCTCGATCGCCACCGTGGTGGGCTACCTCATCGCCTTCACCCTGCTCGCGCAGACCCTCAAGACGCTCTCCGTGGGCACCGCGTACGCCATCTGGGCCGGCGTCGGCACCGCGGCCGTCGCCCTCATCGGGATCCTGTTCCTGGGGGAGTCCAGCGGCCTGGTCAAGATCACGGGCATCGCCCTGATCGTCGCCGGAGTCGTCGTCCTCAACCTGGGAGGGGCCCACTGATGGCCCGGCGGTACGACCCGGGCCGGCGGACGCGGATCATCGACGCGGCGCTGACCGTGATCGCGGCCGACGGGATAGCCGGGCTCAGTCATCGCACCGTGGCCGCCGAGGCCGATGTGCCGCTGGGCTCGACCACGTACCACTTCGGCTCGCTCGACGAGCTCCTGGTCGCCGCGCTGCGCCGGTGCAACGAGAACTTCGTCCAGGCGCTGCGCTCCAGCGGCCTCTTCGCCGTGGAGGGGGGCGATGAACGGGGCCCGGCGGAGGCGGATCTCGCGGGGGAGCTGACCCGGCTGCTGGGCCGGTGGTTCGCGGGCGAACGCGGGGCGATCGAGCTGGAGTACGAGCTGTACCTCGCGGCCCTGCGCCGCCCCGCGCTGCGCCCCGTCGCCGCCGAGTGGACCGAGGAGGCCGTCGCGCTGCTGTCCCGGCGCACCGACCCGGAGACCGCGCGGGCACTCGTCGCGCTGATGGACGGCGTCTGCCTCCAGGTCCTGCTGACCGGGGGCACGTTCGACGCCCCGTACACCCGGAGGATGCTGGGGCGGATCGTCGCGGGCGGCGACGCCTGAGGGTGTTCGGCCCTCGCGGTGCCGGCGGCGCGGCGGCTGCCCGGTCCGGGGGAGCGGGCGCGGGCGGCGGGAAGGGGGCCGCACGCTGAGACCGGTTCGCCCGAGCGGGCCCCGGCCGGTTAGGTTGCTGTTCATGACCGACACGACTTCCCAGGGTTCTGCCCGTACCACCGGCGCCGTCGCCGCCGGCCTCGCCACCGTCGCCGGTGACGGCACCGTCCTCGACACCTGGTTCCCCGCCCCCGAGCTGACCTCCGACCCCGGCCCGGCCGGTACGCAGCGGCTCACCCCGGACGAGGCCGTCAACCGCCTCGGCGAGGGCGCCGCCAAGGCGATCGGCGTGGACGCCCGGCGCGGTGTCGAGATCGTCGCCGTGTCCACGGTCATCTCCTCGCTCGACGACAAGCCGCTCGACGCGCACGACGCCTACCTGCGCCTGCACCTGCTCTCGCACCGGCTCGTCCAGCCGCACGGCCAGAACCTCGACGGGCTCTTCGGGCTGCTCGCCAACGTCGCCTGGACCTCGCTCGGCCCGGTCGCCGTCGACGACCTGGACCGGGTCCGCCTCAACGCCCGCGCCGAGGGCCTGCACCTCCAGGTCACCTCGGTCGACAAGTTCCCGCGCATGACGGACTACGTGGCGCCCAAGGGCGTACGCATCGCCGACGCCGACCGCGTCCGGCTCGGCGCGCACCTCGCCGCCGGGACCACCGTCATGCACGAGGGCTTCGTCAACTTCAACGCCGGCACGCTCGGCACCTCCATGGTCGAGGGCCGGATCTCCGCCGGCGTCGTCGTCGGCGACGGCTCCGACATCGGCGGCGGAGCGTCCACCATGGGCACCCTCTCCGGCGGCGGCAAGGAGCGCATCATCATCGGCGAACGCTGCCTGGTCGGCGCGGAGGCGGGCGTCGGGATCGCGCTCGGCGACGAGTGCGTCGTCGAGGCCGGTCTGTACGTCACCGCCGGCACGCGCGTCACGCTGCCGGACGGTCAGGTCGTCAAGGCCCGTGAGCTGTCCGGAGCCTCGAACATCCTCTTCCGCCGCAACTCGGTCACCGGCACCGTCGAGGCCCGCCCGAACAACGCGGTCTGGGGCGGCCTGAACGACGTCCTGCACGCCCACAACTGATCTCCGCTGTTCACGGACATCAGGCCGCGAGGAGCTCCTCGTACGCCTTCCGCAGCCCGTCGGTCGCCTCGCGCCCGGCGGGCTGCAGCGGTTCCCGGACCGGCCCCGCGTCCAGGAGCGCCTTCGCGGTGACGGCTCCGGGGAGCCCGCTCGCCATCATCAGCTCGGTGAGGCGGACCGTGAGCCCGTTGAGCCGGGCCGCCTCGTCGGTGCGGCCCGCGTCGAACGCGTCCAGCGGCGCCCGCATCCGGCGGGGGGCCACGTTCGCGACCGTACTGACATAGCCCGCGCCGCCCACCGCGTACAGCGGCAGGTTCAGCTCCTCGGAGCCCGAGTAGTACGCGAGCGAGGTGCGCGCCAGCACCTTCGTCGCGCCGAGCAGGTCGTAGGAGCAGTCCTTCACCGCCACCACCCGCGGGTGCTCCGCCAGCCGCAGCAGGGTCTCCGGCTCGATCCGTGTGCCGGTGCGGCCGGGGATGTCGTACAGCATCAGCGGCAGGCCGGTGGAGTCCGCGACCCGCAGGAAGTACGCCTCGACGGCGGCCTGCGGCGGGCGGCTGTAGTACGGGGTCACCACCAGCAGCCCGTCCGCGCCCGCCTCCTCGGCCTCCCGCGCCAGGCGCAGGGTGTGCGCGGTGTCCGGGCCCCCGACGCCGGAGAGCAGCGGCACCCCGTCACCGACCTCCGCACGGACGGCCCGCAGCAGGGCGGACTTCTCGGCCTCCGTCGTGGTGGGGGACTCGCCCGTGGTGCCGCTGAGGACGATGCCGTCGCAGCCCTGTGCCACCAGCCGCGCGGCGTGCGCGCGGGCGGCGTCCAGGTCCAGGGCCCCGGTGGCGGTGAAGGGCGTGATCATGGCGCAGAGTGCGCGGCCGAAGGGGCGCGGTGCGGTGGCGGTCATGCCCGAAGTGTCGGCGCCCGGAACCGGAAAGGTCCACTTAGATCTCCTTGTGGTGAACGGCAAGGGATGCTGAAGAGTCGGGCGGGCGCTTCCGTTCCTCCTGACATGACCGATGAGCGGGCGGGCGACCGTCCGCGGCGAGGGGCGGGCGACATGGGCGGGCGCATACGGGTACGGGGACGGGTCCCCCTGATCCTGCTGACGGCCGCACTGGCGGCGCTGACCGGCTGTTCGGGCTTCCTCGTCCCGGCCGGCGAGGGGGAGCAGCCGGACCCCACCCCGTCCGCCTCCGCTTCCCGGCCCGGCATCGTCCGCGCCGAGACACTGCCCCCGACCCCCGCGCCGGGGGCCGACGCGCCCGCCCAGGGCACCCCGGCGCAGACCGGCCCGACCTCCGCCCCGCCCGGGAAGTGCCCCGCGTCCGGGGTCGTGGTGGACATGGGCCCGGTGGAGACCGGGATGATGCACCGGGCCGTCGTGCTGACCCTCACCAACTGCGGCCGCAAGCCCTACGCCGTCGACGGTTACCCCTGGGTCCGGGCCCTCGGCGAGGACGGCCGCCCTCTCCCCGTCAAGGTCAACCAGGACGGTTCGTACTTCGGCAGCGACCCGGGCCCGAAGAAGCTCCTGCTCGACCCCGGCCTCACCGTGAAGTCGATCCTCGCCTGGGTCTCCACGCCCGAGGGCGGCGACCTCATCGAGGGCGATGCCCTGGCGATCTCCGCCGCCCCCGGCCTCCCGGTGCGGGTCTTCCCGCTGGAAGGCCACGACATCCGTCTGATGGACGAGTTGAACACCACGGCCTGGCGCACCGAACTCGGCGGCTGAGGAGGAGGCTTCGGCGACGGGGCCGCAGCTCCGTCGCCCCGGGCCGGGCCTCAGCTCCCCGGTGCGGCCCCGGCCGTGGGGACGGTGTGCGTGACCCAGGCCGCGCCCGCCGGAGCCCCGGGCAGCACGTGCAGCAGAAATGCCGGAGGCTCGTCCGGATAGCCGGGCACACCCTCCCGCAGCACCAGCCCGCTCTGCCGGTACGTGCTCGGCGCGACGGCCACCGTGCTGCCTGCGAAGGGCGCGGTGACCGGGCGGTGCACATGGCCCGCCAGCACCCGGACGACCCGGGGGTGCGCGGCGACCACCTCGGCCAGGGCGGGGCCGTCCGCCAGGCCCATCGCGTCCAGGAACGGAATGCCGACCGGAACCGGCGGGTGGTGCAGGCAGACCAGGGCCGGTACGCCGGTACGTCCGCCGAGGGCCCGGTCCAGCCAGGCCAGCTGCCGAGAACCCAGCCGCCCGCCCGGCGAACCGGAGACCCACGAGTCCAGGACCACGACCGTGAACGCCGGGTGCTCCGCCACGTACGACGTCATCGTCCCCCCGCCCAGGAAACGCGTCCCGCCGAACCCGCCCACGAGAGCCTCGGGCACGTCGTGGTTCCCCGCTACCAGGTGCAGGGGCAGCGGGAACGCGTCGACCTCCTCGCGCAGTGCCGTGTACTCGCCAGGCTCCCCCCGCTCGGTGAGATCACCGGTGATCACGGCGCAGTCCGGGAGCGGATCCAGGGCGAGCACTCGGCGCAGGGCGGCCCGCAACCCCGCCGCGGGGGCCGCCGCCCCGGGGCCGGTGGTGAGGTGCGGGTCGCTCAGGTGCGCCACGGAGAGGGTCATGCCCCCAACCCTTCCCCGGCCGCCTCCGATCGCACCCGAGGCCGCTCACGCCGTGGGCGAACGGGACGCGCGGGCGCGTCTGCGGGAACGGCCTTGACCTCGACCGGACTTGAGGTGTGACGGTGGTGACCACGGCGCACCGAACGGCGCGCGTGAGAGGGGATCACCGCCATGACCACGCACATCACCGACCGCCCCGACCCGGCCCGCACCGACGCCGGGATCGCCAAGGCCAGCACCTGGAACGTCGGGACACCGCAGCGGCAGCAGGAGGCCGTCGGCGCCATCCGGAAGGCCTGGGAGAGCCGGGAATGGCCGCACCCGGGGCTGCTCGCCTACAGCGTCTACGAAGGAGAGGACGGCGCGACCCTGCTCCACTACTCCCAGTGGACCGGCGAACAGGCCTACCAGGACTTCGTACGCGAGAGCCGCGACGCCCGCAACGCCGAGATCGACGCCGCCGTCCCCGGCATCGAACGGATCGCCCTGCACACGTACGAGCTGTACCGCTCCGGACTCCGGGCCGAGGGCGACACCCGGGAGACCGGCTGCGTCGTCATCGTCGACGTCGAGTTCGACGGGCCCGACCCGGCCCGGCAACGCGACTGGGTGGACAGCGTGTTCGAGGCGCTCGGCGAAGAGGCCGAGCTGCCCGCCGGCGGCATCGCCGCGCACTTCCACGCGAGCACCGACGGCACCCGGGTCCTCAACTACGCCGAGTGGGAGAGCGCCGAGCACCACATCGCGGCCCTCGCCGCCCCCGGTGAAGGCGTCGGTTCCCCGTCCCCGCTCTGGGAACGCGTCCAGAAGTACCCGGGCATGACCGGCGGCGGCGTGCACCGCTACACCCCCGCGCTCAGCATGGAACCGGGCGCGGGCGGGTAGAGCGCCCACCCGCGGCGGGCGGCAGGCGACGAAAGCGCCGGGCGGCAGGCGGTGATCGCGGCGGGCGGAAGCGGCGGAGAGCGATGGGGGCAAGCGGCGGGCGGCAGGCGGCGAAATACGTCTAGGCTTGGGCGGCTGAACCGCGTACGCACTCCGTACGCCCCCGAGCACGCACCGAGGAGACCCCCCGATGTCCGCAGAGCGCCCCTCCCTGCCGCCGGTGCGGCTGAACTCCGAGGCCGAACTGGCACGGGACGCGCTCGCCGCTCCGCTGTTCGTCCGCGCAGTCGAGCTCGCCCGGTGGGCAGGTCCCGAGACCCGTGTCGGAGCCGGCGGCGAGCTCGTCGAAGTACAGCTGCCCGCGGCCGCCGAGCACCTCGGGCTGTCGGCCGACGAGGACGGCGCCGCGTACGCCAGCGAGGCCTGGCGGCTCGCCGTGGACACCGGTCTCCTCGACGTCACCGACCCCGAGGAGAAGGAACTTCCGGACGGCTCGGAGGCCGAGGGCACCGTCACCGCGGGCGAGAATCTGCCCCTGCTCACCGGCGGCTCCCCGCAGGACGTCCTGTCCATCTGGCTGGACGGCCTGGACGCGGTGCACGCCGACGCCACCGCACCCGTCCTGGACGACTTCGCGGAGCTCGTCGGCGAGGACGGCTCGATCGACTTCGACGCTCTGGACTGGGACCCGGAGGCCGAGTCGGAGTTCCTCGACGGCGTCCTCGGCAACCTCTACCTGCTCACCCTCGCGGACAACGGCGCGGGCGAAGGGCCGGTCCCGCTGCCCGCCCTCGCCGCGTCGATGATCGTTCCCGACGACATGGGCGAGCCCACCGACGACATCCTGGAGCAGGTGTCGGAGGCGATGATGCGCCTGGACGACCAGTTCCGGCTCCTCGAACCCATCGGGATCGTCGAGTACCGGCCGGTCGACGAGGCGCTGCTGGTCGAGGAGGGCGAAGCCGCGGACGACTCCGTCGCCGGGGCCGACGACGAGGACGTCACCCGCTACGGCATGGTCAAGCTCACCCCCCTCGGCCTGTACGGCATCCGCGCCCGGATGCTGGAAGCCGGGATGGACGCGCCCGCCGTCGGCGACCTCGCGGGCAAGGGCGCCGACGCCCTCCTCGACGGCATCGCCCACTACCCGGAGTCCGCCGCCCGCGCCGAGGTCAAGCTCTGGCTCGCGGGGTACGCCGAGGGCGCGGTATCGGCGGCGGCCGAGCTGCTGGCCGCCGCGCGCGGCACGGACGAGGGCGCCCCGCTGCGCCGCCTCCACTGCCAGCAGGCCCTCGCCCTGGCCGGCCCCGAGGCGGAGCCGCCCGTACGCGCGGTGCTCGGCGACCCGGAACTGGGCGGCCTGGCCCGCGTCTGGCTCGCGGAGCGCGGCGCCGCCGACGTGCCTGCCCCGCCGGAGGACATGATCTTCTGGCTGGCCATCGACACCATCGCCGCGCAACTGGACGCGGACGGCGAGCTGGACGAGCTCCAGGGCCTGATCGAGGGGCTGTCCGCGCAGCACAGCGGCTTCTTCGACCAGGTCTGGCGTGTCGACCACCCGGCCACCGCCGATGTGCTGGAGGCCATGGGCCGGCTGCACAGCGACAAGAAGGCCGCCAAGGACGCCCGCAAGGCGGCGTTCAAGGCTCGGTCGCGTACGGGTGGCTGAGGGCGACGCGTAGCTCTTGTCTTGAGCGCTGCTCTTGCGAATGGGGTGTCGGCGGTTCGGCACCGCCCGTGCCGCCCCGGCGGGCGAAGGGAGAAACGCCACACCTTCGGGGGTCTTTCCGATGCCGCGTTCCGCGTGGTTTCGCTGCTGGAGGCGGGAGTAAGCGCTGACCGGCCCTGGTGAGCGCTGATTACGAATCCGGCACTTCTGGGCCCCCTGCGCCGACGGGCATGGCGTCGGGCCTTCACAGGGCGCATACTCGACGTAATGAAACAGTCAGCCGGATCCCGGCGTCACCTGCCTTCCAGTCCCTTCAACCGCCCGGCCCAGGAGGCCCCACCGGTCGAATGCTTCGATGTGGGCGACAGGGTGTCGCACGACCAGTTCGGGCTCGGCAGGATTCTTGCTGTCGAGGGCGACAACGACGCAGTCCTCATCGACTTCTCGGGGCGTCAGGGAAGGATCCTGAGCCCGTACTCCAAGTTGACCAAGCTCTGAGACGCGAGACGAGCACGAGCAGCGTCCGCCTTCTCCGGATCCGGGGCGCCTGAATCCCTTCAGGCGCCCCGGACTCCGTCCTGGGGCCCTTACAGGGCCTTGGCGGCGGGCTTCACCATGCCCCGCACGGTGCGCGACTTCACGAACTCGCCGATCGCGGTCATCTCCCACTCGCCGGTGAACTGCTTGATGAGCTTGGCCATCATCACGCCGGTCTGCGGCTCGGCGCCGGTGAGGTCGAAGCGGACCAGCTCCTCGCCGGAGGCGTCGTCGATCAGGCGGCAGTAGGCCTTGGCGACCTCGTTGAACTTCTGGCCGGTGAACGAGTTCACCGTGAAGACCAGGCCCGTCGCCTCGGCGGGGATCCGGCCCAGGTCCACGACGATCACTTCGTCGTCGCCCGCGCCCTCACCGGTGAGGTTGTCGCCGGAGTGCTTGACCGCCCCGTTCAGAATGGTCAGCTTGCCGAAGTAGCAGCTGTCCAGGTGGTTGCGGTTGGGGCCGTAGGCGATCACCGACGCGTCCAGGTCGATGTCCTTGCCGCGGAACGCGGGCTCCCAGCCCAGGCCCATCCTGACCCGCGAGAGCAGCGGTGCGCCGCCCTTGACCAGGGACACGGTCTGGTTCTTCTGGAGGTTGACCCGGCCCTTGTCCAGGTTGATCTTCCCGGAACCGGCGGGGGCTGCCGGGGGAGCGGGCGGTGCGGGCGGTGCGATCCGGGGGTCGACGGGGGCGGCGACCGGGGCAGGGGCCTGGGGCGCGACCGGAGCGGGGGCCGCCGGGACCGGAGGGGCGACCGGGGCCGTGGGCTCCTCGACCGAGACGCCGAAGTCGGTGGCGATCCCGGCGAGGCCGTTCGCGTAGCCCTGGCCGACCGCGCGGGCCTTCCAGGCGCCGTTGCGCAGGTAGATCTCGATGACCACGAGCGCCGTCTCGGCGCCCAGCTGCGGCGGGGTGAAGGTGGCGAGCGCGCTGCCGTCGTCCGCGTTGCGCACGGTGGCGGTGGGCTCGACGCCCTGGAAGGTCTGGCCCTCGGCGTCCGGGCTCGCGGTGACGACGATCTTCTCGATGCCCGGCGGGACGGCGGTGGTGTCCACCACGATCGCGTCGGGTCCCGAGCCCCCGCCGGCGCGGTAGGTCACGCCGGGTCCCGAGGGCTGGTTGTAGAAGATGAAGTCGTCGTCGGAGCGCACCTTGCCGTCGGCGGTGAGCAGCAGGCCCGAGACGTCGAGCCGCACCGGAGCGGCGACGTCCACCGCCACGCGGGCGGCGGAGAGAGGAATGTTCGAGCCGGGGGTCATTGCGGTCATGCACGGGGTAACGAACGACCCGGCTTTGCCGTTCCCTTACCTTCGCGCCCGTCAGCCGGACGCCTTTCGGGCCGCCGGAACCGGCTCAGCGGTGGTTGCGCGGGTGGTTGCGGGCGGTGCGCTCGTTGCCGTGCTTGTACGCGCCGGTCCAGCGCGCCATCACCAACTGGGCGTCGCCCGATGTCACCTCGGCCAGGAACTTCTCCGCCCGGCCACCCCGCAGGGCGCCCGCGGGCCGGCCGTGGTGGGTGATGGTGACGCTCTGGTCGCCCTGCTGTTCGTAACGGAATCCGGAAGGTCTCGGCATGCCCGTATCCTGCCTGCCCCGAAGCCCCCGCGTCGCGCGGATTTCCGCCCCCGCCTTCCGCCCGCCGGCTCAGTGCGGCCAGATCGGCGGGTCGGTCACGAAGTGGCCGCCCACGCGGGCGTGCGCCGGATTGCCCGGGTCCAGCTCGCCCTGGTCGGCGACGAGCTGCGCAGCGTACGGCTCCGAGTCGTCCAGCGGGCGGTAGCCCAGCGCCCGAGCCGGCGTCAGGTCCCACCACAGGCGGGTGTTGGCGGAGGAGCCGTAGACGACGGTGTGGCCGACGTTCTCGGCGGTGAGGGCCGCGTGGAACAGGCGTGCGCCGTCGGCGGGGCTCATCCAGACGGACAGCATCCGCACCGAGGTGGGCTCCGGGAAGCAGGACCCGATCCGCACCGAGACCGTCTCCAGTCCGTGCTGGTCCCAGTAGAGCTGCGCCAGGTCCTCGCCGAAGCACTTCGAGAGGCCGTAGAAGGTGTCCGGGCGGCGCGGCGTGTCCAGCGGGATCAGCGGATCGCCGGCGGCCGGGCGCGGGGTGTGGCCGATGACGTGGTTGGAGGAGGCGGACACGATGCGCCGGACGCCCGCCTCGCGGGCCGCCTCGTAGAGCGCGTGCGTGCCCTGGACGTTGGCGCGGAGGATCTTGTCGAACGTGGACTCCAGTGAGATGCCCGCCAGGTGGATGACCGCGTCCACCCCGCGCACGGCCTCGCGAGTTGCGTCCCGGTCGTTCAGGTCGGCGGTGATCGCGTCGGGCGCGCCGTCCACCGGGACCAGGTCGTACAGCCGCAGGTCGTATCCGTATGCGGGCAGCAGCCCCCGCATCAGGGTGCCGAGGCCGCCTGCGGCACCGGTGAGCAGGACGGTACGGGNCCGCAGGTCGTATCCGTATGCGGGCAGCAGCCCCCGCATCAGGGTGCCGAGGCCGCCTGCGGCACCGGTGAGCAGGACGGTACGGGGAGCGGTCATACGAGGGTCTCCTCGGGGGTGAGCGCGAGCGACTCTGTGCGCAATCCTGGATGCCATTCACATCCGTGGACAAGCTAAGGAGGTGGGGGAGGCTCGCGTCAAGAGGTCGCGTCGGTGCGGCGTCTGCCTTGACCTGCCGTCAAGGGCTGCTTTAGCGTTACGGTGTTCAGAAATATGGACGTCGATCAGAATTGTGCACGCGGAGTGATGCATGCCGTGTACGCCTGAATCCGCTCAGGGAGCGCCCGTGACCTCAGCCCCCCTTGCCGCCCGGCTCAGCGAAGTCGCCGGGCCGCTCTTCTTTCCCGTCACCGCGTTCGGGCCGGACGGCGCCGTCGACCTCGACGTCTTCCGCGCCCATGTGCGGGCCGGGATCGACGCCGGAGCCGCCGCGGTCTTCGCCTGCTGCGGCACGGGCGAGTTCCACGCACTGACCCCCGAGGAGTTCCGCCTCGCGGTCGCCGCCGCCGTCGAGGAGACCGCCGGACAGCTCCCTGTCGTCGCCGGGGCCGGTTACGGCACGGCCCTCGCCGTCCAGTACGCGCGGGCCGCCGAGGAGGCCGGAGCCGACGGGCTCCTCGCCATGCCGCCCTATCTCGTCGTCGCCGAACAGGAAGGGCTGCTGAACCACTACGCGGACCTCGCGGCGGCCACCGGCCTGGAGACGATCGTCTACCAGCGCGACAACGCGGTCTTCACACCGGAAACCGTCGTGGCCCTGGCCCGCACGCCCGGCATCATCGGGCTCAAGGACGGCCACGGCGACCTCGACCTCATGCAGCGCATCGTCAGCGCGGTCCGCACCCACCGGCCCGACGACGGCTTCCTCTACTTCAACGGACTCCCGACCGCCGAGCTCACCGGCCTCGCCTACCGGGGCATCGGCGTCACCCTCTACTCCTCCGCCGTCTTCGCCTTCGCCCCGGACATCGCGCTCGCCTTCCACCGTGCCCTGGACTCCGGCGACGACGCCCTGGTCAACGCGCTGCTCGACCACTTCTACCGGCCGCTCGTCGAACTGCGCGCCAAGGGACGCGGGTACGCCGTCTCCCTGGTCAAGGCCGGTGTCCGGCTCCAGGGCCTGGACGTCGGCGAGGTGCGCACCCCGCTCACCGAACCGCCCGCCGCGCACGTCAAGGACCTCATCGAGATCATCGCGAGCGGCCGCACCCTGCTGGAGGAGCACGCCGCTGCGGGGGGCCGGGCATGAAGGCGGGCGCCTTCCTCTATCCGTGGGACGTCGTCGGGGACCCGGCCGCCGCCGCCCGGATCGCGGACCTCGGCGTCCGGCAGGTCACCCTGGCCTCCGCCTACCACTCCACCCGGGCCCTGACCCCCCGCCACCCCGTCCACCGCATCGTGACCGCCGAGCACGCCGCCGTCCTCTACCCGCCCGACCCGGACCGCTGGGCGGGGCGGGCCCTCGCCCCGTACCGCCAGAGCTGGACGGCCGGCGACGATCCGTTCGGGGAGGCCGCCGGGGCGCTGACCGCCGCAGGCCTTGAGGTGCACAGCTGGGTGGTCCTCGCGCACAGCTCGCGGCTCGGCGCGGAGCACCCGGACACCTCGGTCGTCAACGCCTACGGGGACCGCTACCCCTGGGCCCCCTGCATCGCCCGCCCCGCCGTGCGCGCCTACCTCGTGGATCTCGCCGCGGAGGCCGCCGCCCGGCCCGGCGCACACGGCACCGAACTGGAGTCCTGCGGCTGGTACGGCTTCGCCCACCTGCACGCCCACGACAAGATCGCCGGTGTGGGCCTCGGCGACGCGGCGCGGTATCTGATGTCGCTGTGCTTCTGCGCCGTGTGCCGCGAGGGGTACGGGGAGGTGGGAGCCGACCCGCAGGCGCTGGCCGCCGCCGTCCGCCGGGCCCTGGAACCGGCCTGGTCCGGCGGCGGCTCCCCGGAGTCCGGCCGCGACGGCATCGCGAAGCTGCTCGGGCCCGAGCACGCGGACGTCACGCTGCGATGGCGCGGCCAAGTGGCCCGTACGTTCCAGGAAGCGGCCGTCGCAGCCGTACGGGCGGCCGCCCCGCCCGGCTTCCAGGTGCTGCTGCACGCGGACCCCGTCCCGTACCGCACCGGGGCCGACGTCGGCGTCGAGCCGGACCACGTCCTCGCCGTGGCGGACGGCGTGGTGCTGCCCTGCACCGGACCCGACGCCCAACGGGAAGCGGTCCTCGGGCCGTTCGCCGGGCGCGGCGGGGTGCGCGCCGCCAACTTCGGGATCGTCGCCGGGATGGGCGGCAGCCCCCGCACCCTGGAGCGCGACGCGGCCCACGCCGCCTCGCTCGGCGCGGACCAACTGCGCCTGTACCACGCGGGACTCGCCTCGGGCCCGGACCTGGAGGCGGTCGCCACCGCACTCTCACGGCTGGCGTGAGGCGGGGGTACGGCGATGGCGCCGCCGCGCCCCGGCCGCCAGCGCCACCGCGGCCAGCACCCCGGCCACCGCGGCCCCCGCCGTCAGCACCCGCACGTCCACCACCGCGACGAGCCCCGCCCCCAGCGCCAGGGCCACCGCGTTGGGCGCCGTCATCAGCGAGCCCGCCGTCGCCGCCGTACGCCCGAGCACCGCGTCCGGCGTCTCCCGTTGCACCGCCGTCATCGCCGCGATCAGCACGCACGGCAGGCCGAACCCGATCGCCGCGCTCGCCGCGAGGGCCACCGGCTCCAGCGGCAGTGTCCGCGCCCCGACCGCCAGCGCGAACAACGCCATCCCGCCCGCCGCGAACGCCCGCTCGGGCATGCGGCGCAGCAGCGGCCCGGCCAGCAGCCCCACCGCCACCGAACCGGCGCCCTGGACCGCGTACAACACCCCCGCGTACGCCGGAGCCCGGCCGAGCACATCATCGACGTACGCGAAGGTGACGGCACCGTTCACCCCCGCCAGCAGCATCGTCGCCGCGCCCGCCGTCACCAGCGGGCGCAGCACCGCCGATGCGCGGATCCGCCGCAGCCCGGCGGCGAGTTCAACGCGCCAGGAACCCGCCGGGGCCGTGGCCGCGACCCGCGGAGCCTTCCGTGCCGGCAGCCGGGCGAAGACCAGGGCGGCCAGAGCGCACGTCGCCGCGGCCGACAGGGCCACGGCCGGGCCGCCGAACCGCGCGTAGAGCCCCGCGCCCGCCAGCGGGGCGACCAGCTTCATGCCCTCGTTGGCCGTCATCCGCAGCCCGTTGAAGTCCGCCAGCAGGGAGGCGGGCACGGTCCCCGCGACGAGCGCCGACTCCGCCGCGTCGAGCAGGACGCCACTCGTCCCCTGGAGCACCAGCACCACGAAGAGCAGCCAGACCGTGGAGCCCGAGTCCACCAGAACCAGCGGGACCAGCAGGCAGGCCATCGACAGGTTGCCCCGGACCAGCAGCGTCTTCCGGTCCATCCGGTCCGCGAGCACGCCGAGCGCGGGCCCGGCCAGCACCGGGGCCCACATCGCGCACACCGTCAGGGCCGCCATACTGTTCGACCCGGTCAGCGACTTGACCCAGATCCCCGCCGTGAGCCACATCGCCGACGTACCGAAACCGGAGACGACCACCCCCGCCAGACAGCGCCCCGCCGTCCGGTCCCGCAGGACCCGCACCACCGCCGAACCGCCCATGCCACTCATGCCACTCATGGAAGGGAGTCTGGGAAGTAAGGCCCTCCGGCGGCATCGGGTGGATGCCCTATGCGGGCCGCGCGGCTCAGCCAAGCGACCGGCGGATCTCCTTTGCGAGCTCGGCCGTCGACGTGGTCAGCACCATGGGGTCCGCCGGTTCCGGGGCGCTCCGCTCATCGCTCCAGCGCCGCCTTCATCATCTTCTGCGCGATCGGTGCGGCGAGTCCGTTGCCGCTGACCTCGGAGCGCGCCGAGCCGGAGTCCTCGACGATCACCGCGACCGCGACCTCCTTGCCGCTGTCGCGGTCCTTCGCGTACGAGGTGAACCAGGCGTAGGGGGTGTTGCTGTTGTCCACGCCGTTCTGCGCGGTGCCCGTCTTGCCGCCGACCTCGGCCCCGGCGATCTCGGCGTTGGCGCCGGTGCCCTCCTCGACGACCGTCACCATCGCGCTCCGCAACTGCTCGGCGGTCGACTCCTCCACCACGCGCTTCGTGTCGCCGTCGCCGGTCTCCTCCAGCGCCGTGCCGTCCCCGTCGGTCACCTGGGAGACCATGTGCGGCGCGGCCAGCTCACCGCCGTTGGCCAGCGCCGAGCTGACCATCGCCATCTGGAGCGGGGTCGCGGTGACCTCGAACTGGCCGATGCCCGTCAGCGCCGTCTGCGCCTTGTCCATGCCGGTCGGGTAGACGCTCTTCGCCGCCCGCACCGGGACGTCCAGCTTCTCGGTGTCGAACCCGAACGCGTCCGCCATCTCCTTGACCTTGTCCTGGCCGAGGTCGGCGGCGGCCTTCGCGAAGACGTTGTTGCAGGAGTACTGGAGCGCGGTGCGCAGGGTCGCGTTCTCGCAGGGGGCGGACGCGTTCTCGTTGCGCAGGACGGTGCTGGTACCCGGCAGGGTGTACGGGGCAGGGCTGTCGGTGCGCTCGTCGACCGAGCCGTAGAGCCCGTTCTCCAGCGCGGCCGCCGCGACCACCAGCTTGAACGTGGAGCCCGGCGCGAGCGGCTGCCGCAGCGCCCGGTTGACCAGCGGCTTGTCCGGGTCGTCCAGCAGCGCCTGCCAGGCGTCCCCGTCCGTCGTCCCGCTGATCCTCGAAGGGTCGTAGGAGGGGGTGGAGACCATGCCGAGGATCCGGCCGGTCTTCGGGTCGATCGCCACTGCCGCGCCCTTGTCGTCGCCGAGCGCCTCGTAGGCAGCCTTCTGGACGTCCGGGTCGATGGTGGTGAGGACGTTGCCCGGGGCCGCCTGCCCGCCGGTGATCAGGTCCTTCGGGTTCTTCAGCCGGTCGTCCGTGCCGTCCAGGACGTCGCTGTGGATGCCTTCGAGCTGGGTCGCCCCGTACGCCTGCGAGCTGTAGCCGGTGACGGCCGCGTACAGCTCGCCCCGGGTGTACGTGCGCTTGTACCGGAGGTCGCCGCCACTGGTCCCCTTCGATCCGGTGACCGGCGAACCGGCCACGATGATGTCCCCGAGCGGCTGCGCGTACTGCGCGATGGTGTTCCGCCGGTTGTGCTCGTCGTCTGCGAGCGCCTTGGCCTCGTAGCCCTGCACCCACGTCGCCCTCACCAGCAGGGCGAGCACCATGAGCAGGCAGAAGACCGAAGCGCGCCTGATTGTCTTGTTCATCCCGCTGGAGGGACGAGCGGGCCCGCTCCGGCCGTTCCCGATCGTGCCGCTTCTCACCGATTTCTCACCCGGCGCGCGGAGGCCGGCCGCTCAGGCCGGGGTGATGAAACCGGACTCGTACGCCGCGATGACCGCCTGGGTGCGGTCCCGGGCCCCGGTCTTCGCGAGGACCGCCGCCACATGCGTCTTCGCCGTCGCCGGGCCCACCGAGAGCCGGCCCGCGATCTCCGCATTGGTCAGCCCCGCCGCCATCAGCCGCAGCACGTCCGCCTCCCGCCCGGTCAGCCGCGCCACCCACGCCGGAGCCCCGGCCGGCCGC
>NTHE01000085.1 GCA_002551355.1 Streptomyces sp. man185 | reverse complement strand
AGATGTGTATAAGAGACAGTCCTCCTCCGGAGGAACGACGCACGACCCTACGGGTCGTAAAGACGATAAAGCCCTACGGGCTTTTAAACAATTCCTCCGGAATTGTTTATGAATTCCTCCGGAATTCAGGGGCCGCTTTCGCGGCTCTGCGTGTCCTCCGCTCCGCTGCGGCACGCTCGCCGCTGGCGGCCTGTCAGCCTGTCCGGCTTTTCCAGGGCTTGGGTGGCCCGCTATCGCGGGCGGGCTGGCTACAGGGAGGGAGTGGGGCCGTGGTGATCCGGCGGGCCGGTGGCCTGACCCGCCGGACGGTGCAAGATCACCGACCCGTGTAGGGGTTGGGATTCTCCCCTACCCCCTTCTTTGAGAGGTGACGGCCCCTGCATCATGATGCAAGGGCCGTGTAGAGATCGGGATTCTCCTTTACCCCCGGCCCGTGCATCCGGGGTGCCGGAACGGTGAGGTCGGATTCCCTTTCCGCCCTCGAAGGTGAGACCAATATTTCATTTCCTATCTATCCGCAGAGAGCGCAGGAGAGAAAGTACGAATTATCCGCCCGGGAATGCCCACCGAGCGACGTCCACCGGAGATTGGACAGCCACAGCAGGGCTACGGAGGCGGTTACCTCCGCGCGCCGTACACAGGTGCGGGGCAGGAGCTGGCCTTGACCCGCTCGGGGCTGTCGTGCGGAATGCCGACGGCCTGGGCAATCCGGTCGGCAGTGAGGAAGCCGATGCCTCAGACGTGGGCGGCCAGTACGAGGACGCCTCGATCTCCGTCGTGAAGAACCAGCCCTACCGGCCGGACTCGGTCGTCGGCCGGATGTCCTTCCGGCGGAACCACCGGCGGACGCACCGGCGTCGGTAGGAGCAGCCGAGTGCACCACGCCGACGTGGACGCAGTGGGGGGCGGACGGGATGAGCACGGGGGACGGAGATGCCGACGGCGCCGGGCCGGCGCGTACGGCGGACGCACTGCCGAAGGCTCCGCTGAAATGGCCGACCGGCGAAGAGTGGGCGGTGATCGTCGGCTTTCCCCTCGTTTTCAATTATCTTCTCTGGATGTTCGGCCGCGACGTCATGTCCGCGGTGATCACCGGGAAGTCCGCGACGCTCACCTACGTGGGGCGGTGCATCGAGGGCGGTGGCCACACAGGGCCGCCGCCCTCCTGCTACGGCCGGTGGCAATTCGCCGACGGCAGCACCGGCTCCGGAGAGATCCACGCCTCGTCGGTCGGCTACGGCGACACCGTCCTCGCCTCCGCGGACCAGGCTTACTCCTCGCTCGGCTCCGCGTGGAGCATGGCGTGGCCCTTCTACGCAATCATGATCACGACGGCGGTGGGGAGCGCGGCCATGTGGTTGAACCACTACCGGCAGGACCGTCGGGAACGGACACGGCAGCTGCGGAACCCGCCCGCTGACGAGCCCGGGACCGAGACCGGACGAACCGACGGTCCCGGTTCCCCGGAGGAGCGTGACGAGGAAGCCGCCGCGGGCGGGAAGGAAACCGGATAACCCCCGTCTGGCTCTGTTCACGAGAACGCGTTCTCGTGAACATCCGGCGCGGCAGGTGCCTCCCGAGCTGCTGTCGAAACGCTGCTCTGTGACGTGAACAGAGCCAGGATCACCGTCATGCAGGCGATACATCGCATCTGGTGCCTTGGTGCGGGGCTGAGGCTCGGTGGTGGTGTACGCCTCACCAGAGCAGCACGGTGTTCCACGCCGTCCAGATCACGGCCAGCGAGAGGAAGACGGGAAAGAAGAGTGCGCCCACAATCCGAAAGGGCGGTTTGCCGGGGTGGTTCCATCGGTAGAACATTGCGGCCAGGCCGAAGAGCACCGCGGCGAGAGCAGCTGCGCCCAGGCTGATGGGGTAGGCGTTTTCCGAGCCTCCCTCGGTGCTGAACATGAAGCATCCGAATGCGATCAGGCTGATACCTGCCAACAGGAACCAACTTCCCGTGACCAGGCGCCCGATACGCGCGGCGGTGGACACGGCCACTGATGCTTCAGGGACTGGAGGCACGACTGGTGCCCTGGCTTGGCTTGGGGGACTGAATTCCGACGCCTTGATCGCTTGAGTGCTGCCGGAGAGCACGGCGAGGGCCTGGTCCACGCTTGGGCGGTCTCCAGGGTTCTTCTCCAGGAGGGCATTGATGAGCGAGGCAAAGTCGGGATCAGCATGGCGCATAGGCGGCGGTGGCTGGGAGACCACGGCGGCGAGAGTGGCCGCGAGACTATCCCTGCGGAACGGGGAAATACCCTCCACCGCTTCGTACAAGGTGGTTCCGAGGGAGAACAGGTCCCCGGCAGCTTGGTCCTGAAGGCCGTTCAGGCGCTCGGGGGCCATGTACTCGGCTGAGCCGATGACTCCTCCCGTGGTGGTGAGGCGGGTGTCTGTCTCGTGGACAGCGATGCCGAAGTCAGTGAGAAGGGTCTGGCCGTCGTCGGTGAGCATCACGTTCGCGGGTTTCAGATCGCGGTGCACGATCCCGGCAGTGTGAGCGGCCTGCAGCGCCGCCAATAGGGCAACAGCTGTCTTGGTGACGAGCGGCACGGGCAGGCGTCCGTTCACGCGCAGCCGCTCCTCCAGCGAACTCCCGTCGACCAAGCGCATCACGATCCAGGGCGCGCCGTCCTCAATCACCACATCGTGGACCGCGACGACATGCGGATGGTCACGTAATCGGGCCGCGTTGCGG
Source organism: Streptomyces sp. man185 (assembly GCA_002551355.1). GTDB lineage: Bacteria > Actinomycetota > Actinomycetes > Streptomycetales > Streptomycetaceae > Streptomyces. Next base: position 25,172 of record NTHE01000085.1, on the reverse strand, counting down.
GCTTCGCGAGCCGCGCGGATCACCCGTTCGTGACGCTCGGCGTCTGAGCCTGCCTGTTGGGGCAGCCATACCTCCTTGACCGCGACATGAACGCCCAAGGCCTCGTCATGCGCCTTCCACACCCGCCCGAACCCGCCGACCCCGAGCTCTTCCACAAGCCGGTAGCGCCCACCGACGATCCGCTCTGGCTGCATTTGCTCCACCAACGCCTTCCGATCTATGCCCAGTTCACCGCCCGTGATGGCATGAGCCAGAGCGTACTCAGCCACCCGGCTGCGATCTCACAGTTTCCGGGCAGTGGTGGTAAGGACGGCGTGGCTCTGTCGATGACGAGGAGCAGCGTTTCTCGTGCGGAGAGTCACGCGACGCGGTCCGGGGTGACGGCTCCACTCCTTCGAGTGCGGCTGCTGCCCGAACTGGCCGACGCGGCGCAGTTCGCGGTGGAGGCCGCGTACGACATGCGGACCGCCGACAGCCCGTCAGCGCTCCAGGAGGCACGACAGCGGGCGCTCACCACAGCGGGCGGCCTGATCGCCGCCGCCGGACTCGCGCTCGCCGCGTAGCTAAAAGGAACCGAGCTGCCCAGTGGGCAGTCGGCGTGTGGCAGCCCGGGACCGTGTCGTCATCGGTGGCGACCATCCCGGATGACCCGCCGTACTGTTGCAACCCGATCATCGTCACCAACAAGGACTTCCTGGCGTTGAGGCCGTCGTCATGACCAAGCTGCACGCCAACGTCAAGTTCGTCGACGTCAAGTTCGACCACGAGGCGGGAGAAAGGGCTGGTCAGCGCAGTGCTTCATGTGCCGCAAGGTGGTCGACACGCCCGGGATCTAACAACCCAAGACCACTAGATGTAGTGGCTGGATCGGATTTAGGGCCCACATGTTGTGGTTCTAGGTTCATTCGCGGGCGGACCTTCGTCTAAGCTGGGCCCTGCTTCCGCGAGTTGACCTCTCCCGGACTGTACCGGAATCGGTGCGGGCCCTCCCCGAGGGCTACTTGGGGTCAACGAAGGGAGGCACGGTGAACTCTGATGATCCGTGTGCCCACTGCGCTCATCTGTCGGTCCGACAGGCGGTGCTGGACTGGGTTCCGGTGATCTTGGTTATCGCCGATGTGGTGCTGTGGTTCGCTCGGTGATCACCGAGCGGGAGGCGAACCCGGACGTACGGTGCGGACTCATGACTGAGCCCGGCCGATTCGTAGACGGCCGGGCTCAGTAACCGCAGTACCTGCGGAGAGGGCCGACTACCGGTTGCACCCGGTGGAAGGCCCTCTTTGCTCTTCTACGGCACGTCTCGAATCAACCTGCCGGCACCACGATCGTACGACACTCAAGTGCCACCACCCCCGCTGTGGCCCCACTCTGCGCACCTTCTGCGGCACTCTTCACACGCTTTCCCAACCTCGGGTGCATGCGGCGCATTCCCGAACGGCCGCCCCTAGAAAGCACTCCCGGCCAGGTCGTCGGCGTGGGAGAGTGCCGGAGCCCGGGGTGGGCGGCTGGCGTGTGGTGCCGGTGACGGAACGACCGCCCCGGGCGACTTCCACCGGCCTGCCGTTCGCACGCGCACGACACGAGCGCGCCGTGGGGCCGGCCCCGGGGCACCGGCCGGGTGGTGAGGAAGAACTCGGGCCGCTGCTCCTGGTCGTGCTCCCTGCCGGCTGTGACCGCGATCGTGACCGGACCTGTGGCAACGCCCCTGTGACCGTCCCGGAAGGACCGAGCCGTGTCGGCATGCGCGAGCGCGTCCCTGCGCGCACGAGAGCGCGGCACGCCCGGCACGGGCCACCCACTGCACGCGTCGGCCACCGCCCAGCCCGGCCCGGAGTCCGTACGGGCCCTGTCCGGTGCCGTCCGGTGGGGACCGGGCCTGGACGGGGCCCAGAGGGCTCCTGGACGGTTCTTGGCGGATGTCCGGCGGGCCCCCTGGACGGACCGCCGGACGGACTCTGGCCCCCGTCGCCGGCCGGGGCCGGCCTTGGTTCCGGCCCGCCCTTCGTGGGGCGAGCACCTGGGCTAAGAGCCGATGCGTTTCTGGTTCACCCTTTGCGGCTGATCAACGCAGTCGATGGGTTCTCAGACTGCAACTGTTTATGCCGAAAGCAGGCACAGTTTCAGCGCTAATGCTCGGTGACCTGCTGTTTCGCCGCCTACGGTCCTACTCGGGGGTCCTAGGTAGTCATGGCTCTACCAGTTCCTCCGGCGCCGGTGACGACGGTGTGCGGAACGAGGGGCGGCGTTGGGTCGGAGCGTGTGGTCGGGCGCATGCTCTTCGGCGGGGGGCACCGTCGGGGTGCCGACGGAAGGAGCGAGGCCATGGGCGAACGGGTGATGACCCAGGAGGAGTCGATCGAGTATCTGCTGCGGCGCTCCCAGCGGAAGGGCGATACGTTCCCGATCCGCCGGGAGTTCATCCAGGCCCGCGTCGAGGGACGGCTCGGAGAGCCGACCACCGGGCCGGGGCCCCTGTCCGATCTGCTGCGGGCTCCCCACGCCCTGGAACTGCTGCTGCTGGTCTACGCCGTCACCACCGGTAGCGACTTCGGCGTCACCGAGCGCTCGCAGCTCTGGGGTCGGGCGGCCGGGATCTACCTGCTCGCCGACCGGAAGGCGAGTATGGCCGTCTCGCGGCAGTGGCAGCACCTGGAGAAGCTGGGCCTGATCGAGCGGCGGCAGCACGGTCGCCTCAAGCGCATCATCAAGCGCCGTGAGTGCGGCCTGGTCGGGGAGAGTTCTGAGGCCTACACCGTTCCCACCGGTGCCAAGGGCGATGTCTACTTCCGGGTCCCCTTCGCATACTGGCGCGAGGGCTGGCACCAGAAGCTGGACATGCCCGGCAAGGCTGTTCTGCTGGCCGCGATGAGCCGGCGGAGAGAGACCTTCACCCTCCCGCAGGACACCCGCGGTGCCCGTGCCCTGGGACTGAGCCGCCACACGGTGACGCGAGGCATCGACGAGCTGCTGTCCCACGAGCTGCTCGTGAAGACCGGTACCGATGAGGTGCTGAACGTGCGCACCAAGCGCGGCTACGAATGGGTGAACACCTACCAGCTGGCCAAGCCGTTCAACATCAACCTGAGCAACTCGGAGATCAAGCGCCTGAAGGCCGAGCGCATAGAGATCGAGCGCGCGGAGGACGAGCGCCTGGAGGCGAAGTACCAGACGCTCAAGGAGGTCGAACTGACCGTCGAGGAGGTCGAACTGCTGGCTCTGGGGGGCAACGCCCGCAGGAAGGCCCGGGGCAGAGGCCGGCTCCGCCGTCCCGGCGGGCCGAGGCAGGCTTCACCGGGGCAGCCTGGGTGACCGCCACCGACCACCTGTGGTCGCGCGGTCGGGGACCGCCGGACCCGTCCACCGCCTCGAACACGGCGATGCGCACATACGACAAAGGGAAGCTGCAGGTCGATGCTTGCCGGCTGACCTGAGACTTCCCTGTCGTGATCACGGAAATTCGCCGCTTGTCCTCCGGTCCGTCTCGCAACAGCCGAAAGGGTCGAACTTCTATGACCTCCATCGAACGTACCTCAGACCACCGCCCGAGCATCAGCCCCGCCCTGGCCTGGGCCCAGCTCTGCACCGCCGTGGCCTGCGTCTCCGTCGCCCTGATCCTGCAGTTCACGGGGGCGCCCGCGCTGGCCCTGCCCATCGCGGCCATGGGTGCCGCCGTGCTCGGTATCCAGATCACCGTCCACATCAACCCCTCCACCCGTCCGGCGGCCGCCCTGCGGCCGCGGTGGTGGCGGCGCACCTGACCCAGAAGCCCGGAGGGCGGCACCCCACCACGGGGCGCCGCCCTCCGGCATGTGTGCGGTGTGTTCACAGCGTCGGCTCCTGGCCGTTCTCGTTCAGCAGTGCCGCCGGAACCTCGCTCGCCGCCGTACAAGCCCGCCCGAGGTCGATGATCGGCTGTACGGGCCGCTGAGCGCCAATCCCCGCCCCAGGTGCCCGGGCTAAGTCGGGGCGGGGAATCGGCGCTCAGAACCGCGCTGGGGCCGTTTCCTGGGCTTCCTGGGCCTGTGTGGTGGCTACGGCGGCGTCGCGGACGGCTTCCCATTCCCGGATGACGCGGTCGCGGTCGCGCTGGGAGGCGACGCGGCAGCAGCCGCAGTACGGGGCTCCGGGAAGGGCTGCGCGGCCGCAAGGGCCGTTGTGTCCGGGGCAGGTGCCGTCGTCGGTCTCGGCCACCGGGAGAGCGGCGTCGAGGCGGGCGTAGCGGGCCTCGTCCTGACAGGTGGCGCATTGGCCGCCGGTCCGGGTACGGGCGGTGCAGGTGTGCCCGTCGTGGCCGGGGCAGAGGGGCCAGCCGAGGTGTTCGGCGCACTGGGTCTCGCCGACGACGGCGAGGGTCGGGCAGCGGCCGTCGTCGGCCTCGCAGATGGGGTGCCGGTCGATGCCGCGCCGGAGCTGATCTCGCTGCTGCTCCAGGTCGGCCCATGCGGTCGGGGTGGGGGTCGGTGCGTCCTCCCACCGGCGCCCCTCCCCCGGTGCCGTGCGGTCCGGGCCGGGGGCTTGGTGGAGTACCGCGGTGGTGCCGGCTGCGGAGCCGGGGACCGGCATCGCGGCGGCGGCCTTGGGGCGGCCGGAGATCACCGCGCCGACCGTGCGGCGCAGCGGGTCGGGCAGCGGGCGGGCGACTACCTCCCACAGCAGCGGCTTCCGTCCAGGGTGCCGAAACCGACGTCGCCGGCTCGGTTGGCGGGCAGGACGTCAGGGGCCGGGAAAGCAGAACCATCTGACTTGGCTTCGTGGCGTACCTTAAATATCTGGCGCTGCCGATGAGAGACGAGCCCTCTCTCAGCAGCCTTCTGACTTGGTCTCGTGACCTACCTTGAAGATTTCGGCGTGTCTGGGTCCTCCGCCCTGCTCGGGCTGGAATGATCAGCGCATGGATGTGGAGTTGCCCGGGGTTCAGTGGGACGAGTTGTGGTTGCCGCTGCGCCCCTACGCGACGAATCAGTTGCGGGAGGGGATCCGGAGGGAGAGGCGACCGGTGGCAATGACGCGTCGCTACGTGGAGGCCAACCCGTCGGCGTTGAGCAATCTCCTCGTCGTGGATGTGGACCACTCGGACGCGGTGCTGCGGGCGGTGTCCTCGGTGGGCTCGCATCCGTTGCCCAACGCGGTCGTGGAGAACCCGGTGAACGGGCACGCGCATGCGGTGTGGGCTTTGGAGGAGGCGGTGACGCGGACCGAGTACGCCCGGCGCAAGCCGCTGGCCTACGCCGCCGCCGTCACCGAGGGGCTGCGCCGTGCGCTGGACGGCGATGCGGCGTACTCGGGGCTGATGACGAAGAACCCGCTGCACACGAGCTGGAGCACCGAGTGGCTCCATGGCGGTCTCCATACCCTTGGCGGGCTGGAGGAGGCGCTGGGCGGTCATATGCCGCCGGGGCGCTGGAGGGAGACGAAGCGGTTCCGTACCAACATCACGGGGCTGGGGCGTAACTGTTCGATCTTCGAGACGGCCCGAACGTGGGCGTACCGCGAGGTCCGTCACCATTTCGGCAGCCCTGACACCCTGCGCACAGCCATTCATGCGGAGGTGCACACCCGGAACGCTGAGTTCACGGAGCCGTTGCCGGGCGTGGAGGCGCGAGCGATCGCGAACAGCATCCACCGGTGGATTACGACGCGGTCGAGGATGTGGAAGGACGGAGCAGCCGTCTATGAGGCTACTTTCGTGGCTATCCAGTCCGCGCGGGGTAAGAAGGGTGGAAGGGCTTCGGGGGCGGTACGGGCATCGCGTCGGGACGAGCGCACCGAGGCGATGCTTGAGTTCATGAGGGGGACGTCGTGACGCAGGAGCCCAGGCGGGAGCGTCGTACGGTGACGGCCCGTGAGCTCGCAGACCGGTTCGGAGTGTCGCCCCGGACAGTGCTGCGCATGATTGCGGAGGAACGGGCGATATATGAGAGCCGGTCCCGGCAGCGCCGCGACGAGATCGTCGAGCTGCACCGGCGGGGCCTGAAGGGCTACGAGATCGCACGTGAGCTGTCCGTTTCCGCCGGTCTGGTGTCCATCCGGCTGAAGGAAGCCCGTGAGGCCGGTATGGATCTCACCCGGTACGCCGCCGACCGGAGCTAGAGGCAGAGAACTGCCCCCCCCTAGCTCCGGTCCAGAATGCTCTATGAGATGAAACCCGCAGGTCAGCAATCCGAGACAGGCCCCCCTGGGCGGCGGCAGGTTGATGATTAGGCCTCTACGCCAGGAAGCGGTCACCGCAGGGCGGGGTGCAGCCGTGCCGAGGAGGGGCCGGGGCCCGGTACGGGGTAAGGGCGGTGCGGCGCAGGGTGTGCAGGGCGATCAGGCGCAGCTGGCGCAGAATGCGGGTGGTCATCAGCTGTTGTCTTCCGGGGCGTCGTGCAGTTCCAGGACGACGGGGTCGCGGTGCTGGGTGGCGGCCGTGGTGCGGGTGACGTGGCGGACCAGGCGCAGCCCCATGTCGGCGAGTTCGTCCGGGGTGTGGAGGGAACACAGCAACGCTGCGGCGGCGGGGAGGCCGAGCGGGGTGGTGGTGCTGTAGCCGACAAGGGCCGCGGTGTCGGGGTCGTCGTGGGCGGCGGTGCGGGCGTGGGCGAGACGGTCCGGGGGTCGGTGACGATGCGGGCGATCGTCGACCGGGTCTGCGAGGACCCCCAGGTGCGGGACCTCTGGGAACAGGAGTCGGACCTGCGTCGGCACGCCTACGGCACCACCCGGCCGATGTACCTCGACGGCTGGCGGCCCCGCCCCGCCTGGGTCCGGATCATGGGCTGGCAACCCATGCACGAACCCAGCCTCCGCGTCATCACCGGAGAACCCGCCACCAACACCCACCAACCCGGCCGCCGCACGGGATAAACCCGGCCACGAAAATTCCCGGCACACCGTAATCGGGTCACCTGTTTACCGAAAGAGCGCCCGGAGAAATGCGCCCGAGTTGAATGCGGGGTCGAAACTGCGGTGGAAATACCGCCGCCGGAACGTCCTCTGCCTCGCCGGGGTCGACGCGAACGCCCTCCCGGCACGTCACGTGCTGGCCCTGGCGGTAAGCCACGAAGGGAGTAGGCAGCGGCGCGCTCAGGCCGGTGTCTTCGTGGACGGAAGCTGCGAGCGGCAGGAGGCGCACAGCGGGTTGGCGCCCGCCCCGTACCGGTGGGTGGGCTGCTGGCATCGGGCGCAGGGCCCGGTCTGGGTACTCAAGCCACCGAGGCTACGCGGCCACGCGCCGAACGGGTGAGCGAGCCGACGGGCGGCGCTCCGGCTCCCTTCGATGCCGAGCCCGCCCTCGCAGGTCGTGCTCGGCGCTCGGGCGGCCCGGTGGTGGCGTTCCTCGTGCGGCTGCTCGGCGCCGTCAGCCTGTGGCCCTGCCCTCGGGCATGAAGGGGAGCTGCTTCTCGCCCGTCAGACGGCTGATTCGCCGCCGGATGGCCGCGAGCATCTCGGGGGGAAGCGAAGGGTAGTCGTAGCGGTCGTATCGCAGTTGGAGCGTGGCGCTGCGGTCTGGAGCCTTGAGCAGGACCAGGCCGAGCTGTTCACCTGGCCACAGATCGCGGTGGCCTCGCAGGGTCAGGGGGAGGCCGTGCTCGGGGTCGGTGAGCGCCTCTACTAGTTCTGCCCGGCGCAGGCCGGTGTCGGGGAAGTGGTCCAGCTCAAGGATCCACCACTCCCCCAGCCGCGACTCGTGGCCGGCGACGAGTTGCGGGGCGGCGACGGTGTGCAGAAGGCCGAGGCGGCGCAGCAGGCCGCTGGGGAGCCAGGCGGCCTTGCGCCAGGTTTCGTCGAAGACGATGGGCTGACGCTCGTCGGCCCAGCGCTTCTCGTAGTCGTTCCAGGCGTTCTCCCGGGTCCGCCAGCATGCCTCGGCGCCGTTGCGCTCAAGCTGGTCGGCGAAGGCGGCTTCGGCATTCGCGAAGGCCCGGCGCGACGGTCCGGAGAGCGTCAGGCTCACGGTGTCTCCGAGGCGCTGCAGTTCGATGCCGTTCTCCGTGCGCGCGACGATCCGGACCCCGTAGAGACCGTAGATCTCGTCGTCTCCGAAGCTCACGGGCGCGCGCACGGGGAGCAGGGCGGCGAGGATGCGGTCCAGGCTCGCCGAGCTCTCCAGATGCAGTCGGATACCGGTCTTGGTCGGCTGGACGTATTGGATGCCGAAGGGGTACTCGTAGAAGTCCCGCATGCCGCTGAGCACCCAGTAGAGGATCTCCGACTCGAAGAGCATCTGCGCGCGCTCGGGTGTCGGGATGAGGGGTGCGCCTGGGGGCAGGGCCGCGACGACGTCGCAGGCGACTTGGCGGGGAGCGCCGGTGTACCGGGAGTAGGTCCGGGCGTGGTTGCTGAGCTTTGACATCGACATGGGCGCGGGGCACCTTTCGCTCGGTTCCGTCGGCCCGCGGAACGTGAGGGAACAGGTACTGCGTGCGCATGAAGGTCGGTGGGATGGGATTGGTCAAAGCCGTGCTTTTTCGCCTCCGCCTTGAACCGTGGGGCCGAGTTCGCGTGAGGAGCAGCAGACCGGTGCCGCGCAACGGACTTTACCTGCCGGTGCCGAAGATCAAGGGCTTCATACAAGGTGGTTCATTCTCGTGGGTGACCCGGCGGGTGAGCGTCAGGAGACGGAGCGGACCTGGCGGCGACGCTGGGCATCAGTGGCGGATGCGCGGCGGGGTGGTCGGCCGGCTCGGGCGTCGGGCTGGACGTCGGGCGCCGTCCACGGTGAGGTCCCGGCGCAGGTTGGTGGCCACCTGCTCCCCCTTGTACCGGCACTGGGCCCCGGAGACGGCGGCATCCAGTCCACCGGATCCGGATCGCACAGGCGGAGGCTACCCCTTCCGTTGACCCGCGGCCGCGCTGCTCAGGAACTCTCGGGCGCCGCGGAGTCGGGTGCGCAGATGCCGTTGGGTCGCCTGGCTGTCGAGACGGATGTCGAGGGGTCCCGGGGTGGTGCTGTCGGCGCGCCGCCCTGCGGGAAGGCGAGAGGCATCGAGTCCGTCGCGCTCGGCGATGAGCACGCCGAGCTGGTGACGGCTCAGAGCGTCGGGTCCGGCGACGTGGTGGATGCCTGCCGCACTGCCGTCGGCGAGCTCCAGCAGTGCGGACGCCAGGTCCGAGACGTGGACTGGGCAGCGGATGTCGTCGGTGTACAGCGCACCGTCGGTGGTCCCTGCGGCAAGTTGGTGTACGAGGCGTTCGTGCACGGAGAGCCCGTGTCCGATGATCAGGGACGTGCGGGCGACGACGGCTTTCGGATGGACTGCGAGGATCCCGGTCTCCGCGGCGGCTTTGGCCGCGCCGTACGGGGTGACGGGGTCCGGGAGGCGGGACTCGTCGTAGCGGGTGGTGCCGGTGCCGGAGAAGACCGCGTCGGTGGATACGTGGACCAGGGGTGTCCCGCGCTTCGCCGTGACGAGTGCGAGCTGGACCGGGCCGTCGGCGGTGATCGCCCAGTCGGCCCGGCCGCTGGATGCGTTGATCACGACCCGCGGCTGAGCGTCCGCTACGACGCTGTCCAGGCTCTCCGCGTCCCGCAGATCGAGCCGACGCCATGCGTCCGGGGTTGAGTTGCCCGGCTTGGTGGCGTATGTCGCGACGGTGGTGTGTCCGGCTGCTTTCGCCTGCCGGACCAGTTCGGACCCCAGGAATCCGGAGCCGCCGACGATCAGAAGGGTCATGTGCGTAACGGTAGCCCCGTGCGTCACACCGGGAAGGCGGCCCCCGCGGCAGGGGCGACCGCCTCCTTCGCACTGCGGACGGCTAGGCCTGCGGATGCCACTCGTATCGGATGTCCGGCTCGCCCTCTTCGTTGCGTCGCCCGTCGGTCCGTTCGGCCTCGATGAACCCGTGACGCTGGTAGAAGCGCTGGGCGGGCTCGTTGACCTGGAACGTCCACAGTGAAAGGCCGCCGGGCTGCTGCCGCTTGGCCAGGGAGACGAAGCGGTCGCCCAGGCCCCGCCCGCGCCACTCCGGCGCCAGGTAGAGCTGCTTGAGTTCCGTGCCCTTGAGCACGAGGACCCCGACCACGCTGTTGTTCGTGACGGCCACCCATGTCTCGTACTGCGGCACCAGTACCCGGGCGAACCAGTTCCGTACGTCGGCGTCGTCGTGCGCGCACCGCACGGTCGGGAGGGCGGCGGCGTAGGAGCGCAGCCACACGTCGGCCGCGGCATGGGCGTCGGCGTCGAGGGCTCGGCGGAGGAGCACGTCGTCGTGGGGCATGGCGGGGGTCCTTTCTACTTCCCGGGGCGTCCGAGCTGGTGGACGGTCCAGCCGGCCGAGCGCCAGGGTTCGGGGTCGAGGGTGGTCCGGCAGTCCACGAGCAGGGGGATGGCGGGGAGGTGGGCCAAGGCATGGGCGTCGGCCTGCCGGTACTCGGGCCACTCGGTGGCCAGCACGACCAGTTCGGCGCCGTCGAGCGACGTGGCCAGGTCGTCGGTGTAGTCCAGTTCGGGGTTGCGGATCATCGCCGTGGGCACGGCCTGGGGATCGTGGACGGTGACGACGGCACCGGCCTGCTGGAGGGCCTGGCACAGGGCGAGGGCCGGGGAGTCGCGCACGTCGTTGGTGCCCGGCTTGAACGCGGCGCCCCACACGGTGACCCGGGTGTCCTTGACGGCGCGGTCGCCCAGGGCGCGGGTGATCAGGCCGAGGGCGACGGTGGTGCGCTCCTCGTTGATCTCCTCGGCGGCGCGCAGCAGGGTTGCGGCGGAGCCGGTGCCGAGCTGGCGTGCGGAGGCGGTGAAGGCGCGGACGTCCTTGGGCAGGCAGCCGCCGCCGTAGCCGATGCCGGGCCGCATGCCACCGGCGCCGATCCGGGGGTCGATGCCGAGGATGTCCACGATCTGGGAGACGTCGCCGCCCGCGGCCTCGCACATGTCGGCGACGGCGTTGATGTAGCTGATCTTGAGGCCGAGGAAGGTGTTCGCGGCGCCCTTGGCCAGCTCGGCGGTCTGCGGGTCGGTGACGAAGAGCGGCACGCCGGTGTCGGTGATCTTCGCGTACACGGCGCGGATCGCCTTCTCGCCCTCCGCGGTCGTGACGCCGGCGATGAGGCGGTCGGGGCGCAGGGTGTCCTCGACGGCGTGGCCTTCACGCAGGAACTCGGGGTTCCAGACGACCTCGACCTGTTCACCGGCGGGGGCCAGGCGCTGGGCGAGTTCGGTGACCTTGCGGGTGGTGCCGACGGTGACGGTGGACTTCCCGACGATCGTGCACGGCCGGTCGAGGTGAGGAGCGAGTTGCCGGATCGCGCCGAAGACCTGGGCGGTGTCGTAGGAGCGCCCGTCGGCGTCGATGGGCGTGCCGACGCCGATGAAGTGCAGCTCGGCGAACTCGGCGGCCTCGCGGATGTCGGTGGTGAAGCGCAGGGCCCCGCTCGCGGTGTGGCGGGCGAGGAGCTCCGGCAGCCCGATCTCGTAGATGGGGCACTCGCCGGCGTTGAGCCGGTCGGCCTTGGCCTGGTCGATGTCCACGCCGATGACCTCGTGGCCCAGCTCGGCCATCGCCGCCGCGTGAGGGATGCCGAGGTGACCACAGCCGATCACGGAAACACGCATTGCAAGTCGTCCTTGTCTGCCGAGGGGCCACACCCCGAATCGGGGTGTGCCCCGACGCTATCGGTTGTCGAGAGAGGGCCAAGTCGGCTCGTGTGAGGCCTCGTTGAGGTGTTCGAGTCGTCGGTACGGGGGTTCGGCTCGGGTGCTGGGCCGTCGGTCAGGCCTCGGCATTCAGAGCGTCGGTGAGCGCGGTGATCAGGAACTCGATGTCGTCGTCCGACGAGATCAGCGGAGGTGCGACGACGAGCCCTTCGCTCCGGGGCTCCCCGGCGCCGGTGAAGGGGTAGAAGAACACCCCGCGTTGCTCGGCGGCCCGCATCACGGGCCAGAGCTGCCCGGGGGCGACCTCCACTCCGTAGAGGAAGCCGCGTCCGCGTACGTCCTTCACCGGCCCGACGCCGTTCAGGGACGCTATGGCCGACCCAAGGTGCTTCCCCCGTGCCACGAAGGCGTCGACGTCCAACTCCTCCAGCTCGTCGAGGACGCCCAGGCACGCGGCCGCCATGAGCGGGTGCGTGGCCATCGTGCCCATCGCGGGAAGCGGGTCAGCGTCCTCGTGCCGGATCCACCGGGCGGTCTGGGGCGACACGAGGACGGCGCCGACGCTTGTGTATCCGGCGCCCAGCCCTTTGGAGAGGATCACCATGTCGGGCTCGCAGCCGTCCCAGTGGCGGCTGGCGAGCGGGGTTCCGGTGCGCCACATCCCGGTCAGCACCTCATCGTGGATCACGAGGACATCCCGTTCCCGGCAGACCTCCGACACCCGCCGGAGGTAGCCGTCGGGCGGCACGAAGGCGCCGCCCGTGGTCCCGTTGATGGGCTCGATCAGCACCGCGGCGACGTTCTGGGGCCCGCGGCGGTCGATCACGTGCGCGATCTCGTCGGCGCACGACGCGTCGCAGCCGCGGCTCTCATGGGCGTGCGTCGGCGGGTAGGGGGCGGGGAAGCCGGGGCCGAGGGCGAGCGCGTCTTCGGGGCGCGGCCTGCGGGCGTGGTTGCCCGCGAGGGCGAGGGTCAGCGCCGACATCCCGTGGTAGCTCAGGGTCGAGGTCAGGATGTCGCCGCGCTGCTTCCCGTCGCGTACCCGGGTGATGTTGCGTGCCAGGCCCACGGCGACCTCGACGCCGAGCGTCCCGCAGGTGGTCAGCGCCACGGAGTCGTCCGGCCGTCCCACGGCGCGGCACAGGCGGTCCATCAGCTCCATCTGGATGCGGGGCTGGACAACGGCGGCGCCGCCGAAGGAGTAGCGGGCGAACTGCTCCTCGATCCGGGCACGGACCCGGGGGCTGCTCTGGCCGACGTTGGTGCAGAGCAGCCCGCTCGATCCGTCGAGGATCCGGGTGCCGCCCTCAAGGTGGAGCCACGGGCCCTGCGATCCGACGACCTCGAAGTCCGGCATGGGCCTGGTCGACGTCAGCAGCCGGTCGCGGTTGCGCGCGTACGAGTCCATGGTCAGCGATCCCTTCTCGGGTGTGCGTACGGGCGGGGCCGCGAACGAGCAGTGTGCGCGGCCCCGGGGAGTCCGCGCCGGTCAGAGTGCCGGGGCGGCGACGGGCACGTTCACACCGAGCAGCTGGCACAGGGCGATGAGCGTGCGCGTGGCCTCGGCCCTCACGATCACGTCACCGTCCTGCGGGCCCTCCAGGGGGTAGGGCATGTACTCGCCGAACTCCTCCAGGCCCTCGGTGTCGACGAAGAAGACCCTCATGCCGCGCGCGCGGGCCCGCTTCGCAACGGACCGCCGGTCGGCGTGCAGACCGACGACCAGCAGGGCCTTGGCCTCCGGGTGGAAGGGGATGGGCGGGACCTTCTGGTCGTAGCGGCGCACGAAGTGCTCGGGGAGACCGGCCCGGGCGGCGAGCAGGTCGAAGTTGTGCTGCAGAACAGGGCCGACGAAGTGCCCGGCGTCGTGCAGCGCCTTGAGTGCGTGGTGCGCGGCCGTCGGCACCGCGAGGAAGCTCTCGCGGAACATCGTGACCAGTTCCTCGGCCTTCGCCGTGGCGTCGAGCAGCATCTCCCGGACGAGGCTGTCCTTGTCCGGGGACAGCACGAACGGATGGGTCTGCTTCATGACGTTGTCGGTGCGCTCGGTCACCCGGTAGGCCTGGTGCAGGAAGTGCAGCGGGGGAACCCCGGCCTCGACGCTCGTGCCGCAGCCCATCTCGACCTGGAACGGCAGGAAGTTTCTGAGCTCGCTCAGGTCGTCGGCGTAGGTGGGGTTGCCGCGCTCGTCCCTGATGCGGATGCCGCCGGCCAGGACGTTCCACGGCATCTGCCGGACGGTCCGCGTCACCTCGAAGTCCTCCGAGAGGAAGACGATGTCGAGCGAGGAGAACCCGGGCGGCGTCGCCCGGTCGGCCCGCTCGTCCTGCAGGTGGGTGTCGTACGGGGTGACGGTGACCCGCAGGTCGCCCTTCGCCCACGTGTCGTCGGCGACCTGGCGCCAGCCGCCCTCGATCAGCCAGCCGCGCACGTTGCTGCGGTACTGGTCGATCTCGGCCTTCGGGGCGAGCACCGACGTGTACAGGTAGAGCTCGGCGAGGACCAGGCGCGGCACGGGGAAGGTGTAGTCCAGGTCGTACCGGTAGCGGTAGTGCACGATGCGGCGGCGGCCGTTGTCGTCCTCGGTCCAGCCGGACTGGACGGCGTTGGCCGGGTCCTGCGTCCGGCGCCAGATGCCCTCCTCGATCGCGCGCGGCCTTTCGTGTCCGGCGCCGGCGAAGTGCTTCTCCCAGGTAGCCACCTGGGCGTCGTCGAGCTGTTCGATCACGGGATGGGGAAGGAACATGCTGTCCTCCTGTCAACGGTCGTGGAATCGGCCCGGTGGGGTCCCGGGCGCGACGGGGAGGTGCTCTGGTGCGCCGACGGCGCCTTGGTGGTCTCGTCGGTGAGGGCGCGAAGGCCCGCCCTCACGGGGGTGGGAGGGCGGGACCCGCGGGCCGGAACAACCGGCCGATCAGCGTCAGGTGACTGAGCGTCACAAATGATCATGACCTGATGGACAGTCACCTGCGTCAGTCCTCAGTGTGCTCTCATCGCGCAGAGCTGCGCAATATCGCGCGCCAAGGTGCCACATTGCTCTGTCATATGCTCTATCGCTAATGCGCCCTGCGACTGACAGAATGCGCCCCATGACTCAGAAGAAGGTGCCTCCGCCGGTGATGAGGCGGCGCGTGGGTAGCTTGCTGCGCGATTACCGCGAACGCGCCGATCTGCAACCAGGCGTGGCCGCCAAGAGGCTCGGGTGGCACTCCACGCGCCAGGGCCGCATCGAGCGGGGCATCTACCGGGTCTCCGAGGACGACATCCGCAACATGCTGGAGCTGTACGGCATCCACGGCGACGAGGAGGCCGTGCGGGAGCTGGCCACCGCTTCCAACGAGTCCGAGAAGGCCGGCTGGTGGGGCGCGTACGTCGGCCAGATCTCCAAAGCCCTCCTCGACTTCGTCATCCTGGAGTCGAAAGCGAAGAAGATCCGGGTCCAGCACCCGGCGATCATCCCGGGCCTTCTCCAGGCACCGGGATACATCCGGGAGATCTTCAACAGCCCGCTCCACCCGAACAACCGCGACCTGTCCGACATGCTGAGCGCGATCCGGATGGCCCGTCAGGAAGTGCTGCACCGCCCGGGGAGCCCGGTGCATCTGCACGCGCTGATCTCCGAGTCCGCCCTCCTGCACCGCTTCCCGACATCCCCGGGCGTCATGAAGGAGCAGCTGCGCAAGCTGGCGGACGATGCGGAGCGCCCCAACATCACCATTCAGATCGTGCCGGTGGAAGCCCCGGCCTACGCCGCCGCGAACCAGGCCATGACCATCCTGGACTTCCGCCACCCCTGGCCGGCCGTCGTGTCCATCGACAGCTCGCTGGGCGGCAACGTCCTGGAACACCCGGCCGAGGTGGACGACCTGGGAGTCGTGTTCGACCAGATCGCCAACCTCGCCCTCCCCGCAGACGAGTCGCGGGAGCGGATCACCAGCCACCTTGAGGAGAAGTTCTGATGACCGGCCGCACCCACACGGACGAGAACACCGACCTGACCTGGCGAAAGTCGTCTTACAGCGGCGGGGAACAAGGGCAGTGCGTGGAAATCGCCGAAACGCCGAGGGCGATCCACATCCGCGACTCCAAGAACACCGACGGACCCTCACTGGCCCTGGCCCACACCCACTTCACCACCTTCGTTCAGTTCGCCGCATCCACGTTCCCGGGCTGAACGTGCCGGGAACAGCGAGCACGTCGAGATCCATCCAGCGGTAGGCGACGGTCCGGCCGGTACGGGAGTAGCAGATCGTGCCAGTAGGGGGCCGGTCGGCAGGGTCGGGACGGCGCGGGCCGGGCCGGGCCGGATCGGGAACTCCACACCCCTGACCCTGACCCGCGCGGGCCCGTACCGCACCCCGGGAACCTGGGGGCTCGGCGGGTAACAGCGCCGCCGGGTCCGCGGGTCACTGCGGGCCTGGTGTGGCGTTGTCGGCGGCGAGCTTGACCAGCCACTCTTCGTATGCGGCCACGTAGTCGTCGGCCACCGCCCGCGCCTTGGTGAGCGCTTCCGCGCTCGGTTCGTCGTGGCCGGCCCCGAGGGCGCTGGCGGTGGTGCAGTACAGGCCGCGCGCGATGAGGTCGAGGAGGGTTTCCCGCTCCTGGGCGGCCTGCTCGGGGTTCGTGATCGGGTCGGGTGAGAAGTGCACGGGTGCCTCCTGGGCCTATGCGTCGGTGGTCGTGAGGGCGGCGACGACGTCGCCGGGCGGCGGGGTGATGCCCCCGGTCAGGTAGCGCACTCCCCCGCCCTCCGAGGGGGGCACCGCGCCTTTGGTGATCGGGTGGCGCCGCGAGGCGGCGGTGCGCCACCCGTACCGCTCGTCCCACACAAGGGCGGGGGCCGGGGCCTGGTCGCCGTCCAGGACGAGCGCGGCGACGACCCGGTCGTCACCGGGGAACTGGACGTCCGGCTCCGTCTCCTGCGTGGTCCAGCCGGCTCGGTGGAGGGCGGCGGCGACGTTGTCCAGGTAGGGGGCGATGTGGCGGGCGCGCAGGACGGTTTCGGCGCGTGCGGTGGCGCGGCGGACCTGTCCGGCCGGGTAGCCGAGCTGGGCGGCGGCCTCGGTGGGGGTCAGGGTCGGGTGGGCTGCGATGTGGTCGGCGATGCGGTCGGCGCGCAGCCGGGTCAGGGCGTCCTGCCCGGTGTTGCGGTGGACCCCGAGCCGCTCGGTGACGGTGGCGGCGCTGATGGTGGGGTCGGCGTCCAGCAGCTCGGCGACGCGCGTGGGAACCTGGTCGCGCGGGACCTGGTCCCCGGTGTTGCGGGGTCGGCCGGGCTTGGGCGCGTCGTTGCCGGGGCGTCCCGCCTGGAACGCCTTCACCGCGCGGCGGGGCCAGTGCTCGACCCCGCCCGCCTCGATGCGGGACTCAATGAGGCCCGGGTCGTTCTTGTAGGTCTTCCAGGAGTCGGGGGCCACCCCGATCAGGGCCGCGCATTCGCGGCGGTCCAGGAGGTCTCCGTCGTCGTCGGTCTCCGGGAGCGGGGGGAGCGGCTTGCCCAGGAGGTAGGCGTCGACCTGCTCGCCGTCGTACAGCCGGATACGGGACCCCTGCGAGTTGATCGGCTTCGGGAAACCGAGGGCTTCATACGGCTTGAGGCGCGTGTAGTGGTCGATACCGACGCCCTGCTGCGCGGCGAGGTCCGCCAGGGTGCGCACGAGGTGCTGTCGGCCTGCTCTGATCACGGGGTTACTCCTCCAGAACTCACGGTGTCGAAGAACGGTAGCGGCCCGAGGTCAGGGCCGGTGAGCGGTACGCTGCGGGTGGGCCCCTTCGGGGTGGTTGCCTTGCGGCCGGCACCCGTGCCACCCGTCCCCGTGGGCGGACTGAGGGTGTCGGCCATCTTCATGCCCCGGGCCCTTTCGGACCGGTCCGCCCCCGGCAATTCCAGTGCCGGGGGCGGACCTTGCCCAGGGGTGTGGGGTCAGGCGGACCAGCCGATCGAGGACACGTAGCTGTAGCCGTCGTAGTCGGAGCCGATCAGGTCCAGGACTTCGTCCCATACCGCGTCCAGCTCGTCCAGGTCGTCGTCCATCCACGCGTCCACGGCCCGGTCCCACACCCCGCGCACGTTGATGCTGCGGGGGGCCAGGTCGCGCCGGTACTTCTGCTCCACGCCGCCCTGGTTCACCGGGTTGATCTCCACCCGGGTCCCCCGGCCGTCGTTGTTCAGCCGGGCCTTCAAATCCGCGGCGACGTTGCGGCGGCGCAGGTCCCAGTACGCCGCGTCGAGCCGGGCCAGCATGGCCTTGCTCCTGGACATGCGCTCCTCGGCAAGCCAGGCCATCAGGGTGCGGGGGGAGACGTGGACCCCGGCCCGGTCCATCGCCTCATAACCGGCGTCGGACTTGGTGAGGTAGCGGACGCGGGCGAAGAATCCTCGCTCGCTGTCCACGGGCGAACTGATGCCGTGCACCATGCCCTCCATGGCGATGCCGAGGGCTTCGCCTCCGGGTGCGCCGTTCGCGCCGTAGCGGCCGAAGTCCTTCCAGCGCCCGGCCATCAGCCGCCCACCTTCCCGATCAGGTACTCACCAGCGGTCTTGGCGTCGCCCTGCTTGACCTTCAGCTCGGACACGCCCCGGCCCTCGGTGAACACCTGCCGCCAGTCCCCGATCACGTGGAGCTCGTCGGTGTGCTTCAGCGCCACCACGTCCAGCCCGGCCTGGTGCGCCTTGTACGCCCGTCCGCAGTGCAGCGCGAACGCCTGGGCGTGGATGTTGTGCATCCAGTCGGGGCGGACCATCTCCCGGTTGTGGACCGACTCCCCCATCGTGGAGACGAACTTGCTGTACATGGCCTTGACGTACTCCAGCGTCAGGACGTCCCCGGCCTCGATCGCCTCCGACCGTGCGGCCACCAGCAGCTTGCGCAGGGCGTCCAGGAAGTTCTCCGTCGCTCCGGACGTCCAGGACTCGTGAACCGTCGGGGCCTCGGTGAGACCCCACTTGGGGCCGGAGAGGCGGAGCAGGAGGCGCAGGGTGGCGTCGGTGATCCAGAGGGCGCCGGGGGTGTCGCGGTCGCCGAGGGGGTCGGGCAGGTGGGGGTGGGTCCAGGGGGCGGGGGTGATCAGGTGGACCCCGCTGCGCTTGGGGCCGACGCCGTCCGATCCGGTGGTGTGCTCCAGCTTCCCGATCGGCAGCCAGACCTTGAGGGCGGACAGGTAGGCGGCGTTGACGTCCAGGGCGGTGACCTTGACGTCCCGCTCGGGGGCGCGCATCGAGTAGGCGGGGTTGTTGTAGGCGGGGCGGGCCTCCCAGATCTGGTCCGGCTCCTTCTTCGACGGCTTGTGCAGGACGTCAGGAAGCGCCGGGTAGGCGGTGTATTCGTAGCGGGCCGTGGCCCTGGTCTCGTTGAACAGGTGCATGACGTCGGGGATCGCCCGGCCGATCAGTGCTTTGAGCGCGGCGTCCTCGTCCCCGCCGGCGCGCTCGGCCTCCTGCTCGACCGCACCCCGGATCAACCCCATCAGGTCCGCCTCGGCCCGCTCGGCGCTCTTGGAGCGGCGCTGGGGGCGGGTCGGCACCCGGGCCGGCACCGGGGCAGTCGCCGCAGCCGGAGCGGCCGAGGGCGGGGCAGGCACGGACGCGGGCGGGGCTGCTGCGGGTGCGGCCGGGGGCGGCGTGGTGGAGGGCCGGCACATCGCCCCGGAGTGGAGCGGGCGGCCGTCGGTCGACTGGTAGGTGGTCTCGACCCCGCACCGCACGCACGGGCCCGGGTCACCCTCGATCGCGCGGCCGTCCGGGCTGCGCAGCGTCTCCAGGTTGGTGAATGCCGCAGGCACCGCCGTAGCGGCCGGGGCGGGCTCCTCGGTGAACAGGGCCGCGACCGGGTCCGGGGCGGTGGCTGGGGGCGGGTAGATCTCCGCGAGGCCCTTCAGAATCCGCAGGTACGGCAGCCGGGCCGGTGGGGTCGGGTCGGAGACACCGGTCTCCCAGTTCGCAATCGTCGACCGGCCCACACCGACCGTCGCCGCGATGTGCGCCCGGGAGAACCCGGCCGCCTCACGAAGCCGGAACCGCTCTGCGGGCGGCGGCATCGCGGCGGCGAGACGCGCCTCTTCGAGAAGGGCTTCCACGCTGTTCTCTTCACTCATACCGGTAACTGTACAACAACTGGACGTAACATGGTGCTACATTGGACGTTCATTGGACAGTTGGTGACAGGCGGGAGGGTGGGCGCAGTGATCTGGACTCCGGAGGACGTGGCGCGTGACCAGGTACGACGCCAGGCGGCGGGCATGACCGCGCACCAGGTACAGCGGGCCGTGGACACGGCGGTGGTCCGGGTGCGCGAGACCCGTGAGGAGCTGCGCTCCCCCGCGCCCCGTGGAGAGTTCGCGCCGGATCCGCAGGAGCTGGCCGACCGGTGGGCGGCCCTGCTCACCGAGTGGCAGCGGGTCGCTGCCCACCTCGCCGCCTCCGGTGCCGGCCTCTACGACGGCGACCAGGACGAGACCGGCAGCGCCTGGGCGCGGGAGCGGGAGGACCGGCGCACCACGGCCCTGCGGAACCACGTCGCATGGGCGGAGCAGCAGCGGCAGAGGCGGGACGAACTGCACGCCGAGTTCTGGGTGAGCGCGCCTGCCGGACGGCGCATCCGCGCAGCAGCGGCGCGGGCCGGGCTGTCCCCGAACGAAATGCTGGCCCGGCTCGCGGAGCGGGTGAGCGTCGATGATGGCGGGGCGGTGTCCGTCGCCCCGTTCACCCCGGGCCGGACGCCCGTGGCGAGCGAGGAGCGATGAACGTACAGCAGACACCGCAGGCGAACGGGTCCGGGATCACCCTCCGGGCCCACCAGGTCGAGGCCGTCGACCGGATCGTGCCGGGCCTGTCCCTCCCCGCGAGCGGGACCATGCCCGCAGGGGGGCTGCGCGGACAGGTCCACATGGCAACCGGAACCGGCAAGACCATCACCGCGGCCGTCGCCGCGCTCCGGCTGTGCCCGAACGGGATGATCGGCGTGCTGGTCCCCACCCTGGACCTGCTGACGCAGACGATCGAGGCGTGGCGCAGGGCCGGGCACAACGGCCCCGCCGTCGCCGTCTGCTCACTGGGCGCGGACCCGCTGCTGGAAGCGCTCGGGGTGCGGTGCACGACCAACCCGACGCAGCTCGCCCTGTGGGCCAACTCGGGGCCGTTGCTGGTGTTCGCGACGTACGCGAGCCTGGCCGGGCAGGGCCTGGTCGACGACCAGGACGACGACCCGGAGGCCACCGCCCCCGGGGTGCTGGAGCAGGCGCTGCGCGGCTCCTACGGGCAGACCATGAGCCCCTTCGACCTGCTGGTCATCGACGAGGCGCACCGGACGTCGGGCGACGGCTCGAAGGCGTGGGCGTCCGTCCACCACCAGGACCGCATCCCCGCCGCCCGACGCCTCTACATGACCGCCACCCCCCGCCTGTGGGAAGCGGCCCCGCGTACGACGGACGGCGAGGACGCCGACGGCGACCAGCTCGGCGCGGCCGACGCCCCGGGCGGTGAGGTGCTGGGCGGGCGGCTCGTCGCCTCCATGGACGACACCACCCTGTACGGGCCGGTCCTCCACGAAACCGGCCTGATGGAGAGTGTCGAGCGGGGAATCCTCGCAAGGTTCGAGGTGGACGTGCTGGAGATCCGCGACCCCTCACCCATCGCCGAGGACGCCTCCTTGGAGGAGCGGCGGGGCCGCCGGCTCGCCGCCCTCCAGGCCGCGCTCCTCAAGCACGCCGACGAGACCGGCGTGCGCTCGTACATGACGTTCCACTCGCGGACGCTGGACGCCATGGCGTTCAGCCGGGCGATGCCGGAGACCGCCGCCCGCCTCCACGCCGCGAACCCCGCCGCCTACCCGGCCCAGGTCGGCTCCGAGTGGCTCTCCGGCGAACACCCCGCCACCCACCGCCGCGACGTCCTCACCCGCTACGCCGACGGACTCGACGCCGACGGGTGGGTGTGCGAGGTCTCGTTCCTGGCGTCCTGCCGGGTCCTCGGTGAGGGGGTCGACATCAGGGGCAAGCGGGGTGTGCAGGCGGTCGTCTTCGCCGACACCCGCAGCAGCCCGGTGGAGATCGTGCAGATCATCGGGCGGGCGCTGCGCCAGGAGCCCGGCGACGACAAGGTGTCCCGCATCGTGGTGCCGGTGTTCCTGGAGCCCGGCGAGGACCCCGGCGACATGATGGCGTCCTCCAGCTATACGGGCCTTGTAGCGATCCTCCAGGGCCTGCGCGCACACGACGACCGGGTGATCGAGCGCATGGCGCTGCCGACCACGACCGCGCGCGGCCAGATCACCTCCGTCCTCGCCCTCGACCCGCAGCAGGCCCCGGCCGGCAAGGACGACGAGCAGCACGGCGGCCAGGAGCAGGGCGAGGAGCGGGAAACCGCGGCGGCCGGCACCGAGGACGGCGGCCAGGAGCAAGACGAACGCGGCGACCAGGACGGCGACGAGGAAGGCGAGGACCAGGGCGACGGGGACGACGCGGCTCCGGGCATCGCGCCTGTCACGACGCCGCTGCTGCGGTTCTCCCTCCCCCGCGACCCCGAAGCCGTCGCCCTGTTCCTGCGCACCCGCGTCCTGCGGCCGGATTCCGAGGTCTGGCTGACCGGGTACAACGCCCTGCGGACCTGGGCCCGCGAGCACGGGCACGCGCAGGTCCCCAGCGACGCCATCATCGAGCTGGGCGACGACGGGAACACCTACGGGCTGGGCACCTGGGTCAGCGAGCAGCGCCGGGCGTTCAAGGCCGGGACGCTCAAGGCCTGGCGGGTGGACCTGCTGAACGAGGTGGGGATGGTCTGGTCGGTCGGCGACGCCGCGTTCTGGAAGAACCTCGGTGCGGCCCGCGCCTACCACGCCGCCCACGGCAGCCTCGCCTGCCCAAGGAGCACGGTGTGGGACGGGGTCGCGGTGGGCCAGTGGCTCAGCAACCTCCGCCGCCCCGGCGGGCTGGGCACCGACCCCGTCCGCGCCGGCGAACGCCGCCGCGCCCTGGAAGCCATCGACCCGGAATGGAACCCGGCGGGATGGTCGGTCGAGTGGCAGCGCCACTACGCCGCCGCCCGCGTCCTCCTGGCCGAGGAGCAGGGTCCGGCCGATGTCCTGCCCGGCGTCACCGTGAACGGGTGCGACGTCGGCACCTGGACCACCCGGCAGACCGACCCCGCCGTCTGGAACACCCTCCTCCCCGAACAGCGCGAGCGTCTGGAGGCACTCGGGCTCAAGCCCCGGACCGAGACCACCCCGGCCGTCACGACGGCGACCGGGAAGAACGCCGGGGCGTTCGAGCGGGGGATCACCGCGCTGGCCCAGTACGCGGAGCGGGAGGGCCGGGTCGTCGTACCCCGTGCCCATGTTGAAGAGACACCCCACGGCCCGGTCCGGCTGGGCACCTGGGTCAGCAACACCCGCAGCAGGCGCGACCGCCTCAGCGACGCGCAGTGCGAGCAGCTCGCCGCACTCGGCATCGACTGGGCCACAGCCACCTGACACCCGGACCATGACTCCATCGTCCCGCGCCCCCTGGCCCACCGCCCGGGGGCGCGGGACGGTTTGCAGGCGATCCCCCAGCGGCAGCGCGGACGGTCCGTCGGGCGGGCCGCTGCTCGGCGGGAGTACGCACGGCCGTACGATCCGAACATGGCCAACATCGACATCCCCGCGCACCTGATCGATCTTGAGTCCGCCGCGTGGGCCGAGCAGCAGCAGGGCGCACTGACGTACGCGGCTGCGGAAGCGGTGCAGACCGCGTACCGGGAACACGCCGCGGCCACCGGTGTGTCGCGCCTGGAAATGGAAATGGCCGTCAAGCAGGCCGTACGGCACCCGGAGAGCAAGCCCGCAGCATGATGAAAGGCCCCACCGCCAAAGCAGTGGGGCCGCGGGTCAGCTGAACCCGTCCAACACTCACCGTCCCTCGCCCCGGCCCCGCCGCCCGGGAGAACCGAGAGCGGGGCAAGGCACCGACAGCAGGGAACCTCAGCGGCCGAGCGGTCAGACGGCCGGGGTGTAGCGGACGATGGTCTCCTCGCACGGGCCCTCGGCGTAGACCTTCAGCGCTTCGAGCTCGCGGTCATCCGCGGTGAGCTGCCAGCGCAGTTTGGTGGCCACCCACTCCCCCACGTACCGGCACTGCGCCTCCGGGGACGGCGGCATCCAGTCCGCCGGGTCCTGGTCGGACTTCTGCCGGTTGGAGCGTGCCGTCACCGCGACCAAGGAGACGTCCGCGCCCTGGTCGTTGGCGTACGCCTCCCGCCGCGCCGCCGACCAGGCCGAGGCACCGGAATCCCAAGATTCGGCTAGCGGAACCATGTGGTCGATGTCCAGGGAACCGGCGGAGGTGACCTCCTGGCCGTCGTAGTACGACACCCACGTGCCGCCGGTCAGCTTGCAGCCGGCCTCCACCGTCGGCGCCACGACCGCCTCAGCGATGAGGACTTCGTTACGGGTGTTGCACCCGTCGCCTGCGTCGTCGCCCGAGTTCCAGTGCTTGAACTTGCTGCGGGTATAGCCGGTGCGGTCCTCCTCCGCGACCTTCACCAGGCCCACCGCATCGGCCAACGTCGTCACCTCGGGTGCCGGGGCGGCCTGCGCGGCCGGGGAGGAGAGAAGGGGAACCAGGGCAAGGGAGAGTGCGCCGAAGGTGCGCACGAAGTTCTTGATCACCAGGGCGTTCTACCGGCCGCACCCCACCCCGGTGGAGCCCGTGCCCTGGTGCTCACCCGCCCGGGGGAAGAGGTTCACCGCAGAAACGCTCCGCCGCACGCGGCGGCGGAGCGGGGCCTGGTGCCAGTGACAAGGGCCGCCACCGCCACCAGGGGCCCGAGCCGTACTCCGGAGACCCGGACCTGTCCCGCACACCCATACGGCACGGTCTGCCCAGACCCTATCCCGCCTACGGACCTACCAAGAGGCCCCGGCCGATGAGGTCCGGGGCGTCTCACAGGCCGACTTGAGTGAGCCTCAGCCAGCGTCGATACTCGGGCCCGAGTCAGACGGGACGCAGGGGGCGGACATGGCAGAGAACAATGACGAGGGTCACGAGAACGAACTAGCACTCTGGGGCGCTGTAGGGGGTCTGGTCGGCCTTGTTCTGGCTGCCAAGGTGCTGTCTGCGATGGGCGCATGGGGCAACCCGCTTTCATGGACGGAGAGCCTGATCCTCGCCGTTCTCGTCTTGGCTCCCCTGGCCGGACTCGTGACGATCGCAAGGCATCTGCATGCCGACGTAGTCGCCGGGAAAAGCACCAAGGCTACGTACTGGACGGCGATGATCGGGATCTCCGTCACTGCACTCGCGCTCGCGGGCATCACCAGCGTCGACGACCTCATCGCCATGGCCAAATAGCAGCCCTGCTACCGCTTGAGCACAGAAGGAACAAGACCAACCCGCTACGGGGGTCACGGCCGGTTGAGCACCCTGTCCGGGCGGCACACCGCGCAGGCCCGCATGCCGCCGGCCAGCTCGGCGCGGGCACGCTCCGCGCTGACCGGCCGCAGCGTCCTGCCCGTGGCCCAGCAGTCGCCCCGGTGGACCTCAGCGACAGACGTCCCAACGCCGGTCTCGGTGATGCCCCAGTCCGGCGTCCGCGCACGGCCCGGCCCGCCGGCGGGGGCG
>NTHE01000084.1 GCA_002551355.1 Streptomyces sp. man185 | reverse complement strand
CAGCGGCCGTGGCCGCGCCGTCCGCGCTCGGGCCGGCTGCCGTGCAGGCCGATCCAGATCCGGACCTCGGCGCCGCCGAGGACGGAGCGGCCGATGCGCAGGTCGCCGCCGGTGGACTCGGCGACCCGGCGCACGATGTCCAGGCCGAGGCCGGTGGAGCCGACGGAGCCGCTCGCCCCGTCGCGCCCGCTGGCGCCCCGGGCGAGGGCGGCTTTCGGGTCGTCGATCCCGGGCCCGGCGTCGGAGACGAGCACGATGACCGCGTCGCCGCTGTGGTGGACGTCGACGGCGAAGGCGGTGCCCTCGGGGGTGTGGCGGAAGACGTTGCCGAGCAACGCGTCGAGTGCGGCGGCCAGCTCGGGCCGGGCGACGGGGATGCGTACCGTACGGTCGACTCCCGCGAGGCGCACCTCGCGGCCCTCGTCCTCCGCCAGCGCCGACCAGAAGCCCATGCGTTCGCGGATCACCTCGGAGGCGTCGCAGCCCGCCCCCGTCTGCACCCCCTGGGTCTGCGGGCGCTGTTCGCGGGCGGTGCGGATGATCGTGTCGACCTCGTGCTCCAGCTGCTGGACCGCCGCCCGGGTCTGCTCGGCCGCCGGGCCCTCGCCGAGGGAGGCGGCGTTCAGCCGGAGCACGGTGAGCGGGGTGCGCAGCCGGTGCGAGAGGTCGGCGGCCAGCTCACGCTCGTTGGCCAGGAGCTGGACGACCTGGTCGGCCATGGAGTTGAACGCGACGGCGGCGGAACGCAGTTCGGTGGGGCCCTCCTCGGGGACCCGGGTGCCGAGGCGCCCCTCCCCCAGGTCCTGGGCGGCCCCCGCGAGGCGCTGGGCGGGCTGCACCATGCGTATGCCGAGCCGGTCGGCGACCGCGACCGAGCCGACGATCAGGGCGACGCCGACGCCCGCCAGCATCAGCCAGGCGGTGGCGACCCCGTTGGAGACCTCGCCCTCGGGGACGAACACCTCGACGACGGCGATGTCCCCGGTGCTCAGCGCGGTCGGCTGGAGGAGGGCGAAACCGCCGGTGACCTCGGTGACGGAGGCCCGCCCGGCCTTGCGCACGGTCTCCACGTCCTTGGGGGTGGCGCGCCGGGTTCCGATGTCCAGAGGCCCGCCCTCGGCCCCGTCCCCGGCCGCGCTCCCCTTCCCGTCGGAGGCGGGGGCCGGAATGTGGACGGCGAGGCGTCCCCGGTCGCCCGGTTCGGTGGACAGGACGGCCCGGGTCAGCTCCGCGCGGTCGGTGGTGATGGAGAGGGTCGGGGCGATCGTCGCGGCCTGGCGTTCGGCGTCGGAGAAGGCCCGGTCGCTGGCCATCTCCCGGATGACGAGTCCGAGCGGTACGGCGAAGGCGATGACGACCATCGCGGTGACCGCCAGGCAGACCTTGACCAGGGCCCATCTCATGCGGGCGGCTCCACTGCCGGCGCGTCGGCCGGAGGCTGGAGCTTCACGCCGACGCCGCGCAGGGTGTGCAGGTAGCGCGGGCGGGCGGCGGTCTCACCGAGCTTGCGGCGCAGCCAGGAGAGGTGGACGTCGATGGTCTGGTCGTCGCCGTAGGACTGCTGCCAGACCTCGGCCAGCAGCTCCTTGCGGGCGACGACCACGCCGGGCCGCCCGGCCAGGAAGGTGAGCAGGTCGAATTCGCGCCGGGTCAGGTCGAGTCCGGTGCCGTCCAGCTCGGCGCTGCGGCGCAGCGGGTCGATGGAGAGCCCGCCGACGCGGATGACCCGGGGCGGCGGTGCCTCGCCCCCGGTGGCGCGCGAGCGGCGGAGCACGGCGGCCATCCGGGCGGAGAGGTGCTCGACGGAGAACGGTTTCGTCAGGTAGTCGTCGGCGCCGTCGTTGAGCAGCCGGACGATCTCGCTCTCGTCGTCCCGGGCGGTGGCGATGATGACGGGTACGTCGGTGATGGACCGCAGCATCTTCAGCGCCTCGGCGCCGTCCAGGTCGGGCAGCCCGAGGTCGAGGATGACCACGTCGAAGCGGAAGTGCGCGACCTCGCGCAGCGCTTCGAGCGCGGTGCCCACGCTCCGTACCGTGTGGGAGGCCTCACTGAGGTGCCGGATGAGGGCGGAACGTACGAACTGGTCGTCCTCGACCACGAGCACACTTGCCATGGGCGGCACCGTACGCCATGGCGACGGGCCCGGTCCCGGCCCCGTCGGAATCCTCCGCAAAGGCCGGGGAAGGGCGGTTTCCCCACGCTCCGGGAAGAACCCGGGTCCGGCCCGGGGCGAGCCAGGAGCGGGCCGGGTGGTGCAGGATGTGCCGGATGCAACGAGGACTCGTACACGCGCTGGCGTGGTCGCTCGCCACCGGCGCGGCGGTCACGCTCTCGTGGTGGGGCGTGCACACGGTCATGACGGGGACGGCGTACGACCCGCCCCGGGCCGTGCCGATCTCGGTGGGCGCGGGGCCTCCTCAGCGCATCGGGCAGAGCACCGAGGCGCCGCTCGTCTCCTCGACGCACCGGACGTCGCCGTCCCCCTCCGCCTCGTCGCGCACCGGCGATGCGCGCCCCTCGCCGTCGGCCCCGCGCCCCTCCCGTACGCCGTCGGCCACCCCGGCGAAGCCGCCGGCCGGGTCGACTCCGGGGCAGGGTTCGGGACAGGCTTCCGGGCAGGTGAAGAGCTATCGGACCGACGGCGGCCGGGTGGTGTTCGAGCTGGGCACCGACTCGGCGAAGCTCGTCTCGGCGACGCCGGAGCCGGGCTGGTCGATGCAGGTGTGGACGAACGACGCCTGGATCCGGGTGGACTTCGGCGACGGGGGCGGGGAGGACGGGAAGACGTACTCGGTGTTCTGCACCTGGAACGGGACGCCGCCGACGGTGCAGATCGTCGAACCGTAAGCGGTGGTCTCCTCTGCTCAGGGGTTTTCGAAGACGGACGGCGGGGGTGCGGGGGACGGCTTGGCCGCGGCGTCGGTGACGACGGCCGCGCCGCCGGTGAAGTCGGTGAGCGCGCGGCCGTGTTCGACCCGGCCGGGGTGCGGGTCGCTCGCCACCCGCCGGGTGAACTCCGCGACCGGGAGCGGCAGGGCCGAGGCGAGGAGGACCGCGTTGCCGAAGCGGCGGCCGCGCCACACCACCGGGTCGGCGGCGAGCGCCAGTTCGGGGAAGACGGCGGCGGCGGTGGCGACCTGGCCGCGCAGATGGGCGAGCGGGGGGCCGTCGGCGAGGTTGGCGGCGTAGCGCCCCTCGGGCTTCAGGACCCGGCGCACCTCGGTGAGGAATTCGGCGGAGGTGAGGTGGGCGGGGGTGCGGGCTCCGCTGAAGACGTCCGCGATGACCAGGTCGGCCCAGCCGTCCGGGATCCTGCCGAGCCCCTCGCGGGCGTCGGCCGCCCGGACCCGGACGCGGGCCTGGGGGTCCAGCGGGAGGTGGTCGCGGACGAGCTGCACGAGGGGCGCGTCGAGTTCGACGATCTGCTGCGTGGAGCGGGGGCGGGTCGCGGCGGTGTACCGGGCGAGGGTGAACGCGCCGCCGCCCAGGTGCAGCACGTGCAGTGGCCGGAGCGGGGGTGCGGCGAGGTCGATGACATGGCCGAGGCGGCGCTGGTAGGCGAAGGAGAGGTGCGCGGGGTCGTCGAGGTCGACATGGGACTGCGGGGCGCCGTCGATCAGGAGCGTCCAGCCGTGCGGGCGCTCCCGGTCGGGTATGAGCTCGGCGAGCCCGCCGCCGACCGGCCGGGAGACCGGCTCGCGCTCGGCCCGGACCGACCCGCGCCCGGAGCCCCGTCCGCCGTCCTGGCGCCCCTTCGCCTTCGTGCCCGCGCCCTTGTCCGCGGCTTTCCCCTTGCCCCGGCCCGGCGTTCCTCGACGTGCCACGTTCGCTGGTCCTTGCTGGTGGGGGCCCGGGTCGCCGGCCTCGCGGAGGTGCTCCGCCCGTCCGGCCATTATGGGCTCAGCAGCAGTTGTCGGCCGCCTCGATCAGCCGGGCGGCCTGGTCGAGGGCGGCGCGGAGCACGGCCGGATCGGTGACCGGGGCATCCGCGGCGGGCGGGAGCAGCCAGCCGGATCCGGAGCCGGGCGGCTCGGCGGGGATGCGCAGCCCGCGGCCGTCGGTCCGCGTACAGGCGCTGCCGGGTACGTCCCAGGCGTCGGCGGTGCCCGGCGGCACCAGGAAGCCGAGGGTGTCGCAGGCCCCGTCGTGCAGGACCGGGCCCACGGCCTCCTGGTCCGCGCCGCGGCGGAGGATGTCGACGGCTTCCAGGCCCTGCCGCGCCGGGACCGTGACGAGGTCCAGGGACTGGTCCGCCGGGGCGGGGGTCTCGCGGACCCGCACCGGCTTCAGGTGCACCGGCACCGGGGGGGCGGGGTTCTTCGGATTCATCGGGGTCGTCGGGTTCATCGCGGTCGTCCGTGAGCCGGTCTCCCTGCCGAGGTGCAACAAGGGAACCCCTCCTCTCATCGCCGAACGGAGCCACACTCCGTCTCCACATGGACCAACGCCATGGGTGCGTCAAGGGCTACGGGCCCACACCGCCGCAAAGGGTGGCAGTTCATGGCGGATCACGGGCGATATGCCCCTTTCGCAACGAAACGCTGTGTGTGCGAACCGTCACAGCAGGTACGTTCTTGCTCCGCCGGGACACCGGAACTCCGGGGAAGCCGGAGGAACCGGGGAGGCCCGGGGACGCCGGTGGCACGACCCCCGGCTGCACCAGAGAGGGGCCGGACATGGCGTCGACAGGGGCAGTTCCCAACCTCGCCTTCCGCCAGCTGCGCGGGCAGCGCTCCGCCGGAGAGTTCGCGGCGGCCGTCCGCAGAGCGGCCCGGGAGATCGGGGAGCAGGTCGCGTGCGACGCCCGGTACATCGGGCGCGTGGAGTCCGGGGAGATCCGCTGCCCCAACTACGCCTACGAACGCGTCTTCCTGCACATGTTCCCCGGGGCGTCCCTGACCGACCTGGGGTTCTCGGCCCGCGAGAGCGTACGGGGGCGGGGCGCCCGGGTGGTGTCCGAACCCCCGCCCGAGACCGCTTCCCCGGCGCTCTCTCCGGGGCCCGCCCCCGCCCTGGTGCACCGCGACACCGAAACCGACGACATCCCCGAGGAGAGCGACGTGCTGCGTCGCGTGTTCATGACGAGCGGCACCGCCACGATGGCGGCCGCTTCCCTGGGCCCCGGTGGGGCGCCCGCCTCCGCCGCCCGGGTCTCTCTGCCCGCGCAGCGCAGGGTCGGCGAGGCGGAGGTGATCGCCGTGGAGAAGGCCGTACGGCAGATCCGGCTGCTGGACGACCGGCACGGCGCGGACGGGCTCTACCGGCGGGCCGCCCAGCCGCTGCGCGCGGCGTACGAGCTGCTCGACGCCGGGAGCAGCGCACGGCGCGCGACCTCGGACCGGTTGCACTCGGGCGCGGGCGAGCTGGCCATCTCGGTGGGGTGGCTGGCCCACGACTCGGGCCGCTTCGACGACGCCCGCTCGCACTACGCGGAGGCGCTGGCCACGGCGCGGCTGGCGGGGGACGGGGGGCTTGAGGCGCACGCGTTCTGCAACACGTCGTTCCTGGCCCGCGACGCGGGGCGACCGCGTGAGGCGGTACGGGCGGCCGAGGCCGGGCAGCGGGCGGCCCGCACGCTCGGCTCACCCCGGCTGCTGGCACTGCTCGCGCTGCGGGAGGCGGGGGGCCGGGCGGGGCTCGGGGACCGTACGGGATGCGACCGGGCGATCGGGCGGGCCCGGGCGGCGTTCGACCGGGGGCCCGCGGCGGGTGATCCGGAGTGGATGAGCTTCTTCCGGGAGGCGGAGCTGGAGCTGCTGGAGGCGCAGTGCTGGTCGGCGCTGGGCGACTGGTCCCGGGCGGCGCGGCACGGGCGGCGGGCGGTCGCGCTCCAGGACGCGCACTTCACCCGGAACCTGGCGCTGTACCGGGCCCAGCTCACGGGTGACCTGGCCCGGGCGGGGCGGGCGGACGAGGCGGCGGCGACGGGGCACCAGGTGCTGGATCTGTTGACCCGGGTGCAGTCGTCCCGGATCCGGGGGATGTTGGCGGGGGCGGCCCGCGTACTCGGGTCCCGGGCCGGGGCGGCCCCGGTGTCCGACTTCCTGACCCGCCACCAGGAGTCGCCCCGGGCGGCGTCGTCGGGGGGCCAGCCCAGCCCGCCCGGCGTTTGAGGACGGAACCGTCGAGCGCGTACTCGGGTGCGCATCAGGGTCTCCGGCACCCCGGGGTCCGCAGAGGGCTCGCCCACCGGGCGAAGGGTTCCGTCCTCAAGCGCCGGACGGGCTGGAGTGGCCCGGGGCCCGTCGAGCTGACGCCCACCAGAGCAACGGTTCCGTCCTCAAGCGCCGGACGGGCTGGCGGTGCCCCAGGGACCCGTCGAGCTGACGCCCGCCGAGTGGACGGTTCGGTCCTCAAGCGCCGGACAGGCTGGAGTGGCCCGGGAGTCCGTCAAGCCGACACCCACCAAGGCATGGTTCCGTCCTCAAGCGCCGGACGGGCTGGCGGTGCCCCAGGGACCCGTCGAGCTGACGCCCGCCGAGTGGACGGTTCCGTCCTCAAACGCCGGACAGGCTGGAGTGGCCCGGGAGTCCGTCAAGCCGACACCCATCAAAGCAACGGTTCCATCCTCTAACGCCGGACGGGCTGGCGTGCCTGCCGGGCCGAGCCAGGTGCGGGCCCCACCGGCTGGAGGCCGGTCAGCGGTCCAGGTGGCCCGTGTCGTTCCAGCGTTCCACGGCCGGGAGGCCGTACGCCCAGCCCAGGACCGACAGCGACGTCGGCTCCAGGCGGATCCGCGCGCCGAAGGACAGGTCCTCGCCCAGCCACCGCGCACCCAGCGCCCGCAGGATGTGGCCATGGGCGAAGACCAGGACGTCCCGGTCCTCCGACCGCGCCCAGGCGACGATCTCGTCCGCCCGGGCGGTGACGTCCGCGACGGACTCCCCGCCCGGCACCCCGTCGCGCCAGATCAGCCAGTCCGGCCGGTCCGCCTTGATCTGGGCCGGGGTCAGCCCCTCGTACGCCCCGTAGTCCCATTCCATCAGCGCGTCCCACGGCTCCGCCCGCTTCCCGAACCCGGCGAGTTCGCAGGTCTCGGCGGCCCGGACGAGCGGGCTGGTGCGGACCTCGACGCCGGGCAGCCCCGCCCAGGGCGCCCGGTGCAGCCGCTCGCCGAGCAGTTTCGCGCCCTCGCGCCCGGTGTCCAGGAGCGGGATGTCCGTCCTGCCGGTGTGGTTGCCCCGGACCGACCACTGGGTCTGGCCGTGCCGGGCGAGCAGGATCCGCGGTGCCATGAAGGCTCTCCCTGAAACGCTGGTGCTGGGATCTTCCATCATCCCGTACCGGCCCGCCGGGCAACCTCCCGGGCCCGGCCGGCGTCCCTCCCTGGTGCAGTCCCCGGACGAAGAATCGGACCACGACGGGGACCGCCGCGTACGGGATGTCCGGAAGGGGACCCCCGGGGGAGTCGGCGGCACGGCGCCGCCGTACGGTTGAACGTTCGTCGTCGGCCGCATGAACATGGGGAGAGCTACCGGATGCCGCACGCCACCGCGCCGCCCGCGACCGGTCATCGGCCCCGCTGGTGGACGGAGCTGCCACTGATCGCGGTGGTGTACGCGCTGTATTCGGTGGGCCGGCTCCTGGTGCGCGGCGACGTGTCGACGGCGGTCGACCACGGCCTGGCGATCCTGCGGCTGGAGCAGGCGCTGTACCTCAACGCCGAGCATCCGCTGAACCGTCTCTTCACCAGCACCCCGGCGCTCGGGATACCCGCCGACTTCGCGTACGCCTCCCTGCACTACCTGGTCACCCCGGCCGTCCTCATATGGATGTTCCGACGCAGGTCGACGGCGTACCGGGCGGCCCGGGTCTGGCTGATGAACTCCACGCTGCTGGGGCTGGTCGGTTTCACCCTGATGCCGACCTGTCCGCCCCGCCTGCTGGACGCGGGCCACGGCTTCGTCGACACGATGGCGCAGTACAGCGCCTACGGCTGGTGGGGCGCGGGCGCGAGCGCCCCGCGCGGGCTGAGCGGGATGACCAACCAGTACGCGGCGATGCCGAGCCTGCACGTCGGCTGGTCGCTGTGGTGCGGGATCCTGCTGTGGCGGCACGGCCGCCACCCCCTGATACGGGCGGCGGGCATCGCCTATCCGCTGATCACCACGATCGTCGTCATGGGCACCGCCAACCACTACTTCCTCGACGCCGTCGCGGGCGCGGCGGTGATGGGGCTGGGGGCCCTGCTGGTCAAGCCCGTCATCCGGTTCGCCGACGGGGTCAAGGCACGGCTGGCCGGCGTCCTGCCCACCGGCCGGAAGCAGGCCGGCACAAGCACCGCCGCCGCGTCGATTCCGGCGACCGTGTCCCCGGATGTCAGTGCTGGGTGCAAGACTTCCACGGGTGAGCGAATCCCCGGCCAGCGGACCACCTCCGCAGATCCCCCCGGCCCGGCAGTCGGCGGCCCGGCAGTCGGCGGCTCGGCAGCCAGAGACGCCGGCGACACCGCCGCGAGCGACGACGCTCCGGCAGCGGCTCGCTGAGCTGCGCGGCCCCTCCGTCGCACCGCATCCGCTCGACGCCAGAGCCCTGGCCGCCCTCGCCGCGAACCCCGGCTGCAAGCGGCGGGCCCTGCTGGACGGCGCCGGGGTGGACAAGAGCGTGCTGGCCACCGCGCTCGGCTCCCCCGCACCCTTCGGACAGTCCCAGTTCGCCTTCATGCGGGGCAACGCCTTCGAGGCGAAGGTCAAGGCGGACGGCGGCGCCGAGCTGCTGCGCCTGCTGTACGAGCGCCTCGGCGGCTCCTCCCCCGCCCCGGGCCCGGACGTCGCCACGCCCGATCTGAGCGCCGCCGGGCCCGAGGGCCGCGCGGCGCGCACCGCGCTCGCCCTGCGGGAGGCCACGGCGACGGGCGGCTGGGCCCTGCTGGACCACCCGATGCTGGCCCTGGAGGTGGCGGGCTCCCCCGCCTATCTGGAGCCCGACGCGGTCGTGGTGCACCCCGACGGCCGGTGGACGGTCGTCGAGATCAAGTCGTTCCCCATGATCGACGCCTCCGCCGACGCGTCGAAGGTCGGCGCAGCCGCCCGGCAGGCCGCGGTGTACGTGCTGGCGCTGGAGCGGGTCGCGGCGGTGACCGAGGGCGCGGAGGTCGGGCACCGGGTGCTGCTGGTCTGCCCCAAGGACTTCTCGAACCTGCCGACCGCCTCCGTCGTGGACGTACGCAAGCAGCGCGCCGTGACCCGCCGTCAGCTGACCCGGCTGACGCGCGTCGAGGACATCGCGGCGGGGCTGCCGGAGGGGACGACGTTCGATCCGGAGTGCGCCCCCGAGGAGTTGGACGCGGCCGTGGCGGCGGTGCCCCCGGCGTACGCCCCGGAGTGCCTGGCCGCCTGCGAGCTGGCCTTCCACTGCCGGTCGAAGTCCCGGGCCGAGGGGGCCGTGGAGGCACTGGGCCGCAGTGTCCGCGGTGAGCTGGGCGGGCTGACGACGGTGGCCGGGGTGCTGGCCGCCGCCGCGGGCAAGGAGGGCGATCCCGCCGATCCGACGGTCGCGGCGCTGCGCCGGGCCGCCGCCCTGCGCGCCGAGGCACTGGAGAGCGCCGCCGTCCTGCGCGCCGAGGCGCTGGAAGCCGCCTCCGTCGCGCGCGCCGGAGCGCCGGAGGGTGCGGCCGCATGTCGCTGATCACCACCCTGGCCCGGCTGGAGGCCGTCGACACCGGCCGCGCCCAGCCGCTCGCGACGGTCCGCCACCGCCATCTCACCGACCGGCCGCTGGTGCTGGTGCCGCTGACCACCGCCGGTGAGGCCGGGGCCCCGCTCGGGGCGCTGGTCGGCACCGACCGGGAGGCGCCCCGGCTGCTGGCCGTCGCCCAGCCCCGCGACCGGGACCTGCGGTTCGCGTTCCTGGCCGAGCTGGCGGAGGCGGTCCTTCCGCACGTCGAGGCGTGCGCGGACGTCGTCGAGCCGGCCGAGCGCAACGAGACGGATCCGGCGACCGGCAAGAAGACCAAGGTCGAGGTCGAGCTGTGCACGGACGCGGCCCAGCTGATCGTGCCGAGCCGGGCGGGCGTCGAGTTCGTCCGGCTGCTGGGCCGGTCCATGCGGTTCCGGCGTACCGCCGAGGACGATCCGGACACCCCGTATCCGGCTCCGGCCCGGGTGCCGCTGCTCGGCCGCTGGCTGACGCACTACGGGGAGCGGGCCCGGGTGCCCGGCTCCTCGCTGCTGCTGGCCACCACCGATCTGCTGAACCGGCACTGGGCGACCGGGCAGAGCAGCCTGGAGGACCAGCACCTGGGCGCGCTGCTGTCCTGGATCGACCCACCGGCCGGTTCCTCCGGGGCCGAGGCGGCGCTCCGGGCCGAGCTGGCCCGGGACGGGGAGGGCCAGTTGCTGTGCCCGCCGGCCGGTCCGGCCACCGACCCGGACTTCGACAACCGGCTCCTCGCCCCGGCGATCGAGCGGTACGACCGGGCGCGTACGGCGTTCGCCACCGCCGAGGACGGGCTCGCCGCGGACGCCCGCCTCGGTGAGCTGAGCGGCGCGGAGCGGGAGATCCGTTCGCTGCTGGCGCGGGTCATGCTGCCGACCTGGGACGCGGTCTGGCGGGGCCTCGACCTGGTGCGGGAGCTGCCCGAGGGGTCCCGGGCCGAGGACCGCTGGACCCGGGACCGCTGGTCGTTCACCGCGCACCGGGACCGGGTGCGCTCGGGCGAGCCTCCGCAGCCGCGCCGCGACGACGCGGTGACGGCCGCCCAGAAGCTGGCCTCCCGGGAGACCGCCCAGGCCCAGTTGGAGGCGCAGGAGGCGCTGGACGACCCGCTGGTGCTGGCGGGTCGGCGGCTGGCGGGCGAGGCGTTCCTCGGCACGGTGTCCGAGGTGGAGATGGCGTACACCGAGTCGAAGCGGCCATCGCCGCGCCCGCTGGTCACCGTCCGCACGGACGAGCGACCGCACCTGGGCGAGCGGACGAAGGTCTACCGCTCGCTGGAGGGCAAGCCGCAGACGGCGGAGTTCGTGCGGTACGCCTCCGAGGACCCGGGCGGTGACGCGGACCCGGCCGACGCGGACGTGTCCCCGGCCGACCGGGGCGCCGGCGACGGCGAGATCCTGCTGGTGCTGCGGATCCTGGACCGGATGGGCCGGGGCAAGGAGCCCGCGCCCGGTTCGGTGCCGGAGCCCGGGGAGCGGATCGCCTGGACCCTGTTCGAGCACGACCAGCGCGGCGGGCCGAAGCTGCCGGACCCGGAGGAGACGCCGTGGACCCATGGCGGCCCGCCGGGCGCGGACGCCGCGGCGCGCGTGGAGCAACCCGACCCCGTGACCCCGGAGGACCTGCTGTGATCCCGACCCCGACCGCCACCGCCCCGGAGG
Source organism: Streptomyces sp. man185 (assembly GCA_002551355.1). Taxonomy (GTDB): domain Bacteria; phylum Actinomycetota; class Actinomycetes; order Streptomycetales; family Streptomycetaceae; genus Streptomyces. The sequence goes on along the minus strand of NTHE01000084.1, from coordinate 18,172 downwards.
GACCGCGGTGACCGTCGTCTTCGACCCGGGCGCGGAGGCGGCCCGCGCGACCGGCGCGATCCTCGACGACACCCTGCACGGCGGCAGCCGGGGCATCGTCGTGGACTCGCCCCCGGGCGCGGGCAAGTCGACGCTCGTGGTCCGGGCGGCCCTGGAGCTGGCCGCCGCCGGGCATCCGCTGATGGTGATCGCCCAGACCAATGCCCAGGTCGACGACCTGGTGGTGCGGCTCGCGGAGAAGGACCCGGAGCTGCCGGTGGGGCGGCTGCACAGCAGCGACTCCGACCCGTACGACAAGGTCCTGGACGGCCTCGCCAACGTGACGAAGTCGGCGAAGGCGGCGGATCTGGCCGGGCTCGACGTGGTGATCTCGACGGCCGCGAAGTGGGCGCACGTGAAGAACGTGGAGCCGTGGGGGCACGCGATCGTCGACGAGGCGTACCAGATGCGCTCGGACGCGCTGCTGGCCGTGGCCGGGCTGTTCGAGCGGGCGCTGTTCGTCGGGGACCCGGGCCAGCTGGACCCGTTCTCGATCGTGGGAGCGGACCAGTGGGCGGGGCTGAGCTACGACCCGTCGGCGAGCGCGGTGTCCACGCTGCTCGCGCACAACCCGGAGTTGCCGCAGCACCGGCTGCCGGTGTCGTGGCGGCTCCCGGCGTCGGCGGCCCCGCTGGTGTCGGACGCGTTCTACCCGTACACCCCCTTCCGCAGCGGTACGGACCACGGGGACCGGAAGCTCTCTTTCGGGGTGGCGTCGGACGGGTCGGGCCCGGACCGGGTGCTGGACGAGGCGGCGGAGTCCGGGTGGGGGCTGCTGGAGCTGCCGGCCCGGCACACCCCGCGCACCGACCCCGAGGCGGTACGGGCGGTGGCGCTGGTGGTCCGGCGACTGCTGGACCGGGGCGGCGTCGCCACCAGCGAGCGGGCGAAGGGTCCGGTGCCGGTGACGGCGGACCGGGTGGCGGTGGGCACGGCCCACCGCGACCAGGCGGCGGCGGTGCGGGCGGCGCTCGCGGAGCTGGGCGTCACGGGGGTCGCGGTGGACACGGCGAACCGGCTCCAGGGCCGCGAGTTCGACGTCACGGTGGTGCTGCACCCCCTGTCGGGCCGCCCCGACGCCACGGCCTTCCACCTGGAGACGGGCCGTCTGTGCGTGCTGGCCTCGCGCCACCGGCACGCGTGCGTCGTGGTGTGCCGGGAGGGGGTGGCGGACCTGCTGGACGAGCACCCGTCCACGGAGCCGGTCCAGCTGGGCGTCACGGTGAAGTTCCCCGACGGCTGGGAGGCCAACCACGCGGTGCTGGCCCGGCTCGCCGAGCACCGGGTGCGGTGGAAGCCGTAAGGGGTCACGGACCGGGCCCTCTTGCGCGGGGTTGGACAATGGAGGGTGGCCGTCCTGGCCGTGCGAGGGAGGAACAGCACATGACAGAGTCCGAGCGGAACGAACGGCAGCGGCTGCGCCCCGCGCCGCTGCTCTTCGAGCCGTCTCAGGCCACGGCGGATCCGGAGCACTTCTTCGACCTGGAGTCGCTGGAGGACCCCGGTGAGCTGCTGGCCCGGGCGACCGAGCTGACGCAGGCCTTCCGGGCGGCGACGGACCGGTCGGTGGAGTTCCAGGCGATGGCGGCGGCGCAGCTCGCCGACCCGCGCCGGTTCGACCGGCTGACCCCGGCGGACGTCGCGGAGCGCGCGGAGTGGACCGAGGACTACGCGAAGAAGATGATCGAGTTCGGCCGCTCCCTGCTGGACTCGCCGAGAGCCTGACCTCCTGCGGAACGCTCCCGGGCGCCCATGGGGTCTGTGGGACCGATGTGGTCCGTGGGGCGGCCGGGGCAGTTGCTGCGCCGCCAGGCCGGGGGTCAGGTCCCGTGGCATATTCCGGCGGGCAAGATACCCCTCCCCTTCCCACCCTGTCCCGGTTTCCGGCAACTCTCGGAATCAGGTCCGTCACTCCCGGTAGACCTTGCTGCATGAGCGCATGGCTGAAAGACGAAACGACCCTGCAGGCCGGTGCCGCCCCGCACCACGGCGTCGACATCTTCGCCCTGCTGCGGGACCAGTCGGGACCCCAGGCCGCACAGGTCACGGCGGCCGGCGCCGCCTGGCTGGCGGGGGCGGCCCCCTATCCGCGCAGCACGCTCGCCCAGTGGGAGGAGCGCCCCACGGCCCCCGGGGTGCTCCCCTGCGGTTCCGCTTTCGACGTCGTGAACGTGCCGGCGCTGTTCGGGCGGCGGATGCTGGAGCGGCTCTGGGCGGAGGGGCCCGGCTCCGGTCCGGTCGCCACGCACCGGGGCCGGATGCTGCTGTTCGCCGCCCCCGGAACGGCCCAGCGGCTGCCCTCGCTGCTCTCCTGGGAGGAATGGGGATCCAGCGGTTCCGGCAACTCCGGGGGGCCGCGCGGCCCGGTACCGCCCCTGCTCTGTCACGGCACCGGTGACGCCGTGACCGTACCGCCGCTGACCTGCGCGTCGTCGGACGGCGGGCCGCGCTGGGTGGTCGCCCCCGACACCCGTAATCCGTGGCTGCCCGGTCCCGATGTGCTGCTCTGGGCGTGTGTGCGGGTGAGCCGGTCCGCCTCCTCCCGGGGTGCCGCGCAGTCGATTTTTCCTCGGACGGATCAGGGTGCTAATGTCTACGACGTCAGCAGGCGCCGTTAGCTCAGTTGGTTAGAGCAGCTGACTCTTAATCAGCGGGTCCGGGGTTCGAGTCCCTGACGGCGCACAGACGGAAGAAGCCCCTCGCGAAAGCGGGGGGCTTCTTCGTGCGCGGGGGCCGCCCCGGGGTCTTCAGACGCCGGTGGTGATCCGGACGGTCCAGGAGCCGGACGGGGTGCGGTCGGCGACCTCGACGCGAGTGTCGCCGCCCGGGACGGTGAAGGTCTCGCCGACCCCGAGCGGGGCGTCGGCCAGCGGCGGGTAGACGGAGCGGTCCCAGCAGGCCCCGGTGTTCGGATGGGTGTCGATCACCTCGACGGGTCCGCCGCCGGAGGCCGTCTCGCTGCGGACGCGGTAGATCAGGATGCCCTCGGCGCAGGTGGACCGATCGTTGCCGGTGGCGCTGCGGGCCTCGATGGCCAGGGCACTGTCGGCGCCGGTGCGGACGACCGCGAGCCGGGTACCGATCGACCCGCCGGGCACCGGGGCGGCGGCGACCGGTTCCAGGGTGAGGTCGGCCGAGCCCTGGACGCAGACGACCTGCCGGCCGCCGAGCCAGCCGAGCTTCCACTTGTGCCAGCCGAACAGGTCGGGGGCGAGGCCGAACTGGCTGCCCATGACGTCCCAGTCGCCGACGTGCGTGTCCCAGTCGCCCTCGCCGTCGGTGGGGCGGTGGTAGAGGTCGGCGAGGTCGAAGACGTGCCCGGTCTCGTGGGCGAGGACATTGCGGTCGGGCGGGTGCTGCTCGAAGACCGTGACGACGCGCCGGATGTCGCTGTCGTCGGCGCGCATCGGCCGGTCGAAGTTGACGACCTTGGTGGCGTCGGAGTCAACACCGGGGGCGTCCGGGTCGGCCACCAGGTAGACGACGTCGTAGCGGGAGAAGTCCACCTCCGGGTCGGCGGCGGCGATGGCGTCACGCAGGTAGGCGGTGCGCCGCTCGGCGTTCCAGTCCCGCTCTATGCCGTACCAGGTGGAGTCGCGCGGCATCTGCGTCCAGGTCCGCTGCGGGTGCGGGCGCAGGGTGAACCGGCCGTAGCTGGTGCGCTCGAAGAAGCGGGTGGTCGCGGGGAAGTGGTCGGCGGTGAGCGCCTCGGGGGTGAGCGTGGGCTCGGAGTCCGGGAAGGACAGGAAGATCATGACCGCGTCGAGGCCCCGGTCGGGGCGCGGGTAGGCCGCGTTCCAGGTGTTCACGCCGAGCGAGTGGTGTGCCGCCGTCCGGGGCAGGGCGCAGGGGGCGGCGTCCCCCGTGGCGGCCGCGGCGGGGCCCGCGACGAGGGACGTGGCGGCGAGCGCCAGCAGGGAGGTGGCGGCGGCGGCCAGACTGCGCAGAGGCAGAGGCGGCCGTTCCGCTCCCTGGGGTCCGCGACGGCACGGCACATCGACCTCCGGGTGGGAAACACGGTCCATCCCGTCCACCCTGTGCCGCTTCACCACGCCACGCCCTGTTGTGCTGCCCCACACGGGTCAGCGGTCAGAATCACCGCCCAGACCTTCACGGAACGTCACCGCCGGTCAGTCCAGCCATCCGATGCAACAGATCCGCACAGAAATGATCAGGCCAGGGCAAAGCGGAACGTCTGCTCCCGCTGCTTCGCGGACCTGCGCGGTGGCGCGGACCGGACGGCGAGCTGGAACGGCCGACGCGGCACCCTCTATGCTTCACCACGCTTTCCCGCGTGGAACGGGCCCCTTCACGGGACCACCACCCGGCGGCCAGTTGGACCCCACCAGTTCACGACGACCTTCACAGCGGGAGCGAGCGGTGAGCGGAACCTCCGAAGGGCCCGGCGCCCCGGCAGGCACGGCCCCGGGCGCGCCCGCCGCGCCGGTCACGGAGCGTCATGCGACGGCCCCGGTCGAGGGCGGTCCAGCCCGGAGCGGTCCCTCCGGGGGCGGCCCCACCACCTCCGAGCTGCGCGACTACCGGGCCGCCTTCAACGCCGCCACGCTCCCCATGGGCGTCGTCGACGGCCGGGGCCACGTCGTACGGGCCAACGAAGCGCTCGGCGGGCTGCTGGGGGCCCCGGCGGCGGCCCTCGCCGGACGGCAGGCGTGCGAGCTTCTCGACCTCGCCTCCGACGACCGCACCTGGCACGCCTACCGCGAGGTCCTCCTGGGCCGCCGCTCCCGGTTCCGCTGCACGCGCCGCCTCAAGCACCCCGACGGTCGCTCCCTGTGGGCCGAGATCACCGTCGTACCGATGACGGGAGCGTCGGCGACCGAGGCGGCCCGGGTGCTCCTGACGGTCGCGGACGTCAGCGACCGGCGCGAGCTCCAGGAGCGGCTGCGCCACCTCCAGATGCACGATCCGGTGACCCGGCTGCCCAACCGGACGCTGTTCTTCGAGCGCCTCGCCTCTGCCCTGGAGACCCCGCCGTACCAGGACGACTCCCTGCCGCCCAGGCAGCACGCCCGGATCGGTCTCTGCTACCTGGACCTGGACGGCTTCAAGGCGATCAACGACACCCTGGGCCACCGCACCGGGGACCGGCTGCTGGCCGCCGTCGCCGCCCGGCTCACCGACTGCGCCGAGAACGACGCCTCCCGCAACGTCGGCGGCAACCGGCTGGTGGCGCGCCTGGGCGGCGACGAGTTCGCGATCCTGGTCGAGGACTCGGCCGGCACCCAGGAGCTGACCGACCTGGCCCACTCCGTCCTCGCCGCGCTCCAGCAGCCGTTCGACCTGGCCGGGCAGCGGCTCTCGGTCTCCGCGTCGATCGGCGTGGTCGAGCGGACCGCGGCGGGCACCTCGCCCACCGGTCTGATGCAGGCCGCCGACACCACGCTGTACTGGGCGAAGGCGGACGGCAGGGCCCGCTGGACCCTGTTCGACCCCGAGCGCAACGCCCACCGCATGACCCGGCAGTCCCTCTCCTCGACGCTCCGGCCCGCCGTGGAGCGCGGCGAGTTCACGCTGGAGTACCAGCCGCTGGTCGGGATGGCGGACGGGGTGCTGCGCGGGGTCGAGGCGCTGGTGCGCTGGAACCATCCGCAGTTCGGCGTGCTGCCGCCGAATCGGTTCGTCCAGATCGCCGAGGAGGACGGCTCCATCGTCCAGCTCGGCCGGTGGGTGCTGCGCACCGCGTGCCGGCAGGCGCGGCGCTGGCAGCTGGACCACCCGGACGAGCCGCCGCTGTTCATCAGCGTCAACGTCGCCGTACGGCAGGTGTGGGACTCCGACCTGGTCGCCGACGTGGCCCAGATCCTGGCCGAGACGGAGCTCGCCCCCGGGCTGCTCCAGCTGGAGCTGACCGAGTCGGCGGTGATGGGGTCGGGCGGCCGTCCGCTGCGGGCGCTCCAGGCGCTGAGCGACATGGGCGTACGGATCGCCATCGACGACTTCGGGACCGGCTACTCGAACCTCGCCTACCTCAGCCGGCTCCCCGTCTCCGTACTGAAGCTGGACGGGGCGTTCGTGAAGGGCTTCCGGTACGAGGACGGTACGCATCCCAGCCCCGCCGACGAGACGATCGTGGAGGCCATGGTGCAGCTGGCCCACCGACTGGGCCTGACCGTCACCGCGGAGTGCGTGGAGACGGCGGGGCAGGCGGAGCGACTGCGGCGGATCGGCTGCGACACCGGGCAGGGGTGGCTGTACTCCCGGGCGGTGGCGCCGGAGCAGATCGCCGGGCTGATCGGGTCCCGGCCGCTGGAGGGCTGACCGGGACCCCGCACGGTCTACGGAGCGGTGGGCAGGCCGTACGCGTCCGCGATCAGTTCATAGCTGCGCAGCCGCGCGTCTCCACCGTGCGCGTTGGCGGTGATCATCAGCTCGTCGGCGCCGGTGCGCTTGGCCAGGTCGTCCAGGCCGCCGCGGACCTCGTCGGCGGTGCCGTGGATGACATTGGCGAGCCAGCCGTCGACGAACTCCCGTTCCATCGGGGAGAAATCGTACGCCGCCGCCTCCTCGGGGCTCGGGATCAGCCCCGGGCGGCCGGTGCGCAGCCGGACCATGGACAGGGCCCCGGTCAGCACCTGGCGGCGGGCCTCGCGCTCGTCGTCGGCGGCCAGCGCCGAGACCCCGATCAGGGCGTACGGGGCGTCCAGCACGGCGGAGGGCCGGAAGGACTCGCGGTACAGGTCGAGCGCGGGGATGGTGTTCTGCGCCGAGAAGTGGTGCGCGAAGGCGAACGGCAGGCCCAGCGTCCCGGCAAGCCGGGCGCTGAAGCCGGAGGAGCCCAGCAGCCAGACGGGCGGCCGATGCGCGGACTGCACCCCGCCGGGGGCGGTCGCCTGGACCGGGCCCGGTACGGCGTGGATCCGGGCGTACGGGTGTCCGTCCGGGAAGTCGTCGTCCAGGAAGCGGATCAGCTCCATGAGCTGCTGCGGGAAGTCGTCGGCCCCTTCGTTGAGCCGGTCGCTGCGCCGCAGGGCCGCCGCCGTCGCCCCGTCCGTGCCGGGGGCGCGGCCGAGGCCGAGGTCCACGCGGCCCGGGGCCATCGCCTCCAGGGTGCCGAACTGCTCGGCGATCACCAGTGGCGCGTGGTTGGGCAGCATGACCCCGCCGGAGCCGAGCCGGATGCGCTCGGTGTGGGCGGCGATGTGCGCCAGGATCACGGCCGGGGAGGACGAGGCGACCCCGGGCATGGAGTGGTGCTCGGCGACCCAGTAGCGGTGGAATCCGCGGCTCTCGGCGAGCTTCGCGATGTCCACGCCGGTGCGCAGGGCCTGGCTCGCCGTGCGGCCCTGCCCCACGGTGACCAGATCGAGCACGGACAGCGGAACGGCGGCCGTTCCGGCTGCGGCGCCCCGGATCCCGCCCCCGTCGGTCGCGTCGCCCTTCGCGTCGCCGCTGGTCTCGTCGCCTCGGATCTCGTCCACGTGTCGGCCTCTCCCGGTGCTGCTGTCGTACGTCTGCGTATCGGAGTGATGCAACAGGAGGACGACTCCGTTTATTCCGGGGCCGGACATCCGGACGGGCGCCGAACATCCGGTCCGGACGCCGGCCGCCCGCACCGATCACCGGCCCCCCGGACCGTCCGCCGGCCACGCGGACCGGCCGACCGCTACTCCCGTACCTCGATGCCCTTCGGCTCCAGCTTCCGCAGCACCGGCTCGCGGGTGGCGAACAGGGTGCCGAGCGTGGGCGCCCAGGTCCGGCGGTCGGCGAGGCGCAACCCCTCCCACACCGTGACCTGGTTCGCCGTGAGGACGGGCTTGCCGAGCAGTTCCTCCAGCTCGGGAACGTACGCGGTGGTGTGCAGGGAGGTGTCCGGGATCAGCACCACCTCGGCGTCCGGGTGGTCCGCCTCCCGCGCCAGCCGCTTCACCTGTTCCGGGCCCCAGGCCCCGGCCTCGGCCGACGAGCCGGCCCCGCCGGACGCCGCCGCCACCACCTCGACGCCCGCCGACGCCAGGAAGTCGACGAAGAGCGCGGTGACGTCCTCGGGGTAGGGCGCGGCGACGGCGACCCGGCCGGCCCCCAGCTCCCGCACCGCGTGGCCGAAGCCGATGGAGGTGCTGGAGGCGGGCAGGCCGGCCGCCCGGGCGAGCGTGGCGACCTGCTCGTGGGCGCCTTCCCAGCCCTGCCCGAAGCTGCCACCGCTGGAGGCCCAGATCAGCGCCTCGGCCCCCGCGAGGCGCAGTTCCTCGACACCCTCGGCGATCCGGTCCGGCGCGCCCTGCTCGCGCAGCGCGTCGGCCCGGTAGGCGTCCTCGCCGGTCTCCGTGGAGAACAGGGGCAGCCGGATATCGGTGTCGAGCAGGATCTCGGTCCGCGGGAAGTCGTCCTCGGCGGCGTGGCCCGGATAGAGGAGTCCGACGGTCGTCATGTCCACCCTTCCTGTGCGTCGACGGCTCGCCGCGCGGCGAGCGACCCCCTCGCGGGATCGTGGCGGGCGGCCCCGTCATGGGGCCGCGGCGGCCCTCCGGACGATCCGGCGGCCGTGACCGCGCGACCGGTCACTCTTGCCCCGACTTGTTCCCAGTATTCCCCCGGCCGGGCACCGGGGCGCGCGGCCGGGCCTCGTTGACGCGGGGGTGACCTGCTGCGAGCGTGGGCGATCCGTAGTTCCGTTCCGTCGCGGAGGGCCGACCAGCGATGCCGGATCCCGTCCTGCTCGTCCTCGACGCCGAACCGTCCCCGCGGCTCGGCCGGCTGACCGGCCGGGCGGACGTGCGGTACGCGGACGCCGCCACGCTCACCGGACTGCTCCCGGCCGCCGACGCCCTGCTGGTGTGGGACTTCGCCTCGGACGCGGTACGGGAGGCCTGGCCGGGCCCGGGGCGGCGGCCGCGCTGGGTGCACACGGCGAGCGCGGGCGTGGACCGGCTGCTCTGCCCGGAGCTGGTCGCCTCCGACACCGTCCTCACGAACGCGCGGGGGATCTTCGAGCGGCCGATCGCGGAGTACGTGGCGGGGCTGGTGCTGGCGATGGCCAAGGACCTCCCCGGCACCCTGGAGCTCCAACGGCAGCGGCGCTGGCGCCACCGCGAGGGACAGCAGGTGGCCGGCTCGCGGGCGGTGGTCGTGGGGGCGGGGCCGGTCGGCCGGGAGATCACCCGGCTGCTGCACGGCCTGGGGGTCACGGTGGCCCTGGTGGGGCGGACCGCCCGGCGCACCATCCACGGGGCGGCGGACCTGGACCGGCTGGCGGCCCGGGCGGACTGGGTGATCGGCGCGGCCCCGCTGACCGAGTCGACGCGGGGCATGTTCGACAGCCGCTTCTTCGGTCTGCTCCAGCCCTCGGCGCGGTTCATCAACGTGGGGCGCGGGGCGAGCGTGGTGCAGGCCGACCTGGTGGACGCGCTGCACCGCCGCTGGTTCGCGGGCGCGGCGCTCGATGTGTTCGAGGACGAACCGCTGGGCCGGGACAGCCCGTTGTGGGACGTACCGGGGCTGCTGGTCTCGCCGCACCTGAGCGGGGACACGGTGGGCTGGCGGGACCGGCTGAGCGAGCAGTTCGTCGCGATGTACGAACGGTGGTCGCGGGACGAGCCGTTGCCGAACGTGGTCGACAAGCGACGCGGCTACGTCCCTTCCTCCGACCTCGACGACTGATCGGCGACGGCTGATCCCAGAAGCGGCTGATGCGGAGTCATGAATTCTCCGTGACGGGGGAACACGCCCCGCGCACCCCTGGTCGCACTCCGCCCTCCTTCGGGCACGGGAAGGTCACCTTCCGGCCACTGTTGGGTTACATGCCTCCGGCTACCCGCATAGACGTACGGGATCGGGCAGGCACTCACCCTGTCCGGACTGTTCGACCTCCAGGAGATTGCGAACCATGGCTGAATTCCCGAACCTGTCCCGCCGGGGTTTCCTCAACGGATCGGCGGCCGTGGGCGGCCTCCTCGTCGTTCCCGGCCTCCTCACCGCGTGCAGCAAGACCGACGCCGGCTCCGCGACCGGCGAGGGCGCCCTGGAGAAGCTCCGTAAGCAGGGCTTCGTCCGGGTGGCGTACGCCAACGAGGCCCCGTACGGCTACCTGGAGGGCAAGGAGCTCAAGGGCGAGGCCCCGACGCTGCACCGGGAGATCTTCCAGGCCCTCGGGGTGGACGAGCTGAAGCCGACGCTCTCCGAGTGGGACGGGCTGATCCCGGGGCTCCAGGCCGGGAAGTACGACGTGGTCAGCGCGGGCATGGCCATCACCCCGGAGCGCTGCGGCAACGCGATCTTCTCCGAGCCGGAGTTCATCTCGCCGACCGCGCTGATGGTGAAGAAGGGCAACCCGAAGAAGATCACCGACCTGGACTCCGCGAAGGAGGCGGGGATCACCGTCGGCGTGATGTCGGGTGCGGTGGAAGGCAGTTACGCCAAGGGCGCGGGCATAGCCGAGGACAAGATCAAGACGCTGCAGAAGCCGCAGGACGGGGCCGACGCCGTCAAGGGCGGCCGGATCGACGCCTTCCTGCTCACCGGCATCTCGCTGCGCTGGCTGGCGAAGACCAACCCGGACACCGAGGTCACCGAGCCGTTCGTGCCGGAGATCGACGGCAAGGCGCAGTTCTCGCCGGGCGGGGCGGTGTTCCGCAAGGGCAACGAGGATCTGCGGGACTCCTTCAACCGCGAGCTGAAGAAGATCGTCTCCGACCGCTCCCGCTATGTGCAGCTGCTGGAGCCGTACGGGTTCGGGGAGTCGGAGATCCCGCCGGAGGACCTGAAGACCGCGGATCTGTGCAAGGGCTGACGGGGCGGACGCGCACGCATGAGTGACTTCTTCTCCCTCCTCGTCGAGGAGTTCCCCAGAGTCCGGTCGGGCCTGTGGGTGACGCTCCAGGCCACGGTCCTGGGCGCGCTGCTCGCCGGAGTGCTGGCCTTCGCGCTCGGGCTGATGGCGGGCAGTCGGCTGCTTCTGGCCCGCGGGTTCTCCCGAGTGGTCGTGGAGTTCTTCCGGGGCACCTCGCTCTACATCCAGCTGTTCTGGCTCTACTACGCGATGCCGCTGGTGACCGGCTACGAACTCACCCCCGTCATCTGCGGGGTGGTCGCGTTCGGCCTCAACTTCGGCGCCTACGGGGCCGAAGTGGTGCGAGGCGCGATCAACTCCGTGCCGCGCGGGCAGTACGAGGCCGCGATCGCGCTCAACCTCAGCCCGTCCAGGCGACTGTGGAAGGTGATCCTGCCGCAGGCCTGGGTGCAGATGATCCCGAGCTTCACCAACCTGCTCATCCAGCTCCTGAAGGCGACCCCGCTGCTGTGGCTGATCTCGGCCGCCGATCTGATGACGGTGGTCCAGCAGCTGCGCGACCGCACCGGTGAGACCCTCACCGCCTATCTGACCCTGCTGGCCGCCTACTTCGTGCTGGCGTACGCCCTGACGATGCTGATGAATCTGCTGGAGCGGAGCGCCAAGCGGCGGCTCGGCCTGGACACCGGCGCGAAGGGCCTGTTCAAGAGCCGCAGCGCGTCCACGACCGCCGTGGGAGGTACCCGGTGAACGGCTTCGACTGGAACGCCGTCGGGGAGTCCCTGCCGCTCCTGCTGGAGGGGTTCCGGGTCACCCTGCTGGCCACCGCGCTCGGCACCCTGGTGGCGGCCGTGCTGGGGCTGGCCGTCGCGGTGGCCGGGCGCGCGCCGAGCAAATTCGTGACGGTCCCGGTGCGGGTCGTCACGGAGTTCGTCCGATCCACTCCCCTGCTGGTCCAACTGGTCGGTGCGGCGGCCCTGTTCAACACCGTGGAGCCGCTGTACATCGGCATCGCGGTGCTGGGCGTCCACTACGCCGCGTACACCTCCGAGGTCTACCGGGCCGGGATCGACGGCGTGCCCAAGGGCCAGTGGGAGGCGTGCCGCGCGCTGTCGCTGTCGCCCCGGCGCACCTGGCAGGCCGTGATCCTTCCGCAGGCGGTGCGCAACGTGCTGCCCGCGCTCGGGAACTACGCGATCTCGATGTTCAAGGAGACGCCGTTCCTCGCCGTGATCACGGTGCAGGAGATGGTCTTCGAGGCCCGCTTCTACGGGGCCGAGAACTTCGCGTACACCGAGGTGTTCACCCTCGCCGGCCTGATCTTCCTGGTCGCGAGCTACCCCACGTCGCTGTTGATGAGAAGGCTGGAGAAGCGCCTTGGCCACTGAACCCCTCCCCCTGAAGAAGACGGAGTCGCCGGGGCCGGTCGCAGCTCCCGAGGATGCCGCCCCGGCAGCCGCACGCGCGGGCGGGCCGCTGGTGCGGTTCGACAAGGTGGTGAAGCGCTACGGCGACCATGTCGTCCTGGACGAGCTGGACTTCACCGTGGACCGCGGCGAGCACGTCACCCTGATCGGGCCCAGCGGCTCGGGCAAGACGACGATCCTGCGGCTGCTGATGACGCTGGAGAGGGTCAGCGGCGGGGTGATCTGGGTCGACGGCTCCCCGCTGACCCATATACGCACCCCGGACGGTTCGCTGAAGCCCGCGGGCGAGAAGCAGCTGCGCGAGTCCCGGAAGAAGATCGGGATGGTCTTCCAGCAGTTCAACCTCTTCCCGAACATGAAGGTGATCGAGAACATCACCGAGGCCCCGGTCAGCGTGCTCGGCAAGAGCCGCGAGGAGGCGGAGACCCGGGCCCGGGAGCTGCTGGACCTGGTCGGGCTCTCGGCGAAGGTCGACGCCCACCCCTCCCAGCTCTCCGGCGGCCAGCAGCAGCGGGTCGCCATCGCCCGCGCGCTCGCCATGGAGCCGGAGATCCTGCTCCTGGACGAGGTGACGTCCGCGCTCGACCCGGAGCTGGTCGCGGGTGTGCTGGAGCTGCTGGAGGACATCGCCCGCAACACCGACATCACCATGCTCTGCGTGACCCACGAGATGAACTTCGCCCGGGACGTCTCGGAGAAGGTCCTGATGTTCGACGCGGGTCGGGTCGTGGAGTCCGGATCCCCGGAGAAAATCTTCTCCGATCCGTCGCACGAACGCACGCGCGAATTCCTCAACGCGGTGCTGTGACCTCGGAGTTGAGGCACCGCTCATGACGGTGGCATATGCCAGACGGGTGCGCCCCAGATGACAGCTCCGGGGCGCACCTACTGACTAGTCAACTGCCGCCCCGCGGGGCCGTTCCGGCGGCTATCGTGGGGCGAAAGCTTGCGGTCACAACCTGGTAGGGGGACACCGTGGCGTTGAAGCCCGAGCCGACCGCACCGTTCCACTCGGTGCAGTACGCCCTGCGCGTGCTCGAAACGGTCTCCAAACACGGCAACGGTGTGACCGATGCCCAGATCTCCCGCGAGACCGGGCTGCCGACCGGCCACCTCGCCTCCCTGCTCCTCACGCTGCGCCGCGAGGGATATGTGGAGCAGGTCAGCGACGGCGCGTACGTCATCGGCGCCTCACTGCTGCTGCTCGGCTCCGGGGCGGCCCGCCGCCAGGCCCTGGAGGACCGCCTCCAGCTCACCCTCACCGAGCTGCGCGACTCCGTCGGCGCGGCCGTCTACCTCAGCCGGTACGTCGACGGCGAGATCAGCGTGACCCAGGTCGCGGACGGACCGCTCACCCCCGCGGTCAACGAGTGGGTGGACTTCCGCTCCTCGGCGCACGCCAGCGCGGTCGGCAAGTGCCTGCTGGCTCAGCTCGACCACGACGGGCGGCGCGATCACATCTCCCGGCACCGGGCGGCGCGGCTCACCTCGCGGACGATCACCGACGAGAAGATCCTCTTCTCCCAGCTGGACGCACAGTCCGCCACGGTCCCGGTGCTGGATCTCCAGGAGTACGCGGTGGGCACCGTCTGCGCAGCCGTGCCGCTCACGGCCGGCTCCGCCGCGGGCTGCCTCGCCCTGTCGCTGCCGGTCGAGGACGCGCACCGGCTGCGGTCGGCGGCCGAGACGCTGAGCCGCCGGGCGGCGCCGGTGCTGCTGTCGCTGGCGCTGTAGGGCCTCGTATCCGGATCATGCCGGGCTCGTCGGCGGTAGCCTCTCCGCCATGTACGCACCGATACCCGCGCTGAACCTCCTGAAGGAGTTCGAGGACGGCGCCGACGACGACTTCGCGCCCGAGTTCGAGCTGATCGAGTTCGGGCACGACGACGGCGGCTATCCGCAGCTCTCCGACCGCATCCGGCCTTTCGCGCAGGCCACCGGCTCCGGATCGACGTACGCGATCTGGCTGCGGGACGAGCGCGACGACCTCGCCACGCTGCCGGTGCTCTTCCTCGGCGACGAGGGCGGCGTCCACGTCGTCGCCCGCGATCTGCCCGAGCTGCTGCGGATCCTTGCCTCCGGCTGGACCCCGATGGGCGACTGGGCCGGCGTGGACTACGCGGATGAGAGCGAAGCGGCGGACGGGGACGAGGAGGCGTACGACCCCTGCCCGGCGAACCCGGCGTTCCGGGCCTGGCTGCGCGACCGCTTCGGCCTGGAGGCCGCCGAGGATCCGGGCGAGGTCGCCCGGTCGGCCGGTGAGGAGCTTTGGGAGCCGTTCGCCGCGTGGATCGGGCCCCTGATCCCGGACGCGGTGGCCGCGCGCGGGAAGGCGTAGCCGGGCCCCGGGGGCTCCGGACCGAGGGTGTCATCAGCACCCCTGAGGACCAGGTATTATTTTCGAGTCAGCAGGCGCCGTTAGCTCAGTTGGTTAGAGCAGCTGACTCTTAATCAGCGGGTCCGGGGTTCGAGTCCCTGACGGCGCACGACACGCAGTGGGCGGTCTCCTTCACCGGAGCCCGCCCACTGTGCTTTTCCCTGCTCACAGCGGTCTGCCCCGCTCCGCGTACTGCGCGACCAGGGCCCCGAGCCGCTCGGCGTCCAGCGGTACGTACACGCCGTCGCCGCCCCGGTCCCACCAGACCGGGTCCGCGCAGCGGAAGCCCTCCCGGCGCAGCGCCACCCGGTGGATCTTGTTCGTCGCGGTGACCGGCATCCGGTCGAGGATCCGGATGAACCGGGGCGCCATCTTCGTCCCCAGGTCCGGCTGGGCGCCCAGGAACGCGGCGAAGGCCGCCGGGTCGAAGGCCGCGCCCGTCCGGAGCGATAGGGCGGCCATCACCTGGTCGCCGGTGACCGGGTCCGGGACCGCGTAGACGGCGGAGGCGGCCGCCTCCGCCCAGCGGGCCAGGATGTTCTCGATCGTCGCGGCGGCCAGGTTCTCACTGTCGACGCGGAGCCGGTCGTCGGTGCGGCCGGCGAAGTAGAGGAAGCCGTCGGCGTCCCGGTAGAAGAGGTCTCCGGTCCAGTACCAGCCGCGCCGGGCCCGTTCCGCGTCCGCCGCAGGGTTCCGCCAGTAGCCCTCGAAGGGCGTCGGGCCCCGGTTGACCAGCTCGCCGATCGCCTCGTCCCCGTTGAGCAGCCGCCCGCCCGCGCCGAAGCGGGCCGGAGGCCGCTCCGCACCGCTCTCTGGGTCGACGACGACGAGGTCGTCGCCCGGGGCGGCCCGGCCGATCGCGCCCGGCGGGGCGCCCGGGCTGTGCTGGATGGCCGCGCCGCCCTCGGAGGAGCCGTAGCCCTCCACGAGCCGCACCCCGAACCGCTCCCGGAACCGGGCCGCGTCCGCCGCCCCGGCCTCGGTCCCGAAGCCCAGACGCAGCGGGTGGTCCCGGTCGTCGGGGCGCTCGGGGGTGGCCAGCAGATACTGCACGGCGCGCCCCACGTAGGTGAAGTACGTCGCCCCGTAGGCGCGTACGTCGTCGAGGAAGGCGGAGGCGGAGAAGCGGGGGCGCAGCGCTATCGCGGCTCCGGCGGCCAGGGCGGGGGCCCAGTCGGCGAGCACGGCGTTGCCGTGGAACATGGGCATGCAGATGTAGTGGGTGTCACAGGGCCGTACGCCGAAGTGCCCGGCGAGGGACGCCCCCGCTCCGGCGAGCCGGCCCTGCGTGCAGATCGCGGCCTTGGGCGCGCCGGTGGAGCCGGAGGTGAAGTAGAGGAGCATGCGGCTGTCGGGGCCGACCGGAGCGATCACCGCATCGCCGGGGCGTGCGCCCGCGTACGGGGCGAGCAGGGCGGCGTACGCCTCGGTGTCGGTGACCAGGACCCGTACGCCCGGCAGCTCCAGGTCCGCGAGGAGCGGCAGGTGGGCGCGCTCGGTGATCAGGACCGGGGCTTCGGTGTGCAGGATGTCGCGGGCCAGCTCGGGGCCGCGCCGGGTCGGGTTGATTCCCGCGACGGCGGCCCCGGCCAGGGCCGCCGCGCTGAGCCACAGCGGGAACTCGGGGGTGTTGTCGAGCAGCACGCCGAGGTGCGGCTCGCCGCCTGGCGGCAGCAGATCCGCGAGGAGCGCCGCCCGTGCGGCGGCGCCCTCGACCACCTGGTGATGACTGAGCACGGTGGGGCCGTGCTTCAGGGCGGGCCGGTGGTCACCCCATTGACGTCGTACGAGCTCCGCGACGGTGCCGGTACTCCTCATGGCGCCGCACGATAGCTGATGAAGCGTCAGAACTTAACGTCGGAGCAGGCGTAGAACGCGTTGGTGGTGTCCGCGACGTTCCACACGGCGAGGATGATGTGCTTGCCGCTCTTCTGGGTGGGGATCGTGCCCTGGTGGGTCAGCGTGGCCGGCGGCTGCTGGTTGCCGTAGGGCACGGTCATGAAGGGCTGCGATTCGAGCGCGGCCCGGGTGAGCGGCTTGGTGGAGTCCCAGCCGTTCTTGGTGATGTAGTAGCGGAAGTCGCTGGTGGAGTGGCGGGCGGTGAACTGCCAGCGGAAGCTGTAGCCCTGTCCGCCGGTGACCTGCGTGGCGGGCCAGTTGCCGCCTCTGGGGTCGTCGAGCTGGGCGAACTGCCCGTTGCCGCCGGAGCAGATCTTGCCGTCCGCCGGTCCTGCCGCCGGGAAGCCCTTGGGCCCCTCGACGCTCTGCGGTTCCCACTGGATGTTGCCGCAGCCGGTCACCGTGCCGTTGGCACAGAGCTTCTGACGGCTGATCGGGGAGTCCGTGTAGCCGTGGCTGCTGGCGGTGTTGGTCGCGAGCACCGAAACGCCCGCTATCGCCAGGCCGATCACGGCCGCGCTTGCCTTTTTCCGCATGGGCTGTCGCTCCTCTAGAACGTGGGGGAGGTTCCATGAGCACTGCTCGACTGCTGCGCGCTTGGTACGTGGTGCCGTGCGTGACGCGGATGCTGCGGTCTAGACCAAGTCATAGATTATTGACGCGGCGTGAACATGTCCAGACCAATGAGCGTCATATTCCGGCGACCTCCGAAGCGGCCGCGGACCTCCCCGGGACCTCAGGCCCCGTCCCCTCCCCCGCTGCGCCCCGTGTAGAAGGCAACCGTCAAGTCCTTCACGAGCGCCTTGCGTTCGTAGTCGTCGAGCTCGACGATGCCGCGCGCGGTGAGCCGGTTGACCGTGTCGTCGACCGCGTCCACCACGGAGGTGAGCACGCTGTCGCGGTGCCTGGAGTCGATCGCGGCGATCCGCCGCCGCTGCATCGCCGCCGCGACCTCGGGGGCGTACTCGATGCCGGTCGGCTGCGCCGAGTAGACCTCCACGCCCACGGGTTCGCAGTCGGCCTTCAGCATCCGGGTCAGCGCGTCGCCGACCGCCTCCGCGTCGCGCAGGGTCGGGGCGTCCTCGTGGAACGCGTCGGCGGGCAGCTGCGAGAGGACCCGGGCCATCGCGGCCTCGACCTGGGCGCTCAGGTACGCCTCGTGGTCCTCGATGCCGAGGACGGCCCGGACCGTGTCCTTGATCCGCCACACCACGAGGACGACCACGCGCAGCGCGGTGCCGTTCGCGTCCACGGCGGGCAGGGGTTCGCTGCGCCAGTGCCGCAGGCGTACGTCGACGCGGCGGCGCAGCAGCAGGGGCGAGACCCAGACGAGGCCGGTGCGACGGACGCTGCCCCGGTAGTCGCCGAAGAGCGTCAGCACCCACGCATACCCGACCCGGCCCCGGCCGAGGCCGCCGAGCGCGAGGAGCACCGCGGTGGCGAGGAGGGCGAGCAGGGCCCAGGCGCCGACGCCGATGCCCAGGTCGGGCCGGGGGGTGAGGCCGACGGCGCTCTGCCAGGCGGCGGGCAACGCGCCGCGCCACCACAGGACGGCCAGCGCACCCGCGGTTCCGGCCGCACCGGCGAGGAGGGCGGCGTAGCCGGACAGGGCGGGCCCGGGCCGTTCGGCGAGCCGGGGGTCGGCGACCGGGGCGGGCCGGGTCGACGGCCGCACCCGCGTCC
>NTHE01000083.1 GCA_002551355.1 Streptomyces sp. man185 | reverse complement strand
ACGGTCCAGCGTCAGGTCATCGGCGAAACGCCGGTCACCGGTCGCGTCGGGCACGTACTTCACACAGACAACGATCCTCAAGCTCACGCCGGCTCTCCTGCCTACCTGGGTGTGGTCCCACCTGGGTGTCATTCGTACTGATGGAGAGATTATGGCACTCAGTACCCTCTGTAAAGGTACCCAGTGCCAAAAGCCTCCTTCCGGTGCTACGTTTCGCCGCATGAGCGAGGCACGAGGACCCGAGAAGAAGGCACCCATGCGGGAGGTGCTCGCGCAGGCGGCCTTCCAGCTCTTCCTGGAGCGGGGCTTCGAGCGCACGACCGTCGACGACATCGTGGCGCGGGCCGGAGTGGGCCGGCGTTCGTTCTTCCGCTATTTCCCGTCCAAGGAGGATGCGGTCTTCCCGGACCACGAGCGCTGCCTCGCGGAGATGACCGAGTTCCTGGCCGCCGCCGACGGCGGTGATCCCGTCGGCGCGGTGTGCGACGCCGCGCGCATCGTGCTGCGGATGTACGCGGCCGACCCCGAGTTCTCCGTGCAGCGCTACCGGCTCACCCGAGAGGTGCCAGGGCTGCGGACGTACGAACTGTCCGTGGTGCGCCGCTACGAGCAGACCCTCGCCGGCCATCTGCGGGGCCGGTTCGGCGAGGGCGGCGACGGGGAGCTGCGGGCCGAGGTGATCGCCGCGTCCGTGGTCGCCGCGCACAACAACGGGCTGCGGCTGTGGCTGCGTTCGGGTGGGGCGGGCGACCCGGAGGCGGCCGTCGATCATGCGCTCGCCCTGGTGCGCGACGTGTGGGGGCGGCCCGCCGTCCCCGCGCCCGCCGCCTCCTTCCCCGTCTCCGGGGACGGGGAAGGAGAGGTGATCGTGATGGTCGCGCGGAAGGACGCCCCGATGTGGCGCGTCGTCCAGCAGATCGAGGCGGCCGTCGGCGAGAACTGAGTACCAATGGGCACTCAGTGCCTTTACTCTCCGGCACTCAGTGCCATATGGTGCGGACGCGCCGGCAGTGCAGGTGCGGCGCGTCCGAGTCGAGCGCAGGGGGTCGAGCCGTGTCCCAGACAGGAATGGGCACCGTCCAGAAGGCGCACGAGGAGTGCGGCCTCTCCTATCACCGCTGCCGCTGGTGCGGCACCGCCTCCTTTCGGCGGCTGCTGTGCCCGGTGTGCGCGTCCAGCGAACTGGAGCCTGAACGCACCACCGGCCACGGCGTGGTCGTCCGGACCGCCGTGGTCCACCGTTACACCGAGGCGGCACGCAACGAGTCCCTGGTGCGGTTCTCCGAAGGGTTCGTCTTCCGCTGCCAGATCGTGGGGGCCGCTCCGCACCTGGTGACGGTCGGCGCCCGCGTCCGGCCCGTCCCCGGGGACGAGGCGGAGGCGGGCGCGGTGGTGCTGGAACTCTGCGAGCCGCCCGCGCGGCGGGACTGGGTCTGAAAGCACCCCGGCCGTCCGGCCGGTGAACCGCCGTCCGGCCGGTGAACCGTTGACCGGCGGTTCAGCTCAGCCGGTTGAGCAGTTCGGTGGCCAACGGGGCGGACGAGGAGGGATTCTGACCGGTGATCAGGTTCCGGTCGGTGATGATGAACGGGGCCCAGGGCTCGCCTTCCTGGAAGTCCGCGCCGAGCGCCACCAGTCGGTCCTGGAGCAGCCACTTGGCCTTCTCCGCGAGGCCCGCCTGGGTCTCCTCGGCGTTGGTGAAGCCGGTCAGCCGGTACCCGGCGAACGCGTTGGCGCCGTCGGGGCCGGTCGCGGCCAGCAGCGCCGCCGGGCCGTGGCAGACCACGCCGAGCGGCTTGCCCGAGGCCAGTGTGTCGGCGAGCAGCCGGCCGGAGGCCCCGTTCACCGCGAGGTCCTCCATCGGGCCGTGGCCGCCGGGATAGAACACCGCGTCGTACGCGTCCAGGTCCACGTCCTCCAGCGCGACGGGCCGCCGCAGCTCCTCGAACCCGTCCAGCGCGGCGGCGACCCGGTCGGCGCCCTCCTGGCCGCCGTTGAACTCGGGCGCCAGGCTGCCTCGGTCCACGGTCGGGACGACGCCGCCCGGGGTGGCGACGACCACCTCGTGACCGGCGGCGGTGAGGGTCTCGTACGGGGTCACGGCCTCCTCGGCCCAGAAGCCCGTGGGGTGCTTCGTGCCGTCCGCCAGGGTCCAGTGGTCCGCGCCGGTCACCACGAAAAGGATCTTTGCCATGTCGTACGTCTCCGTAGATCGAGAGTGTGCGGGGGAGTCCCGGTAAGGGCTGACTCATGCGACCGTAGGACGGATCGCCCATAGGTTTCCAATAGGCTGGCAGCTATGAGAAATAAGGATCCTGATGGGTCCGCGGGACTGGGCCGTACGGCGGACGCGCAGCCGGGTCCGGCCGATCTGAATCTGCTGCGGACCTTCCTCGCCGTGCACCGGTCGGGGTCCTTCACCGCCGCTGCCCGGCTGCTCGGCCTCTCCCAGCCCACGGTCACGGCCCAGATGCGCGCCCTGGAGCGGCAGGTGGGCCGGGAACTGTTCGAGCGGCTGCCGCGCGGGGTCGCCCCCTCGCCGTACGCCGTCGAGCTGGCGGCCCGGATCGTCGCCCCGCTGGACGCCCTCGCCGAGGTCACGGGCGATACGGTCCCGGCCGGTGAGCGCCCGGCCGTCCCCGTACACCTGGCGGGCCCGGCCGAGGTGATGTGCCTGCGGGCGCTCCCCGCACTGGCCCCGCTGGTCGCGGAGGGGCTGCTGCTGCGCGCCACGACCGGGCTCACCGATCCGCTCCTGGACGAGCTGCGGGCGGGCCGTCACGACCTGGTCATCGCGACCACCCGGCCGCGCGGCCGTGCGCTGTCCGCGGTGCCGCTGATGGACGAGGAGTTCGTCCTGACGGCGGCCCCGCGATGGGCCGCCCGGACCGGGGGGCCGGAGGGCATCGCGGCCGAGGGGCCGGGCGTGCTGCACGGCCTGCCCCTGGTCACGTACGCCGAGGACCTGCCCATCGCCCGCCGCTACTGGCGCCACGTCTTCGGCCGCCGCCTCGACTGCCGGGCCGCCGTCACCGTGCCCGACCTGCGCGGGGTGCTCGCCGCGGTGGTGGCGGGGGCGGGCTTCTCGGTCCTGCCCCGCTACCTCTGCGCAGACGAACTGGCCTCGGGCGCCCTCGTCGAGCTGTACGCGCCCGAGGACCCACCGATCAACACCGCGTATCTCGTGCAGCGGCCCGGCTCCGCCGTCAACCCTCAGGTGGCGCGGGTGCGCGATCTGCTGATGGGGGCCGCCCGCGCGTGGTGAGGGGCCGCCGCTCCGGGGACCGCGGCTCCCGGGACCGCGGCTCCTGCTCTCCGGGCCCGGTGCGCGGTGGCCGGTCGGCGACGGCGAAGAGGGCGTGCAGCAGGACGGCCGCGAGGGTTCCCGCGACGACTCCGGACCCCAGGAGGGTCCGGATCCAGCCGGGGAATTCGTCGTAGAGGGCCGGGGCGACGATCGGCAGGAGTCCCACGGCCAGCGCGAGCGCCGCGATCATCGAGTGGCCCCGCCCGGTCAGACCGGACCGGGCGAGCATCTGGACGCCCATCACGGCGATGACCGCGTACACGACGAGCGCGGAACCCCCGACCACGGCGGGCGGCAGGCCGGCGACCGTACGGGAGAGCGGGGAGAGGAGCCCCACGGCGACGAGGAGACCACCGGCCGCCGCCGTCACGAAGCGGCTGCGGACCCCGGTCAGCCGGCTGATGCCGATGTTCTCGGAGCTGGTGACCATCAAGGACGCCCCCAGCGTTCCGGCGAAGAGGGACATCAGCGCGTCCGCGCGGGCGACTCTCGGGACGTCCCGGCCGGGGTCGGGCTTCCGCCCCGAGGTCTCGCTGTTGAGGACGGTCTGGCCGGTGATCTCGGCGAGCGTGCTGAGGCTGAAGACGAGCAGGGGCAGCGCGGCGAGGACGTCGAAGCGCGGTGTCCCGTACGGGAAGAGCGCCGGGAGCGAGAAACCGCTGCCCGGGGCCGGGCTGAACGTGCCGAGCCCGCTGACCACCGCGACGGCGGTGCCCGCCGCCATGCCGATGAGCACCGCGCTCTGCCGCCACACGCCGCGCAGGAAGAGATACGCCGTCAGCGTGACCGCCACCGTTATGCCCGCCAGGACGACCGACCCGCGTGCCGCCTCCCCGGTCGGTCCGGTGATCAACTGGGCGGCCACCCGCACCATGGCGATCCCGATCAGCAGGACCGTCACGCCCATCACCAGCGGCGGGAAGAGCCGCACGATCCGGCCGTACAGCGGAACCACGGCCAGCAGCAGCGCGGCGGCCAGCAGTACCGAGCCGCAGGCGACCGCCGGCCCGTGATCGGCGGAGATCTGGATGAACAGCGCGGTGGCGGCTCCGCCCGGCAGCATGATGAACGGCAGCCGCGCACCGATGTTCGCGACGCCGAGCGACTGGAGCAGCGATCCGGCCCCGCACAGGACGAGAACCGCGCTGAGCACCGAAGCCGTCTCCGCAGGGCTCAGGCGCAGGGCGGTGGCCGTGAGGAAGACGGTCGACACGGGGGCGGCGGCCATAGCCAGGACGTGCTGGAGGGCCAGGGGGACAAGCCGCCCGACGGGGACCCGTTCGTCGGCGGGCGCGATCGTCTCCGTCACCGCCCCGCCTCCAGCCAGGGCAGTTCGTCCGCCGCGTAACGGTAGGCCCGGAAGACCGCGTTCGGCTCGGCCGGGAACAGGCCGCGCACCTCGGCCTCCTCGTAGCCGCCGAAGTACGGGACCACGTACTCCCACACCAGGAGCCCGTCGGCGGTGACCTCGAAGAGCCGCCCGGCGGGGGAGTCGGTCACCAACGTGTTGCCGTTGGGCAGGCGTTGGGCCGCTCCCATGAAGGGGGCGAAGAAGGACTCCCGGGCGGGGTCGTGGTACTCCCACGCGATCTTCCCGGCGCGGTCGATCTCGATCACGCGCGAGTACGGCACGTCGTGCCCCGGTCGGAAGACGCCGTTGTCGAAGACGAGGATGTTGCCGTTCGGCAGTTCGGTGGGGTGGTGCTGCTGGGAGACGGCGCCCGGATCGGTGCGCCACAGGATCTCGCCCGTCGCGCGGCTGATCCTGACGACCGCCGAGACGCTGCGCAGGCTCGCCAGGACGGTGCCGTCGGCCAGCGGGGTGACCGAGTTGATGAGCGGCCAGTGCTCCCGCGCGTAGTCGGGGTGCAGGGCGAATGCCTCCCGGTCGAGGTGGTCGGCCGCGCGCCACGACCACACCTCGTTCCCCTCGGCGTCCACCTGCTTGATGGTGTCCGCCCACACGGTGCCGCCCGCGGCCTCCGAGCCGGGCACTCCGCCGCTTACCCCGGCCGCCTCCGCGCCGGTGAGGGGTTCCAGCGCCGTGTAGAGGATGCCGCCGTCGTCCAGGTGGTGGGCGTCGTGGTGCTGGAGCGGGTCGCGGTGCTCGCGCAGGACCGTGCCGTCGGGGGCGTACACGCCGAGGGCCCCGCCGCGGTACTTGTGCCACATCGGGAACAGCGCCTCCTCGCCGGGCAGTACGCCGTTGTACGCGAGGTTCCCGCCGGGGAGGATCCGGGCGTGCCGGCCGGGGCGGTACGGCAGCCGCCAGGTGTGCACCTCCTCGCCGCGCAGATCGATCAGATGGACCGCGCCGCCGCCGGTGAGCGGGGCGAAGAGGGTGTAGCCCTCGAAGGCCCTCTCGGCGTCGAGGGCGATGAGACCGGTGCCGCGGCGGCGGCGCTGATTCTGGTCGACGGTGGACACAGCAACCTCGCTTCAAAGTTTCTTTGATGGGATCGAACACCTTTGAAACTAGGGGCGGAGTGTGTCAGCGGTGTGACGGGCGTACGAAACCTCCCGCGTGCCTGCGTAAGGTGGCAGGCCCGGGGAGGAGACAAGATCATGAGCGATACGCGGGCGGACGGCGACGGGCGGTCGGGCGCAGGACGGCCGAGCCCCGGACCCTCGGGCGCCGGGCATCCGGGCTCCGGACTCGGGAACGCCGTGCGGCAGCGCCGACGGGCCCTCGACCTGACCCTGGCCGCGGTCGCCGAGCGCAGCGGCCTCTCGGTCCCCTTCCTCAGCCAGATCGAGAACGAGCGCGCGCGGCCCAGCATGCGCTCCCTCCAGCGCATCGCCGACGGACTGCGGACCACCGCCGTCGAACTCCTGGCCGCCTCCAGCGCCGCGGACCGGTCCGTCGACGTCGTCCGCGCCAAGGACGACTCGGGTCTCGCCGCCGACACGGGGGTGCGCCCGCTGGTCAGGGGCAGCCACCAGATGCACGCGCTGGAATTCACCGGGACCCAGCACGCGGACCGTGAATTCCTGCACGGGAACGATGAGTTGATGTACGTGGCGGACGGCACGGCCGAGGTCGAGGCGGTCGGCCGCACCTTCCGTCTCGAGCGCGGTGACACGCTCTACCTCACCGGCGGAGTGCGTCACCGATGGCGCGCGACCAGCCCCGCCACCCGCGTCCTGCTGGTCTCGGTCTCGGGCCACGGCCCGGTCAGCTGAGACCCCGGCACCGGAGACCTCGACAACCGGAAGGATCAGCCGTGTTCACCACCCGGCCCACCCTCCAGGGCACCTTCGGCATGGTGTCCTCCACCCACTGGCTGGCCTCCCAGTCCGCGATGGCGGTCCTGGAGGACGGCGGAAACGCCTACGACGCCGCCGTCGCCGCCGGGTTCGTCCTCCATGTCGTCGAGCCGCACCTCAACGGCCCGGCGGGCGAGGTCCCGATGATCCTGGCGAGCGGGGACGGCGAAGTGAGCGTCCTGTGCGGTCAGGGCCCCGCCCCCGCCGGGGCGACCGTCGCGCACTACCGCTCCCTCGGCCTCGGTCTGGTCCCCGGCACCGGGCCGCTCGCCGCCGCCGTCCCCGGGGCCTTCGACGCCTGGATGCTGCTCCTGCGCGACCACGGCACCAAGGACCTGGCCGAGGTGCTGCGCTACGCGATCGGATACGCCGAGGACGGCCACGCCCCCGTCGAGCGGGTCGGCGAGACCGTGGAGAGCGTGCGTGAACTGTTCGCGACCGAGTGGACCTCCTCCGCCGATGTCTACCTCCCCGGCGGCCGCGCCCCGCGCCCCGGCGAGCTGTTCCGCAACCCCGCCCTGGCCGCGACCTGGCGACGCCTGATCGCCGAGGCCGAGGAGGCCGGGGGAGCGGACCGCGCCGCCCGGATCGAGGCCGCCCGTGCGATCTGGCGCGAGGGGTTCATCGCCGGGGCCCTCGTCCGGCAGGCCGCCGTGCCCACCCTCGACAGCAGCGGCACCCGGCACACCGGCACCCTGGCCGCCGCCGACCTGGCCGGCTGGTCCGCGTCGTACGAAGCCCCCGTGACGTACGACTGGAACGGCTGGACGCTGGCCAAGGCGGGCGGCTGGAGCCAGGGTCCTGTCTTCCTCCAGCAGCTCGCGCTCCTCCCGGACGAGCTGCCGCCGCACGGCTCCGCCGACTGTGTCCACCTGCTCATCGAGGGCTGCAAGCTCGCCATGGCCGACCGCGAGGCCTGGTACGGGGACGCCGCCGACGTACCCCTGGACGACCTGCTCTCCGCCCCGTACAACGCCGACCGCCGGACGCTGATCACGGACACCGCGTCCACCGGACTGCGACCCGGCAGCCCCGGCGGCCGCACCCCGCTCCTCTCCGCCCACGCCCGGGCCGTCGCCGCCGGGAAGCCCGGTGCGGCCGGTCCCGGCTTCGTCCCGGCCCCCGGCGCCGGGGAGCCCACCATGGCGCGGGGCGCCCGCTCCGGCGCCGAGCCGCTGGTCGCCCCCGACGGGGTCACCCGGGGCGACACCTGCCACCTGGACGTCGTCGACCGCTGGGGCAACATGGTCTCCGCCACGCCCAGCGGCGGCTGGCTCCAGTCGAACCCGGTCGTGCCCGAGCTGGGCTTCCCGCTGGGCACCCGGCTCCAGATGGCCTGGCTGGACGAGGGCCTGCCCAACTCCCTGACCCCCGGCCGCCGCCCCCGCACCACGCTCACGCCCTCGCTCGCCCTGCGCGACGGCGTCCCGGTGATGGCCTTCGGCACGCCCGGCGGCGACCAGCAGGACCAGTGGCAGGTGCACTTCTTCCTCGCCGTCGCCCGGCGCGCCCGGGTGCGCGGCGGGCTCGACCTCCAGGGCGCGATCGACGAGCCGAACTGGCACAACGACAGCTTCCCCGGCTCGTTCCATCCGCGCGCCATGCACCCCGGCAGCGTCACCGTCGAGAGCCGCATGGACCCCGGTGTGATCGCGGAACTGCGCCGCCGGGGCCACGACGTCACGGTGGGCGAGCCCTGGTCGGAGGGGCGCCTGTGTGTCGTGGCCCGGGACCCCGAGACCGGCGTTCTGTCCGCCGCCGCCAATCCGCGCGGCATGCAGGGGTACGCCGTCGGCCGCTGACCAGCGCTGCGGAACGGGTGCTGACCAGAGCCTTCCAGTGCCCGGCGGCAGCGTCGCCGGGCGATCGTGATTGGGTGGGCCCATGATCGATGACTTCCTGTACGGGACCGCCGGGCACACCGGACCGCCGGCCGAGGTCGAGGCCGCCGTGCGCGCCGCCGCAGCGGCCGAGATCATGCCCCGCCACCGGAAACTCGCCGCCCACGAGATCATCGAGAAGAGCGGCCCGCACGACCTGGTCACCGCCGCCGACCGGCTGGCCGAGGAACATCTCACCGCCGCCCTCACCAAGCTGCTGCCCGGCTCGGTCGTCGTCGGCGAGGAGTCCGTGCACGCCGACCCGTCCGTCTACGACGCCCTCGACGGCGACGCCCCCGTCTGGATCGTCGACCCCGTCGACGGCACCCGCCAGTTCGTCCGGGGCGAGGCCGGGTTCTGCACGCTGGTCGCCCTCGCCCAGCACGGCGAGGTCCACGCCTCCTGGACGTACGCACCGGTCCTGGGCGAGATGGCCGTCGCCGTGCGCGGCCGGGGCGCGACGCTCAACGGCGCGCCGATACGCTCCGGCGCGCCCGCCCCCGGCGCCGTGCTGAACGTGGCGATGTCGCACCCCGACTACACCACCGACGCCCAGAAGCGGGCCCTGCTCGGCCTGCGCACCGAGGGCATCGCGGCCCGCCCCTGCGGCTCGGCCGGCCTGGAGTACCTGGCGGTGGCACGTGGTGACCTGGACGCCACCGCGTTCAACTGGGAGTACGCCTGGGACCACGCCGCCGGACTGCTCCTGGTCACCGAGGCGGGCGGCGCGCAGTCGACCCTGTCCGGTGTCCCGTTCCGGATCGCCGGCGGCAACGACCTGCCGTTCACGGCGGCCCGCGACGAGGCCACCGCCGGGCGCGTCCTGACGGCGTTGCGGGCGGGCGGCTGACGGGAGCGGGACGAGCCCGTCCGCAGGGGCCCGGGTCCGCGCCGTCGGCCGGCCCGAATATCCTGGGTGTCCGACTGCCGGCCGACGAAGACGAAGGAGTCCCCAGTGCCGTCGATGCTCGATGCGGTCGTGGTGGGCGCGGGGCCCAACGGACTGACCGCTGCAGCCGAACTGGCCCGCCGTGGCTTCGCGGTGGAGGTTCACGAGGCCCATGACACCGTCGGCGGGGGAGCCCGCACCGAGGAGCTGACCCTCCCGGGCTTCCGGCACGACCCCTGTTCCGCCGTGCACCCCCTCGGGATCGGCTCGCCCGCGTTCCGGGCGATGCCCCTGGCCCGGCACGGTCTGGAGTGGCTGCACTCCGAGGTCGACCTCGCCCACCCCTTCCCGGACGGGACGGCCGCCACGCTCACCCGCTCCGTCGGCGAGAGCGCCATGTCGCTGGGGGCCGCCGACGCCGGCGCCTACCGCCGCCTCATGGCCCCCTTCCTCGGCCGCTGGGACACCCTGGCCGCCGACTTCCTGCGCACCCCCTGGGACGGCCTGCCCCGCGACCCGTACCGGCTGGCCCGCTTCGGTCTGCTCGGCCTCCAGCCCGCCACCTGGATGTCCCGGCGTTTCCAGGGCGAGAAGGCCCGCGGCCTCTTCGCCGGACTCGCCGCCCACGCCATCGCTCCCACCAGCGGCTTCGCCACCTCCGCGATCGCCCTCGTCTTCGCGCTCGCCGCCCACGAGAACGGGTGGCCGGTGCCGCGCGGCGGCTCCCAGGCCATCTCCGACGCCCTGGCCTCCCTCCTCCGCGAACACGGCGGCACGATCCGCACCGGCAGCGAGGTCAAGCGCCTGGACGAACTGCCGCCCGCCCGCGCGTACATCTTCGACACTTCGCCCTCGGCCCTCGCCCGCATCGCCGGACTGGGCAGCGCCTATCACGGCTACCGCTACGGCGCCTCCGCCTTCAAGATCGATTACGCGCTCTCCGGCCCCGTCCCCTGGACCGCCGAGGAGGCGCGCCGCGCCGGCACCGTCCACATCGGGGCCGACGCCACCACCATCGACACCGCGCTGCGGGCCGCCGTGGAGGGCCGCGACCCCAGCGTCCCCTTCCTCATCACCGCCCAGCCGAGCCTCACCGACCCCTCCCGGGCCCCCGAAGGACGCCACGTCTTCTGGGTGTACGGACACGTCCCGGCCGGCTGGGAGGGCGACGCCACCGACGTCATCGAACGCCAACTGGAGCGCTTCGCCCCCGGGTTCCGTGACCTGGTGCTGGCCCGCGCGCTCGCCGGACCTCCCCAACTCGCCGCGCGCAACGCCAACTACATCGGCGGCGACATCGCCTGCGGGGCCTTCGCCGGTCTCCAGACCCTGATCCGTCCCAAGCTCGCCCGCGTCCCGTACGCGACCGCGCACCCGGCGGTCTTCCTCTGCTCCTCGGCCACCCCGCCCGGACCCGGTGTGCACGGCATGTCCGGCCACCACGCCGCCAAGGCCGTATGGCGACGGCTGCGGGCCGCCTGAAGGGACCGTGCGGCGGGTCTCCGATACGGACCGGGGCGGCGAAGGCCCCCGGCGCGCGGCATGATGTCCGCATGAGCACCTCTGTGTCCCCCGTCGTACGTCTGGTCCGCGGCGACATCACCGACCAGTGTGTCGACGTCATCGTCAACGCGGCGAACTCCTCGCTGCTCGGCGGCGGCGGAGTCGACGGCGCCATCCACCGGCGCGGCGGACCCGACATCCTCGCCGCCTGCCGTGAGCTGCGCGCCTCGCGGTACGGAAAGGGGCTGCCCACCGGGCAGGCCGTCGCCACCACCGCCGGACGCCTCGACGCCCGGTGGATCGTGCACACGGTCGGCCCGGTCTTCTCCGGCGCCCAGGACCGCTCCGCCCGGCTCGCCTCCTGCTACCGCGAATCCCTGCGGCTGGCGGCCGAGTTGGGCGCCAAGTCGATCGCGTTCCCGGCGATCTCCACCGGCATCTACGGCTGGCCGATGGACGACGGGGCCCGGATCGCGGTGCGCACGGTCCTGGCGGAGACCCTGGAGCCGGTCGAGGAGGTGCGCTTCGTCCTCTTCGACGCACACGCGTACGTGGAGTTCGAGGAAGTCCTCGCGATGCGCGGCTGAGCCGACGGTCCCGCACGGGAAACGCCTCCGGGGCCACGCGCGAGACGGCCCGACGCCCATGTCGGATTTCCGCCAGCCAGGCGCCTGACCGGTGAACCATCCTGGAACCATGCACACCGACACCGAGCGCTGCGTGCGGGCCGTCCAGTCCAAGGACGCCCGCTTCGACGGCTGGTTCTTCACCGCGGTCCTGACCACCCGGATCTACTGCCGCCCCAACTGCCCCGTCGTGCCGCCCAAGGTCCGCAACATGACCTTCTACCCGAGCGCGGCCGCCTGCCAGCAGGCCGGATTCCGTGCCTGCAAGCGGTGCCGCCCCGACACCAGCCCCGGATCCCCGGAGTGGAACGCCCGCGCCGACTCGGTCGCCCGAGCCATGCGCCTGATCCGTGACGGGGTCGTCGACCGCGAGGGCGTACCCGGCCTCGCCGCCCGCCTCGGCTACTCCGCACGGCAGATCGAACGCCAACTGCTGGCCGAGCTGGGCGCCGGACCGCTGGCCCTGGCCCGCGCCCAGCGGGCGCAGACCGCCCGCCTCCTCGTCGAGACGACCGCGCTGCCCATGGCCCAGGTGGCGTTCGCCGCCGGCTTCGCCTCGATCCGCACCTTCAACGAGACGGTCCGCGAGGTCTTCGCCCTGGCCCCCGGCGACCTGCGCACCCGAGCCGCCCGGGGCCCGCGGGCCACCGCCGTACCGGGCGTCATCGCGCTCCGCCTCCCCTACCGGGCCCCGCTCAACCCCGGCAACCTCTTCGGCCACCTCGCCGCCACTGCCGTCCCCGGCGTCGAGGAGTGGCGCGACGGCGCGTACCGGCGCACCCTCACCCTCCCGTACGGACACGGCGTCGTCGCCCTGACCCCGAACCCCGACCACATCGCCTGCCGGCTCTCCCTCACCGACCCCCGCGACCTCACCCGGGCCATCAGCCGCTGCCGCTGGCTCCTCGACCTGGACGCCGACCCGGTCGCCGTCGACGCGCAACTGCGCACCGACCCGCTGCTCGCCCCGCTGGTCGACGCGGGCCCCGGCCGCCGGGTGCCGCGCACCGTGGACGGCGCGGAGTTCGCCGTACGCGCCGTGCTCGGCCAGCAGGTCTCCACCGCCGCGGCCCGCACCCACGCGGCCCGCCTGGTGACCGCCCACGGCCTCCCGGTCGACGATCCCGAGGGCGGGCTCACGCACCTCTTTCCCACCCCAAAGGCCCTCGCGGGCCTCGACCCGGAGGCCCTCGCGCTGCCGCGGACCCGCCGCACCACGCTCACCACACTCGTCGCCGCCCTCGCGGAGGACCGGCTGCGGCTCGACACCGGCACCGACTGGGAGCGGGCCCGCGCCGAACTGGCCGCACTGCCCGGCTTCGGCCCCTGGACGGTCGAGTCCATCGCCATGCGGGCCCTCGGCGACCCCGACGCCTTCCTCCCCACCGACCTCGGTATCCGCCGGGCGGCCGAGCGGCTCGGCCTGCCGGCCACCCCCGCCGCCCTCACCGCACGGTCCGCCGACTGGCGCCCCTGGCGGGCGTACGCCGTGCAGTACCTCTGGACGGTGGACGACCACCCCATCAACCACCTGCCCGTCTGAAAGAGACCCCCATGACCCCCATGAACTCCGTGACCGCCGAGACCGCCCTGGCCACGGCCAAGCGGCACACGGTCCTCGACAGCCCCTACGGCCCGCTGACACTCGTCGCCACCGACGGCGTCCTGTCGGCCCTCTACATGACCGACCAGCGCCACCGTCCGCCCGAGGAGACCTTCGGGGTACCGGACCCCGAGCCGTTCGGCGAGGCCATCGGGCAACTCGGCGAGTACTTCGCCGGAGACCGCAGAGTCTTCGACCTCCCGCTGAACCTCGCGGGCACCCCGTTCCAGCGGAGCGTCTGGGCGGAGCTGCTGAGGATCCCGTACGGCGAGACCCGGACCTACGGCGAACTGGCCGAGGAACTCGGCAAGCCGGGCGCCTCCCGGGCGGTCGGCCTGGCCAACGGCAAGAACCCGGTCGGGATCATCGTGCCGTGCCACCGGGTGATCGGCGCCTCCGGGAGTCTCACCGGATACGGCGGCGGCCTGGACCGCAAGCAGCGGCTGCTCGCGTTCGAGCGCGGCGGGAGGGACGACGGGGTGCAGGCGCTCTTCTGAGACCGGGCCGGGCCGGGGGAGTGCCGAAGCCGGTACGCCCCCGGCCCGCGGCTCAGCGGGTGACCCGCGCGGCCCGGCCGGTGACCCGCGCTCCTCAGCCGGTGAAGATCTCCACGGCCGTCCAGATGGCGAGGCCCAGCATGCAGATCCCGCCGATGCGCTGCACGGTCTTCAGCGGTACGCGCTTCGCGATGAACTTCCCCGCCAGCAGCGCGAGGGCCGACACCGACATCAGGGCGGCGGCCGAGCCGATCGCCGTGGACCAGGTGCCGTTGCTCGCCGCGAGGTTGGCGGTGGTGATCTGCGTCAGGTCGCCCCACTCGCTGATGAAGACCGCCATGAACGCGGTCGAGTAGACCGGCCAGAATCCGGTCACCGTCTTCACCTCGGCCTCGTCATCGTCGTCCCCGCCGCTGCCGCGGAGCAGGAGGAACGCGCCGAGCGCGAAGAGCGAGGCCGAGACGAGCTTGACGATCCAGTCGGGCAGCAGCCCGATGAGGCTGCCCGCGCCGACGGCGATGGCGACGTGCACGATGAACGCGGACGAGGTGCCGAACCAGACGTACAGCGGGCGCATCCGCGTGCCCATGGCCAGCGAAGCGAACATCGTCTTGTCGGGGAGCTCCGCGAGGAAGATCAGCCCGAAGGCGGTGATGATCGCCAGTGGGTCGAGGTGCATTCCGGGTGGCTTTCTGTGCGAGCCGGGCCCCGGATCTTCGCGAAGCGCCGCTCGGGCTTTTCGGAGGACCACTCGGCCCGGCATGACGGCAGCGCCCACAGGGCGTGGGCGTGTCATACAGGACCGAAGGTCTCGCCCGCCCGCGGAGCCTTCAAGGATCCACGAGCCCGGCCACCGGGAACCCGAGGGCTCCAGTGTGTCGACGACCGGTTTGCGGGGCTACTCCCCTTCGCAGCCGTCAACGATACCGCACGCGGCACGGCAAGGGTGCTGGTGTTCGAACCGGGAGCGCCTCGGTAGAGTCGTGGTGATCACCCGGAACGGCGGTGGTCGCCACCCCGCAACACCCTCTCTCCGCTCTCTCCGCGACGGGAAGTGCCCCGATGAGCCGCCGCTCCCGCAAGGACGTGCCCGCCCAGGGCGTCCCCCGCCCCACCGTCAGCGTCTGCCGGGGCTGCTGCTGCGGCACCGAGAAGATCCCGGGCGTCGACCACGCGGCCCAGCTGGCCCGGCTGCGCTCCGGACTCGAGGGCGCCGCCACCGTACGGGCGGTCGAGTGCCTGGACGCCTGCGAGCAGGGCAACGTGATCGTCGTCCAGCCCTCCGCCGAGGGGCGCCGGGCCGGGGGCCGGCCGGTCTGGCTGGGCCTGGTCAACGACGAGCACGCCGAGCAGGACATCGTGACCTGGGCGGCGGCGGGCGGCCCGGGGCTCGCGGACCCCCCGGACATTCTCGACCTGTACGTCTTCAAGCCCTCCCGCCGGGTCTCGGCGGGCCTGGACGGCTGAAGACCCGTGCCGCCGAGGCCCCGTCCGCTCACGCGCCTTGCGTCAGGCGGTGGAGCCGCAGGGCCAGCTGGATCTCCAGCGTGCGGGCGGGCGAGTTCCAGTCCTGACCGAGGAGTCGGCCGATGCGTTCCAGCCGCTGCACCACCGTGTTCACGTGGACGTGCAGCAGGGACTTGGTCCTGGTGAGGCTCGCGCCCTCGGCGAAATAGGCGTCCAGCGTGGTGACCAGGTCGGTGCCGCGCCGCTCGTCGTAGTCGAGCACGGGCCCCAGCGTCCGCCGCACATAGCCGCCCAGGTCCGCCTGATCGCCCAGCAGTACGCCGATGAACCCGAGGTCCGCGACGGCCCCGCCGCTTCCGGTACGGCCGAGGGCGCGCAGCGCGGAGAGACAGCGGCCGGCCCCGCGGTGCGCGTCGGGCAGCTCGGCCGGACCCGTGGCGGGGCCCGCCGCGCCGACTGTGACGGGGAAGCCGACCGCCTGGCCCAGCTCGGCGGCGAGTGCCTGCGCGGCGGCTCCCGGCTCGTCGGACGGCACCACCAGGACGACGTGGTCGTGGTGGAGCCCGGCCAGACCGTTGAGGGCCTGCGCGCTGCGGGCGGTCGCGGCCAGCAGCCGGTGGCGGGGGGCCACCTCGCTGTGCGCGACGAACACACTGTGGCGACGGTTCAGGTCGACGCCCAGCCTGCGGGCGCGCGCGGTCAGGGTGCCCGGGTCGCCGGTGCGCGCGAGCAGATCGCCCAGCAGCTCCCCCCGTACCCGGTCCTCCGTCTCGGCGACCGAGCGGCGCAGCAGCATGAGCAGCGCGGTGACGACGCCGGCGCGCTCGAACAGGAGCCGGTCGGCGTCCGCGAGCCCGGCCCGGCCGGTCAGGGCGATGGAGCCGAGGAGTTCGGGGCCCGCGAGGACGGCGCAGACCCAGGTGCCGTCCAGCGGAACGGCCCGGCCCCGGGCCCGGGAGGCGGACACCGCCGGGACCGGTGGCGACAACGGCTCGGAGCGGGCGCGGGCCAGTTCCGCGCCGTCCGCGTCATGGATGAGGATCCCGCCGTCCAGGATGTCGGCGAGGGCCGCCGCCACGTCGTCGGCGCCGCCGCCCCGGAGCACGAGATCGGTGAGCTGGTCGTGCGCCTCCTCGGCGCGGCGCATCGCCTCGCTGTGCGTCCGGATGGTCTCCGACGCGGCGTTGAGGTCGACCAGCGCGGCCCGGGTCTCCTCCAGCAGCCGTGCCCCGTCGATCGCGATCGCCGCGTGGTCGGCCAGGGACGAGAGGAGCGCCACCTCCGTGGCGGTGAACTCGCGGGGGGCACGGTCGGCCGCGTACAGCACCCCGATGACGCGGGCGCCGAGGCGCAGCGGGACGCCCAGGATCGCCCGCAGGCCCTCGTCCAGGACGGCGCTGTCGATGGTGGTGGTGTGGTGGAACCGGGTGTCGGCCTGGTAGTCCCCGGTCGCGTACGGGCGGGCGGTCTGGGCCACCAGCCCGCCCAGCCCCTCGCCCATGCCCAGCCGGACCCGCTGGAACGCCTCGGCCACCGAACCGTCGGTGACCCGCATGTAGGTGTCGCCCGCGGCGTCGTCGTTGAGCGAGAGGTAGGCGACGTCGGTGCCGAGCAGCAGCTTCGCCCGGTGGACGATGGCCCGCAGCACGGCGTCCAGGTCCCGCAGGGCCGCCAGGTCGCTGGCCGTGTCGAACAGGGCGGTGAGCTGCGCCTCGCGCACCCGGTGCTGGCCGAGCGTGCGCCGGATGCGCAGCGCCACGGCGGCGGCCTCGGCTATCTCGGCCAGCTCGGCCGCGGAGGCCCCCGCCTGCCGGGCGTCGGTGGCCGGCCGGTCGAACTCCTCGGCCGCCGCACCCTGCGCCAGCAGGTCGAGGAGTCGGCGCAGCGCGGGCGCGGAGTGCTGGGCGGCGGGGGGTGTCACGCCGGTGAGCATACGGTGATCGCCTCCCGGGGAGGGGCCGAGCGGGCAGCGGGGATGTGCCTCCCGCACACCGCGGGGAAGCGGCGCGGCGCGCGGGAGGAGGCGGGATCAGCGGCTCAGGGGGACCGAGTCCTCACGGGTGGCGGTCGGCGTGGCCGGGACCGCCTGGTCCAGACCGTCCTTGGTGAGGTCGCGGCCACGGGTCTCCCTGGCCACCCAGACCGTCACCGCGGTGACCAGGGAGGCGAAGCAGAGGTAGAAGGAGATCGGCACGGACGACTCGTAGTCCTTGAGCAGTTCGACCGCGATGAGCGGGGCGAGGGCGCCGCCGATGATCGAGGCGAGCTGGGAGCCCATCGAGGCGCCGGAGTAGCGGACCTTCGTGTCGAACATCTCCGAGATGAAGGCCGCCTGCGGACCGTACATCGCACCGTGCAGCAGCAGGCCGAGGGTGACCGCGAGGACGATGACGGGGAAGGACCTGGTGTCCAGGAGCGCGAAGAAGGCGAACGCCCATGCCGCCATGCCGACCGCGCCGATCAGGGTGACCGGGCGGCGGCCCAGCCGGTCCGAGAGCGCGCCCCACAGCGGGATGGTGACGAAGTGCACCGCGGAGCCGATCAGGACGGCGTTCAGGGCGTCGCTCTTGGACATCTCCAGGTGCACGGTCACGTAGACGAGCAGGAAGGCGGTGAGGATGTAGTACGAGATGTTCTCGCCGAAGCGCGTGCCGATCGCGAGCAGGACTTCGCGCCAGCTCTTGCGGAACACCTGGACGACCGGGGCCTGTTCCTTCACTCCCCGGGCGGCCGCCGCCTGCGACTTCCGCTGCGCCTCCAGGAAGACCGGGGACTCCTCGACCGAGATCCGGATCCACAGGCCGATCATGACGAGGACGCCGGACAGCAGGAACGGGATGCGCCAGCCCCAGGCGAGGAACGCCTCGTCGGACTGGACGGCGGCGAGCAGCGCCAGGACTCCGGTCGCCAGCAGATTGCCGCCGGGTGCACCGGACTGCGGCCAGGAGGCCCAGAATCCGCGCCGTTCGTCGCCGCCGTGTTCCGAGACGAGCAGCACCGCGCCGCCCCACTCGCCGCCCAGCGCGAAGCCCTGGACCAGGCGCAGGACCGTCAGCAGGATCGGTGCCCACACCCCGATGCTCGCGTGGGTGGGCAGCAGACCCATGGCGAAGGTGGCGCCGCCCATCATGAGCAGGCTGAGCACGAGCAGTTTCTTGCGGCCGATCTTGTCGCCGTAGTGGCCGAAGACGATGCCGCCGAGGGGACGGGCGGCGAAGCCGACCGCGTACGTCAGGAAGGCGAGCAGTGTGCCTACCAGCGGATCGCTGCTGGGGAAGAAGAGCGAGTTGAACACGAGGGCGGCGGCCGAGCCGTACAGGAAGAAGTCGTACCACTCGATGGTGGTGCCGACGAGGCTGGCCGCGACGATGCGCCTGATGGATCCGGATGACTTCGGGGAGGGAGTTGCGGCGACCATGTGCACCACTTCCAGGCGTGTGCGGGGACGTTTCGGTGTCGCCATACCGTAGAAACACGCAGTTCAGAGGCGTATATGGTGGAGCACCATAGTTATGGGCGCGAGAGTGAGCGCGTCCACCATGGCGGTGCCGCCACAAGCTCCACGACGACAGCGCTCGCACGCCTGGCCGACCGGTGTCCGCGTCCCCGACACCCGCCCTCCCCACCGGACGGGCACACGGTGGGGAGGGCGTCCTCGGGTCAGGGCCGGTTCGCCACCCGCTCGCGCAGGGCGGCGAGTTCCTCGTACATGACGGCGCCCGGGCAGTCCGTCTCCAGCCAGTCGCGGTGCCCGCTCAGCGCGTCGACCTCCTTGGTGGTGCCGTTGACGGGGTTGACGTACGACAGCCGCGCCTGCGGGTCGAGCCCGTGCAGCCGGGTCAGCACACGGACCAGCGAGGTGAGCGACTGCCGTGCCGCGTCCGTCGGCGCCTGCTTCTGCAGGTTCCCCAGCAGGGCGATGCCGAGGTTGCCCGAGTTGAAGCCCCCGACGTGGAAGGCGGTCACGAGCTTGCCGGTGCTGTCGTGCGCGGGCAGACCGTCCTTGCCCGACCATCGGCCCTCGTAGACGCGGCCCTGCTCGTCGATCAGGAAGTGGTAGCCGATGTCGCCCCAGTCGTTGTCGATGGCGTGGTACTCGTAGACGGCACGCACCGTGGCCGCGGGGTCCGCGTCCTGGTTGGGGGTGTCGGTGTGGTGCACGGTGACGGTCTGGAAGGGGTAGTAGACCGGCGGGGAGTTCTCCGAGCCGTCCGGCTTGAAGCGCTTGGACTCGTCCGCTCCCCAGGCGGCCCGGCTCAGATAGGCCAATCCTCGTACGCGGGTGGTGTCCTTCGGCACGGCGACCTTGCGCCGTGGACCGTCTGTCGTGTCCAGAGCGCGGGTGCGCAGGGCGTCGGCGCCCGCCGGGGCCTCGACCCGGTAGCCGTTCGCGCCGTCGGCGCTGATCAGATGCCCGCCGCCGTTGGAGGTGGAGCAGGTGAAGCCGAGTCCGGTCCAACTGCCCTGCGTGCCGGGTGAATCGAGCCTGATGCGGCCGCCGTCCGCAGGTCCTTCCCAGCGGGTGGCGACCCAGCCGATCGGGAACGGCGCGCTGTCGGCGGTCCCGCCCTCGGACTCCTCGGCGCGGGTGGCGGGAAAGGCGCGGGCCGTCGTGCCCGTCGGCGTCGGCGCGTCGGGGCCCCCGCCGGATTCGTCCGGTCCGGTCGCCGCCGAGACCGCCGGCACCACGCCCGCGGCGACCGCCACGGCTCCCGCGGCACCGAGCACTCCGCGACGCGAGAGGCGGGAGGGCAGACGGTGCGAGGCGGGGCCGACGCCCTCGTGCTGGTCGGTGTCGGCCGGTGAGGGGACGGTCGACCTGGTGGGGCCGTGGGGCATACGAAGCACCTTTCCGCAGGTGTGAGATCCGCCCTCTGCCGAGGGCCGACCGCCTGATGTCGTGCGGGGGGACGCCGGCGAGGCAAGGCCGCGGTTCCAGAAGCGTCTTGACGTACCGTGCCACGTCCGGTTCAGGGCTGTGCGGGTGGTCCCGCACGTGGTGTCCGGCCCTCGGCGATCCTCTCACCGTCGGACGCGTGGAACCCGAGGAGGTACGGCTGCGCACCGGCCCCGGCGACTGCATCCTCGTCCCGCCGTTCGTGCCGCACCGGGAGGAGAACCCGGACCCGTCCGAGGAGGCCGTGGTCGTCATCGCCCGGTCGACCCGGGAGGCGATCGTGGTGAACCTCCCGGGCAGTTACGCGCTTTCGGCCGACACCGGCTGAGCCGCACGCCTGCCGGTACGCTGCCCGGGTGGTGGAGCACAGCGAGCAGCAGGGGCGACGGCCCGCGAACGACGGGCCGAAGGCCGCTGCCCGGAACCGGTCCGCTCTCGTCGCCGCTGCCCGGGAGGTCTTCGCGGAGCACGGCCTGGAAGCCCCGCTCTCGGCGATAGCCCGCCGGGCCCGGGTCGGGCAGGGCGTTCTCTACCGGCATTTCCCCGACCGGGCCGCGGCGGTGGCGGCGGTGCTGGAGGAGAACGTGCGGCAGATCGAGCAGGCGGCCGAGGACGGGGACGCGACGTTCGCCGGGGTGCTCGGGGTGCTGACCTGGCATCTCGCGGATTCCGCGGCTTTCATCGGCCTCCTCCACGCCGAACGAGTGGGCAGCCGCTCGGGGATCCGCGCGTACGCCCTTGAGCTGTCCGAGCGGGTGGAGCGCGCCCTGCGGCGGCATCTCCCCCCGGAGCACCGGCTGAGCGCCGGGGACGATCTCGCGCTCTCCATCGCCATGGTCTCCGCCGCCGTGATCGGCCCGACCCGCGCGGAGCGCGAACTCCGGGCGCTGGCCGCCTGGCGGCTGCTCGGCGTCGAGGTGGGGCCGGTGCGGGCCTTCGGCGGGTGAGCCGGGGGCGGTGACGGCCACTGCCGAAACAGCGGTCGATCCCGTCAGCCGCCGTGGGACCGGCCGACGGCCTCGGCCGCCGCCTGACCCGCGGGCGACTTCAGGCTTCGTCGG
This sequence comes from Streptomyces sp. man185, assembly GCA_002551355.1. Taxonomy (GTDB): domain Bacteria; phylum Actinomycetota; class Actinomycetes; order Streptomycetales; family Streptomycetaceae; genus Streptomyces. The sequence continues at coordinate 10,322 of NTHE01000083.1, read as the reverse complement.
ACCCCTCGACGCTCTCACCCGCCGTTGGACTGGCGCGTGCCCTCGGCGAGTGCGTCGAAGGTGTAGAGGCAGCCCCCGGCGGGACCGCTCACCGTCAGGTACGCCTTGGTCCCGCCGGGCGTGATGGCCACGTTGGTCGCCGACTCCAGGCCCTTGGCCCGCGCGGGGAGTTCGACGGTCGCCAGCCGCTCACCGTGCGGGCTGAAGACGGCCATGGCCGCCCGGCCGTGCAGCCCCTGGTAGAGGTTGCCGTCCGCGTCCACGGCGAGCGAATCGGTCTGGGCGATCCCTCCGTCCACGCGGATGGCGGTGTGCCGGGACGTCACCGCGCCCGCCTCGTCGAGGCGCAGGTAGGAGATCCGGTTCTCGGTGAGCTCGCTGAACCAGAGCCCTTCGTAGCCGGCGTCGAAGGTGATCCCGTTCGGCGCGGCCAGGTTCTCGGCCAGAACCGTGGCCTTGCCGCTCTTCCGGTCGATCCGGACCACCCGCCCGTGCGCCTCGCCCTCGGACAGGCCGCGTGAGTCGCTGACGTACAGGTTTCCCCGCGGGTCGAAGGCGATGTCGTCGGGGTTCATCGGCGCGCCGTCGACGTCGCCGGAGAAGAAGGTCCGCGGGTCGCCGCCGCCGGGGGCCAGGCTCACGATCTCGCCGTGCGCGAAGTCGCTGAGGTAGAGCCGCCCGTCGTACGGGCTGAACTGGGCCGAGGTATAGGCTCCCCGGCCGTCGGTGTGGACCGCCCGGGAGGTCTTCCGCCGGACGTCGACGCGCAGGACCTTGGGCTTGCCCTCGGGCGCGGTGACGTCGACGACGTACAGGCCGCCGTCCTCGCCGAACACCGGCCCCTCCAGCAGGGTCATCCCGGTCTCGCCGTGCACCTGGGTCAGGTGCATGAGCTTCTGCGCCCGGATGGTCCGGCTCCCGGAGGCGGACCCCGTCTCCCCTCCGGGATCGCCGCTCTGGGTGCCGCATCCGGTGAGGATCAACGCGCCGATGGTGGCGAGCACGGAAAGGGACCGGGCCGATCGTCGCTGCATGAGGGGATCACTCTTCCTGTCCACGGGGCGGGGGTTCGGGCCCGGAGTGCGGAGCCGCCGCCGGGGGAGCACACCCCTGGCCGGATGACGCCGAAGCGCCGGACACCAACCGGACAGTGCTGTCCGGTAGTTGCTACCGTAGCGGACGACGGCCCGCCCAGGGCTTCCCCACCGCACAGATCGAGGACCCTCCATGACGACTCCTCACACCCCGGACCCCCACGAGCTCGCCACCCTGCGGGAGCGCTACCGCCTCGAACGCGAACGGCGCGTCCGTCCCGACGGTGCGGCCCAGTACCGGGACGCCGAAGCCGAGTTCGGCTACTACGCGGCCGATCCGTACACGGAGGGACCGGCGGAGCGCGCCCCGGTCCACGACCTCGTCGACGTCGCCGTGATAGGCGGCGGGTTCGGCGGCATCCTCACCGGGGCGCGGCTGCGGCAGCAGAAGGTGGCCCGGGTCCGGATCGTCGAGAAGGGCGGCGACTTCGGGGGCACCTGGTACTGGAACCGCTACCCGGGCGTCCACTGCGACGTCGAGTCCCACGTGTATCTGCCGCTGCTCGACGAGACCGGTTACGTCCCCGAGTGGAAGTACGCCCCCGGGGAGGAGATCCGCCGCCACGCGGTGCGGATCGCGCGCCGGTTCGACCTCTACGCCGATGCCCTTTTCTCCACCGGAGTCACCGCGCTGACCTGGGACGAGGCGTCAGAGACCTGGGTCGTATCCACGGATCGCGGTGATGAGTTCCGGGCGGCCCACGTCGTCAGCGCCACCGGCACCCTCACCGACCCGAAGCTCCCCGGCATCCCCGGTGTCGAGGACTTCGCGGGCCATACGTTCCACACCTCGCGGTGGGACTACGCCTACACCGGCGGCACCGCCGAGGGCGGCATGACCGGTCTCGCGGACAAGCGGGTGGGGGTCGTGGGCACCGGGGCCACCGGCATCCAGGTCATCCCGATGCTGGCCGAGGACGCCGCGCACCTCTACGTCTTCCAACGCACCCCCTCCACCGTGGACGAGCGCGCCAACCGCCGCACCGCCCCCGGTGACGTGGGCGCCGACCGCGCGGGCTGGGCCCGCGAACGGCGGGACAACTACCTGCGCATCGTCTCCGGCGAGAGCGTCGGGCAGGACCTCGTGGCGGACCGCTGGACCACGTCGGCGGGGCTGCTGGAGAAGCTCCTGCCGAGCTTCCGCCGCCAGGGCGACCGGCAGACCTTCGAAGCGGCCTACGAGGCAGCCGACGCCGCCAAGATGAACGAGTTGCGCGCCCGGGCCGAACGATGCGTCGCGGACCCGGAGACGGCGCAGAAGCTCAAGCCCTGGTACCGCTACGCCTGCAAGCGGCCCACCTTCTCCGACCTGTACTACCCGGCGTTCAACCGCGACAACGTCACGCTGGTGGACACGGCGGACACCCACGGCATCGAGCGCGTCACCGAACACGGGGTCGTCGTCGGCGGCACCTCGTACGAACTGGACTGCCTGATCTTCGCCACCGGCTTCCACGTCGGGACCTCCGGCATCCACTCGGGCAGGCTCCCGGTGCGCGGCCGGGGCGGCGTCCACCTGCTCGACCGGTGGAGGCGGCAGGGCCCCCGCACGCTGCACGGCTTCACGAGCAACGGCTTCCCCAACCTCATCCAGCTGGGAACCCTCCAGAACGCCAGCAGCGTCAACTTCACCCACATCCTGGACGAGCAGGCCGTCCACGCCGCCGCCCTCATCGCGGCCGCCGAGGCGGAGGACGCCCTCATTGAGCCTTCCCCCGAGAGCGAGGACGCCTGGCTCGCCGTCCTGGCCGAGGGCGCGCCCGACCACGCCTGGTTCCACGCCGAGTGCACCCCCGGCTACTACAACCGCGAGGGCCTGGGCAGGCCCAACGGCCCCATCGCCTATCCGCACGGGGCTGTCGCCTTCCACGAACTCCTCGGACAGTGGCGGGCGAAGTCCCTGCCGGAGGTCCTGCGTTCCCGGACCGTTCCGCGCGCCTGACCCACCCGCTTTCGCCCACGCCCCGACAACTCCCCGACCAACGAAAGGACTTCACCATGAACGCAGTCGAATCCGGCCGGCGCGCCGCCGCCCGCCCGTACCGCGGTGTGATCGTCACCGGGGCCGCGTCCGGCATAGGCCGCGCCGCCGCCCTGGCCTTCGCCGCCCAGGGGGACCACGTCCTGGCCGCCGACCTGGACGCGAGCGGGGTGGAGGAGACCGTACGGCAGATCACCGTGGCCGGGGGCGTCGCCCTGACGGCGGTCGGTGACCTGGCCGAGCAGCGGACGGTGGACTTCCTGGTGGACCACGCCGTGACGGAGTTCGGCGGGGTCGACGTCCTGGTCAACAACGCGGGCGTGATGGACCGGATGTCGGCCGTCCACGAGACCGACGACGCCGAATGGGAGCGGGTGCTGCGGGTCGACCTGACGGCTCCCTTCCTCCTCACCCGTGCCGTGCTTCCCCACATGCTGGCCGCCGCCGGCGGGTCCCTGGTCTTCACCGGCTCCGAGGCCGGGCTGCGCGGCGGCGCCGCCGGAGCCGCGTACACCGCCGCCAAGCACGGGGTCACCGGCCTGGTGAAGAACCTCGCGGTGATGTACCGGGGGCAGGGCATCCGGGCCAACCTCATCGCGCCCGGCCCCACCGCGACCGGCATCGGCGTCGACGCCCGCCCCGACGCGCACGGCCCCTCCGTCGTCAAGGGCCTCATCGGCGCCACCACGGGCCGGCTCGGTTCGGCGGACGAGCAGGCCGCCGCCATCGTCTGGCTCGCCTCCGACGCGGCGTCCTTCGTCAACGGCGCGGTGCTGCCCGTGGACGACGGCTGGTCGGCCGTCTGACCGGGTCCCCGGGCGAAGGGAGGGCGGGTCGAAGCGGGACATCGGTAGCCGGCCGCGTCAGGGCTTTCCGGCGACCGCTCCGTACATGGCGATGTCCCGGCCGTCGATGCCCTCCTGCTCCGGGCCGGGGTGCCACGCGTGCACCTGGGTGATCCCCGGCTCCTCCATTTCCAGGCCCTCGAAGAACGAGGTGGCGGTGGGGAGGTCGCGCAGGACGAAGGGCATGCCCTGCTGGCGGTACTCCTGCGCCACCTGGTTGACCTCTTCCGGCGCGAAGTCCGCCGTGCCGATGGTCATCGCGAGATAGCTGCCGGAGGGCAGTGGGTCCAGCAGACGCCTGACCAGAAGCCCGTCGTCCGGCGGCTGGATGAAGTGCATGATGCCGATGACCATGAGACCGACCGGCCGGCTCAGATCGATGAGTTCGCGGAACTCGGCGCTGTCCAGGATGGCGTCCGGGTCGTGCATGTTCGCGTCGACGTAAGCGGTGGCGCCTTCGGGGGAACTCTGCAGCAGGGCGCGGGCGTGCGCGAGGACGATGGGGTCGTTGTCGACGTAGACCACATGCGATTCCGGCGCCACCTCCTGCACGATCTCATGCAGATTCGGGGAGGTCGGCAGGCCGGTCCCGATGTCCAGGAACTGGCGGATGCCCCGTTCCTCCGCGAGGAAGCGGGCGGCGCGGTGCATGAACCGGCGGTTCTCCCGCATGTGGACGGGAAGGGCGGGCCAGTGCCGGCACATGGCGTCGCCCGCTTCGATGTCCGCGGGATAGTGGTCCTTGCCGCCCAGGATGTAGTCGTACACCCGGGCGGAGTGGGCGCGCGAGGTCACCAGTCCGGCCGTGGGGTCGTTCGGCGTGTCCATGCGGAGCTTCTTTCGTCCGAGAACGGCTTCATCGAGGGTAGGGAGACGCTGTTCCGGCCGCAAACGGTGCGGCCCTCGACGGTCGCGCTCACCCGTCCGGCTCCGCTTCCAGGGCGATGACGGCGATGTCGTCCCGGCGGTGGTGCAGCGGGGGCAGCAGGCCGCGGATCAGGGAGGGCAGCGGCACGCCCCGGCGGGCGAGGGTGTCGGAGTGTTCGCGCAGGCGGCGGAGGTTGTCGGTGATGTCCGAGTCCGGCGTCTCCACGAGCCCGTCGGTGTAGCACACCAGGATGTCGCCCTTCCGCAGGACCGCGTGAAGAGTGGTGCGGGTCAGGCAGTCGGCGACGCACAGCGGCGGGTCCGGGGCCGTGAGGCCGTGCAGATACCGGGACGGCGCGTCGGCCGGGATCAGCAGGGGCGGCGGGTGGCCGGCGTTGGACAGGGCGATGCGCCAGCCGCCGTGCTCCCGTCGGCGCAGGATCGCGTGCACCACCGTGACCATCGACGGACTGTCGAGTGCCTGCACGACACGGTCGAGCCGGCTCAGGGTGTCCGCCGGGCTGGCGGCCGGACCACTGTCGTACGCGAGTCCCCTCAGGATGCTGTTGACCCGGCCCATCGCCGTGGCCGCGTCGAGGTCATGGCCCGCGATGTCACCGATGGACAGGGCGAGCGAGTCGGCGGAGAGCCGGACGGCGTCGTACCAGTCCCCGCCGACCTCCGCCGCCGAGTCCGCCGGATGGTAGAGCGCGGCGATGGTGAGCCCGTCGACGGACGGCGGGGGCGCCAGGAAGGACTGCTGCAGCGCGAGCGCCGTGCCGCGGATGCTCTGCAGTTCCATCGTCCGGCGCAGCGGCCCGCTCATCTGCTGGAAGACGTCCCGCAGCAGGGAGAGGTCGGCCTCGTCCGGCGGCGGGTTGCCCCGGCAGGTCGCGATCGTCGCCAGCGCGACGGTCCGGCCGTCCACCACCACGGGCAACAGGGCGATGCCGGTCGCCCCGGCCTCGCGCAGCCACCGGGCGGACACGTCCGAGAGGCCCTCCCCGGGAGGCCCGCCGGGCGGGAAGACCAGCAGCCGCGCCTCCTGGCTCTCGATGGCCCGCCGGGCGACCGGCCCGAGCAGGAAGTCGGCGTCCAGCGGGGGCAGGGAAGGCAGCCCGGGGGCGAGCCCCACCCGCTCCGGCAACGCCGCGGCCGGTACGCCGGAAGGGGCCCCGAGGGCCTGGACGCCATCCAGTACGCGGAAGATGGCGACGGCGTCGGCGAGTTCGGGCACCACGGCCGCCGCCGTCGTCAGAAAGGCCTCCGAGAGATCGTGGGCCGCGGGCACCGCCGCCATCCTGGCCAGGAGCTTCTCCCGCATACGGCTGCGCCAGTGCTCCTCGGCGTCGGTGGCGGTTCCGATCCACTCCACCTCGCCGCTCCCCTCGACGACGGGCGCGGCGACGATCTTGATGTGGCGGAAGCGGTCGAGGGCGCCGTCGAGCCGCACCCGGACGATCGTGTCGAGGGGGGACCGCTGCTGCGTGGCCCCGCGCCAGGCCCGTTGGAACCAGTCCCGGTCCTTGGGGTGCACGGCATCCATCCACGAGGTGCCGGCGCCGGGGTGCCAGAGCTTTTCGGCGATCCCGCCGCCCGCCAACAGGGTGACCTCGCCGCCGGGCGACATCACCCAGACCGACTGCGGTACAGCCCCCATGAGCGCCTGGTACCGCCTGAGGAGACGTTCCTCGTTCACGGCCGCGCCCTCCGCCGCCGGGCCGACGAGCCCACGGACCAGGCCGGTGGCACGGCGCCTCCTCCCGCCGTCCCTGCCCGCCTCCGCGCCTCCTGCTCTCCGGCCGGGAGCAGTGGATCATCGCCACTCATACTCCGATGATCCCCCGCATCGGGGACCCCGGCACCCCTGCACGCCTCCGAGGGCGCCCGGCGTGCGGTCGCGTGCCTGTGGCGGACGGGCCTCCCGGCCGGCCGGCTGCGGGGTTCAGCGGGCGCCCCAGCCCCCGTCCACGGGGAGCGAGGCGCCGGTGATGTATCCGGTGTGGGGGCCGCAGAGCCAGAGGCAGACCGCGGCGACCTCGTCGGGCTCGATCAGCCGCTTGATCGCGGAGCGGTCCAGGAGGATGTCGGTGACCACCTCCTCCGGGGGGATGTTGTGCGCGGCGGCCTGGCCCTCGATCTGGCCCTCCACCAGGGGAGTACGGACGTAACCGGGGTTGACGCAGTTGCTCGTGACCCCGTGCGGGGCGCCCTCCAGGGCGGCCACCTTGCTCAGCCCCTCCAGGCCGTGCTTGGCTGCGACGTAGGCGGACTTGAAGGCGCTGGCCCGCAGCCCGTGCATGCTGGAGACGTTGACGATCCGGCCCCACCCACCGGCGTACATGTGCGGCAGGCACTGCCGCATCAGCAGGAACGGGGCGGTCACCATCACCTGCTGGATCAGCTCGAAGCGGGCCGGCGGGAAGTCCTCGATGGGGGACACGTGCTGCAGCCCGGCGTTGTTGACCAGGACGTCCACCCCGGTCGGCAGCGTCCCGACCGCCTCGGCGTCGGCCAGGTCCACGACGTGGGCCACCCCGCCGATCGCGGCGGCGACGGACTTGGCGCTCTCCGCCCCGCGGTCGACCACGTGCACCAGGGCCCCGGCGGCGGCGAGCGCCTCGGCGGTGGCCCGCCCGATGCCGCTGCCGCCGCCGGTGACGAGGGCGGTACGCCCCCGGAGGTCCACGGCCCCGGCGCCCGGCGCCGGGGAAGCGGAGGCTGCGTGAAATTGGCTCGTCATACCCGGGAACGCTAGAGACAGTCGGCCGGACATCCCATGGCGTGGATCTCCACAGTGAGCGGGAAAGGAGTGGGGGACTGCGCTACCTGCTCGGCTCTCCGTCGAGCGGGCAGCGGGTGAGCCGCCCGGCCGGAGTCGCTCCCGCGGGCAGCTCCAGGGTGCGGCTCGACGGGGGACGCCGGCCGTCGTCCAGCCAGCGTTCCAGCGCCGCGGCCGCCGACCGGTGACACGGTACGAGCGGCCGCAACCGGTCCGGGAAGGCGTCGACGAGCGAGTCGACGTGTGTACCGCCCTCGACGCGGTAGTAGCGATGGAGCGCACCGCGCCCCTCCCGCCGCACCATCCGCGCGTAGGCGTCCGAGGTCCTGGAAATCGGCAGCAGGACGTCCAGGGTGCCGTGGAAGCTGATCAGCGGTTTGCCGATCCGGCCGGTGAGGGCGATCTTCGCGACCGCGTCGCGGACCCGGGCCGGCCGCTCGGCATAGGCGTAGTCGGCGTCGCAGGCGGGGGTTCCGGGTGCGCAGAACGGCGTGCCGGCCTCGGTCGCGCCGTCGAATTCCGGGTCGAGTTCCTCCCGGTAGATCCGCTGGGTCAGGTCCCAGTAGTACTGGTGGTGGTACGGCCACAGGAACTCCGAACCGGCCGGGTATCCGGCGGCCGTCATCGTCCGGTGCGCGTCCTCGGCGCCCGCGCCCCCGCCCGCGTAGCGCGGGTAGGCGCGCAGGGCGGGCGGCAGGAAGGTGAGCAGGTTCGGCCCCTCGGCGCGCCAGAGCGCTCCCTCCCAGTCCACCCCGCCGTCGTACAGCCCGGGATGGTTCTCCAACTGCCAGCGCACCAGATAGCCGCCGTTGGACATGCCCATCGCCAACGTGCGTGCGGGGAGGCGGAGATAGCGCTGGGCGACGACCAGCCGGGCCGCGCGGGTGAGCTGGGTGAGCCGGGTGTTCCACTCGGCGATGGCGTCACCGGGGGCCCGGCCGTCGCGGTGGAACGCGGCCGAGGTGTTGCCCTTGTCGGTGGCGGCGAACGCGTAGCCCCGGTCGAGCGCCCAGTCGCCGAAGGCCCGGTCGTTGGCGTACTGCTCGCGCACGCCCGGTGAGCCGGCGACGACGAGACCGCCGTTCCAGCGGTCGGGGAGCCGGATGACGAACTGGGAGTCGTGGTTCCAGCCGTGGTTGGTGTTGCCGGTCGACGCGTCGGGGAAGTACCCGTCGATCTGGATGCCCGGTACGCCGCTGGGGGTGGCCAGGTCCTTCGGGGTGAGCCCCGCCCAGTCGGCCGGGTCGGTGTGCCCGGACGCCACCGTCCCCGCTGTCGTCAACTCCGCCAGGCAGTGGACCTGTTGGCGGGCGGCTCCAGGGACGCGGATCGAGTCCTGGCGCGCGCAGTGCCCGGCCCTGCCGGAGTCCGGCTCCGGCAGGGCGGCGGCGGACGGGGCCGCCGTCCAGGCCGTCAGCACGGCCGCCGCGACGGCCGCCCCGCGCAGCCACCGGCCACGGGGCGGGCGGTGCGCGGCGTCGGGTCGTGGCCCGGCGCGACGGAGCGTCGGTGGTGCCGCGGGCGGGGTCGTCGGTGGGTCTACCGGCATGAGGTCTGCCTCCTTCGGGTGGGTGATGTCAGGGGCAGGCGCCGTCGGCGAGGACGTAGTGGCCCGTCCGCGACTCCATGAGGGTGTGGGTCACGAAGGTGTTGTAGAGCCCCAGGTGTTGGCCGGAGCCCTTCGCGTACACCTGGCCGCCGGCGGTGGTGGCCCGGCCGGCGCGTACGTGCTCGTAGTTGTTCGCCGTCCAGCAGGCGTCGGGCTCGGTGGGCGGGTCCACGGGCGGCTCCGGGGTGGTCGTGCCGTCCAGCCCGAAGAACCGGGTGATCCAGTGGCTGGAGCAGATCGAGTCGATGAAGTGCTGGGTACCGGTCGCACCGCACTGCTCGCCGCCGCCGCCCGGATCGACCGGGGTGCCGTGTCCGATGCCCGGCACCCGGTCGACCTCGACGACGCTCGTGCCGGCGGCCGACAGATACTCGCTCCGGCGGGTGCCGTTGGGGCCGATCGTGGAGATCCGGTCCGGCGTCTGGCCGAGGCCGTGCACCGCGGTCCACTGGTCCCGCAGCTCGTCGGCGTTCTTCGGGGCGACGGTCGCGTCGTTGTCCCCGTGCCAGATCGCCACCCGGGGCCAGGGGCCCGCGAAACCGGGGTGCGCGTCCCGGACGGCCTGCGCCCATGCCGCCGGGGTCCGGTCCGTGCCGGGGCTCATGCAGCCGAACGCCGAGACGACGTCGACCCCGCAGCCGTACGGGATTCCGGCGACGACCGCGCCCGCGGCGAACACGTCCGGGTAGGCGGCCAGCATGACCGACGTCATCGCCCCGCCCGCCGAGAGGCCCGTGACCTGGACCCGCCCGGTGTCCACCCCGTGGGTGGTCGCGGCGTGCGCGACCATCTGCCGGATCGACGCGGCCTCGCCCTGCCCCCGCCGGGTGTCGCCCGGCTGGAACCAGTTGAAGCACTTGTTGGCGTTGTTGGCGGCGGTGGTCTCGGCGTAGACGACCAGGAATCCGTGGCGGTCGGCGAACGTGTTGAGACCGGAGTTGTCGGAGTAGACCTGCGCGCTCTGGGTGCAGCCGTGCAGGGCGACGACCACGGGCGCGTCGGCCGGCAGGACCGCGGGCCGGTACACGTACATGTTCAGGCCGCCGGGGTTGGCCCCGAACGAGGTGACCCGCTCCAGCGAGGCGGCCGCCCGCGCCTCGGCGGTCGGCGGCCCCGTCGGCACGGCCCCGGCGGGCCCCGGTCC
>NTHE01000082.1 GCA_002551355.1 Streptomyces sp. man185 | reverse complement strand
AGATGTGTATAAGAGACAGCCGCAGGGCGGCGCGGCGGGCGCGTGCAAGCAACTCGCCGCCTCCGCCCGGCGGCGGGTGCGCGCCGGCCGGGCTCCGGAGCCGGCCGCCGGGTGGGCCGACGCGGTGCGGCAGGTCAAGGAGGCATGGGAGAACAAGGACATCGCGGCCCTCGTCGACCTCCTCGACCCGGCCGCCGTGATGACCGCCGACGACGGCGGCCTGGTCGGCGCAGCGCTGCGCCCGATCGAGGGCGGCGCGCGCATCGCCCAGTACATGGTCGCCATCGCCGACAAGGCTCCCGGCCCGGAACTGTTGGAACGCCACGTCAACGGCGAGCCGGGCCTGGTGGCCCGACGCGATGGCGTCGTCCTGACCGTCGAGTCGTTCGATGTGGCCGAGGCCCGCGTCGCCCGGATCTGGGTGGTGCGCAACCCGGCGAAGCTGCGGCCGTGGGCCCGGAAGGGCTGAAGAGCCGCGAGCCCCGGCGAAGGCGTCGTCATCGGCGCGAACGCTGACCTAGTACGGCGGCAGCCGCAGCATGCCCGTGCCCTCACGCACGTCGTGCACGAGGCGGATCTTCCCCACCGGATTGCCGTGCTCGTCCGTGGTCACCAGAGCCGCGTCGTCCGCGTTGACGCACCGCCCGCGCGCCTGCGGCTCGGGGCAGAACAGGACGTAGCCGGTCTGCCGGTCCACGCGGCCCGGCTCCAGCCGCCAGATCCACTGGTAGTCGCTCACGACCACCCGGGGGTGGGTGGCGCGCAGGTGCTCCTTCACCGCGTTCTGCACGGTGTCGCCGAACTTCTGCCTCTCCCGGAACGGGCGGACGATCCGGGCGCTCCCCGTCGTGTCGACCCGGCCCGCCCCGATCTCGTAACTCGCCGAGAAATAGGCGTGCTCGGTGAGTGAGGCCAGCAGGTCCGACCGGGTCAGCCGCATCACCGTGGGCCAGGAGTCCCTGCCCCGGTCGCGCCGGTCGGCGACGGATGGGGAGACCACGTTCACGTAGGTGGCCTTCGCCTTCCCGAGAGGGCTGTCGGCCCCGCTCGCCGTGACCCAGCGCTGTACGCAGTCCCCGATCTCCCGGAGCTTTCTCGCCACGGTCGCGTTCGTGAACTCGGCGACCACGTAGGGCGGGGTCCCGGTCGGGCCCAGGGCGACGACCTCGTAGCCGCACGCGTCGAACGCACTCCTGAGCGTGCGGAAGTCCTCGGCCTGAACCCGGGCGCGCTCCTTCGCCTCCGCCAGCACGCCCGCGCAGTCCTTGCGGTCGCACGTGCCCGCGTCCGCGTCGATACGGAGCCGGACCACGGCGTCACGGTCGTCGGTCACCGCGAACGACACCTCGGAGCCGCCCGAACCGGGAAAGAGCGTCCGCGCCCCGACCGCTCTGAGCTGCCCGGGGAAGTGCTTCTCGGCCAGCTCCTCCGCCGCCCGCCGGTCGTCCTCGGTGCTGACCACCCCGCACCCGGCGCCCAGGAGGGCCAGGGATCCCGCCAGTACGCCGGTGAGCGCGGCTCTCCACTGTCTGCGGCGTGATCCGGCCATGATCGGCTCCTCGTGCTGGTGCTGTCCGGTGTTCCTGTGACCGTAGGACCGGTTTCGGCGAGACGGATGAGTACGCCTACTCAACGCCGGTGCGCACAAGGCCCCGAGCCCCTCCGGGACCCCTCCTGTCATTGGCATGGACCTGACTCTGGAACTCCGCTACAGTCCGGGAACGGCACATCTGAGAGCGCTCTCAAAAGCACGATCGGATCGCGCTCCCGGACGCCTCCCGTTCCACCCCCACGTCGATGGAACAACAGGAAGGGTCACTCCCTTGAGACACGCAACCCTGCTGCGGACCGGTCTGTCCGCACTCCTGGTCCTCGGAGCCTGGACCGCCGCCGGTCCGACGTCCGCCTCCGCAGCGCCCACCCCCGCCGAACCCCCCGCCTCCGCCGCCCTGCTTTCCGCGATGCAGCGCGACCTCGGCCTCACCGAGAAGCAGGCCCTCACCCGGCTCGCCGACGAGAAGGCCGCCACCGCCCTGGAGAAGAAGGCGCAGCGCGCCGCGGGCCCCGCGTTCGGCGGCTCCTGGCTCGACGCGAAGACCGGCAGGCTGACCGTCGCGGTCACCACCGCAGAGAAGGCCGAAGCCGTACGGGCGACCGGTGCCGAGACCCGGCTCGTCGAGCACTCGGCCAAGAGTCTCGACGCGGCCAAGGCGCGGATCGACGCCCTGAAAGCCCCGTCCGGTGTGAGCAGCTGGCACGTCGACCCGGCCACCAGCCGCGTCGTGGTGAACGTCGTCGCGGCCGAGCAGGCTGACAACGATGTCCGCGCCTTCGTCGCCAAGGCCCGCAAGGCCGGGCCCGTCACCGTCAGGACCACTGCCGAGGCGCCGCAGACCTTCGCGGCCGGGACCGTCGGCGGCGACCCGTACTACACGGGCAACGTCCGCTGTTCCATCGGCTTCTCCGTGCACGGCGGTTTCGTCACCGCCGGGCACTGCGGCGGCGTCGGTCAGCAGGTCCGCGGCTGGGACAACTCCTACATCGGCAACTTCCAGGGTTCGTCCTTTCCCGGTGACGACTACGCCTGGGTGAACGTCGGCAGCGGTTGGTGGACCGTCCCGGTGGTGCTCGGCTGGGGTGCCGTTCCCGACCAGCTCGTCCGTGGCTCGAACGAGGCCCCGATCGGCGCCTCGATCTGCCGCTCCGGTTCCACCACGCGCTGGCACTGCGGCCGCGTCCTGGCCAAGAACGAGACCGTCAACTACAGCCAGGGCGCCGTGCACCAGATGACCAAGACGAGCGTCTGCGCCCAGGGCGGCGACTCCGGCGGCTCGTTCATCAGCGGCGACCAGGCCCAGGGCGTCACCTCCGGCGGCTGGGGCAACTGCACCAGCGGCGGTGAGACCTGGTATCAGCCGATCAACGAGATCCTCAACCGGTACGGCCTGAGGCTGCACACCGCGTGAGCCGGGGGAGCCGTCCCGTCGTCCTCCCCGGCGGAGCGGCTCCCACCGGCGGCTGATCCAGCCGAACAGCCAGTGAGCGGCCCCGCCGGTGTGCGGGGCCGCTTCCGTGTACGGGCAAGCCCGGGTCGCGCGTTTCGCTCGTCGCCCAACAGTCTTCGGGCACCGCATCGTTCACAAGCTATTGACACCCTCTCAGCCTCGGCGCAACACTGGCACCGCTTTGGAGAGCGCTCTCCCAGAGGATCCCGCGGTCCGCCGGCCTCGTGACGCGCAGGGCGGAGTCTCTTCCCGGCTGCACCGTCCAGCTCACCCTTTCCCCCCACCGTGCACCCGATGTGCAGGGATGAAGAGCGGCATGGAGGTCCCTATGGTGACAAGACTCAACAGATCAACCCTGGTGTCCGTGCTGATCGTTCTCACCGCTCTGGCGCTGGTCGCGCTCGGGCTGTCGGCGATCACGAACGCCGGGGCGACCGCCGCCGACGCGGCTCCACCGGCGGCCGACAGGCCTGCCGCCTCGCACGTCATGCAGGGGCACAAGATGGCGCCCGCCAAGCCCGTGGCCTTCGGGGACGACCCCGACGGCGACGGCTACATACCCGCGGACCCGCCGGTCACGGGCGTGGAGCCGTCCGACGAGATCCCGCCGCACCGCTACTTCCACGAGTTCCAGGCCAACTGCTCGGTCAACCACACCGCCCCGGACGACCCGATCGTCTATCCCGGCCGGGCCGGAGCGTCGCACGACCACACGTTCATGGGCAACGACACCACGAACGCGAACAGCACCACCGCTTCCCTGGGCGCGGGCGGCACCAAGTGCCTGGCACCCGGCGACCTCTCCGCGTACTGGATGCCGACCCTCTACGACGGGAACGAGGAGATCCGTCCGGTCGGCCCCCAGACCATCTACTACAAGGCCGGAGTCACCGACTACCGCACCGTGCGGCCCTTCCCCAAGGGGCTGCGGTTCGTCGTCGGCAGCCCCACGCAGACCGCCGAGGAGTTCCGTGACCACCCCGGCATGGTCGAGGGGTACGAGTGCGGCGAGAGCTACCACAACTACGACTTCCCGGCCGCCTGCCCGACCAGCCAGGACACGCAGCTCAACCTGCGTATGCAGGCGCCCAGTTGCTGGGACGGCAAGTACCTCGACACCCCCGACCACAAGGCCCACATGGCCTACCCGGTCGTGACGGGGGCCAACCAGGACGTCTGCCCGACGAGCCACCCGATCGCCCTGCCGATGATCGAGTTCAAGATGGCGTGGCCGGTCAACGGTGACATGTCGCAGGTGAGACTGGCCAGCGGCACCGGCCACTCCTTCCACTACGACTTCTTCAACGCCTGGGACGACGCCACGCTCGACGCCCTGGTGGACCACTGCATCGTCGGCGCCCTCCAGTGCAACGCCCGCGGCTACGACGAGAACAACCCGGGCGAGGGCGCGGTCCTGGACGAGAACTACGAACTGCCCTGACGTGCCCTGAACCCGCTCGTCGCGTTTCCCTCATGGGTGCATCGCGCTCATGAGGGAGAGCGCTCTCCGATTATCTCTGCCCGTATCTCGTGAGGAGCCTCTTTCCCCATGACGACCTCCCGATCTCGCCGACCGGCCCGCGCTCGTGGCCGTACCACCGCACGCCTCGCCGTCGCCGGTCTCCTGGCCGCCGCGGCGGCCGCCCTTCCGGTGCCGGCCGCCCAGGCCGCCGGCAGTGTGGTGAAGGTGACCGGCTCCCAGGGCGCCTGGCAGCTGACCGTGGACGGCGCCCCGTACACCGTGAAGGGCCTGACCTGGGGCCCGTCTGTCGCGGACGCCGGGCAGTACATGCCCGACGTGAAGTCGATGGGCGTCAACACGATCCGTACCTGGGGCACCGACGCCACCACGAAGCCCCTGCTGGACACGGCGGCCGCGAACGGCATCAAGGTGATCGCCGGGTTCTGGCTGCAACCGGGCGGCGGCCCCGGCAGCGGCGGCTGTGTGAACTACCTGACGGACACCGCGTACAAGAACGACATGCTCGCCGAGTTCCCGAAGTGGGTGGAGACCTACAAGGACCATGAGGGCGTCCTCATGTGGAACGTGGGCAACGAGTCGGTGCTCGGCCTCCAGAACTGCTACAGCGGCGAGGAGCTGGAGCGGCAGCGCGACGCGTACACCACGTTCGTCAACGAGATCGCCAAGAAGATCCACGCGGTCGACCCGAACCACCCCGTCACCTCGACCGACGCGTGGACCGGCGCCTGGCCGTACTACAAGAAGAACGCGCCCGACCTCGACCTGTACGCCGTGAACTCCTACGACGCCGTCTGCGACATCCGCGCCACCTGGGAGAGCGGCGGCTACGACAAGCCCTACATCGTCACCGAGGGCGGGCCGGCCGGTGAGTGGGAGGTCCCGGACGACGTCAACGGCATCCCCGACGAGCCCACCGACGTGGCGAAGGCCGAGGGCTACCAACGGGCCTGGGACTGCGTCGACGGGCATCAGGGGGTGTCGCTCGGGGCCACGTTGTTCCACTACGGCACCGAGTACGACTTCGGCGGCGTCTGGTTCAACCTGCTCCCCGCCGGCCAGAAGCGGCTCTCGTACTACGCGGTGAAGGAGGCGTACGGCGCGGACACCTCCGGTGACAACACCCCGCCGGTCATCAGCGGCATGACCGTCGACAACGCCTCCGCCGTCGAGGCGGGCCGGCCCTTCACGTTCAGGGCGTCCGTCTCCGACCCGGACGGGGACGCGGTCACCCACCAGGTGCTGGTCAACTCCAAGTACATCGACGACAGCGGTCAGTTGACGGACGCGGAGTTCACCGACCGGGGTGACGGCACGTTCGAGGTCACCGCCCCGGACCGGCTCGGCGTCTGGAAGGTCTACCTCAAGTCGACCGACGGGAAGGGCAACGTCGGCATCGAGACGAAGTCCTTCAAGGTGGTGCCGCCGCGGGTCGACGGAGTGAACCTGGCCGCCGGCAAGCCCGCCGAGGCCTCGTCGTTCCAGCCGGACAGCGTCGGCTGCCCGTGCCCGGCGGCCAACGCCGTCGACGGCTCCTTCGCCACCCGCTGGGCCAGCGAGTGGGCCGACCGGCAGTGGATCCAGGTGGACCTGGGAGCGACCACCTCCTTCGACCACGTCCAGCTGGCCTGGGAGGCGGCCCACGCCAAGGGGTACACGATCCAGACCTCGGACAACGGCCAGGACTGGACCACCGCCCACACCGAGACGGCGGGCAACGGGGGCATCGACGACATCGAGGTCGCCGGCAACGCCCGCTACGTCCGCGTGAGCACCTCCGAACGCGGCACTCCGTGGGGCTACTCGCTCTACGAGTTCGGCGTCTACCGGAGCTGATCCCGCGGGCTCGTCACGTTGTTCTCGGGCGATCGGGGGTAGCGTCCTCGGCATGGACTCTCGTACCACCGTTGAGCGCGCTCAACGCCTCAAGCAACTGCACGCCGACCACAAGCCGCTCGTGCTGCCCACCGTCTGGGACGTCTGGTCCGCGCGGACCGCAGCCGCCGCGGGCTTCCCCGCGCTGACCATCGGCAGCCATCCGCTCGCCGACTCCCGCGGGGCCGCCGACCAGGAGGGGCAGACCTTCGAGGAGGTGCTCGCCGCTGTCAGGCCGATCATCGCGGCGGTCGACGTCCCCGTCTCCGTGGACCTGGAGGCGGGTTACGGACAGAAGCCCGCGGATCTCGTGGCCGGTCTCATCGAGGTCGGCGGTGTCGGACTCAACATCGAGGACACCGTCCACTCGGAGGGCGGACGTGTGCGCAGCACGCAGGAGCACGCGAGCTATGTCGCGGGCCTGCGCGCGGCGGCCGACGACGCGGGGATCCCGCTCTGGATCAACGGGCGCACCGACCTCTTCCTGCACGCGGAGAATCCCGCCGACGTGCTCGACGAGGTGATCGAGCGGCTGCGAGCCCTGGAGCAGGCCGGCGCCGACAGCGTCTACCCGGTGCGTATCCAGGACGACGACGACCTGCTCGCGGCGGTGACCGCGTCCGTCGCCGTTCCGGTGAACTCCACCGCCCATCCCGTGAAGCACGACCTTGAGCGCTTCCGCCGTCTCGGCGTCGGCCGGATCACCTACGGTCCGCTGCTGCAAATCGCTCTGACGGACGCGATGAAGGACATGCTCAAGCCGTGGGCGACCTCCTAGAGACTGTCCCGCGACGCGAAAGCCTCCGGCCGCGGCGAGCGATTCGCCGCGGCCGGAGGCGGCCGTCGAGAGCGGGGAGCGAGGTCAGGCGGCCGGGCGGGCGCTCCGTGCCGCGTGCTCCCGGACCAGCTCCGCGTACCGGAGCCCGCTGCTCTTGACCGTACGACGCTGGGTCGCGTAGTCCACGTGGACCAGACCGAACCGCTTGTCGTAGCCGTACGCCCACTCGAAGTTGTCCATCAGGGACCAGGCGAAGTACCCGGCCAGCGGGGCGCCCTTGGCGACCGCGCGGGCGCAGGCGGCGAGGTGCTCCTCCAGATAGCGGACGCGCTCCGGGTCGTGCACCGAACCGTCCGCCGCGACGACGTCCTCGTACGCCGAACCGTTCTCGGTGACGTAGATCCGCTGGACGCCGTACTCCTCGGTCAGGCGCAGCAGCAGCTGTTCCAGGCCCTCCGCGTGGACCTCCCAGTCCATGTGGGTGAGCCGGGCGCCGGGGATGGAGACCTGCTTGGTCCGGGGCGCGGTGCCGTCCGGGTCGGCGGTGACGATCTGGCGGAAGTAGTAGTTCAACCCCAGCCAGTCCAGCGGGGCCGCGATGGTCTCCAGGTCGCCCGGCCGGACCGGGAGTTCGACGCCGTACTCCTCCACCATGTCCTGCGGGTAGCCGCGGCCCAGGATCGGGTCCAGCCACCAGCGGTTGATGTGGCCGTCGGCGCGCCGGGCGGCGGCGAGGTCGGCCTCGCTCGCGCTCGCCGGCTCGATCGGGCTGAGGTTGTTGACGATGCCGACGCGGGCGTCCGATGAGGCCGCCCGGATCGCCCGCACCGCGAGGCCGTGGCCCAGGTGCAGGTGGTAGGAGGCGCGCACGGCGGCGGTCAGGTCGGTGAGGCCCGGCGCCATCCGGCCCTCCAGGTGACCGATCCAGGCCGAGCAGAGCGGCTCGTTGAGCGTCGCCCAGTCCTTGACCCGGTCGCCCAGGCGCTCCACCACGTGGGAGGCGTACGCGGCGAAGTGCTCCGAGGTCTCCCGTACCGTCCAGCCGCCCCGGTCCTGGAGCACCTGCGGCAGGTCCCAGTGGTAGAGGGTGGCGAACGGGGTGACACCCGCCTCCAGCAGTCCGTCCACGAGCCGGTCGTAGAAGTCCAGGCCCGCCTTGTTGACCGGCCCGTCGCCGCCTGGCACGACGCGCGGCCAGGCGACGGAGAAGCGGTAGGCGTCCGCGCCGAGCCGCTTGATCAGGCCGATGTCCTCGGGCACCCGGTGGTAGTGGTCGCAGGCCACGTCACCCGTGTCACCGCCGTCGATGGTGCCGGGGGTGTGCGAGAACGTGTCCCAGATGGAGGGGGAGCGGCCGTCCTCGGCCACGGCCCCCTCGATCTGGTACGCGGCGGTGGCGACGCCCCAGGTGAAATCTGCCGGAAGGGTGGTGAGGTCGGACACGTACTGCCTTTCTGTGGAGGTCACTTGACGGCTCCCGCCGTCAGGCCGGCGACCAGATAGCGCTGGAGGAGCAGGAACCCGACGACGATCGGGACGCTGACGACGAGGGACGCCGCCATGACCTGGTTCCAGTACACGTCGTTCTGCGTGGCGTAGCCCTGGAGGCCGACGGAGAGGGTCCGGGTGGCGTCGTTCGTCATGACGGAGGCGAAGAGCACTTCGCCCCAGGCCGTCATGAAGGAGTAGACGGACACGGCGACGATCCCGGGGACGGCTGCCGGAACGACGACCTGGAAGAGGGCGCGGACCGGTCCGCAGCCGTCCACCAGAGCGGCCTCGTCGAGGTCGCGGGGGATGGAGTCGAAGTAGCCGATCAGCATCCAGATGGAGAACGGCAGCGAGAACGTGAGGTACGTCAGGATGAGCCCGCCGCGCGAGCCGTACAGTGCGACGCCCGTGCTGTTGCCGATGTTGACGAAGATGAGGAACAGCGGGAGCAGGAAGAGGATCCCCGGGAACATCTGCGTGGACAGCACCGTGACGGTGAAGACCCGCTTGCCCCGGAACCGGTAGCGGCTCACGGCGTACGCCGAGAACACCGCGATCGTCACCGACAGCACCGTCGCCGAGCCCGCCACGATCAGCGAGTTGACGAAGTACTTGGCGAGCGGGACGGTCTCCCAGATGTCGAAGTACGGCTGGATCGTCAGCGTGGACGGGATCCACTGGAACTTCCCCGACACGTCCTGGAGCGGCTTCAGCGAGCTGCTGACCATCACGTA
Source organism: Streptomyces sp. man185 (assembly GCA_002551355.1). Taxonomy (GTDB): domain Bacteria; phylum Actinomycetota; class Actinomycetes; order Streptomycetales; family Streptomycetaceae; genus Streptomyces. The sequence continues at coordinate 22,513 of NTHE01000082.1, read as the reverse complement.
GACCGGCAGCAGGACGAAGCCGGCGAGCAGGGTCAGGATGATGCGGCGGGTCCAGAGGAAGGACTGCGGCGCGGCCATCGGCGAGCGGGCCCGCGACCGGGTGGTGCGGGTCGGCCGCGTGAGGCTAGACATCGGCGCCCTTCCTTCCGCGCGAGGTGAGGAACAGGTAGACGGCCGTCACGATCAGCAGGAAGAGCAGCAGCAGGACGGACATCGCCGACCCGGTGCCGAAGTTCCAGGTGACGAACGACGACTGGTAGATGTGGATCGAGATGAGGTCCGCGTTCTCCGGCGCCGACTTCCCGAACAGCACGAACGGGGTGTTGAAGTCGTTGAACGTCCACAGGAAGAGCACCAGCACCAGAACCTGGTTGACCGGGCGCAGCGAGGGCAGGGTGATCCGGCGGATCTGCTGCCAGATGCCGGCGCCGTCGATCGAAGCGGCCTCGTACAGCTCGCGCGGGATGTTCTGGAGCCCGGCCATCAGCATGAGGAAGGCGAACGGCCAGCCCTTCCACACCGAGACGATGATCAGGGTGTAGAGGCTGTTGTCGCCGATCAGCCAGAACGACGGCTCGTCCGTGATGCCGAGCTGGTCGTGCAGGACGTGGTTGATCATCCCGTTGTCCCGCTGGAACATGAACGCCCAGGTGATGACGGCCGCGTAGACGGGCAGGGCGTACGGGACCAGGAAGATCGTCCGCAGGACGCCCCGGCCCCGGAAGCTCTCCTGGAGCAGGATCGCGGCGGCCGTGCCGAACAGCCAGGCCAGGCCGACGGAGAAGAACGTGAAGACGCAGGTGACGAAGAACGAGTGGAGCAGGGCCTCACCGATCGGCGCGTCGATGTCGACGGCGATCCTGTAGTTGTCGAGGCCGGACCAGGGCGCCGCGCCCCAGTTGTTGATGAAGAACTGCGTGAGCTGCCGGAAGCTCATCACGATCCCGATGACCATCGGGATGATGTGGATGAGGAGTTCCAGCAGGACGGCGGGCAGGAGCAGGAGATAGGGCAGTCCGCCTTGGCGGATCCGGTCGGGGATGCGCGGCATTCTCCTGCGCGCACCCCCGGTGCCCCGGCTCGTCCCCCTGCTGGTCGACTTGTCGACCTCGGGGTCCGTGGTGACGGTGGCGGTCATGGATCAGGGCCTCACTGCTGCATCGTCTGCTGGGCCTTTTCCAGGCGCGCCTTGACGGAGTCCTCGGTCACGGGGCGTCCGGCCGCCGCGTCCGCCCACAGTTCCTTGACCGCCGTGCCGACGGCCGTCTCGAACTGCGACTCGTTCGGGACCTGGGGGAGCGGGGCGGCGCTGGTGGCGAGGGTGTCGCGCAGGACCTTGAGGTCGGGGGCCCCGAAGGCGGCGTCGGCCTGCGCGGCCTTGACGGGCGGGATGGAGCCGTAGGTCTTGTTGAGCAGCTTCTGCTCGGCGTCGCTCGTCATGAACTTCACGAACTTCTTCGCGCCGTCGATGTTCTTGGTGTTCTTGAACACCGCCATGTTGATGCCCGCGACCATGGAGTTGGTCTGCTTGCCGGCACCCGGTGCGCCCGAGGGGACCGGCACCGGGGCCACGCCCCAGTCCTCGGGCTTCATGCCCTGGGCGGCGAAGGTGGAGGCGGCGGCCTGCCACAGCACCATGGCCGTCTTGCCCTTGGCGAAGTCGGTGAGCGACTGGTTCTGGGCGTACTCCGCGTTGCCCGGCGCGATGATCTTGTCCTTGGCCATGAAGTCGATGTACTGCTTCACCGCCGCGACCGCACCGTCCGAGGTGAACGTCGCCCTGCCGTCCTCGTCGAAGAAGTCGGCGCCGTGCTGCTGGCCCAGGACGAAGGTCTGGTGGATGTTGTTGGAGAGGTTGCCGCCCTCGGCCCCCAGCCCCCACTTGCCGTCCTTGGATATCTTCTTGCCGGCCTCGACCAGCTCGTCCCAGGTGGCCGGTGGCTTCTCGACGCCCGCCTCGGCGAACATCTTCTTGTTGTAGTAGAGGGCGTACGCCAGTGAGTACAGAGGCACCGCGGCGGGCGGTTCGCCCTCCTTGCCGGCCGAGGCGACCGCCGAGTCGACGAAGCGGTCCCGGCCGCCGATCGCCTCGAAGTTCTTGTCGTCCCACGGCAGGAGCGCGCCGGTCGCCTGGAGCGAGGCCGACCAGGTGTTGCCGATGTTCAGCACGTCCGGGCCCTGACCGGAGGTGGTGGCGGCGAGGATCCGGTTCAGCAGGTCGGCCCACGGCACGACCTCCAGCTTCACCTTGATCCCGGTCTCCTTCTCGAACTTCTTCAGCTCGGGAGTGAGGATCTCCTTGTCGGCCTCGATGCTGGGACCCTGGTTGGAAGCCCAGTAGGTGAGGGTCTTCGGCGACTCGTTGCTGCCGCCCGACGTGGTCCCGCCGCCACAGCCGGTTGCGGCCACGGCGATGGCGAGGGCGAGGGTGACGGCGCTTGCGGCTCTGAGGTGACGCATGAGAGGTGGCCCCTTTCCGGGGATGGCTGCGTTCGGGAACCGAACGGCCTCCATGACTTAATTTATGCCGTGATTTAAGAGGTGAGAGAAGGTCGCGTCAAGGCCTGCGACCGGGGTATGTTCCTGGACGGGAAGGAGCACCATGGCCGAGCGCAACAGACGAACCGTGCGTGACCTGCGGCGGGGCAACCGGGCGAGGGTATTGCAACGGTTGTATTTCGACGGCCCGCTGAGTCGTCAGGAGCTCGGACCGGTCACGGGCCTGAGTTCAGGGTCCATCAGCAACGTCGTCGCGGAGCTCTCCGCCGAGGGCCTGCTGGAGGAGGCCGGCGTCGTCGACTCCGACGGCGGCCGCCCCCGTACGCTGCTGCGCGTCGCCCCGGACGGCGGCCTCCTCGTCGGCATCGACATCGGCGAGACCCGGGTGCGGGTCGAGCTGTTCGACCTCTCCCTCACCGAACTGGCCCGCACGGAACGGCTGCTGGCCCAGCACGGTTACGACGTGGAGCGCATCGTCGCCCACGTCCGCACCGGCGTCGCGGACGTGCTGCGCGACGCGGGCGCCGACCCCCGCCGGCTCCTCGGCATCGGAATCGGAGTCCCCGGCATCATCGAGCGCGACGGCCCCGAAGGGCCCGACGGCACGCGCGGCGCGGTGGTGCACGGCCAGACGATCGGCTGGCGCGCGGTCCCGTTCGAGCAGCTGCTGCGCGAGGCCGTCGACGTGCCGCCCGAGGTGCCACTGTTCATCGACAACGGGGCCAAGACGCTCGGCCAGGCCGAGATGTGGTTCGGCGGCGGCAGGGGCGCGGGCGCCGCCGCCATCGCCCTCATCGGATCGGGTGTGGGCGCCTGTGTCGACCACGGCGACATCCTCGACGAGGACCGCATGAGCCTCGCCCTCGAATGGGGCCACACCACGGTCCAGTTGCGCGGCCGCCGGTGCCGCTGCGGTTCCATCGGCTGCCTGGAGGCGTACGCGGGCGCGGAAGCCCTGCGCGAGCGCTGGTGCGAGGCGGGCGGCCCGCTGTCCGAGGACGCCGACGACGAGACCGCGCTCGCCGCGCTGCTCGCCGCCGCCTATCCGGCGCGCCGGGGCGCCGCCCCGGACCCGGTGGCGCTCTCGCTCCTCGACGAGACCGCCGAATGCCTCGGCGCGGCGCTCGCCGACCTGATCAACCTCTTCCTGCCCGAGCGGATCCTCATCGGCGGCTGGGCTGGCCTGCTCCTCGGCCCCCGTCTGCTGCCGGAGATCCGCCGGTACGCGAACGAGTACGCCCTGAGTCACGCGGCGGCCCGCACCACCATCGAGATGGGCCGCCTCGGCCCGGACGCGGTCACGGTGGGCGCGGCGACGCTCCCGCTCGCCGACTTCCTCACCCGGGGCGGCAGTCGTCCAGGGGTGGGCGGCGCCGGCACCCCGCCGCGTACGGCCGTCCGGACGGTCCGGGAACGCCACCGGACCGCGATGAGCTGAGAGGGCACGCCTCCTCCGGTCAGCCCGGCGCGCCCCGGCGCGGGTCCACCCGGCCCAGCCACGCGTCCTGGGCGTCGGCGAGCGGGTGCTCCGGGGGAAGCGACGCGAACCGGCAGGCGAACCGCATCCCCGCGTCGGTACCGTCGCCGTGCACCCGGTGCTCCCACGCCGAAGGCCCCTGTGCCGGGGCGTCGAGCAGGAGGAAGGTGGTCAGCCGGGGCCGCCCGGTCTCGGGGTGCGCCCGCTCGTCCACCGCGATCCGCCGGACGACGCGGGCTCCGGTCAGCCCGCTCTCCTCGGCGACCTCGCGCAGGACGGCCCGCTCGGGATCCTCTCCGGGCACGACGCCGCCCGCGGGGACCTGGGTGCCCGCCTCGGGGAAGTCCAGCTGGTCGAACACCAGCAGGGCCGGGGAGGGATGACGGCGGATCACATGGGCGGCGACCCGGACGCGTGGCGAGGAAGGGGCGACAGTCATGACCACATTCTCGCGGACGCCCGCGAACCCCTGCCGGCCCGCTCCCTTCCCCCCGCGTTCGGTCCGGCGGACCGAGGCGTCATAGGCTCCGGGCATGCACAGCACCTTGACCGAGCACGCGCGCTGTCTCTACGGGGACGAGCGCCGGCCCACCCCGGAGTGCGCCCTCGAACACCGGGAGCACTGCTTCGTCGAGGAACTGACCTTCGCGGACGCGGATGCGATCCTCGGCATGCTGCGCGAGCTGTGCCCGCACGTGGTCGACGGCCTCCTGCCCGTATGGGTGCGCAACCTGTCCTATCGGCTGGTGCTCCTGCAACGACCGGACGAGCCGACGCTGATGCGGGAGGCCGCCGAGAACCTGTGGCTGCACGGCCCGGACTGGGATGCCATCGCGGCAGACCTGACGAGGCGGGCGGACGCGCTGGGCGGGGGCTGATCCCCGGAGCGGGTCCGGCTTCTTCGGTCCTGATCCGGGGATCAGCCCTCAGGCCGAGCCCCGTACCACCAGCTCCGGTTCGAAGATCACCGATGTCACCGGGCCGTCCGGCCGGGCCAGCCGGTCCAGCAGCAGGCGCGTCATCTCGGCCGCCATCCCCTCCACCGGCTGGCGGACCGTGGTCAGCGGCGGGCGGCAGGCCAGGGCGGCGCTGCTGTCGTCGAAGCCCACCACCGCCACGTCCCCCGGCACCGAGCGGCCGTGCTCCCGCAGGACGTGGCAGGCCCCCAGCGCCATCAGGTCATTGGCGGCGAAGACCCCGTCCAGGTCCGGATGCTCCGCCAGCAGCCGTTCCATCGCGGCCTCCCCGCTCTCCTGGGTGAACTGCCCCTCGACGATGGGGATGTACGCGTGCCCGTGGCGCGCCATGGTGTCCCGGAAGCCCGTCAGACGGGCCTGGCCCGCCGGCACGTCCAGCGGGCCGCTGATCGTCGCGATCAGGCGGCAGCCCCGGCCCAGAAGATGCTCGGCCGCCAGCCGCGCGCCGTCCTGGTGCGCGAGATCGACATAGCTGACCGGGACCGGCCGCGCCGGGCGCGCGTACAGGACGGCCGCCAGACCGGCGTCCGCGAGCAGGGCGGGAAGTGGGTCCTGGGCGTGCGTCGAGACGACCAGGGCCCCGTCCGCGCTGCCCTGCCGCAGGTACGCCACCACCTCCTCGCGCGCCCGTGAGGTCTCCGCGAACATCAGTACCGGGTGCATCCCGCGCGGACGCAGGTGGTCGACCACCCCGGTCACCACCCGGCCGAAGAACGGGTCCGCGAACACCTGTGCGGTGAACGAGCCCGCATCGCCGGCCCCGGCCCCGTCGCCGGGCCCCCTCGCCCGTGCCCCGTTCCCCGATGCCCCGCCGCCGTTGTCCTCCGGAGCCGCCTCCGGCTCGACGCCCGCGCCCGAGACCACCAGGGCGACGGCATCGGCCCGCCGGGTCACCAGGGACCTGGCCGCCCGGTTCGGGGTGTAGCCCGTCACGGAGACCGCCTGACGCACGGCCTCCTGGATCACCGGGTCCACATTGCGCACCCCGTTGACGACCCGGGAGACGGTGGCGCGCGAGACGCCGGCCGTCCGGGCGACGTCCTCCAGGGTGGGTGCTCCGGCCGACCGCAGATCATCCGTCATGAGCGCCTTTATAGCACTAACGGAGAGCGCTCTCCACGCGTCTGCGGTCCCGCAGCTCCACGACGGGCCGACATGGCGCTGCTCTTCTGGGAGCAGAGGTACGAAGCGACCTCCGTCGCGGACCTGACGCGAGTGATGGGCATCGCCGCGCCGAGCCAGTACGCCGCGTTCTCCGACAAGCGGAAGCTGTTCGGGGAGGTCCTCGACGCGTACGCGACCCTCTTCGGCGGTTCCGGCGACCGGGCCCTGGCCGCTGAACCGACCGCCCGACGCGGCTTCGGGCGGATGCTGCGCGAAGCCGCGGCGGAATGCACGGCGGACGGCCGGCCGCACGGCTGCAAGGTGCTCAGCGCCGCCGAGAACTGCTCGTCGGACGAGGTGGTGGCGGTCCTGCGCGGCCACCGCCTGCGCAACGTGACGGAGTTCCGGAGGCAAATCCAGCTGGACATCGATGCGGGGCTGCTCCCCGCGCACGCCGACGCGGCGGCGCTCGCGCGCTGTACGGCGGCCGTCGCCCGGGGAATGTCGCAGCGGGCCCGCGACGGCGCGAGCCGTGCGGAGCTGGAGGCGCTCGCGGACGTGGCCATGCGGGCCCGGCCGGAGGAGTCCGCAGGGGCCTGAACGCCTCCAGGTGTGAGGGTGGTTCGCGACTGCGGTCGGAACCGGCACCGGAACCGGCCCGACCGCGGGCGCCGCAGCGCGAGGGCCCGGACTCCGCGGCAGCGGTATTCGGCCACCGACCGCCCGGGGGCGGCCGAGTATCACGTTTTGCTTGTGATCAGTCACCGTGCGGACCTACGTTGCCCCTTGCGAGATGTACCGAAGCCAGTGGGGGAGCCACGTATGGCCGCGACCGGACGGCACCGCAGATATCAGCCCAGTCGGATCAACCGTGCCTCGCTCACGGTGACGGCGGGCGGCGCCGGCATCGCCCTCCCGCTCATCACCGCGGCCTCGGCGGGCGCCGCGTCGGGTGAGGTCTGGGAGAAGGTCGCCGCCTGTGAGTCCAGCGGGAATTGGGCGGTCAACACGGGCAACGGCTATTATGGCGGGCTGCAGTTCAGCGGCTCCACCTGGGAGGCCTTCGGCGGCACGCGGTACGCGCCGCGGGCCGATCTCGCCACTCGGGACCAGCAGATCGCCATCGCCGAGAAGGTACTGGACGGCCAGGGCCCCGGCGCCTGGCCCACCTGCTCGGTACGGGCGGGGCTCACCCGGGGCGGGGACGCGCCCGGGACCACCCCGGGGCCGGGGACCGACGCGCAGAGCGCGGGGAACCGGCCCGTCCAGGCCTCGGCTCCGCAGAGCGCGCCGCCCAGGCAGCCGCAGACGCGTCCCGCCGCGGCGACGCCCACCCACGTGCCGGGCAAGCGCGACGCGTACACCGTCGCGAGCGGCGACTCCCTCTCCGGGATCGCGTCCGCCCAGCGGGTGCGAGGCGGCTGGCAGGCTCTCCACGCGGCCAACCGCAGCGTCGTCGGGGACGACCCGGATCTGATCTTCCCCGGACAGCGGCTGAGCCTCGACGGGAGCCGGGCGCCGAAGGCGGATCAGCGCAAGGCCGAGCCCCAGAAGGAAGCCCCCGAGCGGCAGGCACCCAAGAAAGAAGCCCCCGAGCGGCAGGCGCCGAAACAGCAGGCACCCAAGAAGGAAGCGCCCAAAAAGCAGGCCCCGAAGCAGGAGGCGCCGAAGAAGGCCGCCCCCAAGAAGGAGCAGCCCGCTCCGGAACGGGCCGTGAAGCACTCCGGGTTCAGCGCCCCGGTGGCCGCCGGCACCGGCACCCCCTACCGGCAGGCGGGCGGCTGGTCCAGCGGCTACCACACCGGCGTGGACTTCCCCGTGCCCACCGGGACGTCGGTGAAGTCCGTGGCCCCGGGACGCGTCGTCTCGGCCGGCTGGGCCGGCGCGTACGGCTACGAGGTGGTCATCCGGCACAGCGACGGCAAGTACAGCCAGTACGCCCATCTCTCCGCGCTCCATGTGCGCGCGGGCCAGTCGGTCTCCGGCGGGCAGCGCATCGCCCGCTCCGGTTCCACGGGCAACAGCACCGGCCCCCACCTGCACTTCGAGATCCGTACCGGCCCCGGCTACGGCTCGGACGTCGATCCGCTCGCCTACCTGCGGGCCGGCGGCGTCAGGGTCTGAACCGTCCGCTCGGAGCGGGGGCGCCGCAGGGTGGATCCGCCGCGCCGCCGCTGCTCCGCGAGCGGCCCCGGCGTACCGAACTCCATCTGCGGGACGGCGCGCCCCGGTGGCAGGGGCGACGGCTTGTGCCCCGAGGCCAGCTGCCCCGACGGGGATTCCGGCACGGCCGGTGACGCCGAAGGGCGCCCGTCCTCCCGCCATTCCCCGCCGTCGGCCGCGTCCCCCGCACCGGAGTCGCCGGCCGGGACCGTGCGCCGGGTACCGGGGCCGGTCACCTCCGGGTCCGTCCGCGCCTTCTCGGCGTGCTCCCTGTTCAGCCTCTCCCGCGTCAGCATGATCAGGCCGCCGGCGGCCAACGCCCCGCTGGAGAGGGCAAGGACGGTGCCCGGGACGCCGAGCCGGAAGTGCTCGCCGAACAGGGTGATGCCGATCGCGGCGGCCACCACCGGATTGACCACCGTCACCGTCGCGAGCGGAGCCGTGAGCCCCGCGCCCCGGTAGGCGGCCTGGGACAGGAACAGGCCCGCCGCCGCGAGCCCGGCGATCACCAGCAGCGGCAGCGCGCCCGAGCTCAGCGAGCCGGACGTCCACTCCACGGCCACGGTCTTGGTGAACACCGAGGCCATGCCGAACGCCGCGCCCGCGCCCGTGGCCAGGACGATGCTGCGCAGGACCGGCCGGCGCAGTGTACGGGCGAGCACGACGAGCGCGCCGACGGTCCCGAACGTCACCGAGGCCAGCAGCGCCTGCTCGGGACCGTTGAGGGTGTGCGGCTCGGCGTTGCCCGTGAGCGCCAGCAGTCCGCCGAGCCCGGCCGTCGCCATCAGCGCGCCGCGCCACGCCGTCGCCCCCGCCCTCCGCCCCACGAACAGAGCCGCCATGGGCAGCGCGAAGACGATCGTCAGCGCACCGAGCGGCTGGACCAGGCTGAGCGGACCGTAGGCGAGGGCCACCACATGCAGGACCGCGCCGATCCCGTTGAGGACGACGGCGACCCACCACACGCCGTTGCGCAGCAGGGCGTACGAGGAGTTGTCACCGGTCGCGGCCACGCGCTCCTGGATGATCGCCCCGGCCGCATAGGCGACCGCGGAGATCAGTGACAGCAGCACGGACAACGCAAGGGAGCTCATGTACACCACGATGTCCCGTCCGGGGCCCCACGTCGTCGTCCTTGAGACTGCACTTCGGCGTACTGCCCCAGTAGTACGCCCATTGGACCGACGTCCTCCTCCCGACGGTAGTCCTGCCGCCCCCTGCCGTCAGAAGTTGTCGCCCGGCGGATACGGTGAGCCGCGAGGATCGCACAGCCGGTGTTCGTGCGGCCCGTCACGGGAGCGGGTCCGCTGACGGACCGGGAACCGAGGGGGAGCAGACCATGGACCTGGTGCTACTGGCGTCGGTCGGGGGATTCTTCGCGCTGCGGACCACCCCGGTGCCGGGCGGCGGGCACCAGCCGCTGGAGCGGTTGTACGCGGGGGAGAACGGTCCGCTCGCCGCGCGTGTCGACCGGGTCGCGGCGCGCCTCGCGGCCCCCGAGCGCAGGGTCGCCGCCTCCATCGCCCATCTCGGGCTGGCCGCACGGCTCTGGTCCATCGCCCTGGGCCCGGCCGCGCTCTTCGGGCGGATCCCCGCCCTGACGCCCGGCGCGTTGCACTGGGACCCGTCGTCCACCTCGCCGGACGACCTGTGGCTCGCGGGGACGGCTGAGCTGCCCGGCACGGCGGCCCGGGTCCGTGAGGAGGTCCAGTACGGGCACCTGGCCCCGCTGTCCGAGGCGTTCCGGCGCGACGGGAACATCTCCCCGCAACTGCTGCGGGGCAACGCGGGGTCCGCGCTCGCCGGGGCCGTACGCGAACTTGTCGCCTTCGCGCGTGTCCACGACCGGCCGGACGTGGCCGCACGGGCCCGTGCCCTGGCGGCCGAACTCTTCGACGACGAGGCGCTGCGCGACACCGGGGCCCCGCACGGTCCGGCGTTCCGGCGGCGCAGCTGCTGCCTGTACTGGCGCTGCCCGGGCGGCGGGCTGTGCGGGGACTGCGTGTTCGACCGGGCGCCCGGAGCGGGTGTGGCGGGTCGGTAGCCGCGCTCCCGCCTCGGCCGACCGGGCCGGGACCGTCAGGAACGCGGTACGGGAGAAGTCACGCAGGCGGTACGACCGGTCGCGCGGGCGGTGCGGGAGAGGTCAGGAAGGCAGTACGGCGTCGATGGCGTCGTCCACGGACGGCAGGACGGGCAGGGCGCTGTCGAGGCCGATCATGCCGATGAGGCGTCGCATGAACGGGGAGGGGGCGGCCAGCCGCAGCCGGTCGCCGAGCGCGGCCTGTCCCTGGAGGAGCACGTTCACCGTCGTCGAGTCCGCGAAGCCGACGCCGGAGAGGTCCACGACGACCGGGCCGGAGCCGTCGTCCGCCGCCGAGGTCAGCGCGAGGTCCAACGGTGCGACGCTGTCGATGTCGAGGTCGCCCGACACGGTGAGGACGCGTGCGTCCCCTTCCTGCCGGGTGGTGATTCTGACGGCTCTGTCTTCGTTGGGCGTTGAAAGCACGGAAGGCACCTCAGGCGGGTCGGAAGGAAGCGGAGAGCCGTGTCGCCGGACGGGTCGGCGTCGTTCCTTCCCTGGTCGCGGCGGTGTACGGGGGTAACGATAGAAGTAACAGTTGCCATTTGACAACATTCTCCAGCGGGTAACAATCTGATCCCCGACGGTTGCTCGTCCGGCTGTAGACGGCGGAGAGCCGATGGATGCGGAAGCAGGAAAAGGATGAAGCTAGGCGCTGTCCGCGACATCATCGCGGAGCGGGGAGGCGGCTGTGTCCCTTTGCGGGGAAAGGCGCTCCGAAGCCGCGGCGTGGAAGGCCGCGAGGCCGTCCGCGAGGGCGGCGAGGGCGGCCGGTTCCATCCGCTCCAGCACGGCGTTCAGCTCGGCGGCGCGCAGAGCCCGGTACTCTTCGAGAAGGGTGCGGCCGCGCAGACTCAGCCGCAGCTCCACTTCGCGTCGGCTGGTCGGGCTGGGCGCCCGCTGGACGAGTCCCATCGCCTCCATCCGGTCACAGAGTCGACTGACGGAGGGGGCACGCGATCCCAGGGCCTCGCCCAGCGCCCGCAGATTGGTGCCCTCCTGCTTCTCGATCACCAGCAGGGCACGAAGCTGGGAGGGCGATACGGTTCCCGAGGCGGCGGATTCCTGGCCCCGGCCCCACAGCACCTCCAGCAGCTCCGAGGCGGCGACGGCGTCGGCGGACGCCTGTTCGCGATTGCTCGGGCGAAATCCTCGGTGGGGCATTCAGCCACTGTGTCACCCGTCAGGCCCGCTTGTCAGCCCGGGCCCGGCCCTTACCGCGTCGCAGGACGAAGAATGTGCGAGAGACCGTGAACAGACGAACGGACATTGAGGCCGCCGTACGGGCCGCCGCTCCGCACGCCCTGCTGCCCACCCTGCGCACCAAGCTCAGCAGTGTCTACGGAGCCCTCGCGGTCGAGCTCTACCTCGCCGACTACGGCCTGCGGGTCCTCAAGTCCCTGGACCGGCCCGACAGCGAGAACGAGCCGCTGTCCCTGAACAACAGCCCCGAGGGCCGGGCGTTCGGCAGCCAGGAGCCCCGCGAACAGCAGGTCCGGCACGATGACGCCGTCGACCACCACCTGCCCGTGACCGTACGGGGCGAACGGCTCGGCATCCTCACCGTCCGGCTGCCCCAGGCCCTGTCCACCCCGGAGCTGGTCGGCGAGCTGACCCACATGGCCGACCTGCTGGGGCACGAGATCCTGGTCGCCGAGCGGGACACCGACCTGTACCAGCGAGCCCGGCGCACCACCCGTCTCACCCTGGCCGCCGAGATGCAGTGGCAGCTGTTGCCCGCCCGCGCCTGCACCGCGGCCGAGTTCGCGATCGGGGCCCAGCTGGAGCCCGCGTACGCCATCCACGGCGACAACTTCGACTGGGCCGCCGACGCCGACGAGCTGACCCTCGCGGTCACCAACGGCATGGGGGAGGGCATAGAGGCCTCGCTCCTCACCAACCTCGCCGTCAATGCCCTGCGCAACGCCCGCCGGGCCGGCATCGGCATCGCCGACCAGGCGGCCCTCGCCGACCAGGCCCTCTACGACCAGCACCGAGGCGCCTCCTACGTCTCGACCCTGCTGCTCCGCTTCGAGCTGGCGACCGGGCGCGTCGGCGTCGTCGACGCGGGATCGCCCCAGCTGTGGATGCAGCGCGGCCGCACGGTCCACCGCGTGGAGCTGGAGGCGCAGCTGCCGCTCGGCATGTTCGAGGAGTCGCAGTACACGGTCCAGGAGTTCCACGTGGAGCCGGGCGACCGGCTGCTGCTGTTGAGCGACGGTGTCTACGACGCGGTGTCCCCGAACGGCGAGCCGTACGGTGAACGCATGCTGGCCCGTGCCATCCAGTCGACGCGGCTCCTGCCGGCTGCCACCGTGCCGCGCGCGATACTCGGCGAACTGGCGGAGTACCGGGTCACGGAGACGCTCGACGACGCGCTCGTCCTCTGTCTTGACTGGTTCGGCCGACAGGACGACTGACGGCCGGGGGAGGCGGCCGGTGCGTCGGTCAGGGAGAGCCGAAGGCCCGACGGGACGCCTCGATGTGGCCGAGGTGCTCATGGGTCCAGTCGCACATCACATGGACCGTCCTGCGCAGGCCCTGCCCCGGCCCGGTGAGGGTGTACTCGACCCGCGGGGGCACGGTGGGGTGCACACACCGGTCCACGAGTCCGTAGCGCTCCAGCATGCGCAGGTTCTGGGTGAGCATCTTGTGGCTGATGCCCTCGACCTCGCCCCTCAGCTCGGTGAAGCGTAGGGTGCCCTCGCCCAGGGCCTCGATGATCAGGAGCGCCCACTTGTTGGCGACGTCGGAGAAGATCTCCCGCGCCAGCGAGTCCGCACGTCGCAGATCCGCGTCTTCCGGCGAGCCGCTGAACTCCTTGGTCACCATCAGGTTCCCCCATCACCGAAAAGTGCGTTCTTCCATCTCAGCGGCCACTCTCCTACGGTTCCCGAGTAACCACAAGTGACCGGAATCCGTCCGGTCCGGTGGCGAAGCGGGGGCACGGCCCCCGGGACGAGGAGACGGCACCATGGCCATCACCCTGCTGAACCCGAGCGGACTTCCGGAGATCGGCGCCTACCGGCAGGTGTCGGTCGCGACCGGATCGAAGCTGGTGTTCGTCGCCGGGCAGGTCGCCTGGGACGCGAAGGGCGCCACCGTCGGCGCGGGCGACCTCGCCGCGCAGGTCGAGCGGTGCTACGTCAACGTCGGCACGGCCCTCACCGCGGCCGGCGCCACCTTCCACGACGTGGCGAAGCTGACCGTGTACGTCGTGGACTGGACGCCCGAGAAGATGCCGCTGTTCCTGGAGGGCGTGGCCAGGGCCGCCGCGCAGTTGGGCACCACGCCCGTACCACCGGGGACGCTGGTGGGCGTCGCGGCCCTGGACGTCCCCGAGCACCTCGTCGAGGTCGAGGCCGTCGCCGTGCTCGACGCCTGACGGACGGCCCGGCCGGCGGGCGGTCGCAGGAGCGGGGCGGGCGAGGATCGGCGGGGCTCAGATGCTGAGCTGGAACTCCGCCCGGATCCGCTTGCCCACCGGCACCCGCTCGGCCGTGAGCCGGTCGCACAGGGCCACGACGATCTCCATGCCGTGACCGCCGAGGCGGGACGGGTCCGGGGCGTACAGCACGGGCATCGCGGTGCTGCTGTCGTACACCGTGACGCTGATGAGCTGCGCGTTGCCCTCCAGCTCCAGGAGATAGGGGCCGTGGCTGTAGCGGTCGGCGTTGGTGACCAGCTCGCTGACGGCCAGCATCAGGTCGCTGCGCGTGTGTTCGCCGATCGGGGCGAGGCACTCCACCGCGAGCCTCGTCAGGAACTGGTCGGCGAGCGCACGGGCCTGCGCGATGCAGCCGGGCTCGCCGTCGAAGACCTCGGCGCTGAGCAGCACCTCGGCGCCAGCCGTCCCCTGACCCGGTTCTTCCGGGGGGGAGGTGAGCTGTTCGTTCATGTGCTCCAGCCAGGGCGCCGAGTTGAGGTCGCAGACCTTTTCCGCCATTCGTCTACCCCTGGCGAAGGATCCCACTCCAGGAGATCCGGACCGATCCTACGCACGTCCGGGCAGCCGCACCACGGTCACGAAGAACTCGTCGATCTGGCGCACCGCGGCGATGAACTGATCGAGGTCCACCGGCTTGGTGACGTAGGCGTTGGCGTGCAGTTTGTAGCTGCGCAGGATGTCCTCCTCGGCCGAGGACGTGGTGAGCACGACCACCGGGATGAGGGAGAGTTCGGGGTCGCCCTTGATCTGCTCCAGCACCTGCCGGCCGTCGTACTTGGGCAGGTTCAGGTCCAGCAGCACCAGGTCGGGGCGGGGGGCGTCGCCGTACTCGCCGCGACGGTAGAGGAAGTCCAGCGCCTCCTGTCCGTCGCGCACGACGTGCAGGGTGTTGCGGATCTTGTTGTCCTCGAAGGCCTCACGGGTCATCAGTTCGTCGCCGGGGTCGTCCTCGACCAGCAGGACCTCGATGGGCTGGACAGGTGCGTTCACGAAGGGTCTCCCGACTGGCTGGTGAGCAGGGCGGGAGCGAGCAGCTCCGCCGTGGTCTGCGCGGGCGCCTCGGGCGCCACGGGCAGGGTGAAGTGGATACGGGCGCCTTCGCCCGGTTCAGGCTCCAGCCAGATCCGGCCACCGTGATACTCGATGACCTTCCGGCAGAGCGCCAGGCCGATGCCGGTGCCGTCGTACTCGTCGCGGGCGTGCAGCCGCTGGAAGATGACGAACACCTTGTCCGCGAACTCGGGGGCGATCCCGATGCCGTTGTCCGACACGGTCAGGCGCCAGTTCTCGTCCTCGCGCACGCAGTCGACGGTGATCCGGGGCGGTCGGTCGGGGTGGCGGAACTTCACGGCGTTGCCGATCAGGTTCTGCCAGACCATGGTGAGGGCGGTGGCGTCCCCGACGATTTCCGGCAGCTCATCGGGCCGCTCGACGCTCGCCCCCGCCTCCTCGACCGCCGCGGCCAGATTGCCCAGGGCACGGTCGAACGCCTGGCCCAGGTCGACGGGCTTCCAGCCCTCGTGGACCCGGCCCACCCGCGAGAAGGTCAGCAGGTCGTTGATGAGCACCTGCATGCGCTTGGCGCCGTCCACCGCGAACGCGATGTACTGCTTGCCCCGGTCGTCCAGCTCCGTTCCGTACCGCTTCTCCAGGAGCTGGCAGAACGAGGCGACCTTGCGCAACGGCTCCTGGAGGTCGTGGGAGGCGACGTACGCGAACTGCTCCAGCTCGGAGTTGGAGCGGCGCAGCTCCTCCGTCTGGTCCGCGAGCAGGGCCTCGCGGGTCTGCGCATCCGCCAGCTCGTCCGCCAGCCGTCGGCGCATGTCCTCCACCGCCCCGGCCACGGCCTGGACGTCGGACGGACCCTTGATCTCGATCCGGTGGCCGAAGGTCCCCGAGCGCACCGCGTCGGAAGCGGCGCGGAGCCGGTTCAGCGGCACGCCCACCACCCGGTGGAGCAGCACGCTCAACGCCAGGATGGTCAGCACGAGGACGCCGAGCAGGATGCCCACCACCCAGTCGCGGGTGGAGCGCGCGGCGTTCAGGTCGGCCCGCGCCCGGTCACGGGCCTCGGCCAGATTCCCCTGCTGGGCGGTGTACGCCCGCCGCAGGCTGTCGAACTCCGCCTTGCTGCTCTGGAGCTGCGCTGTGGTGCCCGAGCGGCTGGGACCGCCCTCCCGGACCGCCTCGATCAACGGCTGGGCCTTGGTCTGCCGCCACCGATCGGCGGCGGCCTCGATGGCGTCCAGGTCCTTCGCGAGCCCCTCGTCGTCGCCGATCAGCTCCCGCGCTTGGGCCAGCCGCTCCCGCTCGGCGCTCTTCCCGGCCTCGTACGGCTCCAGGAAGGACCGGTCACCGGTCAGGGCGAACCCCCTGGCCCCCGTCTCCTGGTCGAGCAGGGCGTTCTGCAGTTGGAAGGAGACCGACCGCGCCGGCTGGATACGGTCCACCAGCTCGTCGGTGCGCTCCGACATCCGGGACAGCACCAGGGCGCCGATCACCAGGCAGCCGCAAATGACCACGACGAAACCGCCGAGGATCAGGTGGACCCAGGACTGCACCGACAGCCGGGCGGCGATGCCCTCCTGCGGTATGCCCTTCGCGTTGTCAGTGCTCATCGTCTTCCGATCCCCAACCCAGGTGCAGTACGGCCACGTCGTCCGCGAGCCCACCGTACGGCGCGGCCCCTTCGGCGGCTCCCGCCACCAGGGCGTCCACGAACGCGTGGGCCGGCAGATGTCCGTTGGCCCGTGCCATGGCCAGCAGCCCTTCCTCGCCGAGTCGGCTGTCCGGCCCGTCGCGTCCCTCGAAGAGCCCGTCCGTGAAGAGGACCAGACCCGCGCCGGGCGGCAGCGGGATGTCCACCGTCGGCCACCGGCCCACGCCGGGCAGCAGCCCGAGCGCCATACCGCCCTCGGGTTCCACCCAGGTCACCTCCGTGCCCTGACGCAGCAGCAGGCCGGGGTGACCGGCCCGCAGGACCTGTACATGGCCCTGCCCGGGCGGGAAGGCCAGCGAGGTGACGGTGGCGAACACATGAGAGTCCGAGCGCTCGGCGACCAGGATCTCCTCCAGCAGGGCTATCTGCTGGGGGTGGGACATGCCACACAGAACCGCGGTACGCCAGGCCACCCGCAGGCACACGCCGAGGGCCGCCTCGGCGGCGCCGTGCCCGGAGACATCGCCGATCACCGCGTGCACCGTGCCGTCCGCGGTCTGCACGACGTCGTAGAAGTCACCGCTCAGCAGCCCGTGGACCCGCCCCGGCTCGTAACGGGCGCGGGCCCGGAACCGGTCGTCCCGCAGCAGGGGGACAGGCAGCAGACCGCGCTCCAGCCGGGCGTTCTCCTGGGCCATCAGCTGGTTCGCGCGCAACGCCGCGGCGGCCCGCTCCACTTCCTTGCGCTGCAGGGCGTAGCGGATCGCGCGCGAGAGGATCTCGGGGCCCAGACGACCCTTGACCAGGTAGTCCTGGGCGCCTCCGGCGACCGCGCGCAGTCCGGTGCCCGAGTCCTCCAGACCGGTGAGGACGACGATCGCGGCCTCGCCGTCGGTCTCCAGTATCTGGCGCACGGCGTCGAGGCCGTGGACATCGGGCAGGTGCAGATCGAGGAGCACGCACACCGGCGCGGTGGAGGCGCGCAGGAACGTCCGGGCCTCGCCCAGCGTCTTGCACCAGGTGAGGGCGGAGTCCAGCTCGCTGTCGGCGAGCATCTCCTCGACGAGCAGCGCGTCACCCGCGTCGTCCTCCACCAGCAGGATCGTCGCGTCGAGGTTCCACAGCGGGGATTCGGGGCGGTGGGGGATGCCGATCTGCTGGGTGGGGATGCCGGGGGTGCCCACAGGAATCGGCGATGCGCCCACGGGCGACTCGGTCAAGCCTTCACCCTCTCGTGCGTCGGCACGGTGGGTCCGGCCTGATCGTCACCAAGCATATGCGAGCAATGGGCCCCGCCGCGGACGGGGCCGATGAGCGCACGGCACGAAGCCGCCCGCCCAGAAGGGCGGGCGGCTTCGTGCCCGGGGCGAACCCCGAACGGTTCGCCGGGTCTCACGCCTCGACGCTCATCCCCTTGCGCAGCTGCTGGACGATCCGGCTGAGCAGCCGCGACACATGCATCTGGGACACGCCCAGCTCCGCACCGATCTGCGCCTGTGTCATCTCCGCCCCGAACCGCATCTGCACGATCCTGCGCTCCCGGTCGTCGAGCTGCTCCAGCAGCGGGGCCAGGGTGTGCAGGTTCTCGACGGTCTCCATGCCCGGATCCGCCTCGCCGAGGACATCGGCGTACGCGCGCTGCTCCTGGCCGGAATCGCTGTCCGCGGAGGGAGTGTCGAGCGAACCGGCCGAGTAGCCGTTGGCGGCCACGAGGCCCTCGATGATCTCCTCCTCCGGGAGGTCGAGGTGGGCGGCCAGCTCCTTGACGGTGGGGTCGCGGTCGAGCTGGGCGGAGAGCTGCTCCTTCGCCTTCGCGAGATCCACCCGCAGCTCCTGGAGCCGCCGCGGCACGTGTACCGACCAGGTGGTGTCCCGGAAGAAGCGCTTGATCTCCCCGACGATGTAGGGCACGGCGAAGGTCGCGAACTCGACCTCGCGGGACAGGTCGAACCGGTCGATCGCCTTGATCAGGCCGATCGTGCCGACCTGGATGATGTCCTCGGTGTCGTCGCCGCCGCGGTTGCGGAACCGGGAAGCGGCGAAGCGCACCAGCGAGAGGTTCATCTCGATCAGGGTGTTGCGCGCGTACTGGTGCTCGTGGGTGCCCTCCTCCAGCGTCTGGAGGCGGTCGAAGAAAATCTTGGAAAGGGCCCGGGCGTCCTGGGGAGCGACCTTCCCGGCGTCCTCGATCCAGGGCAGCTCTCCCGTGACGTCCGCTGCCTGCGTGCCGTTCCGGCCGTCGCTCAGCGGCGTCGTGGTTCCGGTGGCTCGCGCCGACATCGTCGCCATGGTGTCGCCCTCCCTGCTGTCCAATGTGTCGGACGGTCGCATGCCCGGTCTTCGCGGAGTCATGCGCTCCTTTTTCAGATTTCTTCGATCGGCTTCTCCGGCGCCCCTCCGGCGCCCTCTTCCGGCGCCCCTCCTCGCCCGAACGGAGCAGTGACCCACCCATGGCAAACTTGACCGGGGTGTTTCGGCCGTGGTGATCGGCGGCCCGCGGCGAGAAGATGACAGAGGAACGGCAATGACGGTGACAGATGACAGCCCGGAGCTCGCTCCCGGAATCGAGGAGTTCGGTCCCGGAATCGACCCGGAGCGGCTGGCCGTCTGCCTGAGCGTGCTCGACGAGCTCGACCGGATCGAGGTGGACCACCCGGACGCCATCGCTGTCCGCCGCGCCACCGCCGGGATCTACCGCACCGTGAAGCAGCGCCGCCGCCAGGAGCGCCGAGCCGCGAAGACCGCCCACGACCGGGCCGTCACCGAGGCCACGGCGACCGGCTCGGCCGAGCGCATCGACGACGAGACGCAGGGCGTGCTGCCGTCCTCCTCCGCCGAGGCCGAGATCGCGGGCATCCTCCAGCGACCCAGGTCCTGCTACATCTGCAAGACCCGTTACGTCGAGGTCGACGCCTTCTACCACCAGCTCTGCCAGTCGTGCGCCAAGGAGAACCGCTTCCGTCGCGACGCCCGTACCGATCTCACCGGACGACGGGCGCTGCTGACCGGCGGCCGGGCGAAAATCGGTATGTACATCGCGCTGCGGCTGCTGCGCGACGGCGCGCACACCACCATCACCACCCGCTTCCCCAACGACGCGATCCGCCGCTTCAAGGCGATGGAGGACAGCGACGAGTGGATCCACCGGCTGAAGGTCGTCGGCATCGACCTCCGCGACCCGGCCCAGGTCGTCGCGCTGGCCGATTCGGTCGCCGCCGAAGGCCCGCTGGACATCCTGATCAACAACGCCGCCCAGACCGTACGCCGCTCCCCGGGGGCCTACAGCGAGCTGGTCAACGCCGAGTCGGCGCCGCTGCCGGCGGGCGAGCTGCCCGCCGCCGAGGTCATCGGCACCTTCAACAGCGGCACGGTCGACCGGGTCGCTGCGCTGCCCAGCGCTCGCAAGGAGGGCCTGAGCGCCCAGGAGGTCACGGACCTCGCCCTGGTCACCGGCTCCGCCTCGCCGGCCCGGATCGCCGCGGGCACCGCGATCGACGCGGGCGGTCTCGTCCCGGACCTCCACGACACCAACAGCTGGATCCAGACGGTCGAGGAGGTGGAGCCGATCGAGCTCCTCGAAGTCCAGCTCTGCAACTCCACCGCGCCGTTCATCCTGATCAGTCGGCTGCGCCCGGCGATGGCGGCGACCGCCGCGAAGCACGCCTACGTCGTCAACGTCTCGGCGATGGAGGGCGTCTTCAGCCGCGGTTACAAGGGTGCGGGCCACCCGCACACCAACATGGCCAAGGCCGCGCTCAACATGCTGACGCGCACCAGCGCCCAGGAGATGTTCGAGAAGGACGGCATCCTGATGACGGCCGTGGACACCGGCTGGATCACCGACGAGCGCCCGCACCCGGACAAGATGCGCCTTGCCGAGGAGGGCTTCCACGCACCCCTCGACCTGGTCGACGGGGCGGCCCGGGTCTACGACCCGATCGTGCGCGGTGAGGGCGGCGAGGCCCTCTACGGCTGCTTCCTCAAGGACTACGCCCCCGCGAACTGGTAACCCGAACGGCTCAACCGGCCCGACGGTCCCCGCGCGGCGGCCGAAAACCCGGCCCAGGATGTTCCTGGGCCGGGTTTTCGCTGTGCCCCGTGGCTGAAAGTGACCTACCGCACACGTTCTATCGAGCGCGACGGCGCTCATTTGGTTAGGCTGAGGCGAACGGACGTCATCGAGGGGCCCACGAAGGTTCCTCGACCGTCCTGGGACACGGTCGGTAACCCGGCCGCTGTTCCGCCCCGAACCGGCGCCACCGCGACCGAAATATCACCATCCCCGCCCCGCTCGGGGCGGTCGCGCTCCGGCATCGGTGCCGGAGCGTCGGCGACGCCCTGGGTGACGCGACACAGAGGAGTGCGCGGTGACGACACCGGAACTGACCGAGCGCGAAATGCGCCCCGCCGAACGGATCTCGGGGCGGCCCGGCCGCCCCGAGAAGCTGAGGAACATCGAGGTCTGGGCCAGGTCCGCCCCGATCCGGCTCGCCGGATACGAGGACGACCTCGCCGAGCCGCACATCCTGCCCGGCATCGACTGAGCCGTCGGCCGACGGCTCAGCGCGTCCCGCGGCCCGTCTCCCTGCCCTCCCGCTCCGGCGGCAGCGGCCGGGAGACGGGCCGCAGGAACTCCCGGACGTAGGTGCGATGCCACCAGCGGCCGGTGGCCCGCAGCTCCCGGGGCCCGGTGAACCGGTAGCGGAACACCCGGGCCCGCACATACAGCGGCGGCTCCCCGGGGAACGGGTTGTGGCCGAGCAGCCGAAGCGTGTCCCGGTCGCCCGCCAGCAGCCGCTCGGCGAAGGGCCCGAACCAGGGCCGGGCGTACGCGGGGGAAAGCGCCGCGAACCACATCATCCAGTCGAGCCGCAGGTGGTACGGGGCGAAAAGGCGCGGCAGCCGACGCGGATCGCCGGGCTTGCCGCGGAAGCCGTACTCCTGCCACTCGGCGCCTTCGTGCGCCACCGGATCGGCGCTGCCCTCGACCACGACCTCCAGCCGGATCCGGCTGATGGAGCCGAACGCGCCATAGGCGTTGACCAGGTGCAGCGGATCGTAGGTCCGGTTCATCGCCTGCCGCCGCGAGAGCAGATTGCGCGCCGGGCGGTAACTGAGCACCAGTACCAGGGCGGTCACGGCGATGACGACCACCTCGTACCAGAGGGGCGGTGCGATCCGGTCCGGCGGCGGCCCGGCCAGGGGAGTCCAGTCGATCGCGGAGAGCGCCAGCGTGATGGTGAGCCAGTTCAGCCAGGCGAAGTTCCCCGACAGGACCAGCCAGAGCTGGGTGAGGACCATCAGGCCGGCGGCCACGCTCGCGACCGGCTGCGGGGTGAACAG
Source organism: Streptomyces sp. man185 (assembly GCA_002551355.1). Classification (GTDB taxonomy): domain Bacteria; phylum Actinomycetota; class Actinomycetes; order Streptomycetales; family Streptomycetaceae; genus Streptomyces. Next base: position 760 of record NTHE01000082.1, on the reverse strand, counting down.
CAGGAAGGGCACCAACAGCTGGGTGACATGGTTGGCCGCCACCTCCACCCGGTGCACGGGCCGGGGCAGATGGTGGAAGAACCAGCTCAGCGGCCCCGGCATCGGCTGGGTCTCGTGGTGGAAGTCCAGGCACGTCAGCTCCCGCCAGCAGGCGTCGCCGCGCATCTTGATCAGCCCCGCGCCGAACTCCACCCGGAACAGCAGCCACCGCAGCAGCCACAGCACCAGCACCGGCGGGGCCGTGTCCCCGGTGCCGAGGAAGACCGCCAGGAACCCCGTCTCCAGCAGCAGCGACTCCCAGCCGAATCCGTACCAGACCTGACCCACCTGGACGATCGACAGGTACAGCACCCACGGCAGCGCCCAGAGCAGCATGCCGCCCCACAGCGGCAGCAGACCGTCCAGGCCGGCGATCAGCGCCACCGAGACGGCGCAGCCGCTCCAGGCGACGGCGGCGAAGAAGCGGTCCGAGTAGTGCAGCCGGAAAAGCCCCGGAGCCGCCCGCCAGGGCGTGCGCCGCAGCAGCTCGGGGACGGGCAGCATGCCGCGCTCGCCGATCAGCGCCCGGAACTGGAGCGCGGCGGAGAGGAAGGCGACCAGATAGACCACGGCCAGCGCCCGCTGGAAGATCAGCCGGCTCAGCCAGTAGCCGTCCGCGGTGAACCATTCCATCCCTGCCAGTATCGGCCGACGGGCGGCCCGGGGCTCCCCGCCGGTCGCGGCCGGCCCGGCCCGGGGTTCCGCCGGCCGAGGCGCGGGT
>NTHE01000081.1 GCA_002551355.1 Streptomyces sp. man185 | reverse complement strand
GTCAAGGTCGTTCGTACAGTGGCGCGCTCCACCTTGACGCCCTGAACCACGACCGCTCCACGGAGTGTGGGTCGAAGGCGGACGGGATGGGAGCCGGGGTGAGTGGTGGTTGAGCAGGGGTGCAACTCTCAAGACAACGCGTCCCCGACCGATGGCCGGGGACGCGTGCAATACGTTGAGCACACAGCGCCTGTGCAGTTAACTGCGGCGGCCGATAAGGAAGTATGCCAACGGCAGGAGAGCGGCCAGAATGATCAGGCCGAACTGAACCTGCCATGGCATATCCGAAGCGGTCACGTGCAAGGCGCGCGCCATGAGATACGGGCCAACGATTGACCCCACGACGCAAGTGGCGACTGCGACAGCCCCCACCAACACCCCCGAGTGCTCCGCCGGTACCCCTACGGAGAACGAGGGACCTTCTGGAGTGGTTCGGAAGGTGACATGGGCGGCGCTAGTCGGCTGGTCGTCACTCGTGCTGAGCGCATCAATCTGATTCATATTGGGTGCCTTTTGGCGGGGATTGCTTCTGGCTGCTTGCTGCTACCCGTAGGGACCCGTGGACTCGAATCTGCTCCTGTTGCGTGCGGTCTATCCACCGCTGGATCAGATCTACTTGGACAGAAACTCCGCAGCTACATCAAAGGCGATGCGGCCGCAGCCGCTGAAGGCGGACTGCTCTCCACGCTCCAACGCCAGCGACTCTAGCAGCACTGGTGCGTAGACGCATCAAGTCGGTGCAGATACGATGCACGACGTAACGACACCAGGAGGAACCAGATGCCTGACCCGGCGAGCAGGCCGCAGAACCCGGCGAGCGAGCGCTACTCGGTGACTCTCGTTCCGCCGGCCGTGCAGGCGGTGGCGGAGCTGACCGAGAGCACCGGCCTGTCGAAAGCAGACGTGATCAATCGCGCGGTGCAGATTTACGCATTCCTGGAGGCGCAGAAGCGGGATGGCGCGGACATCCTGTTGCGGGGGCCAGATGGACACCCCGAAAAGCTGCACATCGTCTGACGCCGTGGTTCGGCAACCCCTACCCCCGCAACACGTTTCACTGGGGCCGCCTCGGGGCCGTGGAAGGGCACTCAACGATGACCAATGCTGACAACCGCTAACCGCTCAGCAGCAGGTCACAGGGTTGATCACCTACCTGACCGCAGGTCAAGAACTCAGTGCGTCACTTCTTCGGCTTCTGACCCCGCTTCACCGGTCCACTTGCTCCCGTACAGCGCTCCCTCGGGGTGAGCACTGTGCGGGAGTAAGCTTTTGGTATGGCCAGCGATACCGACAGCCTCGCGTTCGACGTCTTCTCCCGGCAGTGCCCCTCACGCTCGACACTGGAACACGTCACCGGGCGCTGGGGCGGTCTGACGATGGGCGCGCTGTACGAGGAGAGTCTCCGGTTCAACGAGCTGCGCCGCCGGGTCGACGGGGTCAGCGAGAAGATGCTCTCCCAGACCCTGCACGCCCTGGAGCGCGACGGGCTCGTCCTGCGGGAGGCACAGCCGGTCAATCCGCCCCGGGTGGACTACGAGCTCACCCCGTTCGGCCGCGAGGTCGCCGAGAAGCTCCTCGGGCTGATCCACTGCGTCGAGGGGCAGATGGACGAGGTCCTCGCCGCCCGTACGCGTTACGACGAGGCGCGCGGCGGCCGCTGACAGCGCGGGCAGTAGTAGCTGGAGCGGTTCATCCAGGCGCGGCGGCGCATCGGGGTGCCGCACCGGTGGCAGGGCTCGCCCTCCCGGCCGTACGCGTCGAGCGAGCGGTCGAAGTAGCCGGACTCGCCGTTCACGTTGACGTACAGGCTGTCGAAGCTGGTGCCGCCCTGGGCGAGGGCGGCGTTCATGACGTCGCGGGCGTGGCCGAGCAGTTCGGCGGACTTGGGGCGGGTCAGGGTCGCGGTCGGCCGGTCGTAGTGCAGCTTGGCGCGCCAGAGCGCCTCGTCCGCGTAGATGTTGCCGACGCCGCTGATCAGCGACTGGTCGAGCAGGGCGCGCTTGACCGTGGTCCGGCGCAGGCGCAGCGCGGTGTGGAACGCGGCGTCGTCGAAGAGCGGGTCGAGCGGGTCCCGGGCGATGTGCGCGATGGTGTCCGGCAGCCCGTCGGGGGTGTTGTCGTGCAGCGAGAGCCCGCCGAAGGTGCGCTGGTCGACGAAGCGCAGCTCGGTGCCGAGGGCGTCGTCGAACCGCATCCGGATCCGCAGGTGCTTCTCGTCGGGGGCATCCGCGGGCTGCACCAGCAGCTGTCCGCTCATGCCGAGGTGGCCCAGCAGCGAGGAGGCCGCCTCCTCGACCGGCACCCAGAGGTACTTGCCGCGGCGCATCGCCGCCCCGAAACGGACTCCGCGCAGCCGGGCGGCGAAGTCGACGCCGCCCGCGAGGTGGCGGCGGACCGAGCGGGGGTGCAGGACCTCGACCTCGGTGACGGTGCGGCCGCTGACCCAGCGCTCCAGGCCTCGGCGGACCACTTCGACCTCAGGCAGCTCAGGCACGGTGCACCACTCCAGACACGACGACGGTAATACGGGAACGGGCCTTGTGAAAACGCTCCCCGGGACAGGGAAACCCCCCGGTGCGCATGGCACCGAGGGGTTCCCGTTGTGCTTCAGGCCGGAGCGGCGTCCGTGTTCGGCGACGGGTCGGCAGGGGTGTCGGCGGCCCCTCCGTCGGCCGCGGACTTCTCCGCGGCCTGCCGTGCCTCTGCGGCGGCGCTGATCTCGCGCCAGGCGGACTCGGCCGCCTGCTGCTCCGCTTCCTTCTTGCTACGGCCGGTGCCGGTGCCGTACGAGACACCACCGACGCGAGCGGCAGCAGTGAAGGTCTTCTCGTGATCCGGGCCGGTCTCCGTGACGAGGTACTCGGGGACTCCGAGGCTCTCGCTCGCGGTGAGCTCCTGGAGGCTGGTCTTCCAGTCCAGGCCGGCGCCGAGGTTCGAGGACCTGTCGATCAGCGGGTCGAAGAGCCGGTGAACCAGCTCCGAGGCCGCGCCGAGGCCCTGGTCGAGATAGACCGCGCCGATCACTGCTTCCAGTGTGTCGGCGAGGATGGAAGCCTTGTCCCGGCCACCCGTGCCCTCTTCACCGCGGCCGAGCCGGATGAAGGAGCCGAGTTCGAGGCCGCGGCCCACTTCCGCAAGTGCACGCGAGTTGACCACCGCGGCCCGCAACTTGGCCAGCTGGCCTTCGGGCAGGTCGGGGTGGGTGCGGTACAGCGTGTCCGTGACCACCAGGCCGAGCACCGAATCCCCGAGGAATTCGAGCCGCTCGTTGGTGGGCAGACCGCCGTTCTCGTATGCGTACGAACGGTGGGTCAGCGCACGCACCAGAAGGGCGGACTCGAGGTGATACCCGAGCCGCCCTTCCAGAAGCGTGTGGGACGAGGCTGTGTTGACGTTGTCTGCCTGCTTCTTGGCGCTGGACAACTCAGACATCGGGCCTCTCACCAGCCGCTCAGACCTCGAGGACCTGGCGCTTGTTGTAGGTGCCGCAGCTCGGGCACGCAATGTGCTGGAGCTTGGGCTCCTGGCAACGCTCGCACGAAACCAGGGTGGGGACCGCAGCCTTCCACTGCGACCGGCGGTGGCGCGTGTTGCTGCGCGACATCTTCCGCTTCGGAACAGCCACGGCTACTTCTCCTGCTTCTCGTCGACGCCAGGTTCGGCGCCGCCCATGTTGTCCTTCTCGCCGTCCTGAACGGTCTCGGCGAGTCCTTGCAGTGCCGCCCAACGGATGTCGACGGCGTCGTGGTGGTGGCCCGGATTCTCGTCCAGCCTGATTCCGCATTCGGAACACAGACCGGCGCAGGTCTCCTTGCACACCGGCTGCATGGGCAGTGCGAGCACTACCGCGTCACGCAGCATTGACTCGAGGTCGAACAAGCCGTCCTCGAGGAAGAACCTGTCCTCGTCGTCCTCGGCGTCGTCGGCCGGTTCCGCCGCACTGCTGCGGCCCCGGTCATCGGCGTCAGGGTACGAGAACATTTCCTGGAAGTCCGCGTCGACCTCTACGGTCAGCGGCTCCAGACACCTTACGCACTCCCCCTCGGCGGTTGCACGGGCGGTGCCTGTGACAAGCACCCCTTCCATGACCGATTCGAGGCGGAGGTCCAGCTCCACCGGCGCGCCTTCCGGCACGCCGATGACGCCGTCGATGCCCAGGACCGGTGAACCGGGTGCTTCCACCGAGCGGGACAGCCGCTTCATGGCACCGGGACGCCGACCCAGCTCGTGCGTATCGAACACGAGAGGGTTGCGGTGGTCGAGGTGGCCGTTCAGGGCTTTTCCTGCTTTCGAATCATGGGTGTCGCGCTACGAAGGGAGGGTCGGCCGTCTGCGGTCCGGGAACGAACCGTCTCCGCTTCTCAGACGAAACGGGCAGCCGGGATCGCGGACCTATGTGCGACCGAGGATTCAGGATACTGGACGGACCGCTCAGCACCCAATCGGGGCGGCCCGCCCGCGGTCAGCGGCCCTGCTCGTACCGGCGGAGCTGTTCCAGGTCGATCATGCTGGTGTCGAAGAGGCTGGTCTCGTCCAGCGCTCCCCCGCCCTGCTGGTCGGACGCCTGGCCCTGTCCCTGGCCGTGCCCCTGCCCGTGCTGCTGGGCCTGCTGCTGCCAGCCGTAGTCGGGCTGACCGGTGGGCTGGGGCGGGTACCCGTTCGGGTCGTAGCCCCCCTGCTGCTGGTACGCCGCGTACGGGTCGGGCTGCTGCTGGTAGCCGTACGCGTCCTGGACACCCTGCTGGAGCGGCTGATCCTGGTAGCCGTACGCCGCCTGCGCGTAGCTCGGCTCGACCTGCGGCTGCGCAGGGTAGGCGGGCTGCTGGGGCACCTGCTGGGGCTGCTGAGGCGCCTGCTGCGGCTGCGGGGTGACGAGCTCGGCGAGACCGGCCAGATAGTCGGCGTCGCTGGTGTGCCCCTGGCCGCCCGCGGCGTCCTGGGCGGCCATGTGCGCGCCGAGGTCGTCGCTGGCGACCCGGCCGTGCAGCTTCTGCCGGCCCCGGCCCACCGCCTCCAGGGTCCCCGCCAGAACGGCCTCGAAGGCGCCGAACTTGGCGTCGACGTACGCGTCGGCCCGCTGCCGCAAGGTCTCGGGGTCGGCGCTGCGCTCGGGGGCCTCGGCGAAGTCGGGGTCCTGGTAGCCCTGCTCGTCCAGGCCCTGGCCGCGGCCGAGCAGCTTCTCCCGGCCCCGGTCCACGGAACCGATGGTCTTGGTGAGGACGACCTCGAAGTTGGCGAGCTTGCTGTCGACGTAGTCGTCGGCCTCGGCCCGGACCTCCTCGGCCTCGCGGCGGGCCTCGGACAGGATCCGGTCGGCCTCGCTCTGCGACTGCCGGGCGATCTCGGTCTCGGAGATCAGCGAGGCGCGCTGGGCGTGGGCCGACTCGATGATCCGCTCGGCCTCCTGCCGGGCCTGCTCGGCGAACTGCTCATGGCCGCCGATCAGCTCCTGGGCCTGGGCGAGAGAGCCGGGCAGGGCCTGGCGCACCTCTTCGAGCATGGCGAGCAGCTCGGCGCGGTTGACCACGCACGAGGCCGACATGGGCATGGATCGGGCGCTCCCGACCGCTTCGACGATCTCGTCGAGCTTCTTCTGCACGTCCACGGTGTGCTCGCCACTCTCTGCTGCTCTGTTGAAGCTGCTGCTCCGTTGGAGACGGACGGCACGACTGTAAGGCCAGTCGGCCGCCGCCCGACACCTGGTGACGGCCCGTCAGCGCCTCAGCGTTCGCCCAGGCGCTTCACGAGTGCCTCGTGGACAGCAGGCGGCAACAGGTGGGAGACATCGCCGCCCCAGGTCGCCACCTCCTTGACCAGCGAGGACGACAGGAAGCTGTACGTCGGATTGGTCGGCACGAAGAGTGTCTCGACGCCGGAGAGGCCGTTGTTCATCTGGGCCATCTGCAGCTCGTAGTCGAAGTCGCTGACGGCTCGCAGGCCCTTCACGATCGCCGGGATCTCCCGCTGCTTGCAGAAGTCGACCAGAAGGCCGTGGAAGGACTCCACCTCGACGTTGCCGAAGTCGGCGGTGACCTCGCGGATCAGCTCGATCCGCTCGTCCACGGTGAACAGCCCCTTCTTGGACTGGTTGATCATCACCGCCACGTGCACCACGTCGTACAGCTTCGAGGCTCGGCCAATGATGTCGAGATGTCCGTTGGTGATGGGGTCGAACGACCCCGGACAGACGGCGCGGCGCACTGTGATTCCCTCGCTCTCCGGTCCGGTCATCGTGCGTCTTCGCACGTAGCGGCGGCGCGACCGTACCAAAGCGTCCCCTCGCCGTAGCGACGGGAGCGCAGTGGCTCGAATCCGGCGGGCCAGCCGAATTCTCCGCCCCGGGTGCTGCGTTCCACCGTGACGAGCGCATCGCCGGTGAGCCACCCCTGGGTACGGAGTGTGAGCAGGATCTCGCGAAGATCGTCATCGGTGACGGCGTACGGCGGGTCTAGGAAGACGATGTCGTACGGGTCCGTGGGCGCCGGGCCTGTCACGATCTGTTCGGCTTTGCCGGTGCGGACTTCGGCGCCCGGGAGGCCGAGGGTGCGGACGTTGTCGCGGACGGTGCGGACCGCCTTCGGGTCGGCCTCCACGAGCAGGGCGTGGACCGCGCCCCGGGAGAGCGCTTCGAGGCCGACGGCTCCGGATCCGGCGTACAGATCGGCGACGCGGCTGCCTTCGAGCGTGCCGAGCAGCGCTTGCCAGGTGGAGAAGAGGCCCTCGCGCGCACGGTCGGAGGTGGGGCGGGTGCCGGTGCCGGGCGGTACGGCCAGGCGGCGTCCGCCGGCCGAGCCGGCGATCACGCGGGTCATGGGTGTGGGGTCCTCGGGGTCGGGGGCGTGCGGAGGGGCTCGCGAACGGGCGCGTGCCGTGCGTCCACGATATGGCGTACGGCCCGCACCGGCCCGACCGGCAGGACGCCCCGGTGCCCTCACCCCTTGTCGAGGTACTCCTCGCGGTCCTTGTCCAGGAGGGCGGCCAGCACCGTGCGCAGCTCGGGCAGGTGCTCCAGCTCCGGGTCGGCGGCGACGATCGCGACGGCCTCCTCGCGGGCGGCGGCGATCACCTCCTCGTCGTCGATGACCGTGAGCATCCGCAGCGAGGACCGCACTCCGGACTGGGCCTGGCCCAGCACATCGCCCTCGCGGCGCTGTTCGAGGTCGATGCGGGAGAGCTCGAAGCCGTCGAGGGTGGCGGCGACGGCGGAGAGCCGGGCGCGGGATGGGCTCGCCTCGTGGGCCTCGCTGACCAGCAGGCAGAGCCCGGGGGCGGAGCCACGGCCGACACGGCCGCGGAGCTGGTGGAGCTGGGAGACGCCGAAGCGGTCGGCGTCCATGATCACCATGGCGGTGGCGTTGGGGACGTTGACGCCGACCTCGATGACGGTGGTGGCGACCAGGACGTCGACGTCCCCGGCGGCGAACCGGCGCATGACGTCGTCCTTCTCGTCGGGGTGCATCCTCCCGTGCAGCACCTCCACGCCCAGCCCGGCGAGCGCGCCCCTGCGCAGCTCGTCGGCGATCTCCAGGACGGCGAGCGGCGGGCGCTTGTCGCCGTCCTCCTCGGGGGCCGCCGTCTTGGCCTTGGCCTTCTTGCCGCCCTTCCCGTCCGCCTCCTCCGCGTCGTCGCCGATGCGGGGGCAGACCACGTACGCCTGGTGGCCGTTCCCCACCTCCTCAGCGACGCGTTCCCAGGCGCGGCTGAGGAAGTGCGGCTTGTCCTTGGCGGGGACGACATGGCTGGCGATCGGGGAGCGGCCGGCCGGGAGCTGGTCCAGGACGGAGGTCTCCAGGTCGCCGAAGACCGTCATCGCGACCGTACGGGGGATGGGGGTGGCGGTCATGACGAGGAGGTGGGGCGGCTGCTTGCCCTTGGAGCGCAGGGCGTCGCGCTGCTCGACGCCGAAGCGGTGCTGCTCGTCCACGACGACCAGGCCCAGGTCGTGGAACTGGACCTTGTCCTCGATGAGGGCGTGGGTGCCGATGACGATCCCGGCCTCGCCGGTGACCAGGTCGAGCAGAGCCTGTCTGCGGGCGGCCGTGCCCATGGAGCCGGTGAGCAGGACGACCTTGGTCCCCCGGTCCGATCCGCCGAGCATGCCGCCCTCGGCCAGCTCGCCCATCATCTCGGTGATCGAGCGGTGGTGCTGCTGGGCGAGGACCTCGGTGGGGGCGAGCATCGCGGCCTGGCCCCCCGCGTCGACCACGGTGAGCATGGCCCGCAGAGCCACCATTGTCTTCCCGGATCCGACCTCGCCCTGAAGCAGGCGGTGCATCGGGTGCTCGGTGGCCAGGTCGTCGAAGATCTCCTTGCTGACCTTCTCCTGGCCCTCGGTGAGGGTGAAGGGCAGCTTGGCGTCGAAGGCGTCCAGCAGGCCGTCCGCGACGGGGCGGCGGGCGACGGCGGGCAGCTGGGTGTCGGCGTACCGGCGGCGGGCCAGAGCGACCTGGAGGACGAACGCCTCGTCCCACTTGAGCCGGGCCTTGGCGTCCTCGATGTCCGCCTTGGTCTGCGGGCGGTGCACCTTGAGCAGGGCCTCGGGCAGCGGGGTGAAGCCCCGTCCCTCGCGCAGGGAGGCGGGCAGCGGGTCGATGGCGTCCTGCGCGCTGGGCAGGACGGCGTCGACGGCCTTGGCGATCCGCCAGGAGTCGAGCTGCTTGCAGGCGGGGTAGATCGGCAGCAGCCGTCCCGCGAAGGCGTCCACCGCTTCGGTGGCCTCGTCGGCGTCGGAGGCGTCGAGCAGCTGGTACGTGGGGTGGGCCAGCTGCATCTTGCGGTTGAAGACGGAGACCTTGCCCGCGAACATCGCCTGGCGGCCCGGCAGCAGTTCCTTGTGCGGCTTGTGGACGCCGTGGCCGAAGAAGACCAGCTGGAGGCGGCCGCTGCCGTCGGTGAGCGTGACCTCAAGCCGCTTACCGCGGCCGTTGTTGAACGCCAGGATCCGGGCGTCGGCGACCTGGGCGACGACCGTGACGTGCTCGTCCAGCGGGAGGTCGGCCAGGGCGGTCAGCTTGCCGCGCTCCTCGTACCGCCGCGGGTAGTGATGCAGCAGATCACCGACCGTGTGCAGGTCGAGGTGTTCGGCCATCACCTTCGCGGTGGCTCCGCCGAGGAGCTTCTTCAGAGGTTCATCGAACGAGGACACGCGGTCCATTGCACACCACGGCACTGACAGCTGTCCGCCGGGCACGCACGCCGACCGCGCTACTCGACGCCGATCAGCAGGGGTGCGCGCTGGTGCCCGCCCCGGTAGACCACGGTGTCCACGGCGAGGTGGCCCTCCCGTACGTGCTCCTCCAGCGCGTCGGCCAGCGAGTCGGGGACGTCCTCGCCGAGGACGAGGGTGACCAGTTCACCGCCGGCCGCCAGCATCCGGTCGAGCACGGTGCGGGCCGTGTGCGGGACGTCGGAGCCGATCACGGCCACGTCCCCGTCGATCAGGCCGAGGATGTCCCCGGCCTGGCAGATCCCGGCCATGGTCCACGACTGGCGTTCCGCGACGGCCAGTTCGGCGTAGCGGGTGGCGCCGGCGGCGGCGGTCATGGCGACCACGTCCTCGTCGAAGCCCCGGTCCGGCTCGTGGACGGCGAGCGCGGCGATGCCCTGGACGGCGGCGCGGGTCGGCACGAGCGCGACCCGGACCCCCTCGGTCCTGGCCTGTTCGGCGGCGGCCGCGGCGGTGTGGCGCAGGGCGGCGTCGTTGGGCAGCAGGACCACTTCGCGGGCGTGGGCGCGACGGATGGCCTCGACCAGTTCCCCGCTGGCGGGCGGTTCGCCGGGGCGGGCGATCACCGTGGTGGCGCCGGCCTCGGTGCAGAGCCCGGCCAGGCCGTCGCCGGGGACCACGACGACGACGGCTCGCTGGGCGGGTTCGGCCTGGACGCGGACGTCGTGGCCGCTCTCGGTGGCGAAGTGGGTGATCCGGATCCGGTACGGCCGCCCGGCCTCGACGCCCGCCTCCACGGCGGCCCCGGCGTCGTCGACGTGGACGTGGACGTGCCAGAGCCCGTCGCCGCCCACCACGACCAGGGAGTCGCCGAGGGCATCGAGACGGGTGCGCAGCCGGGCCACCTGCTCGTCGCGGGCCTCCAGGAGGTAGATCACCTCGAAGGCGGGCCCGGCACCCCCGTCCTCGGGACAGTCGAGCGGACCCTCCAAGGAGAGGCCCCCCGCCGGAAGGCCCCCCGCCGTGACGCCCTCGACCGGCGTGCCGCCCACCGGCAGTCCGACCACGGACCCGCCGTCCACGGGCACGGGCGCCTTCCCGGGCCCGGTGCGGGGCCCCCGTACCGGAGCCTGCCCGGTCACCGTCTCCACCAGCGCGCCCAGAACCGCCACCAGCCCGCGGCCCCCGGCGTCGACCACGCCCGCCCGGCCGAGGACGGCCAGCTGCTCGGGTGTCCTGGCGAGAGCGGCGCGCGCCCCCTCGTACGCGGCGTTCACGACGGCCCGCAGGTCGGGGTCCTCGCCCCGGGCGGCCTCGGCGGCCTCGGCGGCGACGGTGAGCACGGTGCCCTCGACGGGGTGGGCGACGGCGTGCCGGGCCGCGTCGGCGGCGCTGGTGAGGGCGAGGCGCAGGTGGGCCGCGTCGCCGCCGTCGGCGAGCACCCCGGCCATGCCGCGCAGCAGCTGGGCCAGGATCGTGCCGGAGTTCCCGCGGGCGCCGATCAGGGCGCCGTGCGCCATGGCGCGTACGGCGTCGGCGGTGGCGGGCGCGGTGGCGCCGGTCTCGTGCGCGGCGAAGACCGCTTCGACGGCGGCGGCGGCGGACTCGACGGTCAGATAGAGGTTGGTGCCGGTGTCCCCGTCGGCGATGGGATAGACGTTGATCGCGTCGATCTCCGCGCGCTCCCGGCCCAGGGCCTCCAGGGCCAGTGAGCACCATGTGCGTACCGCGACGGCGTCCAGGTCGTCGGGGAGCTGCGGCACCGATGGTCCTCCTTGAAGCGGCCGTGGCAACGGGCTGCACCGCAGGTTAGCCCGCTTGGCGGGGTCCCGGCCCGGACAGGGGGGCGGGAGGACGGTGGGCCGACCCGTGGTAGTTTCGTATCTCCGAAGCAGGCGTTGTATGCTGCTCCGGTTGCCCGATGAGAGTCGGGCCATTCCTCCGGTACCGCCACTTCAGTCAAATGATTCCGGCGCGCCGGAATTCACTGTAAGTGCATCTGAAGTCTTTGGAGTGACCCGTGGCTGCCAACTGCGACGTTTGCGGCAAGGGGCCGAGCTTCGGCAACAGCATTTCGCACTCGCACCGCCGTACGTCCCGTCGCTGGAATCCCAACATCCAGCGCGTGCGTGCCGTGGTCGGTCGGACGCCGAAGCGGCTCAACGTCTGCACCTCGTGCATCAAGGCCGGCAAGGTCGCGCGCTGACGTCCCCGTCGTAGCGCAGCCTTCCGGTTGCCCAAAGAGCCGGTCCACCTCGGTGGACCGGCTCTTTGCTGTGCTCCGAAGCCGATCGGAGGGGCGGGGCCGGTCAGCCGGCCGGGCGGGTCAGCCAGCCGTGGTCGACCGGGCCGATGCCGCCGCCGAGCGGGAAGCCGGCCTCGATCGCTCCGGTGACGTACGTCTTCGCGCCCCGTACCGCCGTGGGCACGTCCTGCCCCAGCGCGAGCCCGGAGGCGATGGCGGAGGCCAGGGTGCAGCCGGTGCCGTGGGTGTGGCGGTTGTCATGCCGGGGGGCGCGCAGCCAGTGTTCCGCGCTCCCGTCGGTGAGCAGGTCCACCGCCTCCCCGGGCAGATGGCCGCCCTTGATCACGACCCAGCGCGGCCCGAAGCCGAGGATCTCCTCGGCGGCCCGGCGCATTCCGCTCTCGTCGGTGACCCGCACGCCGGTGAGCTGGGCCACTTCGTCGAGGTTCGGGGTGGCGACCGTGGCGACGGGCAGCAGCTTCGTCCGTACGGAGTCGAGGGCCTCGGCGGCGAGCAGCGCGTCGCCGTGCTTGGAGACGCCGACCGGGTCGACGACGACAGGGGCGTCGGTGGTGGCGAGGAGTTCGGCGACGGTCTCCACGAGGACGGCGGAGGCGAGCATCCCGGTCTTCACGGCCTGGACGCCGATGTCGTCGACGACGCTGCGGTACTGGGCGCGTACGGCGTCCACCGGAAGCTCCCACGCGCCCTGGACGCCGAGGGAGTTCTGCGCGGTGACGGCGGTGAGCACGCTCATGCCGTGCACGCCGAGAGCGAGCATCGTCTTCAGATCGGCCTGGATCCCGGCACCGCCGCCGGAGTCGGATCCGGCGACGGTGAGCACTCGGGGCGGGACAGCGGTACGTATGGGCATGCGCAGCAATCTAACGCTCACGCGCGCGGCGGGGTGTCCTCGATGGCGCCGAAGTGGTCCCAGCCGCCCTTGCTGGTCCAGGGGGCGCCGTCGACGGTGACCTGGGGCAGGGCGGAGGGGTTGAGGACCTCGCCGATCACCTTCCAGCGGGCGGGCAGTTTCACGTCGGCCGGGAAGGTCGCCACGATCGCGTGGTCCTCTCCCCCGGTCAGCACCCACTGGAGCGGGTCGACGCCGACGGCCTGGCCGATGTCGGACATCTGCGAGGGGATGTCGATGAGGCCGGAGCGCAGGTCGATGCGGCACTTGCTGGCCTCTGCGATGTGTCCGAGGTCCGCGACGAGGCCGTCGCTGACGTCGGTCATCGCGGTGGCGCCGAGACCGGCGGCCGCGGGGCCGGCGTGGTACGGCGGTTCGGGGCGGCGGTGGGCCTCGACGAAGGCACGGGGCGAGCGGAAGCCGCGGGAGAGCACGGCGTAGCCGGCGGCGGACCAGCCGAGCCAGCCGGTGACCGCGACGACGTCACCGGGGCGGGCGCCGCCCCGGGTGACCGGTTCGTGGTTGCGCAGATCGCCGAGTGCGGTGATCGCGACAGTGATCGTGTCGCCGCCGACCACATCGCCGCCGACCACGGCCGCGCCCGCCACCTGGCACTCGTCGCGCAGCCCGTCCATCAGCTCGGCGGCCCAGGTGACGGGGAGGTCGGCGGGGACGACGAGGCCGAGGAGCAGCGCGGTGGGCACGGCGCCCATCGCCGCGATGTCGGCGAGGTTCTGGGCGGCGGCCTTGCGGCCGACGTCGTACGCCGTCGACCAGTCGCGGCGGAAGTGCCGCCCTTCCAGCAGGATGTCCGTACTGGCCACGACCCTGCGGTCGGGGGCGGCCACGACCGCGGCGTCGTCGCCGGGTCCCAGCCGTACCGCCGGAGTGGTGGTGAGCCGGGACGTGAGCTCTCTGATGAGCCCGAACTCCCCCAACTCGCCCACGGTTCCCTTCACCGAGTCTCACCTCTCCTTTATCGCCCCGGACACCCGTCCGGGCCCCCGGTCGCGAGCCGTCTGTGCTGTCGGTACCGTCAAGAGATACGTCAACTTCTGCGCCCTGTACGCCACGCTGTGGACGTCATCCGGCCCGTAGGTCTCCCCGTGGCCCGCGGCAACGCGATAACGTGGCGTCCCTTTCCCCCACATGATCCTCGTGGCCGCCCTGGAGGTTCCGTGGTACAGGCGTACATCCTCATCCAGACCGAGGTGGGCAAGGCGTCGATCGTCGCCGACACCATCTCCAAGATTCCGGGAGTGATCCAGGCAGAGGACGTCACCGGTCCGTACGACGTGATCGTGCGGGCCCAGGCAGACACGGTCGATGAACTCGGCCGCATGGTGGTCGCCAAAGTGCAGCAGGTGGACGGCATCACACGAACCCTGACCTGCCCGGTCGTCCACCTCTGACCCCCGTCTAGGCTGGGCCGGTGACGTCATCCGCCCGCCGTTCCCCCCGCTCGATATTCCTCGGTCCGTCCGCAGCCGTGCTCGTCCTGGCCGCGGCGGGCTGTTCCCTCAGCGACGCGCAGCCCTCGATCACGGTTCCCACACCGCCCTCGGAGGCCGCAGCGTACTGCGAGGCCCTGCACGAGGAACTGCCGAAGACCGTCCTCGAACTGGAACGCAGCGACCCCTCCCCGGATTCGGAGCTGACCGCCGGCTGGGGGGACGGGGCGATCGTACTGCGCTGCGGGGTCCCCCGGCCCGCGAAGATGGACGACCCCCAGTCGCAGGGAGTCGAGGCGGACGGGGTGAAGTGGATGCTGGAGGAGCCCGAGGACTCCGGCCCGCGGTTCACCACCACGTACCGCAAGGCGTACGTCGAGGTCACGCTCTCCTCGGCGTACGCCCACGACATCACGCCGCTGGCCTCGTTCGCCGGCCCGGTCTCGAAGACGGTTCCGAGCCGGTTCTGAGGTCCGTCGGCGCCCCTGCGTGCGTCAGCGCAGTCCGGTGGAGCGGGTCAACGCCGCCTGGATCAGCCGGTCGACCAGCTCCGGGTAGCCGACGCCGCTCTCCTGCCACATGCGCGGGTACATGGAGATCGGGGTGAAGCCCGGCAGGGTGTTGATCTCGTTGATGACGAAGGAGCCGTCCTCGGTGAGGAAGAAGTCGGCGCGCACCAGGCCCTCGCAGGAGACGGCGTCGAAGGCGGCGACGGCGAGCCGCTGCACCTCGGCGGTCTGCTCGGCGGTGAGCGGCGCCGGCACCAGACCCGCGGCCGAGTCGATGTACTTCGCCTCGAAGTCGTAGAAGTCGTGCGCGGTGACCGGGGGGATCTCGGCGGGCACGCTGGCGCGCGGGCCGTCCTCGAACTCCAGCACCCCGCACTCGATCTCACGGCCGCGCAGCAGCGACTCGACGAGGAACTTCGGGTCGTGGCGGCGGGCCTCCTCGATCGCCTCGTCGAGGCCTTCGATCCCGTCGACCTTGGTGATGCCCATCGAGGAGCCGCCCCGGGCGGGCTTGATGAACAGCGGCCAGCCGTGCTCGCCGGCGAAGTCCACGATCCGCTTGCGGGCGGCGGCCGGGCTGCTGTCCCACTCCCGGGGGCGGACGACCTCGTACGGTCCGACGGGCAGGCCGAAGGAGAGGAAGACGCGCTTCATGTACTCCTTGTCCTGGCCGACGGCGGAGGCGAGCACGCCCGCGCCGACGTAGGGCACACCGGAGAGTTCGAGGAGCCCCTGGAGGGTGCCGTCCTCGCCGTACGGGCCGTGCAGCACCGGGAAGACGACGTCGACCTCGCCCAGCGCCTTGGGCACCGAACCGGGCTCGGTGTAGACGACCTCACGGCTGCCCGGGTCCACGGAGAGCACGACGCTGCCCTCGGCGGACTCGGCGAGCCGGTCCACGTCCGGGACCTTGCGGTCGGTGATGGCCATGCGCTCGGGCTCGTCGGCGGTGAGCGCCCAGCGGCCGTCCGCCGTGATGCCGATCGGCAGGACGTCGTACTTCGTCCGGTCGATGGCCTTCATGACGGCGCCGGCCGTGACGACCGAGATGCCGTGTTCGGAGCTGCGGCCGCCGAACACGACAGCCACGCGGGGCTTGCGGCGCGGCGCCTGCGGGCTCTCGGCGCGCTCAGGGCTCTGGGGGAGGTTCTCGCTGCTCATATCGCGATGAGCGTACCTGCTGGTAAGGGAGACGTCAGCGTCGCTCGGCCTTGGCGCTCCGCGACATCAGCTCCTTGACGGCGACGACCGGGGACTTGCCCTCGTGGACGATGGAGACGACGGTCTCGGTGATGGGCATGTCGACACCGTGCCTGCGTGCCAGGTCGAGGACCGATTCGCAGGACTTGACGCCCTCGGCGGTCTGCTTGGTGACGGCGATCGTCTCCTGGAGCGTCATGCCGCGGCCGAGGTTGGTGCCGAAGGTGTGGTTGCGCGAGAGCGGCGAGGAGCAGGTGGCCACCAGGTCGCCGAGGCCCGCGAGTCCGGAGAACGTCAACGGGTCCGCGCCCATGGCCAGCCCCAGTCGGGTGGTCTCGGCGAGGCCCCGGGTGATGAGGGAGCCCTTGGTGTTGTCGCCGAGGCCCATGCCGTCCGCGATGCCGACGGCGAGGCCGATGACGTTCTTCACGGCGCCGCCGAGCTCGCAGCCGACCACGTCGGTGTTGGTGTACGGCCGGAAGTACGCGGTGTGGCAGGCGGCCTGGAGGCGCTGGGCGACGGACTCGTCGGCGCAGGCGACAACGGCCGCGGCGGGGCGCCGCTCGGCGATCTCCTTGGCCAGGTTGGGTCCCGAGACGACGGCGATGCGGTCGGCGGAGACCTTGGTGACGTCCGCGATCACCTCGCTCATCAGCTCGGCGGTGCCCAGCTCGACGCCCTTCATCAGGGAGACCAGGACGGTGTCCGGCTCCAGGTGCGGGGCCCAGTCGGCGAGGTTGGCGCGCAGCGTCTGGGAGGGCACGACGAGGAAGGCGAACTCCGCGCCGCGCAGGGCCTCGGCGGCGTCGGTGGTGGCACGGATGGAGTCGGGGAGCGCGATGCCCGGGAGGTAGTCCGGGTTGGTGCGGGTGGTGTTGATGGTCTCGGCGACCTCGGCGCGGCGGCCCCAGAGGGTGACCTCGCAGCCCGCGTCGGCGAGGATCACGGCGAACGCCGTACCCCATGAGCCGGTTCCGAAGACGGCTGCTTTTACGGGGTGCGTCACGTGGGTCCCTTTCCCTGGGCCCTGCGCCGTTGTTCAGCACGGGCTTTGCGGTGATCGTAGAGCTCGGCGGGGGCCTTCTCCCCGCGCAGGTCCTCCAGCTGGCGGGTGACCGCCGCCATGATGACCTCCGTCGCCTCGCGCAGCACTTCGGGGGTCGGCTCCAGACCGTGGAAGCGGCTGAGGTCGACGGGCGGTCCGGCCTGCACCTGGAGCGTCTTGCGGGGGAACAGCCGGAACTTGTGCTCCTCGGCGTAGGGCGGCATCGCGAGGTTGGCGCCCCACTGGGCGACCGGGATGACGGGAGCCTTGGTCATCAGGGCGACCCGGGCGGCTCCGGTCTTGCCGGCCATCGGCCACATGTCGGGGTCCCGGGTGAGGGTGCCCTCGGGGTAGAAGGCGACGCACTCGCCGCGCTCGATGGCCTCCACGGCGGCCCGGAAGGCGTCCAGGGCGTTGGTGGTCTCGCGGTAGACGGGGATCTGACCGGTGCCGCGCAGCATCATCCCGACGAACGGGGTACGGAAGAGGCCGGCCTTCGCCAGGAGGCGCGGCACCCGCCCGGTGTTGTACTGGAAGTGGCCGTAGGAAAGCGGGTCCAGATAGGAGTTGTGGTTGACGGCGGTGATGAATCCACCGTCGGCCGGAATGTGCTCCATCCCCCGCCAGTCGCGCTTGAACAGAACCACCAATGGCGGCTTGGCGATGACCGCCGCCAGGCGGTACCAGAAGCCGATTCTGCGGCGGGACACTTGGATACCTTCCTTAAGGATTTCAACCTGCTGCCTGGCTACTGACGGTCAAGTCTCGCCCCAGACCCCTGCTCTGTCGAGAACACCGTACGCCTCACGTTCGGTAGCGGGCCTCCGGGT
Source organism: Streptomyces sp. man185 (assembly GCA_002551355.1). GTDB lineage: Bacteria > Actinomycetota > Actinomycetes > Streptomycetales > Streptomycetaceae > Streptomyces. The sequence continues at coordinate 15,082 of NTHE01000081.1, read as the reverse complement.
TGTCGTACCGGCAGGCGAGAATAAGTCCTGACGCGTACGGAGGGGGAGATCGCCACGAACACCGATCCGGCCGGGCCCTGGTCCCTGGTCGTTCCGCTGAAACCGCTCGCCCGGGCCAAGAGCCGCCTGGGGCGGGCGGCGGGCGAGGATGCCCGGCCCCGGCTGGCCCTGGCGTTCGCCCAGGACACGGTGGCCGCGGCACTGGCCTGTCCCCGGGTGCGGGATGTGGTGGTCGTCACGGACGACGTCGTGGCCGCGGCGGCCCTTTCCGCGCTCGGGGCGCGGATCGTGCCGGACGCTCCGGGGGCCGGGCTCAACGCGGCTCTCGCGCACGGCGCACGCTCCGCGCGGGCTCTGCGGCCCGCCGCCGCGGTGGCCGCGCTCAACGCGGATCTGCCGGCACTGCGCACCGGCGAATTGGCGCGGGTGCTCGATTTTGCTTCCGCTTTTCCCAGCGCTTTTCTCCGGGACGCGGCGGGAATCGGAACGACATTTCTCGCCGCTGCGAGCGATGCGGAATTCCGTCCGGCTTTCGGTGGCCCGTCCGGGTCCCGGCACCTGGCCTCGGGTGCGGTGGAAATAGCGCTGTCCGGTGTCGACTCGGTGCGCCGGGACGTGGATACGGGCGAGGATCTACGGGTCGCCCTGGCCCTGGGGGTGGGGCCGCACACGGCGCGGATCGCGGCCGTGCCCGCCCCGGCCCGCGACCGATAGGCTGCCGCCCATGCAGGCGACCTCGTACACGTACGACCCCGAGACCCGCGGCGGCAGCGTGCTGCTGGACGACGGCACCCCGGTGGAGTTCGACGCCGCGGCCTTCGACGCGGGCGGCCTGCTGCTGCTGCGTCCGGGGCAACGGGTACGGATCGAGGGCGAGGGCCAAGGGGCGGCCCTGCGGATCACGCTGGTGACGCTGCAGACGTTCTGACCCGGCTCCCGGGGGCCCGACCCGGCTCCCGGTGTTCCGACCGACTCCGCTGGGCCGAACGGGGCCCGGACAGCCCGCGGGCCGGGCTCCCCCGGAGGGGAGCCCGGCCCGGCGCGTTGTGAGGAGCGAGCGGGTGCCCGGTCTCACTTCTTGCGTGCGGTGGCCTTCTTGGCCGTGGTCTTGCGCGCCGTGGTCTTCTTCGCGGGCGCCTTCTTCGCCGTGGTCTTCTTGGCGGGCGCGGTCTTGCTGGCGACCGTCTTCTTGGCGGTCGTGGCCGTCTTCTTGGCCGGGGTCGCCTTCTTCGCGGCCGCGGACGCCTTCTTCGCCGTCGCGGTCGTCTTCTTGGCGGTGACCTTCTTGGCGGCGGCGGTCTTCGCCGGGGTCGCCTTCTTGGCGGTGGCCTTCTTCGCGGTGGCCTTCTTGGCCGCCGACTTCTTGGCGGCGGCGGCCTTGACCGTCGTACGGGCGGCGGAAGATCCGCCCGAGAGGCTGCCCTTGGGGGCCTTCTTGACGGCCACGTCGTTCTTGGGGAGCTTCTTCGAGCCGCTCACCAGGTCCTTGAAGCCCTGACCCGCACGGAAGCGCGGCACCGAGGTCTTCTTGACCCGGACGCGCTCACCCGTCTGCGGGTTGCGGGCGTACCGGGCGGGGCGGTCGACCTTCTCGAACGAACCGAAGCCGGTGACCGAGACACGGTCCCCGGCGACAACGGCACGGACGATCGCGTCGAGTACCGCGTCGACAGCGTCCGCGGCCTGCTGACGGCCGCCGACCTTGTCGGCAATCGCTTCTACGAGCTGCGCCTTGTTCACGTCTTCCCCTTCGGAGACATTGCCAGAACGAAAGTGTTCAAGCTTTTTCGCACGTTAGGCAGATATATACCGCAAATCAAACACGAAACGGGCTAATCACCCTAGTGCCGCAACGAAGTCGACCGATGCGCAGTTCCACGTGTCAGTCACCTTCGGGGAATCGGCCCTCATCGAGGTCCTTCATCAACCGGTCCAGACGCCTTGCCGCGTCCGGGAGATCGTGCTTCGCCGCGGCCGTGACGACCAGCAGCTTCCGGGTCAGCGCCATCCGTACGCCCTCCGGGACTTGCAGTGCACGCACCTTCGCGTGCGCTTCCTTCAGTTGGTCGGCGACTTGGCCATAGAGCTTGAGTTGGCTGTCGCGTTCCATGCACCGATTGTGCCATCTGGGGCGAGTTGTCGCCCGACGGGGTCTCAACAAGCGACTGCGCCCCCTGCCGGGAGGCAGGGGGCGCAGTCCTGGAAAAGCGCTGCTCAGGCGGTAATGGTACGCGGCTTGAAGGCGGGCCTGGCCGCCTCGTATGCGGCGATGTCCGCTTCGTTCTGAAGGGTGAGGCTGATGTCGTCGAGGCCGTTCAGCAGCCGCCAGCGGGCGTTCTCGTCCAGCTCGAAGTCGGCGGTGATGCCCTCGGCGCGGACCTGGCGGGCCTCCAGGTCGACGGTCACCTCGGCGGTCGGGTCGGCCTCCGTCAGCTCCCAGAGGGCGTCGACGACCTTCTGCTCCAGAACCACCGTGAGCAGGCCGTTCTTCAGCGAGTTGCCGCGGAAGATGTCGGCGAAGCGGGAGGAGACGACGGCCTTGAATCCGAAGTTCTGCAGGGCCCAGACCGCGTGTTCGCGGGAGGAGCCCGTACCGAAGTCGGGACCGGCGACCAGGACCGAGGCGCCCTGGCGTTCGGGGCGGTTGAGGACGAAGTTCTCGTCCTTGCGCCAGGCTTCGAAGAGGCCGTCCTCGAACCCGTCGCGGGTGACCTTCTTCAGCCAGTGGGCGGGGATGATCTGGTCGGTGTCGACGTTGCTGCGGCGCAGCGGAACGGCCCGGCCGGTGTGGGTGGTGAATGCTTCCATGGCTATCGGACTCCGGCGGGGGTACGGGCGTCGGACAGGTCGGCGGGCGAGGCCAGATGGCCCAGCACCGCGGTGGCGGCGGCGACCTGGGGCGAGACCAGGTGGGTGCGGCCGCCCTTGCCCTGCCGCCCCTCGAAGTTGCGGTTCGAGGTGGAGGCGGAGCGCTCGCCGGGGGCCAGCTGGTCGGGGTTCATACCGAGGCACATCGAGCAACCCGCGTGCCGCCATTCGGCGCCGGCCCCGGTGAAGACCTTGTCCAGGCCCTCGGAGACGGCCTGGAGCGCGACCCGGACCGAGCCGGGGACGACCAGCATCCGTACTCCGTCGGCGACTTTGCGGCCGTCCAGGATCGCGGCCGCGTTGCGCAGGTCCTCGATGCGGCCGTTGGTGCACGAACCTACGAAGACGGTGTCGACGTTGATCTCGCGCAGCGGCTGTCCGGCGGTCAACCCCATGTATTCCAGGGCCTTTTCGGCGGCGTAGCGCTCCGAGGCGTCCTCGTACGAAGCGGGGTCGGGGACGTTGGCCGACAGAGGCGCGCCCTGGCCGGGGTTGGTCCCCCAGGTGACGAACGGGGCCAGCTCGGTGGCGTCGATGACGACCTCGGCGTCGAACACGGCGTCGTCGTCGGAGCGCAGGGTCTTCCAGTACGCGACGGCGGCGTCCCAGTCCTCGCCCTCGGGGGCGTGGTCGCGGCCCTTGAGGTAGTCGAAGGTGGTGGCGTCCGGGGCGATCATGCCCGCGCGGGCGCCGGCCTCGATCGACATGTTGCAGATGGTCATCCGGGCCTCCATCGAGAGCTTCTCGATGGCGGAGCCGCGGTATTCGAGGATGTAGCCCTGGCCGCCGCCGGTGCCGATCCGAGCGATGATCGCCAGGATCAGGTCCTTCGCGGTGACCTCGTCGGGCAGTTCGCCGTCGACCGTGATGGCCATAGTCTTCGGGCGGGCCAGCGGCAGCGTCTGGGTGGCCAGGACGTGCTCCACCTGGCTGGTGCCGATGCCGAACGCCAGCGCACCGAACGCGCCGTGCGTGGAGGTGTGGGAGTCGCCGCAGACCACGGTGGTGCCGGGCTGGGTCAGCCCCAGCTGCGGTCCCACCACGTGGACGACGCCCTGCTCGACGTCGCCCAGCGGGTGCAGCCGCACGCCGAAGTCCGCGCAGTTCTTGCGCAGGGTCTCCAGCTGGGCGCGCGAGACCGGGTCGGCGATCGGCTTGTCGATGTCGAGGGTCGGGGTGTTGTGGTCCTCGGTGGCGATGGTGAGGTCGAGGCGTCGTACCGGACGTCCGGCCTGACGCAGACCGTCGAAGGCCTGCGGGCTGGTCACCTCGTGCAGCAGGTGCAGATCGATGAAGAGAAGGTCGGGCTCGCCCTCCGCGCGCCGGACGACGTGGTCGTCCCAGACCTTCTCCGCGAGTGTCCTACCCATCGCTTTCCCTCCGGCCGGCGTCTTCGCCGGCCCAACTAGAGATTCGGTGCGCCTCCGTCCGGACCCCCGTGCGGGGCGGTGGCTACGAGCCGTTGTGCGGCCGCCCCTACAGGTTCGCAACTTCCGCCGGAAATTGAACTTGCGTTTCACAGAGTGAGACGGGAGTATCGTCGTATGGACAACTCTAGCGGCGTCGGCGTTCTCGACAAGGCAGCTCTGGTATTGAGCGCCCTGGAGTCCGGTCCGGCCACCCTCGCCGGGCTGGTCGCGGCGACCGGGCTCGCACGGCCCACGGCCCATCGACTGGCCGTGGCACTGGAACACCACCGGATGGTGGCGAGGGATATGCAGGGCCGGTTCATTCTCGGCCCCCGGCTGTCGGAACTGGCAGCCGCGGCGGGCGAGGACCGCCTGCTGGCCACGGCCGGACCGGTGCTCACCCACCTGCGCGACATCACCGGCGAGAGCGCGCAGCTCTACCGCCGGCAGGGGGACATGCGCATCTGCGTGGCAGCGGCGGAACGGCTGTCCGGACTCCGGGACACGGTGCCGGTCGGCTCGACCCTCACGATGAAGGCGGGCTCCTCCGCGCAGATCCTGATGGCCTGGGAGGAGCCGGAGCGCCTGCACCGGGGCCTCCAGGGCGCGAGGTTCACGGCGACGGCGCTCTCCGGCGTACGGCGGCGGGGCTGGGCCCAGTCGATCGGCGAGCGGGAACCGGGCGTTGCCTCGGTCTCCGCCCCGGTGCGCGGGCCGTCGAACCGGGTGGTCGCCGCGGTCTCCATCTCCGGGCCGATCGAGCGGCTCACCCGCCACCCGGGCCGGATGCACGCCCAGGCGGTCATCGACTCGGCGGCACGGCTGAGCGAGGCCCTGCGCCGCACGGGCTGACCTCCCTCACCCGCACCGCTTCTCCCCCTCTTCCGGAAGGCCGCCCCAACGCCGTGGCGGCCCTTTCTCCTTCCCGGCCCCGCTCCCCCGCCCGGGCAACTGCCCTGCCTAGTCGGCGATTTGGCGTGGGGCGCTTCGGTCCGGGCACAGCAGGAAGGCCCTCCACCGAAGTGGAGGGCCTTCCTGTACTGCTGTGTTGTACCCCCGACCGGATTCGAACCGGCGCTACTGCCGTGAGAGGGCAGCGTGCTAGGCCGCTACACAACGGGGGCGTGGTTACTGCTGACTTGCGCTGGGCTACCAGGACTCGAACCTAGAATGACGGTACCAGAAACCGTAGTGTTGCCAATTACACCATAGCCCATGGTGTGACAAGTACCCCCGACCGGATTCGAACCGGCGCTACTGCCGTGAGAGGGCAGCGTGCTAGGCCGCTACACAACGGGGGCCCTAGCGATCCTGCATCAAGAACGTGGGTGCGACCCAGATGTTCTCGCGGGAAGGATCTGTACCCCCGACCGGATTCGAACCGGCGCTACTGCCGTGAGAGGGCAGCGTGCTAGGCCGCTACACAACGGGGGCTTGTCCTGCTGGTCTTGCTCGTACTGCTCGGTCTTGCGCTGGGCTACCAGGACTCGAACCTAGAATGACGGTACCAGAAACCGTAGTGTTGCCAATTACACCATAGCCCACTGAAATGCAACCCCTGGTGGGGGCTTCACTTCTGTCTGCGCTTCCCGGCCGGATCTTTCGGCCCGCTCGGGCGGCGCAGAAAGAACATTACCCGAAGGTGTCCGGCGCTCCAAAACGGGTATCGCCCGCCAGCAGGCCCGGCAGCTGGTCCAGCCCGGTGATCCTGATCAGATCGGAGCGCCCGCCCCGGCCCCGCCGGTCGAGCCAGATACCGGTGAGCCCGGCGGCGACGGCCCCGCTCGCGTCGATGTCCGGCTCGTCGCCCACGTACGCCACCTCGTGCGGCTCCAGCGCGAGCGCCTCGCAGGCCGCGAGGAAGGCGCCGGCCTCCGGTTTGGAGATGCCGAGCTCCACGGCGCAGACCAGCGCCTCGAAACGGTCCCGCACGCCGAGCGCGGTCAGCTTGCGGTGCTGGTTGTGGCTGCTGCTGTTGGAGAGGATCGCGTGACGGTAGGCGGGGACCAGCCGGTCCAGGGTCGGCAGCACGTCCGGGAAGAGCGCCCAGGCGGCCTCGTAGTGGATCAGATGGCCGGCGAACCAGTCGTCGGCTTCGGCGTCCGTCATGGGCCGCCCCAGGAAGTCCCGCACCCGGTCCCGCCGTTGTCCGAGGAAGTCCGTCTCCCCGGCGGCGACGCGCGCCCAGTGCACGGCGGTGATCGCCTTCCAGGCGGCGAGGGCCTCGTCGGGGGACGCGTACGCCTCCGGCAGGCCCACGGTCTCCAGGTGGAGCCGCATACCGGTGTGGTCGGCGCCCGCGTAGTCGAAAATCGTGTCGTCGACGTCCCAGAGCACGGCGCGGATCGGCATGTACGCCACGGTAGCCGCTCATGGTCGGCCGCGGGTCGCGAACGCCGAGGAGGGCCGCGACCTGCCGGTCGCGGCCCTCCTCGGGGGTGTCCGTCCGCCTACGCGGTCAGCTTCGCCAGTGCGGCGTCCACCCGGGCCAGGCTCTTCTCGCGGCCCAGGATCTCCAGGGACTCGAAAAGCGGCAGGCCCACCGTGCGGCCGGTGACGGCGACGCGGACCGGGGCCTGGGCCTTGCCGAGCTTGAGGCCGTGGGCCTCGCCGGCGGTCAGGACGGCGTTCTTCAGCGACTCCGGGTCGCTCCAGTCGGCCGTCTCCAGGTTGGCGCGGGCGGTGGTGAGCAGGGCCACCGGGTCTCCCTTCATCGCCTTGGTCCAGGAGGCCTCGTCCTCCACCGGCTCGTCGAGGAAGAGGAAGTCGACGTTGTCGGTGATGTCGGAGAGGACCGTGACCCGGGTCTGGGCGTACGGGGCGATCCGGGTCCACTTCTCCGCGTCGAAGGCCTCGGGAGCCCAGGGCGCGAAGGGGGCCTTCAGCCAGGGGCCGCAGGCCTCGGTGAACGCCTTCACATCCAGCATCCGGATGTGCTCGGCGTTGATGTGCTCGCACTTCTTGAGGTCGAAGCGGGCCGGGTTGGCGTTGACGTCCTTGATGTCGAACGCGGCGATCAGCTCGTCCACCGAGAAGATGTCGCGGTCCTCGGCGATCGACCAGCCGAGCAGCGAGAGGTAGTTCAGCAGGCCCTCGGGGAGGAAGCCGCGCTCCCGGTAGAGGTTGAGGGAGGCCTGCGGGTCGCGCTTGGAGAGCTTCTTGTTGCCCTCGCCCATGACGTACGGCAGGTGGCCGAAGGCGGGGGTGTCCTTGGCGATGCCCAGCTCGATGAGCACCCGGTACAGGGCGATCTGGCGCGGGGTGGAGGAGAGCAGGTCCTCGCCGCGCAGGACGTGGGTGATCTCCATCAGGGCGTCGTCGACCGGGTTGACCAGCGTGTAGAGCGGGGCCCCGTTGGCGCGGACGATGCCGTAGTCGGGGACGTTCTCCGGCTGGACGGTGATGTCGCCGCGGACCAGGTCGGTGAAGGTGATGGCCTCGTCGGGCATCCGGAAGCGGACGATCGAGGTGCGGCCCTCGGCCTCGTACGCGGCGGTCTGCTCGGCGGTGAGGTCACGGCAGTGGCCGTCGTAACCGGACGGCTTCCCGGCGGCGCGGGCGGCGTCGCGGCGGGTGTCCAGCTCCTCGGTGGTGCAGTAGCAGGGGTAGGCGTACCCGCCGGCGAGCAGCTTCTCGGCGACGTCCTTGTACAGGTCCATCCGCTGCGACTGGCGGTACGGGGCGTGCGGGCCGCCGATCTCGGGGCCCTCGTCCCAGTCCAGGCCGAGCCAGCGCATCGAGTCGAGCAGCTGCTGGTAGGACTCCTCGGAGTCGCGTGCCGCGTCGGTGTCCTCGATCCGGAAGACCAGGGTGCCCTGGTGGTGCCGGGCGAAGGCCCAGTTGAAGAGCGCCGTCCGGACCAGGCCCACGTGGGGGTTGCCGGTCGGGGAGGGACAGAAACGTACACGGACTGGTGCGTTAGCCACGCTTGATCACCTTGTTGGTGAGAGTGCCGATGCCTTCGATGATGACGGCGACCTCGTCGCCGACGTGCAGGGGTCCGACCCCCGCGGGGGTGCCCGTGAGGATGACGTCGCCCGGGAGCAGCGTCATGGCCTCCGTGATGTGGACGATCAGGTCCTCGACGGAGCGGACCATGTCGCTCGTGCGGCCGAGCTGTCGCTGCTCGCCGTTGACCGTCGCCTGGATGGTGAGGTCGTGGGGGTCCACGTCGGTCTCCACCCAGGGGCCCAGCGGGCAGGAGGTGTCGAATCCCTTGGCGCGCGCCCACTGCTTCTCGCGCTGCTGCACATCGCGAGCGGTGACGTCGTTGGCGCAGGTGTAGCCGAGAATGACGTCGCGCACGCGCTCGCGGGGGACCTCGCGGCACATGCGGCCGATGACCACGGCCAGCTCGGCCTCGTGGTGCAGGTCTTCGGAGAAAGAGGGGTACTCGATCGCGTCGCCGGAGCCGATCACCGAGGTGGTCGGCTTGAAGAAGGTGATGGGCGCGTCGGGGACCTCGTGGCCGAGTTCGGCGGCGTGCTCCGCGTAGTTGCGGCCGATGGCCACGACCTTGTTGGGGAGCACGGGGGGCAGCAGCCGGACCTTGTTCAGCGGGACCTTGGTGCCCGAGAGCTCGAAGTCGGCGTACGGAATGCCCTTGATGATGTCGAGGACAAGGTCACCGGATTCCACGGTGCCCTGTCCCTCGACGGCGCCGAAGGCGACATTGCCGTCGATGGAGAACCTGGCGATGCGCACGGGATGCTGTCGCCCCTCACTTGCTGGCTGACTGAAGACTGACGCTCCAGGCTAGCGCCTCGCCCGGCGCGGATCGCCCCAAAAGGAGCGTCGTCCGGTGCGTGTGATCGCAGGCGGCCGAGGGCCCTTGTAGCGGAGCTACCAGGGCGTTTGGCCAACGCCGCGAGGGTGCGTGCCGGGAGGCGCGACGGGGCGATCCGCGCCGGGCGAGGCGCCGGCGCCGTGAGGGGTGCAGCCTCGCGCATTGCCCGGGCGGCTACGGGGCGACGGCGACCGGGGCTTCCATGAGGATGGTGCGGCGCGGGTTGGCCGTGACGTTGGGCAGGTCGGCGGCGTGCTCCGGCGCCAGGGGCGTCTGCAGCGCTTCGGCGTCCTTGAGGTGCGCCAGCGTGGTGCGCCGGGGGTTGGCAATGTTGCGGAACATCGTCGTCGTCTTCATCTGCCGTCAGGACCCTGTCGGTGAGGGCGTCGCTCGTGCGGCGCCGGCTTGTCGGATTCGCTATCCCTGTAAAGCGTCAGGCTAAACATCCGATTCCCCGCCGGAGCCGGGATGAGGCGACGATCATCATGTGAGTTTGCTCACGAACTAATCGACATTCGACCCATTGCGGACAGGTGGCCGTGATCCAGAAAACGGACATTGCACCACTGAATCCACCATTCCGCTCCTGATCATCGCGACTGGGACACCCCCCGCCCCTAGGTAACTACTCCTGAATAGTCCGCTTTACCCACGATCACTCTCCACTGCTTGTTACTCGTTCATCACAACGTGTCACGCAGGTCACAGCCCGGTACATGGGCCTTGTTGGAGATCCTGCACTGTGTTGGAATTCCACGCACCGCCGCGGGTTTCAGGCCGGCGCGCCGGGGCGCAACGCAGCGCCGAGTGGCGGCGGGAGGGGGAAGTACGCCGGTCACTCATACGACCACCATGGGGCGCGTCCAGCGCCCCACGACGCCGACACCGTTCTGGTCCGCACACGCGGGCGGGACGCCTGGTCCAGAGGTTGCGACGCTAGTGCAGGGACGTTTCAAGAGGGATGGCAGCGCTCCGGCGGAACAGGAGCCGCGCGGCGGGACCGACCGCGGTTCCTCGCCCCAGCACGCCCAGAACCCCGGGCCGGCCGCTGCCGGCGACAACAGCGACCGTGCGCAGCGCCCGGGCTCCACGACGAGCGGTGCGGAGCCGAACACGGCCGCGCAGCCGCGTGGCCCGGTCGACACGGGCTCGCGAATAGCGCTCCGTAACTGGCGCATCAGCACGCGACTGGTCTCGCTCCTCGCCCTCCCCGTGGTCGCCGCGACCAGCCTCGGCGGTCTGCGGATCCAGGAGTCGATGACCGACATGCAGCAGCTGGAGCACATGCAGCTGCTGACCAAGATGACCAAGCAGGCGACCTCGCTCGCCCAGGCGCTCCAGGTGGAGCGCGACCAGTCGGCCGGTCCGCTGTCGAACAAGTCCAAGCCCACCGACTACAAGGTCACCGGGCCCCGGGACAAGACCGACCGGGCCAGGAACGCCTTCCTCGACGAGACCGACTCGATCGGTGACTCCGAGGGCGACGACTCGCTGGAGAGCATCCACGCGAGCATCTCGTCGATCGCCTCCCAGCTCGGCACCATCCGTACGATCCGCAAGACGGCGTACGAGGAGGGCTCGCCGAGTCTCAACACGATCGACCAGTACAGCCAGCTGATCACCTCGCTCCTGAGCCTCTCGCAGGACATGGCGCAGGCGACCAGCAACCCGGACATGATCAAGCGGACCCGGGCCCTGGCGGCGTTCTCCTCCGCCAAGGAGTACGCCTCGGTCCAGCGCGCGATCATCGCCGCGGCGCTGCCCGGCGGTTCGGTCAAGGAACCGCACCTGAACCAGAACGACCGGCAGTTCGGCTCCAACGCGCTCGCCAAGGAGTCCCGGGCCCTCACCTCGTTCAAGCAGATCTACGCCACGACCGGGCAGAGCGCCGAAGAGCTCATGGCGCCCCTGGACAACGGCAACCCGGAGATCAACGCCGGGAACATGTACGCCAAGCGGATCCTGGACACCACGAACGGGATCGAGGGCAAGCAGGTCCGGTCGTACCTGGACTGGTACGACCAGAGCACCATCAAGATCAAGGCCATGGAGACGATCGAGGCCACCCTCCTCAGCGACATGGAGGCCAAGGCCCGCGAGCTGCGCCAGGCCTCCCAGCGCGACGCGATCATCAACGGTGCGGTCATCTTCATCGTGCTCGGCGTCTCGCTCGTCGGCGCCTTCGTGGTGGCCCGCTCCATGATCCGCTCCCTGCGCCGCCTCCAGGACACCGCCACCCGGGTCGCCCAGGACCGGCTGCCCGAGCTCGTCAAGCAGCTCTCCGAGACCGACCCGCAGGACGTCGACACCTCCGTCGAGTCGGTCGGCGTGCACTCCCGGGACGAGATCGGCCAGGTGGCTGCGGCCTTCGACGACGTGCACCGCGAGGCCGTCCGCCTCGCCGCCGAGCAGGCCCTCCTCCGGGGCAACGTCAACGCGATGTTCACCAACCTCTCGCGCCGCTCCCAGGGCCTCATCCAGCGCCAGCTCTCGCTCATCTCCGAGCTGGAGTCGCGCGAGGCCGACCCGGACCAGCTGTCCTCCCTCTTCAAGCTCGACCACCTCGCGACCCGCATGCGCCGTAACGGCGAGAACCTCCTCGTCCTCGCGGGCGAGGAGCCGGGGCGCCGGTGGACCCGCCCCGTCCCGCTGGTCGACGTGCTCCGCGCCGCCGCCTCCGAGGTGGAGCAGTACGAGCGCATCGAGCTGTCCGCGGTGCCCGCCACCGAGGTGGCCGGCCGCGTCGTCAACGACCTCGTGCACCTGCTCGCCGAGCTGCTGGAGAACGCGACGTCGTTCTCCTCGCCGCAGACGAAGGTCAAGGTCACCGGTCACGCGCTGCCCGACGGGCGGGTGCTCGTCGAGATCCACGACACCGGCATCGGCCTCTCCCCGGAGGACCTCGCCGCGATCAACGAGCGGCTCGCGCAGCCGCCGACGGTGGACGTCTCCGTCTCCCGCCGCATGGGTCTGTTCGTGGTCGGCCGGCTGTCGCTGCGTCACGGCATCCGGATCCAGCTGCGCCCCTCCGACTCCGGCGGTACGACCGCGCTGGTCATGCTGCCCGTCGATGTCGCGCACGGCGGCAAGCAGCCGCCGTCCAAGCAGGGCCCCGGGCAGCAGTCCGGCGCCCCGGGCGGGCTGCTCGCCGGCAATGGGAACGGCGCGGGCAACGGCCAGCGCGCGGGTCTCGGCAGCGGTCCGGGCGGACCGGGCGCCAAGAGCCTCGGCGGTGGACCGGGCGGTCAGCGCGGCCAGGTCGGCGCGGGTGCCGGCCCCCGGGCGGCACTGCCGGCCCGGGACGGCTCGACGGGCCGGCCGCAGGGCGGCGGCCAGCCGAACAACGGCGGCCCGGGCCAGGACTTCCCGGGGCAGGGCCAGGCTCCGCAGCGCCAGGGCGGTGGCCTCTCCGGCGCCTTCGGCAACAGCGCCCGGATCGGCGCCCGCGGCGCCCAGGGCGGCCCCCAGGGCGATGAGCCCGGCCGCGGCGACGGGGCGGCGCAGCCCAACCTGTTCGGGCACGGGGCTCCGCCCTCCCCCGGGCAGAACGGCCGCCCGGGCCCGTTCGCCCCGCAGCACCAGAACCAGAACCAGAACCAGCAGGCCCCGTCCGGTTGGCAGAACCAGCAGAACCAGCAGGGCCAGCACAGCCAGCAGGGTCCCGGAGCCCAGCGGCCCCAGGCCCGGCAGGAGCAGGGCGGCCTCGCCCAGGGCGGTTTCCAGCAGCCCGGCGGCCCCGGCCGTCAACTGCCGCCGCCCGGTGGCCCGCGTGCCGAGCTGCCCGGGGGCAACCCGCAGCCGCAGCGCCCCGCCTCCACCAGCTGGGGCGCCGACACTCCGCGCGGTCACGAGGAGCACGACGCGACCGGGCAGTTCGCCCGTCCGACGGGTCCCGGCCAGGACTCGTCGTTCAACGCCCCGCTGAACCAGCGGCAGGCCGACGACCGCCAGGGTCCCGGCGCGACCTCCGAGTTCGCCCGGCCCGACTTCTCGGGCCCGGTGGCTCCCCAGGACCGCTCGTACCAGCAGGGGGCTCCGCAGGGCCAGGACCCGGCGAGCACCGCGCAGTTCGCCCGGCCCGACTTCGGTGTCCCGCACCAGCCCCAGCAGGACCAGGGCCGGCAGCTGCCCGCGCCGGGCGGGCACGGCCCGGAGGGCAACGGCTTCGGTGCGCCGCGTCCGTCCGCCTCCCCGGCGGGCGAGGCTCCGTACCGTCCCGCGCTGCCCCAGCAGCCCCAGCAGCCGGAGGCCCTGCCGCCGGCCGGTCCCGGGGACGGGCGCACGCCGCTGTACGACACCCTGGAGACGAACTGGTTCCACGGTCCGGGCCAGGGCGGCCAGCAGCCGCCCGCCGAACCGCAGGCGCCGGCCGCTCCGGGGGCCGACGGTGTGCCGGTCCCGCCGCTGCCTCAGCGTGGTGCGGCCGACACCTCGGTCACCAGTTCCTGGCGGGCCTCGCCCAACGACGATCTCGTACGCCAGGCCGAGCGGGTCAAGAAGCCCGCCGCCGGCGGGGTCACCACTTCCGGGCTGCCCCGCCGTGTTCCCCGCGCCAATTTGGTACCGGGGACCGCGCAGCAGCAGAATCACCAGTCCGGACCTCAGGTTTCGCGCGCGCCCGATGACGTGCGCGGTCGTCTGACCAATCTCCGCCGGGGCATCCAGCAGGGTCGGCAGGCCAACAACGGCCAGCAGACCGGCAGTATCCATCTCGGCCCCACTCACCAGCAGGAGCGTTAGTTGAGCCCCATGAGTCAGGCCGCGCAGAATCTGAACTGGCTGATCACCAACTTCGTGGACAACACCCCAGGGGTGTCCCACACGGTGGTGGTCTCCGCGGATGGCCTGCTGCTGGCGATGTCCGAAGGTTTCCCGCGCGACCGCGCCGACCAGCTCGCCGCTGTCGCGTCGGGTCTCACCTCGCTGACCGCGGGTGCGTCCCGGATCTTCGAGGGCGGCGCCGTCAGTCAGACAGTTGTGGAGATGGAGCGGGGATTCCTCTTCCTCATGTCCATCTCCGACGGCTCGTCCCTGGCCGTTCTGGCCCACCCGGACGCCGACATCGGTCTTGTCGGGTACGAGATGGCCCTCCTGGTCGACCGTGCGGGCACCGTCCTCACGCCCGACCTCCGCGCCGAACTCCAAGGAAGTCTGCTCCACTAGGCGGCCGTCCAGCGGATTCACGACACGATCCCCCCAGGTAATGCCCACAACCCTCACCCGACAGGCCGCTTTAGTCCCCTCACCGGCCCCTTGCAGACGGCAAGCCGAGAACCTGCTGTCACGCCCGGAGGATTCATGACCCCGCCACCCGCCTCACCCGATCCGTACGGCGCACTGCACCACGCGTCGTACGACGGGGAAGGCGACCAGCCGCTGGTTCGTCCTTACGCCATGACCGGCGGCCGGACCCGGCCGCGCTACCAGCTCGCGATAGAGGCTCTGGTCAGCACGACGGCAGACCCCGCTCATCTGGGGACCCTGCTCCCCGAGCACCAGCGGATCTGCCACCTCTGCCGTGAGGTCAAGTCGGTGGCGGAGGTGTCGGCGCTGCTGTCGATGCCGCTCGGCGTCGCCCGGATCCTGGTGGCGGACCTGGCGGAAGCCGGCATGGTGGCCATCCACCAGCCGGGCAACGGAGAGGCCGGCGGCGCGCCGGATGTGACACTGCTCGAAAGGGTGCTCAGTGGACTTCGCAAGCTCTAACGGCGGTACGGGCCGCGCCACCACCTCGGCGAAGATCGTGGTGGCGGGCGGCTTCGGCGTGGGGAAGACCACGTTCGTCGGGGCCGTGTCGGAGATCAACCCGCTGCGCACCGAGGCCGTCATGACGTCCGCGTCCGCGGGCATCGACGATCTGACCCACACCGGGGACAAGACGACGACCACCGTCGCCATGGACTTCGGCCGCATCACGCTCGACCAGGACCTGATCCTGTACCTCTTCGGTACGCCCGGACAGGACCGCTTCTGGTTCATGTGGGACGACCTGGTCCGCGGCGCCATCGGCGCCGTCGTC